>JANMLZ010000216.1:0-29567 GCA_031372825.1 Cyanobacteria bacterium OTE_58_metabat_593 | reverse complement strand
GTCGGAGTTGTTGCCGGAGTCGGAGTTGTTGCCGGAGTCGGAGTTGTTGCCGGAGTCGGAGTTGTTGCCGGAGTCGGAGTTGTTGCCGGAGTCGGAGTTGTTGCCGGAGTCGGAGTTGCAGTTGCACCTGTACTCGTACTCGTGGTCGTAGTTGTAGTTGTAGTTGTAACTGTAGTTGGTCTGGGAGTAGCCGTCCCAGTCACAGCAATAAAATCATTGGCATCAATCAGCGCCGACGGAGTGTCTATCAAAATTGCTAAAAGCTTACCGTCGATCGTAATTACTGTATCTCTGCGGTTTGCACCGTTGCCTTGACTAACCACCAAATTACCAAAAGATAAATTGCTCGGCAGTCCAAAGAAATCCTCCGCCTCATTGTAATCAGTAATCAAAGCCACACTGCCAGGCCCAGCTCCCAATCCAAAGACATCACTGCCACCACCGCCAGTCAGAGTATCCGAACCCTCACCTCCGATCAAAGAATCATTACCCTCTGCCCCAAATAAATTGTCATTGCCAAAACTGCCCAAAATTGTATCGTCGCCGATACCTCCAGCCAAGGAATCATCCCCAAAACCGCCGTCTAGAGCATCATTGCCTTTGCCACCAAACAGGAAGTCATTACCTTCATCTCCCAATACCGAGTCATCGCCTTCATCACCGCGAATCGTATCGGAACCGATGCCGCCAAAAGCTGTATCGTCACCCTTTCCGCCGAATATTTGGTCGTTTCCAGAGTCTCCAAACAGCGAATCTTTGTCGGCATTACCGTACAAAGTGTCGTCGCCATCTTCCCCTTTCAAGTAGTCGTTGCCATCGCTACCAAACAGTTGATCTCTACCAGTACCGCCATTGAGAGAATCTTTTCCAGCATCCCCGTAAAGAAAGTCGTCATCACCATTGCCGAACACAGAATCGTCGCCGTCACCCCCTCTGAGGGTATCGTTACCAGTACCGCCGGCAATGATATCAAAGCCTGAGTTGCCGCGAAGCAAGTCGTCTCCTGCGTCTCCCAACAAGCTGTCTATCCCGTCGTTGCCATCGAGGGTATCGTTGCCCAAACCGCCGCGAATCGAGTCGTCGCCGTTCCCGCCGGAAGCAAAATCGCGGCCTTGGTTGCCAATCAGTTCGTCATTTCCTTCACCCCCAAACAGCGAATCCGATCCGTCGCCTCCAAGAATTTGGTCTCTGCCGGCGTCACCTTCTATAGTGTCGTCGCCTGGACCACCTGAGAGCGTGTCATCGCCATCTAAGCCGCGAATTCGATCGCTCTGGGGACTTCCGAGAAGAAAGTCGTTGCCGTCTGTGCCGATCAGGTTTGCCATATGGAATACACCGCTCCTCAATAAAATAAATTGTTTGAAATTATCTTAATCGCCTATGACAAGGCATTGCTGCTTGCCTAGGTTAGCATAGTGGAGATTTTGGCAATCTGGCTTGCGGGGCGCGGTTCGATTTGGCGATCGGTCGTGCGACTTGCCATAATCAAATGAGTTTGTACTGAGGACTTTAGTCCTCTTCTAAATTTGAGGAGTTTAGTCCTCACTGCGAACAATTTTTATTGGTAATTGACCAAATATGATATGTTGTCATCTCCCGTAGATCGACCACAATAAAATTAGTTTCTACTCAGAAATGCAAGTATTTCAGGAGACGGCAGTGCCGTTTCCCTACCGCGATTTATTGTTGTAGGGAAACGGCACTGCCGTCTCCTCTGTATCATTTCGGCGCAGCCGAAATTGATATTATTTCCCCGATCACCGCTAAGCATTAATACTTATTTAGCTTAGCAGATAATTTTCGCAACAGGCCTTGACGCCCACAAAAGCCTGTGTCATGATATAGTTGAAGAATAAGTCAACACGAGTGAAAACTATGCCACGGCAAGCAAAACAATCATCTCAGGTCAAAAGTTCCAGCAGCCAAGCAGCCTTCAATACTCGCACCAAGTTTACCCTCTACAATTTTGCCGGAAACGAAAAGGCATTCTATTTAGTCGATCGTACAAATCTACAAAGAAAGCCCGGCGATATCCCAGAAAAGTCGATCGCCCACAGCATCATCATCATCGATCGTTCCGGCTCAATGTATTCTGATTTAAAACCGCTAAAAGAAACCCTGATCAAGCTTTTAACCTTAGACGAATACAACAATTACCAGCTCATCGTCAGCCTAATTTCCTATGCTGACAATGGCGACGTAATTTGTCACTTCCAGCGAATTCCCATTCAAGAAGTGATGAAGTTTGAATCTAAATACATCCAAGAGATTAAAAAAATCCAAACCGCTGGTTGTACCTGCATATCCCAGTCAATGCAGCTTGCTAAATCTCTGGTGAAAGCGGGAGAAGTGACAGCGATTAATTTACACACAGACGGCTATGCCAATGACCCCAGTGCCAATTCTGAAGCTGCAAAATTAGGGGAAATTTGCGAACAACTCAAAGAGATGGATGTGTTTGCCAACACGATATCCTATGCCTCTGCTGACTTCAAACTGCTCTCCAAAATCGCCAATACATTATCAGGAAATTGCATTCGTGCTGGCGAAGTCAAAATGGTTTACGATGCTCTTTACGACAGCACCAAACTATTAGGCAGTTCCGTTGCGCCGCCGTTGGAAGAACCGTTAATCAAGGAATACGATTATCAAGTTTTTGTTTCTAAAAGTGGCAAGAAAATCAACGGTTCATCGAGTACGCTGAAAATCTGCGGGCTGAAAGCAGACGATGCGGGATTGTTTTACAAATATCAGCAAGTCACCAAAGATGAGTATGACAAACTAGATGTTCCCGTTGCTCAAACTGATGAGTCGGTGTTTGCTTTTGCGAAGGCTAACCTCGCTGACGGCAATTTAAATACGGCTAAGTATGCGCTGGCGAGCACCTTCGATGCTACTTTGACCGAAAAACACGCTAAAGCCTTGACAAATGCCCAAATAGCGGAGTTTACGGAAGATTTAGAACAGGTTGTCTTTGGGCCAGATGTGTTGCAAAATCATCAAATTGGCGATCGGGTAAAAGTCAGCGACAAAATTACCCTGCTGGAGTTAATCGAGATATTCGAGGAAAACAGCAACAGCATCATCATCAACTTGAAACACTTGCAAGAAAACTATCAGCGAAAAGGTTTGAAGCGAATTGAAGGGAAGCGAGATGAAAACGGCAACCTTGTCAAGCCTTCATTGAAAACAGAATTTTTAGATGGCGGTGAATACGTGCGGATGGGTTCATTTGCCATCAATCAAAATACCGCCACCATCAATATGCTGATTACCCGAAAAGTTAAGCTGGTAAAAGTTGAGGATGAAACTTTAATCGCAGAAGTGGCGGGAATTCTAGTAACAGACCTCAATACTTTCAACAATTATACAATGGTCAGCGACGGCGAAGTTAATATTAAGTCGCTCAGGATCAAAATCAGCAGCAAAGCAGTCTTTGATTTGCTCAAAAAATGCGGTTTAATTGAAAAAGACGGCTCGCCTGCGGGAGACTTCGACTTCCATTCAGAGTACGATATTAACTTAGATAGTTTGCCGCTAGTGCCTTTTGACGGGCGTTACGGCAGCCTTGACGGAGTGTTTGAGGAACTTGCAGAAATTAAAATTCTCTCCAGCATTCTTTCGGCTCATTTGAAGGAAGAATCCGAGGCTTACACAGCGGAACAATTGGAAGAGTTGAAACAGCATTATCTGTCGAAAAGCCTTTACATCAACTTTCCGACGACGACGGAATATACAGATTTAAAAAGTGCGATCGCACATGGTACAGTAGATTCGCGAGTCAGCTACAAAATCGACATCGGCAGCAAAAACATCCTCAACTTCGGCAAATTGCACTCAGCCAACAAATTTCTCGATCGCCTTTACGAAGTTTACCACAAAAATAGTGGCGAAAAGCTAGCAAAACCGACATTCGACATCACCTTAGACGAGCCCGTCGTCTTCGCCCACAAAACAGTTTCATCCCGAACCAAAATCACCAAAGTTGACGACTTAATGAAACTGATTTTCGATGAGTTTTTGGGGTTGGAGAGTAACGGAATTGTGAGCGCTACCTTAGCAAAAGTTGGTGCAGACAGTTTGCTGAGACTTTTGCAAGCAAAATGGCAAGAAAAAGATGTCAAGCGAGACGAGTTTGTAGCAGCTTTAGCTAGTGCGAATCAGCGACTAGAAACCTACGCCGAAAAACTGTACAGCGAAAAAGTTTCCCCGCTAGTTTTCTACATCGGTTCTACCGGACTTATCCCAGATGAAATGGAGGCAAAAGCGGCGACTGCTGAGGAAATTAATTCTAAATACGGCAACTTGCAATTTTCAAAAGATGAGCAAGAGGGGATGTTTTTTGAAGTGGGAGATTGCATTATTAGCGTCTACGCTAAAAATGAGTATTTCACAGTAGGGAAGTAGCAAATATGGCGAATATAGAGGACACGGCAGTGCCGTGTCCCTACGCCAGATTAATTGTAGGGAAACGGCACTGCCGTGTCCTCGCTTATCATTCCGGCGCAGCCGGAATTGATATCATTCCGCAACAACCAGATTTGATATTACTTAAAACGGGATTTCCTCATCCTCATCTTCCACAGTCTTAGCCGTCATCCGCCAACTGGTAATATACTCAATTTGCACATCAATTTTGTTAATTGCTTCTTTTAATTGCTTCTGGATGTATTGAGTCAACGTCACCATAAAATCTAACTCAATTCCCGCAGATAACGCAAGTCTTGCCAAGCTAGCAAAATCCACCTTCAAAATTGAGGAACTAGATAACTTAAAATGGGGAGTATTTCCCTTATTTTGTACCAACATTGCTTTTTTAATGCGCTCTTTGAGATGCTCAACTTCTGAATCGAGCAACTTCCATTCAGGCAAAATTTGTTTGTACCTTTCTCCCAATGCTGTTAAATCCTCGGTACCCGGTTCCGACGCAACTTTTTTAGTAGATTTTCGGCGCTGCTGTACGTTGGAATTCAACCGCGAACTCGCAATATCCTCAACTTCCAAAGATGGATTGGCGATGAGTTGTCCTAACTGTTTTTGAATTTCTTTCGTCAGCGTCACCGGAAAATTTAACTCAATTCCCTCAGTTTGTGAGAGTCTTGCCAGGGTGAGAAAATCAACTTTCATCGTTATGGAACTGGAAAGCTCAAAATAAGAACTATCTTTGAGCTTTTGGGCCATCATCCCTGCTTTAAATCGTTCTTTCACTTCAGCGATTTCTGAATCTAGTGGCTTCCACTGAGATTCTATTTCCTGATATTTTTCACCCAATGTTGTCAAGTTTTCCGTTGCGGGTTCGGGGTAACATTGGGCAAGAATTTCTAGCAGGCGGCGATGCACTCCAACTAAATAAACCGCGTCCATCTTGGCATATTCTAGCTGCTTTTGGATCAGGGGACGCCTTGCCCAATCGCCGCTTTGTTCTGTTTTATCTACATAAGCAATGCCGCAAAGTGTTTCTATTAAAGTTTTGAGCTGTCGGTTGGGTAATGGTAGAATGTAAGCTGGAATTTTTCTCGCCATTTTTAAGGTGCAACTGACATTTTGAGCGTCGTCGTTTCCCAGAAATCTGATGTCATAGCTGGCGTTGTGCAATACTTTCTCAATATTTGGATTTACCATGATTTGGTTGATGAAATCTTTTGCCAATTCTGGCTGATCCAAGACATCTAGCAGAAAAGTGGCATCTCCCGTCGCATCGGTGGAGTCGGCTAACACTTGAATTAGAGATAATCTGGGATTGGATTTATAGTCTGCTATTTCTGTGTCAACCCACAGGATTTTAGCTTGGGAAATTTTAGCGATGAGTGCTTTGATGTCGTTTGCTGCTGTTAAATAAGGCATTTTTACAGACTTTTGCTATTAACTTTTTGATTCTATTATGCTATAGCAATTATCGGCTCGATTGTCAACGATCGCATTAAGGACACGGCAATACCCAAGGAGTGTCAACTTAAGCCTGAAACCCTTGATAAATCTCGTTTTTCCCTAAGTCTAGATCCCCCTAAATCCCCCTTAAGAAGGGGGACTTTGAGAAGACTCCTGTCCCCCCCTTGTAGGGGCGGTGCCCCCGTGCCCGCCCTCTTGGCTAGGGGGGATCTGGCCTTAATTGTCAAACAGCAGTTGGTGACTGGGTTTGACGTTAAGTTGACACGAAGAATGGCAATACCGTGTCCCTACAGATATTTTTTCAGAATTAGTATTAAATGTTGACCTGTTTTGGATGCAGAAACTGGGAATAGCCGCACTTTTACCCTTCAGCAGTAAGGTGCACCGCAGCGCACCCTACAAACTATTCACCTTTACTCTTCTGCTGCTTCCGAAGATTCCGAAGATTCCGAAGATTCCAATTCTTCGATCGACTCTTCACCCGAAGCCGGCACCAAAGCCACAGCTACGATCGAATCATCCTCGTCCAAGCGCTGCACCCGCACGCCCGTTGCAGTACGGGATTGCGTGGAAATTGCACTCACAGCCTGACGGATAATAATACCTCGGTTGGTAATAATCATCAATTCGTCATCTTCGTTGACAATTCGCAGCGCTGCTACCTGATCCTTGCCCTTTTTAGACTTGAATTTAGTAGCCGTCAATCCCTTACCCGCCCGTCTTTGCAGGCGGAATTGCGAAACTGGAACCCGCTTGCCGTAACCGTTGGTAGTGATGACCAAAACGCTAGGAACTTCACTGTTAACTGCGGGAATTTCTTCGGCATCTTCGCCTTCAATTTCCTCAGCTTCCACTTCTAATTCTTCGTCTTCCAATTCCACATCAGCCGTTTCCAATTCAGCAATTTCGGCTCCTTCAAATTCCGAATCGCCCGTTTCTAATAGAGCAATTTCTGCTCCCTCAAATTCCGATTCGCCCGTTTCCAATTCAGCAATTTCGGCAACAATTGAACTCGGCAAAATGTCCATGCTGATCAACTCATCGCCCGATCGCAATTTCATCGATTTTACACCCCGCGTCGCGCGGCCAACAGGGCGCAACTGTTCGTGATTGGTGCGGAAATGAATTGCCATACCTTGGCGCGTGCCGATGATGATGCTGTCACCAACTTTTGCTCTCCGCACCCAGCGCAATTGGTCGCCTTCTTCTAGAGAAATCGCGATTAATCCGTTAGTGCGGATGTTGCCAAAAGCTGAAAGTGCGGTTTTCTTAATGTAGCCGCCGCGAGTCAACATCACCAAGTATTCTTCGCTGGTGAATTCTGTAACTGACACCATAGAAGTGATTTTTTCTTCTATAGGAATCGGCAGCAGTTGTACCACGGGAGTACCGCGAGCCGTCCGGGAACAGACGGGGATTTGATAAGCTTTGACAGAGTAAACTACGCCCCGATCGCTAAAGAACAAAACGCTATCATGATCGCAGCAGGAAAGGAAATGCTCTACTCCGTCATCTTCTTTCATTTTCGCGCCTGCTTTGCCGCGAGTAGCGCGACTTTGGGCCTCGAAAGTGCTGACAGGCATCCGCTTGATATAGCCTTGCTCTGTGATCAGAATAATTGCTTGTTCGTTGGCAATTAAATCTCTTTCATCGATTTCTCCTTCGGCGTGTTCAATGACGCTGCGCCTAGGAGTGGCGATTTTGGTTTTGATTTCGACTGCTTCGACTTCGGCGATTTCTAAGATACGTTCCCGACGCGCTAAGATATCTTCCAAATCGGCAATTTTAGTTCGCAGTTCTTCGTGTTCTTGCTGAATTTTTTGCGCTTCTAATGCTGTCAAACGCCGCAGTTGCATTTGCAAAATTGCATCAGATTGCTGTTCGGAAAGACCGTAATTATCGATCAATTCTTGTTTTGCTGCGGCGGAGTCGGCAGCGGCACGAATTAGGTGAATAATTTCATCTAAGTTATCTAGGGCAATTAATAAGCCTTGCAAAAGATGGTCGCGTTCTTCTGCTTTGCGGAGTTCGTATTGAGTCCGGCGAGTAATTGTCTCAATGCGGAAGTCTAGGAAGACATTCAGAAATTGGGAGAGCGTCAGTAGTTGGGGTTCCCCGTTTACTAGCGCTAACATATTGGCTCCAAAGTTGGCTTGGAGGGGTGTTTGTTTGTAGAGATTATTGAGGACGACTCGGGGATAGGCATCGCGCTTGAGTTCGATCACGATCCGCATTCCGTCTCTATCGCTTTCGTCGCGAATGTCGGAAATTCCATCTAATCTTTTGTCGTTTACCAGTTCGGCAATTTTCTCAATTAGCGCTGCCTTGTTTGTTTGGTAAGGCAATTCGGTAATAATAATTGCTTCTTTGTCGGGACGGCCGGGATGTTCGATGGTTTCGATGCCGGCGACTCCACGCATGGTAATCGAACCGCGCCCAGTGGTGTAAGCATCGCGTATGCCACCTCTGCCGAGAATTTGTCCGCCAGTGGGAAAGTCCGGGCCGGGGATGTACTGCATCAATTCCAGGTCGGTAATTCCTGGATTGTGGATTAGGGCTAAGAAACCGTCAATTATTTCGCCTAAATTGTGGGGCGGAATGTTGGTGGCCATCCCCACGGCAATCCCGGAGGAACCGTTGAGCAAAATCTGGGGGATGCGGGCTGGGAGTACGAGGGGCTCTTGCTGGGAACCGTCGAAGTTGTCGCCGAAATCAACTGTTTCGCAGTCGATGTCCCGTAGGAGGGCGTCGTGAGTCAGCGAGGTGAGGCGACACTCGGTGTAACGCATGGCTGCGGCGGGGTCGTTGTCTACTGACCCGAAATTGCCGTGACCGTTGATTAGGCGTTCCCGCATGGAGAAATCTTGAGCCATTCGCACCAGGGCGTCGTAAACCGCTGTATCTCCGTGCGGGTGATACTTACCCAGCACCTCCCCGACGACGCGGGCGCATTTGCGGAAAGGTCGATCGGGTGTCAAGCCCAATTCGTTCATGGCGTAGAGAATGCGTCGGTGAACGGGCTTGAGACCGTCCCTCGCATCTGGTAGCGCCCGACCGACAATTACGCTCATGGCGTATTCCAAGTACGATCGGGACATCTCATTACCCAGATCCGTTGGGATTATCCGCGACTCAGAGATAGTCATAGGTTGAAAAACTCCGTTAAAACTTTAAATTTGACCGCTATAAATCCCCAAAATGCGATAAAATCGGTTTGGGTTCAGTAGAGCTGTCAAATATTGCAAATTACTCCTGAAATTATATCACAATTAGCCTTGAATTTTAGGGAAAAGTCGTCAGAAAAATTAATGCACAAAACCAGCAAAATTGGTGATTTGGTAGTTGGTGATTTAGTCATCAATTGGGGAAACCTAGAAATGTTTTTTTAGGCGGTCGGCTTTGATGCTTCGATCGGTGTTTTTGACTGCTATCTAAAAAAATAAAATGGCGGGCAGCTCGAAATTTTAATTTCACTTTCGCTGGTTGCCGAATTGAAGCAAATTAAAAATCTAAAATATAAAAGATCAACTCTAAAATCTGCTGATGCTACCCGTCATCTACTCCGAAGATTTCTTGCTGCACAAGACTGGAATGCTTCACCCAGAGCGACCAGAACGTTTAACGGCGATCGTCAATGCTCTTTTAGCAGCTCCCTGGGCCGATCGCATCGAGTGGCAACTGCCAACCCCAGTAGCGCAGCGCAAACCAGAACTGTTCTCGGCGATCGCTCAAGTTCACGCGCCAAGATACATCAAAGAAGTCGAACATTTGGCTCATCGGGGAGGCGGCTATCTCGACGGTGACACGCCGATTTCTGCGGAAAGTTACGACGTAGCGCTACTGGCGGCGAGTGCTTGGCTCGATGGAGTCGATCGAGCACTCGCCACAAACGAACCGGCGTTTGTACTCGCCAGACCGCCGGGACACCATGCTGAGAGCGATCGGGCGATGGGTTTTTGCTTGTTTTCCAACGCTGCGATCGCCGCTCACTATGCACTCTCGCAACCCGGAATCAACCGCGTCGCCGTCCTCGACTGGGACGTGCACCACGGTAACGGCACTCAAGCCTTGGTGGAAAACTGCCGACAAATTGCCTACTGTTCTCTGCACCAATCTCCGTGCTATCCGGGAACCGGAGATGCCGACGAACGCGGCAGCTACGACAACGTGCTGAACATTCCCCTGTATCCGGGCGGCGGAATTGCGGAATACCGGAGCGCTTTTGAATCTCAAGTTGTGCCGTTTTTGTCAAAGTTTCAACCGGATTTGTTGATTGTCAGCGCCGGTTACGACGCTACTGCGTCCGATCCGCTGGCGAGTATGACTCTAGCGCCTTCAGATTTCGGTACTTTCACCGGATATTGTCTGCAAATAACTCGCCGCATCGCCTTTGGTTTGGAGGGCGGTTACGCGCTGAAAGAGTTGGCCGAGTCGGTGGTAGCGACGATCGAGCGATGCCTCAATTAGCCCAAAAATGACCTTGAAAAGCGGTTATATCAAATCCGGTAGCATCGGAATTAATATTACCTAACTAAAATCAGGACACGGCAGTGCCGTGTCCCTACAATTAATCGGGGTAGGGACACGGCAATGCCGTGTCCTCCGTTTAGATCATTGCCGATCGTCCTCGATCGCCTTTCTCCCTCTTCTTTCTTCCGAGGAGTGACAACCATCACAAATTTAAAAGATCCAAGTCACTTGGCATCAAAGTCTCGGTCACAGATTGTTACCGTAAAAATCACACGGTGTCAATGTTTTCGATCGCCTTTGGAGTCGATCGCATAGAAGATAATAGAATTATCATCAGCCTGTAAAAATTTTATCTGTCTCAATCAACTAGGAGGTTTATCATGTCAGTCTCCCAAATGACACTCGAAGAGTTATTTGGTCAGGTCATGTTCTCCAGCGTCGTGACTCGCCACGACCGGAGACAGCTCAGATCCGCACTCTTAGAAAGAACGCTGAATGACGACGAGTATGCAATCATCAACCGACTGCTGTACAACGTGCGTCGCGGTTGGGTGAAAATTATCGATTAAAGACGCGGCAGCCAACTCTCTTTAGGGGAGTTAAAAGTAGAAATTGCCCGTTAACAATTTTGAGATGTGGCATTTCTGTGGGTGAGATAGTTAGATGTTTTTGGGAACGGTTGTTGATTGTTAAAATCGCGATCGACATCAGCCTAGAGGTAGAGATAATTATAAGATAACAGGTTTCGGGTGCATCTCTACTTGTTTAAAAAAAATATGAGTTTTGAGTTGCTAACCCAAAAGTTAGAGTTAACTCAAAGCTCATATTTTTTGCTAAGAAATTCGATCGTAGAGAAATAAAAAAACGTGGTGTCCGATAAACAGACCCCGGATTTAGCGTTGGGTGAGGGCGGGTTTACGAGATTATTGGTTTTAGGCGCAGATGGTTGGTAAAACCCGCCCCTACAAGTTAAATGTAGAAGCACCTACAAGCCATTCGCATTCCCCGATCGAAGATTCGGGCAATTTGAGCCAGGAAGTGTCAAAATATTAACAACCAGTTCATCGTAAAATAATATGGCTCCCGCCGTTTTAATTGAAAATCTTCAGAAACGCTACGGCAATGTAGAAGCCGTTAAAGATGTTTCCTTCAAGGTAGAACCGGGGGAAATATTTGGTTTGCTAGGCCCCAACGGTGCTGGCAAAACCACCACCCTGCGCGTACTTTGTACTTTAACATCGCCAGACAGCGGACGGATTGAAGTGTCTGGCATTTCTGCTGTCAGTCAGGCGAGAATTGCTCGACAGAGACTGGGCTATGTCGCCCAAGAAGTTGCTCTCGATAAGGTGCTGACGGGCCGGGAACTCCTGCAACTGCAAGCAGCGCTTTACCATTTACCGCGCAAGACGATTAAAGGGCGGATTGACGAAATGGTGAAACTCCTCGGTTTGGAGGAGTGGGAAAATAAAAAGACGGGCACTTATTCCGGCGGAATTCGCAAGCGCCTCGATTTGGCGGCTGGATTGCTTCACCAGCCGGATGTTTTGGTGTTAGACGAACCGACTGTCGGGCTCGATATTGAAAGCCGGGTGGTGGTTTGGGATTTCCTGCGGCGCTTGCGGGAAGAAGGGACTACGGTTTTGATTACGAGTCACTATCTCGAAGAAGTGGATGCTTTAGCCGATCGCGTGGCAATTATTGACAAGGGTACGGTGATTGCTGAGGGGACGCCGGAGGAGTTGAAAAATCGGGTTGGGGGCGATCGGGTGACTTTGCGGATTCGGGAGTTTTCGCCGATCGCAGAAGCGGAAACAGCAAAAGCTCTCATGGAATCGCTCTCTTTCGTGCAGGAAGTGATTGTCAACGCGGCTCAAGGAAATTCTCTAAATTTGGTAGTAACACCGCACAGCGACGCGCTGGTGACTATTCAGCAAGCTTTGAAGGATGCGGGACTTCCTACTTTTGGAATTGCTCAATCTCGGCCGAGTTTGGATGATGTGTATTTGGCGGCGACTGGTAAGACGTTGTTGGATGCGGAGTTGGCGGCGGCTAGCAATCGCGATTTGAAGGCTGAGCAAAAGGCCTCGATGCGATCGTAATTTGTTCGTCAGAAACAGGCAAGATGCCTGTTCCACAAAGAGTGAATTTTATTGTGGAACAGGCATCTTGCCTGTTCATAAACGAGATAAACCGATATTTAAGCTGGATTTGATATCATATATCTAACACTTGCTCTGCTGTCAGCGCTAATTCTGGGAAAGTTCGGGATATAATTCGCTCATTCCCTCGGTAAGCAGTCATTTGATAAACCCCATGTTCATCGAGCAGGTAAACAAAAACTGTCGGTTCTTTCGGGTTTCCCAAATAGTTTCTGCTTCCCAAAGCTAAATAATCAACAATCCAATATTCAGAAATTCCCAGCCGCTGATATTCATCCAGCTTGTCGATATAATCATCTTCCCAATTTGTCGAGACAACTTCCACAACTAATTGCAGCGGTTCAGTTAGTGCTGAGGGGGCGAATGGCTGCGATTCCCAAAGGGTTTTGTCTACTACCGTAAGGTCGGGATGGCGGCCTTGTTCTTGACCGTTTGAAGTGAAAGTTTTGACGACAATTCTGCCAGATATTCTGCAATTCGGCTTGAGTCGTTTTGCTTCGTCTTGAAACGTATTTTCAATAAGATCTGCTACATTTTCGTGCTGTCTTATTGTCGGTAAGATTTTGACAATTTCTCCATCAACCAGTTCATAGCGTCCGTCTTCATCGGGAAGTTGCTTGATGAATCGATCGAAACTGAGCCTTTGTTTGGGTTGGGCAGGAGTTGTTGTCATTACTCGCTCTTATTGGACGGGATATTTAGGGCTGTTCAGCAACCATTTTAACCTACTGTTTTAACACTGGTAGAATCGCGAGAATTGTTTCAGATTCACCCATCGAATTGGCAATTGTTTTTCATCTATTTAAGAATTGAATTGCTTTACATAATTCGACTGATGGCTCTTAATATTTACTCTATAGCAGTCCTAAATCAGTCGCAAAATCAATCCAGGGCAGAATCCTTACAGTGCGAGCATCTTGCTCGCGTACAATAAGCAAATCATTTAGGATTACTCTATTACTGTTTCATCCATTGTTTCCAGTCTGGTGGCTCAAAAGCAGTAGTTCCAACTCTCTTTAAATCAACAGATTTTTGATAAGCATTATTCTGCCAACAAATTTCTATATACTTTTTAACACCATTTTGAGAAAATATCATGGTTCTGGGTCTGTATATTCCCCAATCCATTCGATTGTCTGGTTTATCTAAAATTAAGTCAAACTTAAACTCGTTTATGGAAAATTCAACTTTCTTTAATTCACTTGCTCCTGTCAATGGTTCTACAGAAATTGATTTAAATTTACTGATGGTTTTATGTGCTGGAACTTTAAAGTATATTCCCCAATATTCTGGCCAAGAATGATTGTTATAAAGAATATCAACCCATTCTTTTTGAAATTGAACGTCATTTTTCTTACCCTGTATGGCTAGTTGACTTGACGCGACCATAGCACAAACTGTTTTAAGCATCCACTTTTCAATGTCTTCACCAGAAAATACTGCCAGTTCTTCCTTTGGATCGTCCCTATTAAAGTCTTCATCAAAATCTAGAATAGTTCTAAAAAATCTTCCCATCTGAGCATCTAGACCAGATAATGCCTGATTGTGATTTTCACACAAAATATTAGAAGCAAGACTTTCAGTCGGTAAGAGTTTCCAAGTTTCAGGCTCGATCCAAGGGAAACCAGTAATTTTAACCTTCTTCTCGTGTACAAACTCTTTCAAAATATTATGTGAAATATAATGTTCTCTAGAAATTTTTGTGCTGCATTTATTAGTTGAAGACGCATAACACTTATTGTGCGCGTAATCTACGGGAACGTGTCCTACTTGAACGGGAGCCGGAGCTTTATTCCACCTTCCCTTACTCATCCAGCAGCAAAACTTTGCTTTCTTTCCGCTCTGGCAAGGGCATAAATCGTAAGGTTTGAAATTTTCTCTAATGCTCATTGAGGACTCCTAAGTTCATTTACAAGAGTTGATTTCGAGCGTAATAGTTGCAACTGCATAAATTATCGCCCTTACTTAAACTAAGAGCGATCGCCCTTATCCCATCCCCATTAACTCTATTTGGTGGCTATTTCCCAGGCTGAAACAGTGCTGACAATAATCTTAAAATCGGGGTTGCGAATGATGTCGCGGCATTGGGCATTGAGTTTGGGGTCGTCAAAGAGCCACCACAACAGGATATGGGTGTCAATGAGATAGCTTATTCCCATTGTTCGAGTTCCTCGAATGGTAGGGGCTCAAAAAAAGCATCACCGAGTTTTCCTGTCAGTAAACCAGGCGTGCGAGGCTGTGGCTGTTCTCGTCCTAATCCGAGGCGAAAGTAGTGAATCAAGTCATAGATTTCTGCAAGTTTGTCTTCGGGAATGTCTTGTAGTTCTTGAACGATCTTCTCAATTAGCATAAATCAAACACTCCGATAGTTGCTGGTTAATCGATCGAGCTACTGCGATCGTTTCTCGTTGGCTAGCCGTTCCCACTTCATGACACTCGGCTACATAAACATCTTCTTCCCAATAAACAATTGCCGTGAAAGTACAAGACATTTTCTTGCCAAATTCTCCATACTCAATGTAGCATATCCAGTAACGTTATTCAGTCGCGATCGCTCTTGACTCCCCTCTACATGATACAATTAAAACTATTGCAGCCAAAAGGTGAACGGCATGGTTCAACAACTCATCCCACAAACAACACCACAAATCATCTATCCCGACAGCGACGGTCAACCAATGGCAGACAACACCAAACAATTCCGCTGGATTGTCACAATCAAAGAAAACTTAGAAATCTTATTCGCGACTTTCGCTGACGTATTTATTGCCGGCGACCTACTCTGGTATCCCGTCGAAGGCAATAACAAAATTCGCAAAGCACCAGATATACTCGCAGTCTTTGGGAGACCAAAAGGAGACAGGGGTTCTTACAAACAATGGGAAGAAGATAATATTCCGCCTCAAGTAGTGTTTGAAATATTATCCCCTGGAAATACCAGCACGGAAATGACCAGAAAACTGTTTTTTTATCAAAACTACGGAGTTGAAGAATATTACATCTATGACCCAGATACCTTAGAATTTACAGGATCTCAGCGAGTAGGCGATCGCCTAGAAGAAATCCCAGAAATCAACGGTTGGGTTAGCCCTCGCTTGGGGATACGGTTTCAAATGACACCAGAAACCCTCGAAATTTACCGCCCAGACGATCGCAAATTCCTCACTTCCGTAGAATTAGATCAACTTCGAGAACAGGAAAGCCAACGGGCCGATCGCGAACAGCAAGAAAAAGAACTTGCTCAACAACAGCTAGAAGACGAACGCACTCTGCGACAACAGGAACAGCAGCGCTATCAAGCTTTAATAGAATTGCTGCGAGAAAAAGGCATTGACCCCCAACAATTGTAAGGCCGATCGCCCGTTAGCGTTAGCGAAGCGATCCGAAGGAAAGCCCTCGAAGAGGATCGCCACCAATCCCTCCAGACTTGCTACCCTAAAGATAGTGAGATTTAATCAAAAAGCAATTATGAGCGGTACTGTTACATCCCCCAACCTCAACCAGCAGCGGCCACTCGCCACGCCATCCGCTGACACTTCGAGTTCCCTGCTGGGCGACTTCATCCAAGAAACACTCGCCTTAACCAAGCGCCTGTTTATTCAATTGCAGCGCCGCCCCTCGACGCTAGTTGCAGGCATTATTCAGCCGCTGATGTGGTTGGTTTTGTTCGGAGCCCTGTTTGAAAATGCACCCGCAGGCTTGTTCGGCGAAAGCCAAAATTACGGACAATTTCTCGGCGCTGGTGTAATCGTTTTTACTGCGTTTGCAGGGGCGCTGAATGCCGGTTTGCCGATTATGTTCGATCGCGAGTTCGGATTCCTCAACCGCCTGTTAGTCGCGCCCCTGGCTTCGAGATTCTCGATCGTCCTAGCTTCGGCTATTTTCATCGTCACCCTCAGCTTCATCCAAACCGGCACAATTGTCACGGCTGGAGCGTTCTTGGGCGCGGGATTGCCAGGAATTCCCGGACTCGGGGCGATCGCCCTCATAGTCCTGCTGCTAGTTTTGGGAGTCACCGGCCTCAGTCTCGGTTTAGCCTTCGCTTTGCCCGGTCACGTAGAATTAATTGCGGTAATTTTTGTTACTAACCTGCCGCTGTTATTTGCCAGCACAGCCCTCGCGCCGCTGTCATTTATGCCAGAGTGGCTGCAAGTTGTGGTGACACTCAATCCTCTCAGTTATGCGATCGAACCCATCCGCTATTTGTACCTCCACAGCGATTGGTCGCTAGCCAGTGTCGTGATGCAAGCTCCTTGGGGTAGTGTTAGTTTTGGAGGAGCATTGTTAGTCCTGCTAGCCTTCGATCTCGTAGCGCTGCTGAGCATTCAACCGCTGCTGCGGCGCCGGTTTGCTTAGTTAGGCATCGGCGATTGTGGGGTGGGCTTCTAGCCCGCCCTTGATATCAATCAATTGTAGGGACACGGCAATGCCGTGTCCTTACCCGGATCTAAACTTTTAAGAAGTGCTATAATATTTGTTGCCAATCAGAATATTGTTTATATACAGTAGATTTTTTTGAAAGTTACACTCATAAATCATGGACATCAAAACTTCTAAATCAGGTAATTGGATGATTCGGGTTGCTGTCAGCGCGATCGCCTCCTGTGCACTTTTCTCACCTCAAGCAACATTCGCTCAAGCCAGCGGTTTAAATAATTCCCCCCAACCGCTACAAGACTTTCAAACTCAAGACAATACCGACCCTTTTTCCGGCCGCAGCAGCGGAAGTGGCATATTTGATTTAATTCACCGATCGCGATTGGGAAACGGCCGCAGCATGGAAGAATTTAATACCGAACAGCGCCAAAATTTGAACGATGCGGCCGCCGAATTTCGGAACAAACAGCGACTACTACTGGAAAAACAAACAGCACCTACACCGGGGGCGATCGCACCTACAGAAACTACCGCCCCTGTCCCTTAAATTTACAAGTGCTATTTATTTCATAGTCCGCGAAGGCGGACTTCGTTTGTGTAGTAGCGGTTTCAACCGCCGAGTCTTATCTAATTAACAAATCCCCCAAAAACCGCCATACCGTAGTATTTCCAAGGAACTGCCACAGTCTCAAATCCAGATGAAGCCAGCATTTCCAACTGTGCCGAAAGTGTAGCCAGGCGATCGGGATTTGAATACCCATAAGCAACACTCGTTCCCACATTCGCCCGAATTTGTGCCAATGTTTCCCCCTGATTAACCGCCCACTCTTCTCGCGCCGCTTGATAAATATCTTTCATTACTGCTGATTCTGCCAAAAGAGGATCGGCATTCCAAAAACAGCCGCCAGCATTTAAATTTTCGCGAATCCGTCCAAACAATTTCAACTTCATCTCATCCTCAAGATGGTGAATTGCCAGAGATGAAATGCAACCATTAAATCGATCGCCTAAGCCTGAAAAACTTGGATTGTTCGCCCATTCTCCAAAATCCAATTCTATGCCCGTCCACCGGACTGCGTATCCAGCCGACTCTATTTTGGCGCGGGCAAAATCAAGCATTCGCGCTGAGTAATCGACAGCAACTATGGTCGCGGACGGGTAGCGTTCGAGAATCTTCAAAGTCAGTTCTCCCGTACCGCAGCCGAGTTCTAAAATACGGTGGTTAGCGCTAGCAATGCAGCCGACTAATACATCCAGCATTTCGTCATATTTCGGTAAAAGTCGCCGAATGCCGCTATCAAAATCGGCAGTATTAACAAAAACTTCTCCCGGAAAAATTTCGTTGCGCGTAGATGAGACAGTAGAGTTAGAATTCACGATCGCCAACCGTAGACTACAATTGCTATCCTAACCGAAATCGATCAAAAAGTCCGCGCGAGTAGGGACACGGCACTGCCGTATCTTTACCCGATATCTGCCGTATCCTGAGCCGATATCTGCCGCATCCTGAGCCGATATCTGTATTTCACTCGGGTACATCTCATTTTTGCAAATATATTCGTAGGGGCGAAGCATTTCGGTAGTAAATCTCTGGTTCTCACTAATAAATTATCTGCCGAAATGCTTCGCCATTGCAAAATAGAGATGCACCCTTTCACTCAATTGAAAACTATTATAAAGTTATGCGTACTTTTACGGACAAGAAAAACACTCGCGGTAAACAATAATTAACCATCCCTTGCACTGTACATTCTTGCTTGATCCCTGACAACAGTAAAACAGTCAGAAAAAGCAGTGTTATCTTAGTAGTGCATAAATTCAAATCAAGATTAAACCTCACGCTTGAGGATACCATGCGCCAGTTAATTTCTCGCATTCGGGCTGCCATCAGCCAATTAGTTTACAAGCGAATTATCCTTGCGGTGACAATCTTATTCTGTGTTGGCGTAGGATTGGTGATGACAAATATGTCTCAGCTTTCTTCCACCCTAATTGCATCCCAAGCACTCCAGAATGCCACCCTCTACGCCCAAAGCATTAGAGAAGCCCGCACCCTTTACAGTTCTGATGTTGTCAATCCTCTTAACAGTGATAAACTGATTAACTTTACCCACGACTACAATCCAACAAAAACAACAGTTCCCGTGCCAGCAACCTTTTTGATAGAATTAGGTAAACATCTAACTGAAAAAAATCCTGAAGTGTCAGTCCGCCTGTACAGCGACTACCCGTTTCCTTGGAGAGAAAAAGAAGGTGGGCCTCAAGACGATTTTGAACGAGAAGCCATTAAATATTTGATCCAAAATCCGACACAAAAATTTTTTAGAAGTGAGGAATTTCGCGGGAAGCCAGCCTTTCGATATGCAGAAGCAGACCCTTTAACTGCTAGCTGTGTTAATTGCCACAACACTCATCCCTACAGCCCTAAAAAAGACTGGAAAGTCGGAGATGTGCGCGGTATATTGGAAATTACTCAACCTCTCGATACCATCACTCAAAAAACTCGGGGCGGACTGAAAAAGTTGTTTTTCCTGTTAGCAGGACTTTCAGTGTTGGGGATATCAGGATTAAGTTTATCTATCAGCAGGTTGCGCCAAAATGCTAAACAATTAGAGCAGCGTGTCAGGGAACGCACGGCACAATTGCAAGAAACTAATGTAGAATTACTGAAAGAACAGGAAAAGAGCGATCGCCTGCTGCTCAATATTTTACCCGAATCCATTGCTGCTAGGTTAAAAGACGGTCAAAGCAGTATAGCTGACGGCTTCGCAGAAGTCACGATTTTGTTTGCAGATATCGTCGGCTTTACCGTGCTTTCTGCCCAAATATCTCCCGAAGAATTGCTCGTTTTTCTCAACGAAATTTTTTCAGCCTTCGATAATTTGACGGAAAAGTATGGCTTGGAAAAAATCAAAACAATTGGAGATGCTTACATGGTAGTGGGAGGTTTGCCAAATCCCAGCACCAACCATGCTGAATCTATTGCCGAAATGGCCTTAGATATGCAAGAGGAATTAGCAAAATTTAATGCCAAACATCATGCAGGAATCAACATCCGCATCGGCATCAATACCGGGCCTGCGATTGCGGGAGTTATTGGCACTAAAAAATTCATTTACGACCTCTGGGGCGATGCCGTCAATACAGCAGCTCGCATGGAATCCCACGGAATTTCCGGCGCGATTCAAGTCACAAAATCAACTTACGACATCTTGCAAAATAAGTATCTGTTTGAAGACAGAGGAATTATCCACGTCAAAGGCAAGGGCGATATGAATACTTATCTGCTTGCAGGCAGGTTAGTCAGCGCAGTTTCGGTTTAATTTGTTTATTATATGATTACGGGGTCTGCTAGTTAGGCGAGAGTCATCAGTGATTAGTCAGCAGCCATTAACTGTTAGTTATTGGCTGCTGACAATTACACGAACTACACAGGGGATGCGAGAAACCTGGTTTCTTTTCCTATATCCTAAATTAGCCATTTGCAGAATACTAAATTTTATGTCAGCGCGCATTTTATCATTCTTGGGTTTTTTCAAATCTCGTTTGTCGAGGCAAATAGCTTTGTGGGTATTTGCTAGCATTCTTGTTATAGAGGGAATTATTTTAGTTCCGTCTTACTTTCGGCGCGAAAAAGAACTTTTAAGTCAACTAGAACAGGTATCTCGGGCGACTGTTGATTCCCTAGAGGTTTTACTAAAACAAGATATTTACGATCGCACTGTCTTGGAAGAAGAAGTAAAAAATATTACTAAGGATTCTCAAGTAGTTTTAGGAGTATCAATTTACCAAGCTAACGATCAGCTAATATATACACTTGGCGAACGACCAGAAATCAGTTTAGAGCAACTCAAAACTGCTCGTGTAGTTCACAAGCAAAGTTTCGATGGTAAGCGCTATGATATTGCTTGGACGGAGCGACACTTGGGAGGCGATTACATCTTAATTGTTCGCCACGACGCTTCTACCGTTCAACCAGAACTCTACGCATTCATTGGGCGCATTGCTATTCTAGTCATCATTATATCAGCTTTTGTCACTTCTGTGACTATGCTTTTTTTAGGGGTGACAGTAATTGCACCTATCTTGAGCTTGCGCGATGACTTGATCGCTGCGGGAGATGCTTTGAGCAAAGATCGAGATAAACCTGATTTCTACTCTCTATCTGTCAAGCGCGATGACGAGTTGGGAGAAGTCATGGTCGCATTCAATCAAATGTTTCAGCGAGTATATCAGGAAATTGCACAGCGGAAACAAGCTGAAGAAATATTGCGCGCCGAACAAGAAAAATCAGAACGTTTACTGCTAAATATCTTACCAGAAATGATTGCCGATCGCCTAAAACAGGGCCAGATCAATATTGCTGATGGATTTGCCGAGGTGACGGTACTGTTTGCCGATATTGTGGGCTTTACCGAAATATCTTCTCGCACGTCTCCTGAAGAATTAGTCGAATTGCTTAACAAAATATTTTCAGCTTTTGATCGCTTGAGCGAGAAATATGGTTTGGAAAAGATTAAGACGATCGGCGACAATTATATGGTAGCAGGCGGTTTGCCACTTCCCTGTACAAATCACGCCGAATCTATTGCCGAAATGGCCCTCGAAATGCAGCAAGAAATCATGAAATTTCGCGACGAATGCGGCAAACCTATCGCTATCCGTATTGGAATTAATACTGGGCCTGTTGTGGCGGGTGTCATCGGTACTAAAAAGTTTATTTACGATTTGTGGGGGGATGCTGTGAATACAGCAAGCCGCATGGAATCCCAGGGACTTCCTGGTAAAATTCAAGTTAGCCGATCGACTTATGAGTTGCTGCGCGATAAGTATGTGTTGGAAAAGCGCGGTAAAATCAATGTTAAAGGCAAAGGAGCTATGACGACTTATTTGCTGATAGGCAGAAAATTGTAATTGACAAATTCAACCATCGGGTGGGAATACCCGATCGCACGGTCGTCCCAATGCCAAATTAGATTTTTTTAACGAACCGCGAAGACGCGAAAAACACGAAGCAAGAAGGAAGAAGAAAGAAGAAAAGATAAAGGTTCACAATTAAGCTGAAATTGCTATATTACAATTCGGGTTGATATTAGTCATAGGAGTAAAGATGACGGCTAACCAAGAACATAATTCTTCAATTTCACCGATTTGGCAGCCCTTCACGCAAATGAAAACGGCTCCGACACCACTGAAGGTAATTAGCGGCAAAGGATCGTGGCTGGAATTGGCAGATGGGCGGCAAATTCTGGATTGTATTTCTAGTTGGTGGGTGACTGTTCACGGACACAGCCATCCGGTTCTTGCTGAGGCTCTTTACGCCCAAGCTCAAACTTTAGAACACGTAATTTTTGCGGGATTTACTCATGAACCGGCAGAGAAACTTGCTCGTAAGTTGATAACTCACACGCCTGCTTCTTTAACGCGGATTTTCTTTTCTGATAACGGCTCAACTGCTGTTGAAGTTGCTCTGAAAATGGCCTTTAAATATTGGCAAAATATCGGAGAAACTAACCGCACTAGGTTTATTAGTTTTGAGGGAGGTTATCACGGCGATACTGTGGGGGCGATGTCTGCTGGTAGGAGTTCGGTGTGGTGGGAATCTTTTGCACCTTTAATGTTTGCTGGGGATGTTGTTCCTTTTCCGGCGACTTTTGACGGCGATGAGGAGGTGGAAAGCAAGGAGGCGCTGAGTTTGGAGAAATTGGAGTTTTTGTTGCAACAGGGCGGCTATGCGGGCATTTTTATCGAGCCTTTGGTGCAAGGTTCTGCGGGAATGCGGATGTGTCGCCCTGAGTTTTTGCGGGCGATCGCACAACTTGCCCGTCAGTTTAATGTATTGTTGATTTACGATGAAGTGATGACGGGTTTTGGGCGGACAGGTGAACTGTTTGCTTCTGTTAAATCTGCAACTTCGCCGGATATCCTGTGTTTGTCTAAGGGATTGTCTGGTGGTTGCTTGCCAATTGCTGTCACAATGGCATCGGAGGATATTTATCAAGCTTTCTGGCGAGATGAATCGGACAAAGCTTTTTTTCACGGTCATTCTTACACCGGAAATCCCTTAGCTTGTGCGGTGAGTGTAGCGTCCTTGGAGCTTTTGGAGCAAAACCCAAATGTGTATCAAGGGATGGAAAAACTGCACCGCCAATACCTGGATAAATGGCTGACAAATCATCCTAAACTCGAACGGATTCGGACTTGCGGTACGATCGCAGCAATGGATGTAAAAACCGAAAGCGTTTCCGGTTATTTTAATGACATCGCTCCTGTATTGAAAGCCAGATTTCTCGAAGCGGGGTTTTTACTTCGCCCCTTGGGAAATACGCTTTACGTGATGCCTCCCTACTGCATTTCTCCTGATGAACTAGAATCGATTTATCGCATAATTCGTCAGGTTTTGGATACTCTGTAATATCGTTTCCGGCTGCATTGGTATCGTTCAAATTTACCAACAGTCAACAGTCAACAGTCAACAGTCAACAGTCATTCCGGTGCAACCGGAATGGATATAAACCCTTTAATTTTAGTGATGAATTTACCCAATTGGAACGATTTGGCTGACGACGCGCTAGCGGGAAAATGTCTCTCTCGCGAAGAATCTTTGGCAGTATTGCGCGCGCCGGATGAGGTTTTGCTGGAACAACTTAACGCAGCTTATCGGGTGCGCCGCCACTACTGGGGAAACCGGGTAAGACTGCACTATTTGCTAAACGCTCAAAGCGGCCTTTGTCCCGAAGATTGCCATTATTGTTCTCAGTCCAAAATATCGACTGCGGAAATTGAGAAATATCCGCTTTTAGCTAAGGAGAAAATTCTGGATGCGGCCGGGCGCGCCGCAGAGTTAAAAGCTGGTACGTTTTGTTTGGTAATTTCCGGCCGCCAACCAAGTGCATCTACTTTCGATCGCGTCTTGGATGCTGTCGAGACGGTGAAGGCAAATTATAACCTGAAAATCTGCGCTTGTTTGGGATTGTTGAGCGAGGAGCAAACTCACCGGTTGGCAAAGGCTGGAGTCGATCGCGTAAATCATAATCTCAATACTTCCGAATCATACCACACCGAGATTTGCACGACTCACACTTTTGGCGATCGCACAGAAACCGTCGAAAACGTCAAAGCAGCCGGAATCACCACTTGTTCGGGCGGCATTTTGGGGATGGGGGAATCGGATGACGATGCGATCGATTTGGCACTTTCCCTGCGGAATTTGGGCGTTACGAGCGTACCGATCAACTTTTTCATTCCGATTCCCGGAACGCCATTTGCAGACGTTAATCGCTTAAATCCGCGCCAATGTTTGCGAATTCTCTGCTTGTTCCGATTTTTGCTTCCCAGCCAAGAAATTCGGATTGCTGGGGGAAGGGAGGTGCATTTGCGATCGTTGCAACCTCTGGGACTCTACCCAGCTAATTCGATCTTTGTGGGCGATTATCTGACGACTCCCGGACAAAGTGCCAATCAAGATTGGGACATGATTCGAGATGCGGGATTTGCGATCGAATCCCCCGAAGGTTCTGTCTTAGAAGTTGATTCAACAGTTATAAAGTCCGGCGAAAAAAACCTGGTTATTTAACTTTTATAGCAGTTCTCAATCGGCAGAAATAGAGTAGGACATGGCAGATGAAATAGAATAGGACACGGCAGTGCCGTGTCCCTACGGTTGACTAAAATCTTACATAATACAAGAGGGGAAATTGTGGACAAACGCGAAGAAATTACGATCGCCGAATACCAAGCAACTGCCGAATCTTTCCGAGAAGGAACTTGGCATCACGACGTATCTCAAAATCGTGACGCATTGACGGCTGCCATGCCCCGTAGTCCTGGTAAAATTCTCGACATAGGATGCGGGTCGGGACGGGATTTAGTGGCGTTCAAAAGCCAAGGACACACAGTTGTTGGCTTAGATGCAACTCCGGCTTTTGTAGAAATAGCAAAGAAGTTATCCGGCTGCGAAGTTTTGCAGCAATCTTTTCTGAATTTAGACTTACCAAAGGCAGAATTTGACGGTATTTTCGCCAATGCTTCGCTGATTCATGTTCCCAGCGACAAAATGGTGAAAGTGCTTCAAGATTTACAGAAAGCCTTAGTTGTTGGCGGTGCAATTGTCATGTCAATGTGCCGCGGAGATTGGGAAGGATACGACGAGCGACCGACCGGAAAACGCTATACTGCGGGATGGGAATACGAAACTTTAGCGCCCTGTTTGGAACAAGCCGGATTTGTAATTGTCAGCCACTACTATCGCCCTCCCGGTTTACCCCGCGAAGCTCAATCTTGGGTAGTAATGGTGGGCAAAAAAATCTAATGTGAATCTTTCCCCTCTCTTCCTCTCTTCCTCTGCGCCCTCTGCGGTAAAAAAAAAACTAATTCAAAAAATTACAGAGGATTGTTGTATACTGTGCCATAGTCAAAAAAACAAATTTCTGCACCAAATAAAACAAAATTGATATGACAGAGAAATTGCATATTTTTTTAGCAGGAGCTAGTCGAGGCGTTGGGCTAGAAATAGCGAAGTTGTTGGTAGAACAAGAGATGCAAGTAACTGCACTTTTGCGATCGCCCGCAAGCCGCACCGAATTAGAAGCAATGGGCATCAAAGTCATGACTGGCGATGCTTTGGATGCTGATGCCGTCCAAGCGGCGATCGCAGGCGGCGAGCAAATTGATGTCGCAATCAGCACGATCGGCGGCTTGCCAAAAGATGGCGAAAGAGCTGATTATTTGGGCAACAAAAACTTGATTGATGCTGCTGTCAAAGCAGGTGTGCAAAAGTTTATTTTAGTTTCGTCGATCGGTAGCGGTAATACTGCCGCGGCTTTGCCACCTCAAGCTTTAGAAACATTGCGCCCGGTGTTAATTGAAAAGGAAAAAGCCGAAAATCATTTGATAGCCAGCGGGATGATTTATACAGTGATTCGTCCGGGCGGACTGAAATCGGAACCAGCAACCGGCAACGGTGTTTTAACAGAAGATAGTCGAATTGCGGGAACTATTCACCGGGCGGATGTAGCGCAGTTAGTTTGCCAATGTTTAGTTTCTGATGCTGCTAACAATAAAGTTTTGTCGGCGGTAGACAGGCAAATGGTTTACGGTAATCCAGAATTTGAAGTGTTAAATTTTTAGGGGCGGGTTGAGGGCAAAATAATTGTATTTTTTGGGCGGGCTCGCGTGCCCACCCCACAATAAAATTCAATTCTTGTGGAACAGGCATCTTGCCTGTTCAAAAAAATGAGGCCTGATGCGAGTAAAACTAAATCGCACTCAAGAATCAAAGGGCTTGATCCACGATCGCCCGTTAGCGTTAGCGTTAGCAAAGCGATCCGAAGGAAAGCGATCCGAAGGAAAGCCCTTGAAGAGGATCGCCCAATCCAACACAAAACCCGCTATCGCAAACAATACCACACTCTCGACACCGCCAACAGCAAACAGCAATAACTCTGGCAAACCCGGCATTTTCCCCGCCCCAAAAGACAAGCCAGCATCCAACTGTCCAAAAGCCCGCACCAACCCAAAAGCCAACACCACACCAGATTTAAGCTGCGGGTTAGTATCGCGACGAATCGCATAGCGGTAAGTCACCCCAAACAAAAAACCGCCCAAAACTGCCATAAACCCTCTCAAGGCAAAATTTAGGTCAATTTCCCTAACCTGCAAACTCGCCAGAAAATCCAACCAACGAGCCAGAATTAAGCTATTACCAAGGGCGATCGCCCCAAACCCCAACAAACAAGACAAAGCAGCAACTGCCCCTGCTTTCAAAGATTCTACCCGTTCAGCCGCACTAAAATTTGACGAATCCTTCACAGCGCCCTCATTTCAAAAATGGCTCAAATTGACTTATCATAAGGTTTGAAGTCACATTGTACAGTTTGTTCAATAAATACCTATGGATATTGTGTCACTCGGTTGGGTTTCGGTGCTAGTTCTGTTCTCCTTCTCAATTTCAATGGTGATTTGGGGACGCAACGGTTTTTAGATTCCAGAATAGTTGGCGGGGCAG
Source organism: Cyanobacteria bacterium OTE_58_metabat_593 (assembly GCA_031372825.1). Classification (GTDB taxonomy): domain Bacteria; phylum Cyanobacteriota; class Cyanobacteriia; order Cyanobacteriales; family Microcoleaceae; genus Microcoleus. The sequence continues at coordinate 2,666 of JANMLZ010000216.1, read as the reverse complement.
GCTTTTTAACTGCCCCGCATTTTTTTAATCCTATTTAACCAAAACGAAATAAGCTCGCGTTGCAAACATGACAGCAAAAAAAATATTAATGTTAGTCGGCGACTTTGTAGAAGACTACGAAGTAATGGTTCCCTTCCAAGCACTGCAAATGGTAGGCCACACCGTCCACGCCGTCTGCCCGGACAAAGCCGCAGGTCAAACAATTCGCACGGCAATTCACGACTTTGAAGGCGACCAAACCTACAGCGAAAAACCCGGTCATAACTTCACTTTAAACGCGACTTTTGACGAAATTAACGCTGCCGATTATGACGCTTTGATTATCCCCGGAGGGCGCGCCGCAGAATACATCCGCCTCAACCAAAAAGTGCTGCAAATTACCCGCTACTTTGCCCACAACAAAAAGCCGATCGCATCTATTTGTCACGGCTTGCAAGTCCTAACAGCCGCCGGCGTACTCGAAGGCAAACGCTGCACCGCATACCCGGCTTGCAGCCCCGACATCCTCCGGGCCGGCGGCAAATATACAGAAGTTCCCCTTACCGAAGCCGTAGTCGATGGCAACTTAGTCACAGCCCCCGCATGGCCTGCACATCCTAACTGGCTGGCTGAATTTCTGAAAGTTTTGGGAACAAGGATCGAACATTCAGATAGTCATTAGTCATTAGTCATTAGTCATTAGTCATTAGTCATTAGTCATTAGTTATTAGTTACTGGTTATTGGTTATCAGTTATTGGTCGTAACTAACGAATAACGAATAACCAATAACAGTCAACCGTCAACAGTCAACCGTCAACAGTCAACAGTCCACCGTCAACAGTCAACAACTGACTGTTATACTTTCACGATATCCTTCTCTTTCGTACCCAAAACTTCTTCAATTTTGGCAATGTACTTGTCAGTCAGCTTTTGAACTTTATCTTGCAAATCGCGCGATTCATCCTTAGAAAGATCGCTGCTTTTTTCCTGCTTACGAACTGAGTCTACGGCATCGCGGCGGACATTGCGAATTGCGACTTTCCCTTCTTCAGCAAACTTTCCTGCCATTTTGACAAATTCTTGGCGTCTTTCGCTCGTCAGCGGTGGAATGTTCAAGCGAATAATTGAACCGTCGTTGTTGGGTACGAGCCCCACATCCGACAGCGAAATCGCTTTTTCAATCAAATTGAGTGCTTGGCGATCGAAAGGTTGAATACTGATTGTAGACGCATCCGGTGTGCCGATGTTGGCAAGAGATTTGATCGGAGTTGGAGCACCGTAATAATCTACACTGATCCGATCGAGGAGAGATGCGTTTGCCCGTCCCGTCCTAATAGTATTAAAAGACCGTTGAGTAGCCTCAACCGCCTTTTGCATATGGTCTTCTACTTCAGCTAACTTCACAAAAACCTCCCACAAGGGTTCCAATAGATTCTCCCATTACTGCTCGGTAGATGTTACCTGATACCGTCAGGTCAAATACCATAATAGGAATATTATTCTCTTTACAAAGTGCGATCGCCGTACTGTCCATCACCCGCAAGTCTTGGTTCAAGACGTGTGCGTAGGTGAGAGTTTGGTATCTGCGAGCGTTCGGGTTGATATGGGGGTCAGAATCGTACACCCCATCTACCTTAGTCGCTTTAAAAATCACCTCTGCATCAATTTCAGCCGCCCGCAAAGCGGCTGTAGTATCGGTAGTAAAAAAAGGATTACCAGAACCGGCACCAAAAATAACTACCCGTTTTTTTTCCAAGTGACGAATGGCGCGCCGCCGAATGTAGGTTTCAGCTACTTCTTGCATGGCGATCGCCGTTTGTACCCTTGTTGGCACTCCTGCTTGCTCTAGGGCATCCTGCAATGTGATGGCATTCATCACTGTAGCAATCATACCCACATAGTCTGCGGTTGCCCGATCCATACCTGCCGAAGCCGCCTTCACCCCACGAAAAATGTTGCCGCCGCCGACAACGATCGCCAACTCAATGCCTTCAGACACCACTTGGGCAACTTCCTGGGCGATCGAACTAACAACTACCGGATCGATCCCGTAGCCCAAATCACCCATCAGCGCTTCACCGCTGAGCTTCAGCAAAACTCGCTGATAAACCATCCCATCCCGCCACTATTTTTTCATCTTTTTGTCTCCACAACAAGATAGCAGCATGGGAGACTTTTGAACATAGATTGGCTGGAACAGGTTTTGGGCCTATTCCAGAACAGCTTGGATTGTTCACGGTTAACGGTTCACTGTTAACCGTTGAATTAATCCTTGGGAACGAAATTAAGAGAAGCAGAATTCATGCAGTAACGCTGACCAGTTGGCTTTGGGCCGTCGTTAAATACGTGCCCAAGATGAGCGTCACACACAGCACACAACACCTCTGTACGGCGCATAAACAAGGTATTATCCGACTCACACTTGACATTTTCTTCGTTAACCGGAGCGTAGAAACTCGGCCAACCAGTACCGGATTCGTACTTGGTTTCTGATTCAAATAGTGGTGTACCGCAGCAAATACAATTATAATTACCTGGCTTTTTGTTGTCGTGATACTCACCGCTAAACGCTCTTTCAGTTCCCTTTTTTCTGGTGACATTGAACTGTTCTGGTGTGAGTTGCTCTTTCCACTCGGATTCGGTTTTTTGAACTTTGTTAGTCATGGTTTAATGTTGATACTTGTTG
>JANMLZ010000167.1:0-35956 GCA_031372825.1 Cyanobacteria bacterium OTE_58_metabat_593 | reverse complement strand
CGCACCCAGCACCTCGTCCCAGCGCCGCGTCACCTCGCGCAGCAGTTCGTCGATGTTCGCCTTGCGATAGCGCCCGATCAGCTCCCGCGCGCGGTCGCGGCCTACAATTGATCGCGGTAGGGAAACGGCACTGCCGTCTCCTCTATATCTTATTTCTTGCCGCCACAAGCCACTAATTCTTTATCTGTACACAACTTTTGAAACATTAAATCTGCTGTTGCTTCATAAGCTGAGACTGTGGGGTGTACGCCATCCCGAAAATAACTTTCTACCCTCGTTTTTGGTAACTTTGACCAGGCTGCGTGAGTGTCTATGAGTGGAATTTGCAAAGCTTTTAGCCGATCGACAAACTCCGATTTAAACTTCGGCTGATTCGGTACGGGCAGTAAATCCGCTCGATCGCAAGTATACAACACAAACAACGGAATATTCTGAGTTCGCACCAAAGCAACTATTTGCTCAAATCGCTGCATATTTTCCCCAAACCGCTGTGATTCCGACACCGGCACTCCCGTAGCCGGAGAATCCGATCGAAAAATACTTGACAATCGGGGCATAACGTGTCTTTCAAACACTTCTTGAATCGCCAATAACGGTTTGCGATTCGGCATCAGTGGGTCATTTCCCACCCCAGCGCTGTTGCTAGTGGGTTGTAGCAAATCGTGAGTACCAATTTGCAAAATTACAGCATCGCTTTCAAAAGTGCCAAACTTGCGAATATATCCCAATTGATTGCCAATTCCCCAAGAACCGGCAGAAGCATTCAACACCTCAACTTGCTTTTTTATACCCAACAAACGCGCTTCAAACAATTCTGAAATAGTTTCTTTTTGATCGGTGGTATTATTACCGTTGAGAACCGAATCTCCGATCGTCAAAATTCTGAGAGTACCTTCAGGCTTTGCTAAATCGATTTGTTCAGAACGCTGAGAAAATTGATTGTACTCAATTCTATTGCCAAAGCGATATACAAGTTGATTTGGTGCAAATATGTAGCCAGCCTTCGCATCAGCTTGCAGCAAAGCAGGATTTCCGAATCCTAGCAACCGCAAGGCAAACTCGATCGCGATCGCACAACCTGGAATCCAATACTTAGCTTTCAAAAATCTACCTGTAATTGGTAAACTGCAAAGCCATCGGATAATCTTCTTGCTTCAAGCGTTGAATTACGAACTGCAAATCATCCTTATCCTTGGCAGAAACGCGCACTGCGTCACCTTGAATCGAGCCTTGAATTTTTTTAAACTCATCTCGAATTAATTTAGTGATTTTTTTGGCAATTTCCTGATCTATCCCTTTTTTTAGTTTGATTTCTTGGCGTACTCTAGTACCGCTAGCAGCTTCAATTTTGCCGTAATCAAAAATTTTCAGAGACAAATTGCGCTTGGCCGCTTTAGTTTGCAAAACAGTGTGAATCGCGTCGAGAGTAAATTCGCTGTCGGTATTAACAGTAATAGCTTCAGCGCCCAATTCTACAGTAGTTTTGGTATCTTTCAAGTCGTAACGGCTTTGAATTTCTCGCGTTGTTTGGTCAACTGCATTGACTAATTCTTGCCGATCGAAATCGCTGACAATATCAAATGAATAACTAGCTGCCATAAAATTATAAGTGGTAAATTAGTAATTGGTAATTGGGAATTGGGAATTGGGAATTGGGAATTGGTAATTGGTAATTGGGCATTGGTAATTGGGAATTGGGAATTGGTAATTGGTAATTGGTAATTGGTAATTGGGTATTGGGTATTGGGTATTGGGTATTGGTAATTGGTAATTGGTAATTGGGTATTGGGTATTGGTTATTGGGTATTAACAACTAACCAATAACCAATAACCAATAACTATTAATTAACAGTCATCAAACTGAAATAGAATAAAGAAAAAGTGCAAGAAGAACTAATCGCAAACATGAACGATCGCCCCAGCGGTATATTCAGGATATAGAAAACCGAAAACAACAACCGGGCGATCGGAAAGGCGATCGCAGCCCAACCTGCCGCCTCCGAATCAACCCCCGTCACAAAAGCCATCAAAGCCGCCGCTGAAAACAGCATAAACGTCTCAAACGAATTTTGGTGAGCCCAAGTAGCCCGTTGAGCGTAAGCAGGCAACCTGTCAAACATAGCGCGAGGAGCTGCTTGATCGTAACCTAGCTGCAAGCGAGCGAGGGCAACCACCAAAAACGGTGCGTAAACCAGCGCCGCCGCAGCAGCAATAGAATCAAGCAAAATAACCGACACAGGCAATCCCAACACCATCATTCGCCTCGCATTTCAATCAAAATAGAACAGAGTCACCACCTTGCGCTGTTCCTCCGCATCCTGGCAAGTTTTCAGCAAAGTGTGGCTTTCGTGAAAAGCAAAACAGATCAGTTGCTGACAGCGAGAAATAATCTCCTGGTTGCACATGGCGCTTGCTTCGGGGAGAGACAAACTGTCATTTTTGGGATTTTCTACCAAATGTATGACTTGTTCGAGTTGCTCGCGAGACTCCCGAGGCTGGCGGCCCATACTTTGTGGCAAAATCACCGTCAGCAGATTAGGATCTGCTCGCATTGCGCCCCGAATCGCCGCTGAATTGGTGCCTGTAGCACCCGATGTGATGAGCTGGTTGCCTCCCAGAACTAAGGCGTAGCTCAGCATCTCAATTAGCTGCTGGTGGGTAATAGGAACGTGGCGAGAACCCAAAAGAGCAACCCGCTTGGAGCTTGTTTGCTGGATTGCCGCAAGTTCTTGTAAAAAATCATCAACTCTGGGTAACTCAATTGATTGACTCAAAGAATTTATTAAATTAAATAAAACTACGTTGTGGATTCTAGCAGACTCACTAGCAATTGCCGCCAAAAAGAAGTTAAGAATTGCTGATTTACGATATCTGACTAGAGGAACGGGAGATTTGAGGAAGCCAGAAGGCAAAATGTCTGAAACCATTCGGCGACCGGAGCGATCGGGTAGAATTGAAGAAAAATTTAGAATGTCAGAATTTGGGGCTTTTATTTTAAAAAACAAAAAATTCTCTCTGCCTTCTTCCCTCTCCCGAATACCTTCTTCCCTCTGCTCCGGCTGCTTGCTTAATGGACTCGATCGCCCAACCCCAAGGATGCGATCGTGCCGTCCAGGTCAAAGTGTTCTGCCATTAGCTGAGTAACACATTCCACCTTGATGCTTTCGTGCAGGCGCACGTTGCCAAAGGTGCTGTCGATAATTTCCACCGTGGTTAAGGTATCCAAATCAACAGACAAAACTGGAATTTCCATTTCTTCTGCTCTGCCGATTACCAGGGGAGAAGGAGGCAAGTGACCTGTCAGAATTAAGCACTGAGTCGAGCTTTCCAGAGCCGCTAGCTGAATGTCCGTACGATCGCCCCCTGTTACCACGGCCATATTTCTGGCTTTGCGGAAATACTTCATGGCAGAACTAACATTCATCGCCCCAATTGTCAAGGTTTCCACCATCAAGTCCAAACGGTCCCGACGGCAGAGCACCTCAGCTTTCAATTGGTGCACCAATTCTTTGACGCTGACACTACGCAGCAAAGCGCTTCTCGGCAGCATTCCCAAAACTGGAATGCCCGTAGCCTCCAGAAAAGGTCGCACAGTCGCCGTTATGGATTCGAGTTTGTCTGAGGGAACGTCGTTGAGGACGACACCCAGCAAACGGGAGCCTAAACGCCGCTTAGCCGAGAGCAAATCGTCTACGTACAGATCGATCGGGCGGGCTACCAGCAACACAGAGGCATCAACCGTCTCAGCAATTTGAGTCAAAGACAAGTCAAACAGACTACCTTCCTCCAAATTAGCGGGGCCTTCTAACAGCACCAAATCTCCGCTGGGGGCTTGTAAATACTGCGCTAGAGACAGACGGTAATCTGTCTTGTCTTCTCCCCGCAAACGCTTGTGAACCGTCTCTTCGTCCAAAGACAGCAGTGTTGACGGCATCTGACTTTCTGAGAGCTTCAGCGTCTCGATCGCGAACCGCACATCTTCCTCCTCGGCTCCAGCTCCTGGCGAGCTGAAACAGGTTCCCAGAGGTTTGCCGTAGGCGACGGCCAGTCCTTTTGCCCGGAGTCCGAGTGCCATCCCCAGGGCGATCGCGGACTTGCCGCTGTAAGCTTTTGTGGAACCGATCAGCAAATATTTAGTCAATTTGGGTACGCCTTCACTCCTTAATTTGCACCGTCTATTTAAATAAATTTAGTTTATTCAACCGTATTTCTGGATTGCGACTCAATTTCGCAATACGATTATACTCGATCTTGTCGCCTTTTCGCACAGCCTTTTTTTAGTTGAAACTTTTATTCACCTATTTGCAACCGTTTTATTCGCATCTTTTTGTTTTTTTTGCCCATGATTTTTGAGAACTATTTATAGACATTAATTTCTGTTTTTGAAACAGGCATTATGTATCAGGGGCTAGAAACCCGGTTTTTACAATATTTTGCGACAAAGAATCAAAAATATACGAATAATATCAATTCCGGCTGTGCCGGAATGACAAGCGAGGACACGGCAGTGCCGTTTCACGGCAGCGCCAGATTAATTGTAGGGACACGGCACTGCCGTGTCCTGATTTCGGGTAATATTAATTCCGATGAAACCGGAATTGATATAAACCGGGTTTCCGAGGTCAGCGGATGGGGCTAGAAACCCGGTTTCTACGAGATTTTGCGACGACAAACCAGAAATATACGAAGAAACCGGGTTTCTGAAGTCAGCGCGCGGAGCATCTTAAAAATAGAAACAGCGCACTAATTAATTGTGGACTTTCAGGAGCATTGGTGTGATGAAAATCAATCATCCATACGCATCAGCTTCCGGTAAAACGTTTTAGAAAAATCAACGCTACGAGTCCGCTGAAAAGTCAAAAGTACCTCAATTAAGCAACTAACAAAATCAGAGCTTTGCATCGTCACTTCGTAGCTGAGTTCAGCATTGCCCTCAAACAGCACCCGACAGCGGGTTAAATCGATCGGCAGCGACGAGGTATTCCAACTAGCGACAAACGGCACGTCCTCGCCACCGTCAATTTTTCTTGCCCCCTCCAAGCTTTTGAGCTTGTAGAGGCCAATAGCGTGCGGCAAAAACTTGCGCCGGGGCTCTTGACAAAAAGGCGAGTAGACTTTCACTTCTTTGTCGTCGGCTGGCTTCAGTTGAGGAAGAGACATATTTCCACATCCTGAGAGTTAATTGTTGAGATCATCTGCAAAAACTAGCAGATATTCTTGGTCGATCGCAAGCCGCTCCTTCAACCCGAAGACTCGCCCGTGCAATCGCAGTTTACGCCAGCCGTATAAGCGGCCCCGCCGCACCAACGAGCTCCCGCCTGCTTTCTACAAAAGCCCAGAAACTGGTACAGTGGATACTTATATCTAAAATCAAAAACTATTGGTAATTATCAAATAACCTATGCAGGAGAGTTCTTGGCCAGAAAACGACGATCGCAGCGAGCTTAACTTGGACATCCCTGATTTAGCTCAAGAAGAGTTCAAGAATTTGACCTCGAACAAGAAGGTAAGCAAAATATTTGCCATACCAGACAGTGGCGACAGGATGTTTGACGCGGAAACTTCATCAGAGCTCCCGATGGCGGTGTCTGTGCCGGGATCTCCCTCTTTTCCTCAAAATCTGTACCGGGGACGGCGGGGAAAAGCCGCCGTAGTGCTGACTGCGATTTGGGGCGGCACGATCGCCCTGCACTTGATTTCTTGGGGTGCGTGGGTAGTGTGGGGAGTAATGGGACTGCTGTGGATGCAAGCATTTCGAGTTTTGTTTGCCGAGCCCAAGCCCGCACTGCCGCCTCTTTCCGATGAAAGTCGAGCAGATTGGCCCTACGTGTCGCTGCTAGTGGCTGCGAAAAATGAGGAAGCCGTGATTGCGCGATTGGTACAATCAATCTGCAATTTAGATTATCCGATCGACCGTTACGAACTTTGGGCGATCGACGATCGCAGCAGCGACAGCACGCCCCTAATATTGGAACAGCTAACCAAACAGTACCCGCAGCTCAAAGTATTTCGCAGAGAAGAGAATGCCAGCGGCGGCAAGTCGGGAGCCCTGAATCAAGTTTTGCCACTGACTCGCGGCGAATTTGTCGGCATATTTGACGCCGACGCGACAGTAACGCCGGATTTGCTGCGCCGGGTGCTGCCAATGTTCGATGGAGAACAGGTAGGGGCCGTGCAAGTCAGAAAAGCCATCGCCAATGCTTCGGTAAATGTGTGGACTCGCGGCCAAGAAGCAGAAATGGCCCTCGACAGTTTTTTCCAACAGCAGCGGATTGCGATCGGCGGCATTGGAGAATTGCGCGGTAACGGCCAATTTATGCGCCGCACCGCCTTAGAACGCTGCGGCGGCTGGAACGAGGAAACGATTACCGACGACCTGGATTTGACGGTGAGGCTGCACCTAGACCAGTGGAACATTGAATTTCTGGCTTTCCCACCCGTGTCAGAAGAAGGAGTTACCAACGCTCGGGCCCTGTGGCACCAGCGCAATCGCTGGGCAGAAGGCGGCTATCAGCGCTATCTTGACTACTGGCGGCTAATTTTGCGAAACCGCATGGGAACTGGCAAAACTTGGGATTTATTTGGATTTTGGGCATCTCAATATTTCTTACCCACAGTAGCGCTACCCGACTTTTTGATGTCAATTGCGCTGCGCCGGATGCCTCTAGCAAGTCCCCTAACTTTTATGACTCTTACCTTGTCAGTGGTGGGAATGTTTGTCGGTTTGCGCCGCACTCGCAAAGAAACTAAATTTGACTTTAAAAGAATTTTTGTCACCTTGCTGCAAACCCTGCGGGGTACTGTGTATATGTTGCACTGGATGCTGGTGGGAAGCGTGACTGCTCGGATTTCGGTGCGTCCCAAACGGCTAAAATGGGTCAAAACTGTCCATCAAGGCACTGCTAAGTTGACAGTTGACAGTTGACAGTTGACAGTTGGCAGAAGTCATTAGTCATTAGTCGTTAGTCGTTAGTCGTTAGTCGTTATTTATTGGGAAGGAGTAATTAGTTATTGGGAAGGAGTCATTAGTTATTGGAAAAAAGGGATAAAACACACATAACAAGCTTAAAAGCAAGTCGTATTTGATGCTTGATTAGATTAATTTAGTTGCAATCAATTGATAATTAGTTCCCAGAAATATCTGGAAACAGTATTGCCAAAACTCCGAAAAAAAACAACTATAGCGGTTCTCAAAAAAGTGAGGTATGCCCAATGCCCAATGCCCAATGCCCATGAGTACCTCATCTTTCTGAGAAAGGCTATACTAAAAATCTCCCTACTCTGTCCCGGCCGATTCAGTAAAATCTTGGAATTGTCGATCGCCAAACAAAAAGTACAAAACAGCTTAGTTCATCAGTTGACAGTTGACAGTTGACAGTTGACAGCTAGCTACCTCTTCCATCGATAGAAGAGGATTGTAGCAATGAATCATTTTGTTTGATTTTCCCCTAAACGGGGAGGCTTTAAACCCAATTTTCAGGCGTAATAAGTGATATGCCAGCAATACCAAATAAGTAATTGGCACAAAAGTCGAAACTTAAAGGATAAAATCCAGATTTTATAACTTTTAACTTGACAAAAAGCCAATTATTATCTATTAATTATAAATTGCCTACAAATTGCTTGTTGCCCAATACCCCTCACCCGTTATTGATAATGGATTTGTTAGAGTACCAAGCTAAATCTTTATTTCGCCAGATGGCAATTCCGATTTTGCCGTCGCAGCGGATTGACAATCCCGCTGACCTCAAAGGACTGAAAATTCCCTACCCAGTTGTACTTAAGTCGCAAGTGCGGGCGGGCGGACGCGGCCGGGCGGGTGGCATCAAGTTTGTGGAAAATACGATCGATGCAGTAGCTGCGGCTCAAACAATTTTTAATTTGCCGATCGAGGATGAATATCCCGAAGTCCTACTGGCAGAAGCAAAGTACAATGCTGACCAAGAATTGTACTTAGCCGTACTCCTAGATCCGGTAGCACGACGCCCGGTACTTTTGGGTTCGAGACAAGGAGGTATGGATGTCGAAGGGTCGATCGACAAAATGCAGCAAGTTCCCGTTGACCAGGAATTTTCGCCATTCTACGCGAGGCGTCTGACGCTGAAAATGGGATTGCAAGGAGACTTGATTCAATCGGTGAGCGCGATCGTCGAGAAAATGTATCGGCTGTTTGTCCAAAAAGATTTAGATTTAGTAGAAATCAATCCTCTCGGCATCAGTCCGACGGGAGAGCTGATGGCTTTGGACGGTAAAGTCACCGCCAACGACGATGCTTTGGGGCGGCATCCAGACTTGGCCGCACTCTCGGGCAAAAGGCTCTTGGGCGGCCCCGCAGGCGACAGGAGAAGTCTCTCTGGGGGCGATCGTCGGAATTCCAACTCGAAGGTGCAGCAAACGCCGCCACCGGAGTTTGACCCCAAATCTCAATCCCCAATCTCAAATTCCGAATCCCTGCAATTAATCGAACTAGACGGGAATATCGGGATTTTGTGCAACGGAGTGGGGCTGACAATGGCAACTCTGGATGCTGTAACCCACCAAGGAGGAAAACCAGCTAATTTTGTGAATATGGGTTCCCTAGACCGCTACGATGCAGCAAATGCCCTGCGCGATCGCACGGAGTTGGGTCTGGAGTTAGTCGCTCAGGATAAAAGCGTTAAGGTGATACTTGTAAATATTTTGGGCAGCGCCTCCAAGAGCGAGGAAATCATCGCCGCAGTAGCCGGTTATTTGGAACGAAAAGCTCGCGCCAACCGCCACCTCCAAGTTGTGCTGCGCCTGGTAGAGGTCGATGCTGATGCTGTTAAAAAGCGTTTGGGACAGTTGCCGGTGCAGCTAGCTAGGACTTTGGATGAGGCTGCGACTCAAGCTGTATCCTCTGCCAAGTAAGCTGTTCCGCATCTAAATTGTATTTTTTGTGCGGGCGAGACGCCCACCCCACAAAGACTTCATCAAACTTGACTATAAAGTTTAAATGCACAACAGCTTAGCCTCGTCGGTCGATCGGCAAAATACGAAAGTTCTGGACTGTGTAACTGCGAAAAAATGAATTTAACTCCTGAAAGCAAAGTCCTAATACAGGGCATTACAGAATCTCCCGCGTCAAGCCGCGCCGCCCTGATGATGAAAGCATACGGCACGAATGTCGTCGCTGGTGTCAGTCCCGGTCGGGGCGGGCTGGATTTGGAGGGAATTCCGATTTTTGATTTGGTAGAAGAAGCAGTGGCAGCAGTTGGTCACGTTGACACTACAGTAATATTGGTAGACCCTTACTCGGTGCTGGATGCGGCTCTAGAAGCGATCGCCGCCGGAATTCGCCAAATCGCGATCGTCACTGAGGGAGTGCCTCCTCTGGATATGGTGCGCTTAGTCAGAAAAGCAGAGGCCACCGAAACTTTGGTAATCGGGCCCAACAGTCCGGGAATTATTGTACCCGACAAGCTGCTGCTGGGAACTCATCCCAAGGAATTCTACACTCCTGGCCGGGTGGGGGTGATCAGCCGCAGCAGCACTTTGACTTACGAAGTTGCTCTCGAACTGACTGAGGTGGGGTTGGGACAGTCGATGGCGGTTTGTATTGGCTGCGACGCGATTGTCGGTTCTTCTTTTATGCAGTGGCTGCAAATTTTGGACGAAGATGATACTACCGAGGCGATCGTTTTGATCGGGGAAGTTGGCGGGTGGAGTGAACAAGCTGCTGCTTCTTATATCGCCTCGGCGATCGATAAACCCGTGGTTGCTTATCTGGCCGGCCGCTACGCTCCCAAGGGGCCGTCTCTGGGCCACGCCCGCATCCTGATCAGTTCTCGGGCCGCCGCCCAAAAAGCCTTTGGAGTTACCGCCGAGAACAAGATGGCTGCCTTTGAAGAAGCAGAAATACCTGTGGCGGCTCGGCCTTCGGAAGTTCCAAAGTTGCTCAAGAAATTGCTCAAGAAAAATTGATTGGTTTGGGAGTTTTCAAAACAGTCCTAACCCTTTTGGCGATCGGGATTGGGGTTGGGCGGGAGCGGTGTTTTCCCGATCGGACGAACACAATCAAATTGGGGCGTTGCTGAGAAAGGAGTATGATTTGCCCGGGCAATTCATGAATTGCCCCTACTTTAAATTTCAGGGATTGCCGTCGCTGAGTGAATCATACCTAAATTCAGCAACGCCCAAATTCGTTGGTAGTCAGGACTTTAGTCCTCATAAAATCTGAGGACTAAAGTCCTGACTACAAACACATTGATGACGATGATCTCCTTACCACAGTCCTCTGATCGGCCTCATAGGCTGCGGTGCGGGTGCTGGTAGGGGTGCGGGTGCGGGGGGGCGCACTGGAGGGGGAGTTGTTGGCTGCACGCTGCGGCGAGGTTCGATCGGACTTTCGGTGCGAGTTCTTTCAGTTGTGCTCGTTGTCGATCGCATCGAATCTTGAAGCAGGGTTTGCAGATTTCCGGCTAAACTCTGAACTTTCCCAACAGCAGCGCGAAGGCTGGCAACATCTACGTAAACCTCCGCCAGAGGATACTTTTTCAGGACTTCCAGCAGCGATACCTTACCGTCGTCCCCCGCTGCGAGGATCACCGCCGCCCGCAAAGCTTTGCCATTTTCTGTACGGCGCTGAGTGCGAATTACTTGACCGATTTCGTCAGTAATTTTTTCTCCCGGGGTGCTGTAAACTACCCTAGCCAAATTAGCAGGCTTTAAACCGATTTCTAGACCCATCAACCCCCGCAGTATTTGTGCATCCATTTTAGAAAACTGGATAATTTGTTGCAGGGTTGGCGTGGTTGTGCCGTCTTTAGCAAAGTCTTCTAAGTCGCTGATATTGATGGCTTGTCGGATCGGGCCAAATGTCAGGACAATTTTTTCCGCCCCGAATGCTCTACTGCTAGATAGTATGCTCCCGCTTGCTCCTAAAAGTAGCGCAATGCCGATCGATACAAATTTTGTTAATTTCATAATTTACCGCTCGATTAAAATTATTTTTTCGAGATTTGTGCATTATAGATGCAGCACTTATATTCTACAAGGTCGCGAGCGTAAGTTGTGCCCGCGTCACACCCACAATCTCGACCCAGATTTTTGATCGCTCTCGACTTTAAGCACAAGTTACCACATCTACCAAAATATTTTTTCTTCTATTCATTCTACCTTCTACCTTCTAAATCTATAGCCTTCTACATAACAGTGCTTTCAGCCTTCTAGAAATTATAGCAACCGCCCTGACGGTAGGACGTTCTTAATTGCACCAAACAGAAGCGCGATCGACTACTTCATCCCTCTTACTTCTTCCCTCTTAGTTACATCCGTTACATAATCCCTTGCCGAACTTCCTTCTGCTATATGTTGAAAACCAAGCGCAAATCCAAGAAATCCAAACACAAGCACAGCGAAAAAACAACAGCAAGCAGCAAAAAAGAAGTAGCTGCACAAAAACGCAAAACTTCAGAAAAGCGCAATGAATTAGTGCAGGCGATCGCCATAAGCTGCCTAGTCAGCGCTGCCGTCAGCATCCCCCTGTTGTTCGTTGCCCGCCCCAAGATTGCTATGGCAGGAGGCGCAGCCGTAGCCATCTTGCTGCTTTCCTACAAATACCCCCGTCAAGCTTTGTGGGCTTTTCTAATTTACCTGCCTTTCAGCGGTACAATTACTTACGCAATTGGCGGCGGGAATGCTGCATTTCAAGTAGCCAAAGATGCTTTCTACATACCAGCTCTCATCGCCCTAATTCAAAGTTGCAAAAAGAAACAGTTGCCTCTGTTCATGCCCAAACAACTGCTTCCTACCTTCAGTATCCTGTTGATGATGGCAATGCTGACTTTAATTTTTGTAAACGGAGGGATGCAGCTCAACCCGATCAAGGGCGACAAACCCATTTTGCAAGGAATTCTCGGCTTAAAAGTATTGATAGGTTACATACCGCTGATTGCTTGTACCTACTATCTGCTCCGCACTAAGAAGGATTTGGTATTTTTTAGTCGAATGCACATCGTTTTGGCGATCGTTTGCTGCGTTCTCGGTTTGATTCAGTACCTATTACTGCAAAGTGGAAGATGTGCCGGCACCCGAGGAATGATCGGAGAAGAATTATATAAAGCAACGCTGGAAGCTAGATGTTTTGTCGGCGGTTCTCTGGTATTTAGTCCAGAAGTCAAGTTTATCCGCTTGCCGGGAACTTTTGTAGCACCTTGGCAGTGGGCATGGTTTCTAATTTCTAATGCTTTTTTAACCTTTGCATCTGCCTTTTGCGACCCTTCATTTTGGTGGCGAGTTATCGGTTTATTTGGTATGGCCTTAGTATTTGCCAATGCCGTTATTTCCGGTCAAAGAGCTGCTTTAGTTATGGTTCCAGTTGCCACAGGCATCTTACTAATTCTCACTGGTCAATTAGTTAATTTAAAACGATTTATTCCTATTGGTGCAGGACTGGCAATTCTGCTCTTTATCGGTGCAGCAATTAACCCAGGAATTATCGAACAGCGGCGGGAGAGCTTTATTAACCGCTGGAATGCTGCACCGCCCCAACAGTTTCTTTTTAATCAGTTCGAGCAGAGCCACAATTTTATCATTGACAGACCTCTCGGTAGAGGTGTGGGACGAGCAACTAATTCAACGCGGACATTTGGTACCACGCAGCTAATTGAGACTTTTCAACCAAAGTTGATCTACGAACTCGGTTATCCGGGAATGATTGCTTTTCAAATCATGCTTTTACACTTGGCTTTTCTAACTTTTAGATCTTACCGTTCTGTGAAAGACAAAAGTTTGCGGAGTTACGGAGCTAGTTTTTGGGTGTTTGTTGGATTTATTACGATCAATACTCAATACTATCCGCTGGATGTAGATCCAGTGTCCGTGTATTACTGGGTTTTGGCTGGGGCGATTTTAAAGTTGCCCAAAATTGACAAACAGGTGCAGGATGAAAAACACGAGGAACTTGAATCAAATGATTTGCAAGTTCACCAGCAATTTAAGGAGAAAAAAATTATTGCATCTGCCCCAATTTGACAGTCTAGGACGCAGAATATCAAATCCGATGGCATGGGAATTAATATTACCCACAGTCAGGACACGGCAGTGCCGTTTCCCTACGGGGATTTATCGATCTGGGCTGTACTTCATAAACTTGGAATCTGCTGTATTACCCACATTCAGGACACGGCAGTGTCGTTTCCCTACAATTAATTAATCAGGCGATAGTTACATCTATCGCGCTCGCGATCGAGGGCGATTCGTCGCCGTGCTACGATTTTTTTGGGGTAGGGAAACGGCATTGCCGTGTCCTTATCCGTTGCTTTTTGTATTCACGACTGTATTAATTAACCCATAACTTTACTGCGGCTGCCAAACCGGGCTGCTAATATTTAAATCCTGGTCATTTGTCAGTTTTGTCAATCCCGAACCGTCTTGATTAATGACACACAAGTTGCTTTTGTCGCCTTGGTTTTTATTAAAAGTAAAAGCAATTTGCTTGCTGTTAGAAGACCAAGTTAATTCATGAATTTTCGACAGATTTAGCCGAGGAGCTAGTTGATTTAGCTGGGAACCGTCAGCATTTATGGTGTAGAGTTTTTGATTGTTAAATTCTTCAGTGGCGAAGGCGATAAGTTTGCCGTCTGGCGACCAGGAAAGTTCATCGTAGTTGCTGGGTTTTTTGGTAATATTTTGGGCTGTACCCCGGTTAATGTCGATCGCATAAATATCTTGCTGTTCGCCGCTTAAATCCCCAGACTTGTTGTAATACCAAGCAATGTGGCTGCTGTCTGGCGACCAAAATAGCTTGACGTTATAGACTTGATTTTGCGGGTTATTCGTCAAATTTTTGAGGTTGGTTCCGTCAGCATTAATTGTGTAAATTTGCTGTTTGGGATAGGTTCCCAACCAGAAAGCAATTTTTGTGCGATCGGGCGACCAAAAAAGATCACTTCCGCCCGATATATATTCGCCGGGACTTTTAGTGAGTTTGGTCATTCCCGAACCATCGGCATTCATTTTGTAGATATTTTTATCCTTGACAAATACTACCTGCTGGCCGTCAGGAGCAAGATAGAATGTCGAGGCAATTTCAGTTTTAGGCGGCTCTCCTCCTACTTCCAAATTCCGAACTAATTTAGTTCCTTGAATACCAGAAATATCGCTTGTATAAAGCGATTGACTTCCGGAACCATCAGAGGTATAACCATCGCAAGAACGGGCAAAAACAAATTTCTGGCTGTTGGAAAACCAAGCTATTTCAAAATTAGCTGCTTTGCAAAACTCCCCAGCAAACTGTTTAGTTAAACTGGAACCGTCAGCGTTGACTGTATAGATGTCGGTGTCTCCGCTAACCAAAGCCAACCGCTGACCGTTGGGCGACCAAACGAAGGTAGAACTCACCTCTATTTTTGGGGTGAGTTCCCGGCGAGCCGCACCGTTAGCATTGATGGTAAATAAACTGCTCCTGACCTCGCCCCCTTCCCTCTGGGGAGCCACAAACGCCAGTATGCTTGGTTTTTGGGCTGCGGTTGTCGGACGAGACTGAAGGCCCAAAAATAAGGCGATCGAGAGTGTTAGGGAGATGAGGGCGATCGAGCTAAGTCGCAATAATTTATTAAAACGCATTTTGTTAGTTGATCCTCTTGACAATGGAAAGTGAAAAGCCAAAAAAAACAGCTCGAATTTTCGCTATGAACTATGAACTATAGCCTTTATCAAAAAGGTGAGGTATGCCAGATTCTATGTACATCAAGGTTATCAAGCTTTAATATATACCTCATCTATCTGATAACCGCTATATGAACTATTAACTGTCAACTGTCAACTATTAACTGTCAACTGTTTAAAGTGTTTGTCGATCGATATGTCGTGACAGCCTCAAACTCTGTTTAATTCTACCAATAATTAGCTCAAACATTTTTTTGCGGGACGGATTCTTGCTGGTGGGCGGCATCCCTAACTCGCAACACATCAAGTTCAAGTCAGTTGCACTCATAGCAGACAATTTTTGTCTCACCTCTTCTTCATTACCATTCTTAGCTTGTAAACGCAATTCTTCATAAGCTTCGAGAACATTTCCGATCGATAAATTAGCAGATTTACTAACATTAGCAACAGTAGCTGATTCAGAATTTTTTGACCCAGCAGAAAGCACTCCCCGCTTGACTTGAGTCTCAATCCTGGTTAATTTTTTAGAAACCTCGCGCAAGATTTCCTTAAGTTCGCCAATTTCATCAACTAACCCCCCGCTTTCTTGCTCAGCAGCAGAAATATCTTTTCTAATCATTTCTTTAGATACTCCTCACACTCACGCCATAGTTGTTCAAATTCTCTAACTAATTCTCGCGGTAGTTCTCCTTCATTAATCGCTCGTTTTAGGCCGACGCTTTCCCGAATCGTCGATTCTAAGAATCTGACTTCTATGTTATTATCTTTTGATATTTCAGCGCAAAGTCTCTTGACTTCTCTCATGTAAAACTGAACTTCATTTGTCAGCAATCCTCCATAGATTTTAGCTTTGTTCATAAAAACTGCAATCTTGGGAAACGGGTAAGGTTCAATCCGCTTCTGGAGCGAGTTTAAAACTAAACTCAATCCCCTAGAACCAAAATAATCTGGATTGACGGGAATCAATATTAAGTCGCAGCATGAGAGTACGCTATAGGTGAGGAGACTGAAGGAAGGTGAACAGTCAAAAAGCATCAAGTCGTATTTTGGGAGATTGGCAGAGTTGGCGATTTTACCGATGAATTGGCGGATAAAGTCTTTAACATTTTTCCCTTCAAATCCATCTAGATCCAACCAATACAATTCTTCGACTGAAGGGACAAAATGCAATTGTTCGTCAACCTGATAAATGGTGTCGAAACCAACGGGAAATTTAAAGTTATGTCCGGCTTTTTTAAAGACTTCGAGGGCGTCGTAAATTGTGAGTCTGTGTTTGAGAGATTGTTCGTACCACTTACCAAATTTGTCATCTAAATGACCCGTATTTTCGTTAAGCCCGATCGCCTCTGTGAGCGACATCTGCGGATCTAAGTCTAACATTAGGACTTCTAGGTCTGTGTTTTGGGATATGATATTTCCCAGGCTCCAAGTGACTGTGGTTTTCCCGACACCGCCTTTGAAGTTGATTACGGCTATGGATTTTGGACTCATGGCTGGCTTTGTTTGGATTTTGCTCAAATATAAATTAAAACATAGCGATCGCCCAATTAGCGGTTGCTAAGTATTATTACTCGAATAATGGCGATCGCCTTGAGTAGGCGATCGCCAGATTAACTGCGAGTCTATACGATCTTAGACTGCTGCGCTGATTAAATTGACACCAATGTCTCTTCAATGCGCCTCGACCAAAAACCACTTAACTCGTATCTCAGAGGTTCAGGTTTGCCCAATCCTTCAAAAGGCGATCGATCTATATCTTTAATTAGTTCTACAATTTTGCGATAAATCTTTTTGTCTAATTTCGCCCATTCATTAAAATCTGCAAAAGTAGAAGATTCAAAAATAATTCTTCTGCTCATTATAAATCCTGTAGATCGACTTCAACTAAATTTTGTCTGTCTTTAACATTTTCAATAGCTTTCAACAGTTTGTTTTTATTGACTTCCGATTTCAAAAGATATTCGGTTTCATCGCATTCTGAGACAATTATTTCAATCTCTTTATTTCCAAAAGTCGCTTTGATTTGTTCTAAAAAATTAAGATCGAGTTCGCTGGCTTTTAAACGATAAACTGTTGACATCGTTTTTGCTTATTTTAGATTATGATAATTATAGCGTTTTCAGTCTAAAGACGTGCCATATAATTATGGCATTAACTAAATCTATCAATAAACTTATCGGGAGTAACAATTTCGACTGATTGAAAAGGACTTAATACCAATAAATCCATATCACCAGTAACAATTACATTGGCATTACCACTAACAGCCAACTCTAAAAACTTATTATCTTTTTCATCTCGACAAACTGTGATATTTTATGTAATAGAGACTAATTGGGATGAACTGATAAACTTCAAAAAAAATAACTGCCTATCTTCCAAAGAAAGATACTTGTTAAACTTTTTCCGATTCAAAACTTGCTCTAATTCATTTAAAGTCGCTTCAGAATATAAAATTATCCCTTGTTTTTCTGCCAACTCTATCGCCCGAAATGGGACTGAGGTCTTAAACAGTAAAGCACTGATTAAAACATTCGTATCTACCACCAATCTATTCGTCATTATTATCTGCTAAAATATCTTGTAAAATTTCTGGCGTCAAGCCTCGCTGCGTGGCCCTGTCAGAAATTTCTGCCATAACCTGGGTTAAAGTTTTGTTGTGTAAATCTTGTCTAAAAAACAATTGAATAATCGAACTTAACTCTTGCTGAGTCTTAAGACTAGCTTCTTCAAACGCTGTCTTAATATTGTCATCAACTTGAATCGTAATTATTGCCATAGACCTTAAAAATAGTTGACAGTTGACAGTGAGATTTTTAGGATGGGGATTTACACCCCACCCTAAAAATATTTTGTTTTAGCGTTTGACCAACTTCTTAGACACCTTCCGCAAGCGAATTGATTTCGGTGTTACTTCCACCAATTCTTCTTGGCCGATGTACTCCAAAGCGCGTTCCAAACTCATATCGACAGGTGCTTGCAATTGTGCCAATTCTTCGCCGCCAGATGCGCGGTGGTTTGTCAACTGCTTCGACTTGCAAATATTCAGCTCCATGTCGTCATCTCGGTTGTTTTCTCCGATAATCATGCCTCTGTAAACCTTGGTTCCGGGGGTAATGAAAAATACGCCACGGTCTTCAGCATTTTTGAGTGAATAAGTAGTTGCAGTTCCTTCTTCAAAGGAAATCAATACTCCGTTGCGACGGGCGACAATTTCTCCACCGAGGGGGCGATAGTCGAGGAAGCTGTGGTTCATAATTCCAGCGCCGCGAGTCAAGCGCATGAACTCGCCTCGGAATCCAATCAAACCGCGAGCGGGGACTGAAAATTCGATTTGGGTGCGGCCGGTGCTGCTGACGTGCATATCTTGCATTTCTGCTTTCCGCTGACCGAGGCGTTCGATGCAGCCACCGACTGCTTCTTCGGGTACGTCTAATACCAAACATTCAAAGGGTTCGCAGGGACGACCGCCAATTTCGCGGAAGATTACTTGTGGCTGGGATACTTGGAATTCATATCCTTCACGACGCATATTTTCGATCAGGATTCCAAGGTGGAGTTCGCCACGACCGCATACGAGGAATTTGTCGGGAGAGTCGGTTTCTTCGACGCGCAAGGCGACGTTGGTTTGGAGTTCGCGCATTAGCCGATCGCGAATTTGACGCGATGTTACCAAAGTACCTTCTTGACCGCAGAACGGCGAATCGTTCACAGAGAAAGTCATCTGCAAAGTTGGTTCGTCTACTTTGATTAAAGGTAGTGCTTGCGGGTCGTTGGGACAGGTAATTGTCTCGCCAATATAGGCATCAGCAAAACCGGCAACGGCGACTAAATTACCAGCGGAAGATTCTTGGATATCAATCCGCTTCAGGCCTTCAAAGCCCATCAATTTGCTGATTTTTGATTTGACAATCGCGCCGCTTTCTGTGATTAAAACTGCTTGTTGACCGACTCTGATTGTGCCGTTGTGGATGCGGCCGATGACGATGCGACCGACGTATTCTGAGTAATCTAAGGTAGTTACTTGCAGTTGCAGTGGCTTGTTGGGGTCGCCGACGGGGGGTGGTACGTGGTCGAGGATTTCTTCAAAGAGGGGCTTCATATCTACCCCTTCGTCTTCGAGGTGTTTTTTGGCGTAACCGCTTAAGCCGGAACCGAAGAGGTAGGGAAATTCGCACTGATCGTCGTCAGCACCTAGTTCTAGGAATAGATCCAATACTTTATCGACGGCTTTGTGGGGGTCGGCTCGATCGCGATCGATCTTATTCACAAAGACGATCGGGCGCAGTCCTTTTTCTAGGGCTTTTTTGAGCACGAACCGGGTTTGCGGCATCGGGCCTTCGTTGGCGTCTACGATCAGCAAACAACCGTCTACCATGCCGAGAACTCGTTCGACTTCGCCACCGAAGTCGGCGTGTCCGGGGGTATCGACGATGTTGATCAGGGTTTCTTTGTATCGGACGGCGGTATTTTTGGAAAGAATTGTGATGCCACGCTCGCGCTCGATATCATTGGAGTCCATGACGCAATCTGGGATTTCTTCCCCTTCGCGGAAGACCCCGGACTGTCTGAGAAGAGCGTCCACAAGGGTGGTTTTGCCGTGATCGACGTGAGCAATGATGGCGACGTTGCGAATGGGAAGACTCATAATGCGTCCGAGACGTTAAACGGATTTAACTAAAGATTTCTTAATAATTGTAGCGCATGGAGTCAAGGGGCGATCGGGTAATTTGCGGGATTGGCATATTGCCTGACTTACTGATGCCCACATTTTATCAAAATTAGCTATAATAAACACCAGTGTCTGCGAATCGCGATCGCGAGCGAGCGGGACAGCCATAAAGCTTACACGCTCATACATAAAGCATTTAACTTGAGCTAAGCAGGGTCTTTCTATATTCTAGGAGTCAAATAAAGTGGTAACAATTATCACCAGAGCTAACGAATCGCTGTTTCAACAAGGGCAAATCACCTATCAAGGCGGATCTTTAGATGAAATAGTAGCGTTGTTCCCTAATTTTCCCGATCTAACTCTTGACTCTATTGAAGATGTAATAGGTATTTATTCCAAAAAAGAGGACAATATTCGGAAAGCTAAAAAACTCAGAGTGAGTTCGCTTGATAAAACAGCGACGCAAATAATCATTCGGTTTTCTGTTGTATCCGAGCTAAATATTTCATCGGGGGATTTTTACAAACGTCTCCGGGGACAAATGATCGGAGCAGGAGCGATCTCACAAAATGCTTCCTTACCTTTCTGCTGTCTGCTGGATAACGAACAGATGGAAGCTGTAATGAAACTATCTAATCCAGGGGAGTCAACTATGAGAGATGAAATTAATGTCTTGAAAAATCGCAATGATTGGGACGGTATATATAACAAGTTTTCCCCCTTAGAGCGTCTCAGTCAGGGCAAAATATGGAATGATGCTGCAATTTTGAGCGAGATAGGATTTGCCTGCGGAAAATTAGCCGAGGTTTCGGCAGAGGATCTCCCTAGAAAAGAGCCAGAAAAGACTGCATTTTTAAATTGCAAGACTAAGTATCGCCGTGAATCTCAAATGCTGCGCCAGCGGTGTATCGAATTAATGCCGAAGAATCCTACTTATTTGGCAAATTTAGCATACTTGCACTATCAGAATGCTATGGAACTAAGAACACCTAGAAATAGGCGTGATGGAAACCTTCGGCAAGAGGTAGAATCATCGGTCAAATACTATGAAATGGCAATATCTATAGATCCAAATCGCATCAAAGACCACTACCGAAAGGGATATTTACTTACCGAAGTCCTACCTAACACCTATTGGAAAGAGCGGAATTTAGAACTTGCCAAACAAAAACGTTTAGAAGGAATTGAATCTTTCGAGACAGCTCTCCAAATTTGGGAATCACTAGATCCTATCAATCCACAGCAAAACCGAGAGCGCAGCCGTTGTCGCAAAGAATATATCAAGTCGCTATATAGCATCGGATCTGCATACTATCAAATGATTGTAAATGAGTGGGACAAAGCAGTTTTTGCATTGAGATTGCGTCACAATCTTTGTCAGGAAGATTGTGTTACTTACGTTCCCAAAGATTTAGAAAATGCACACAATGCGTGGCAATACTTTTATAAATGTTGGGAATTAGACAGACCGGATGGTGAATCTGCCACAACAGCAATAAATGGTGTTTGTGAGGGTGTTGATAAATTGTATGCTCTCGGAAAAACGGCATTTGTTCAATACTGGATTTTGAGCGGTTATGGTCAGCTAGATAAACCAGAAGCTATTGGTTACAGCAAGCTAGCGGAACAGTATTTAGAGCAGTCGCTGACCTTTCCTCGTTCTCAGGAAAAGCAAAGGCAGAAAAAAGATTATATTGCCGAACGGCTGGCAAGACTTTACATCACAAAACAAGACTATAAAAAAGCAATTCAAGTCATTGAAAAGTACAGAGTCCGTAGATTAGATTCCTATCTAATTCATACTTTATCTCTGGGACTAATACTGTTAGGTAGATATGAGGAAGCAGAAAAAAGATTAGAAGAAGCGCTAAATGACAAAGGAAATTTAGATCGAACGACTTCTAAGTTTTTAATGGGTTGCTCTTTTTTAGGTGGGGGTAAATTTGATCTGGCAAATCAAGTATTTCAGGAACTCAAACAGGAAAAGGAAAAAGATATATTTCTGATTGGAGAAGCCTTTGCTGCGGCGAAGTTGAACAGAACAGCAGATGCGATCGAGTGTCTGAGGCAAGCTAATGAAATGAATCCTTGGCGGATCTCTGTAGCTAAAAGTTTGGAGCAATTGTCAAAGGGAAAGGTTCGCGCTGTGAAACCCTCTAGATCCCAAAGGGCATCAGATGTGGAAAGTTGTAGGGACGTAGATGTGTATGATCGCAAAGGTCATGGTTTCGACGACGCTGAAGTTAGAGTGGCAAGGGAGGCTGTTTTTGGCTATGATGATGAAACAGGTGAGACTTTTGAAGAATATTTAGATACTCATGGATATTAGTAGGTTCAATCTTCTTAGCTCCATCAAGGAAAATATTCGTAAGGTTCGATCGGATAGATCGCCCGTATGATGATTTACCAGTAGTGGCGATCGCACTTATGGAAGTACAACAAGCGTGAAATTCGACGTTATATTACCCCAGACGGTAGAAATCCTTTCGCAGAGTGGCTTAGTTCCCTGCGAGATTTGAATGCGGTAGTTAAAATTGAGCAAAGGCTTGACCGAGTTCGTTTGGGGAATTTAGGAAACAGTAAGTCTGTTGGGAAGGAGTATGCGAATTGAAAATTGACTTTGGGCCGGGGTATCGCGTGTACTTCGGACAATTTGGGTCAACAATAGTGCTGGTCCTCTGTGGTGGGGATAAAAGCAGTCAAGAGCAAGATATTCGTAAAGCTAAGGAGTATTGGAAAGAATATGAAGAATGCGAAAATGCCAACTAGCGATAGTTACCAGGACTATCTGATTGAAGCGCTCAAGGATAAAATACACGCTGCTGCTTATCTAACGGCGCATTTGGATGATGATGAGCCTGAAGCCGGTTTGCTCGAACTCGGACTTAGCAATGTATTTGAAGCTCTTGGAGAACCAAATATGTCAGCAGATGAGGCCTCATTGCATCTGGAAAAATTAGATGGTTTGATGTCACAGAATGGAATGGCGACAATTTATGCTTTGGCTAATTGGCTGAAGGTTTTGGGATTGAAGTTATCTGTTGCGGTTGCTCAAGAGGGTGAAGGGGAAGAGAAAGGTTCTGTTAGTGCTGTTGAGTTGGCGGAGGTTGCTAAGGTTTGATTGAGGTCGATCGCCCGTATGATGATTTACCAGTAGTGGCGATCGACCTTATGGAAGTACAACCAGAGAGAAATTTACCGTTACCTCAAGTAATACGGTCACATTCCCTAGATGAATATGCCCGATCGCCCGAACCGACAATGGCTGACATCGGTAGTGCTAAAATTGGTGCGGATGTTTGATGTGTCGATCGCACAATCGTGGGATTTTGTGGAACAGTAACAAATTACACTTAAAATAAACCAGGCCCACCAGTGCGACCTCCCACGGGCATGAGCCCAAATAACAGATTCGAGAGGAAAGCGGATGGGACTGCCAAGTTAGGAAGAGATCCTATGTATATGTATTCTCAACGGCAACTGTAGCTGCTTGATCGCGCGCGATCGGTATACAATTTGTAACGTTGAGCCTTATTGAAGTGCAGGAGTGGAGCTGGCTTGGATAACGCTAGTCTGTCGAGAAAAACCCCGCAAGCCTCGGAGCTTGCCGCTGACGAAATTCCAGAAGCAGTGCGAGACAACCCATCATACCTAGAATCACAGCCGAGTCAGTCCAAGAAAAAATGGCTGATTTGGAAACTGCTAGGGTTGGGCGTAATAGCATTTGGGGTCAGCATTTGGCTGCACCTCAACTTTAACTTTTTTCCAGCTACCAGCGAAGCGCAGCAAACTCAACAAAACCCAGCACCGTCGAATTCGCCGTCTGGGTCGGCCGCGAGTCCAGCTACCAAATCAAAAGCCAGTACCCCAGACAACCTGCTGGGACACTTGCCGTACCCAGAAGCACCAGCAAAAGACTTGGTAGCCGTCACCCCCGACGGTAGCGTCAAACTCCGCACCGGGGCGGCAGCAAAATATCAGGAAATGGCCAACGCCGCTGCGGCATCAGGGATCTACTTCGCTCCCATATCCGGCTTTCGCTCCGTGGAAGACCAACAGCACGTATTTTTTGACGTGAAAGCCGAACGCAGGCAAAACGCTAGCAAGCGAGCCGAAGTTAGCGCCCCTCCAGGTTACAGCGAACACCACACCGGTTACGCGATCGACCTCGGCGACGGCAGTTCCCCAGATACGAACCTCAGTCCCAGCTTTGAAAATACCCAAGCATTTAAGTGGCTAGAAGCCAACTCCGCCAGCTTCAGCTTTGAAATGTCCTTTCCCAAAAACAATCGTCAAGGCGTCAGTTACGAGCCTTGGCACTGGCGGTTTGTGGGCGACAGGCAAAGCCTGGAGACTTTCTACAAAGCTCATTCTATGAAAAAGTAGAAGTCAGTTGACAGTTGACAGTTGACAGTTGACAGTTGTCAGAAGGAAGGCACTAGGATACAAGGATAATAGACTCTCCTCCTCTCCCACTCCCCCACTCTCCCACTCCCCGTTGAGCCAAACTTGTGATTGCAATCTATCCAGGCAGCTTTGACCCCATTACCTTCGGTCACGTAGACATTATCGAGCGGGGCTGCAAATTGTTCGATCGAGTAATTGTTACCGTAGTCAAAAACCCCAGCAAAACCCCTCTGTTCACCGTAGAGGAACGGATACAGCAGATCCTGCGCTCTACCCAACACTTGTCAAACGTAGAAGTAGACAGTTTTGAGGGTTTGACAGTAAACTATGCTAAGATTCGACAAGCCAAAGTGCTGCTGCGGGGGCTCCGGGTATTAACAGATTTTGAAATGGAACTCCAGATGGCCCACACCAATAAAACCCTTCTGGGCGAAATTGAAACAGTTTTTTTGGCAACTTCTAACGAGTACAGCTTTTTAAGTAGTAGTGTAGTTAAAGAAATCGCCAAGTTTGGTGGCTCCGTAGATCATCTTGTTCCGAAACACGTCGCCCTAGATATTTACAAATGTTACGCCAGCAGGAACCAACACGCATCGAACCCGACAGCACCGGACGCAGCACTGAGAACGAATCACCTCAGCACCCAGCCGCCTTCGGAGATGAAACCAGAACCGCAGGAGTAGACATCCAGCGGGAATTGAACCGGCTTGAGGAAATTGTGCTCGACAGCCCGCGCATTCCCATGACCAGGCGCACTCTGGTGGATGAAGAACAGTTGCTCGATCAGCTAGACTTAGTGAGGCTAAATTTGCCGATCGCCTTTGCCGAAGCCGAGACAGTCATCCGGCACAAAGACGAACTGCTCGAAGAAGCCCAACTCTACGCTCAAGAAGTGATAGAAGCAGCAGAACAGCGAGCAGCAGAACTTTTAAACGATATGGGCCTGCTCCAGCAGGCGAAGATAGAAGCAGATCAGTTGCGACATCAAGTTTTGCTCGACTGCGAAGCAATTCAGCAGGCGACGCTGGCGGAAGTCGAACAAATTCGCTACCAGGCTCAAGAAGAATTGGAAGAGATGAGAGTCAGGGCACTGGCTGAATGCGAGGAAATTCAAAACGGAGCCGACGACTATGCCGACCAAGTGCTCGATAATATCGAACACAAGCTGAGCGATATGCTCCGAGTAATTCGTAATGGTCGCGATCAATTAGATAGTGTTTCTGGACAATAGCTCTAAGAAACGATCGCTAATTGTTAACTAATTTCGCCGCTACACATCATTTGCAGTGAGTAGGAAGAACCCTGATATTTTTAAACCATCAGGACTTTTCATTCTTGCTGCAAGTTCATTTATTGATGATTTATGCTCCCCATTGAGTTAAGTTTTGTTGAAATTGGCGCAAAAATTATATTTTCTGATATCTTGGCAGGATTACCAGATTAGCTGTTAATCTGACTCCAATTTTTACACTCCAATTTTTACAATGGAAAAAGCATCTAACAGGTTCGCTGAATTTGACTTAATCCGAGCTTTAGCGATCGTCAGTGTGGTGATTACTCATGCTGGATTCTCGGCACTTCGCGATCGTACAATTTTATTTGTCGCGATCGATACATTGCAACTATTTTGCGTACCTGCATTCTTCATCCTCAGCGGGTTTTTTCTCACAAACAAACTGGAAAATCAAAATAATCCCACAGAGATATTAAAAAAACGACTGTCAAAAATTATACCTCCCTATCTATTTTGGTCAGTAGCTTTATACATCTTAAATAATTTGGGCGATCTCAAAAAATTTGATTTAATTGTATTAATCCGAGATATCCTGACTGGCTCGGTGATGCCTCCCTATTACTTTATAGTTGTGATTATTCAATGCTACGGTTGGTGGTGGCTGCTAGTGAAATTAAAATTTTTAGAACCACGAAAAATTTTGGGTTTGGGTTTGATAATTCAAACAATTTTTACAATATTATTTTACTTAACCGCTCTCAAACACATATCAATACCTCTACCTTTGATGGAGCGTTGGATTTTCAGTTGGATATTGCCATTTTCAACAGGTCTATTTTTAGGCAGTTCCTATAATAAAATTCAACCCGTTATCGAACGCAAGAAAATGCCAATTTTAGGAGCCACTATCCTCTTTTGTATAGCGAGCATTTGGGAATATTACCTGATAAAAGAAGTTAATTCAAACGGCTGGTTTACGCGATCTTTTTTTAAACTATCTTCTCAAGGATACGCAATTTTGTTCGTATTGTCGATCCTGGCATTTTCTAAGAGCATCGCACTTCCTACTAGATTATCTGGGTTAGTCAAAATATTAGCTGCTTATTCATTCCCGATATATCTCCTGGATTCAACAGTAGTCCAATATGTGCTGTTAGCGTATTATAAGTTCCTCGACCCCGTACATCCGCTGCTGAAGCTCGGCTTTTTAGTTACCGGGACTTTGTTGGTTTGTGCGGCGATTATTTACCTGTTGCAGAAATTTTTGCCCAAGAAATACAGCCCGTACATTCTGGGGATTTAATCGGATTTTAGGTTTCAGCGGATGTCTTCATAAAATTGCTTGAGATACCTCGCTGAAACCCCAAAACCCCACAAAAAACCAATAGCAAGATAGATAAAAATTGCTTTAAGTTCGCCCCAATTCGCAACTCGCCGATCGCTACTTTCGACTATTCTATTTACTAACTTAATCTTGCCCCGTTTTGCCAACTTCAAACACAAATCAGCCTCCTCCATAATTGGCAGTTCTGCATCAAAACCATCGCACTCTAAAAAATCGGTACGGCGACAAAAAATTACTTGATCGCCAAACAGCAACCGCAATCCTTTGACAAATAAATGAGGTCGAAATAATAGCGGTGCGTAATAAGTTTTCAGGTAATTGTGCAGCGAAAAACCCCATCTTGTTTGGTGAGAGCCAGCCATGAGGGAGATGAATCCGCCACCGACAATTTTGCGATCGCACAGTG
The DNA here is from genome assembly GCA_031372825.1 of Cyanobacteria bacterium OTE_58_metabat_593. GTDB lineage: Bacteria > Cyanobacteriota > Cyanobacteriia > Cyanobacteriales > Microcoleaceae > Microcoleus. The sequence goes on along the minus strand of JANMLZ010000167.1, from coordinate 9,264 downwards.
TTGTTTGGATGACTGATACCAAGTCGTCTGGTACTAAAGTATCCGCGTGGAGAAAGCAGAGAATGTCACCCGTAGCGGTTTGTGCACCTAGGTTCATTTGTACGGAACGTCCGGCTGTAGTGCTGGAAATAACGCGGGTTTTGGAGGAAAGGGCGATCGCCACTGTCTCATCTTGACTACCGCCATCTACCACCAAAACCTCCCAAGCCGCAGGATTGAGAATGCTGAGTTGACGCAGGGTACGTTCGAGACAAGCCGCTTCGTTGAGGGTGGGAATAATAATAGAAACACGATCCATCTGGTTAAAATTTATGCCAAAGGTATTATAATAAATTCTGGCGATGTAAATCATTATAAGTAGGAAACAAACCGTGCTAAAAACCGAAGTAAAAAATGATTTAGAATTTTACGATGAAAATGCCGATAATTGGTGGGACGAAAAATCCAAAATATATGCTCTTTACCATCTAAATAAACCTAGATTTGAGTTTTTTGACAGACACGCGACAAATTGGCAGGGATTGAAAACCTTAGATGTCGGTTGTGGTGGCGGTTTTTCCTGCGAGTTTATGGCCGAGAGAGGCGCGATTGTTTCGGGAATAGACCAATCCCAAAAGTGCGTTCAAGCAGCCAAGAATCATGCAGCGATCAGTGGTTTTGAAATTGACTATCGGCAAGGTTTGGCAGAAAAGATGCCCTATGATGATAACACATTTGATGTGGTAATTTGTGTTGATGTTCTAGAACACGTTGCTGATTATAAACAAGTTGTGTCCGAGGTTCACAGGATTCTAAAGCCCGGAGGGTTGTTCTTTTTTGACACGATTAATCGAACTTTTTCGTCGCAAGTTGTGATGATTGGGCTGATGGAAAACATCTTGGGGGAAATTAGGAAAGGCGTTCACGATTGGGACAAGTTTATTACGCCGGAAGAACTGTCTGTGGTGATGGGCGATACTGGTTTTGGTAATATCGAAATTAAAGGTTTTGATATGTTTGGTGAAATTGGTGCTCTTTTAGCCCAGATGAATGGTTTTTGGGGAAATTTCACGGGCGGAAAGCAGCTATTTCCAGATTCGGGTGTGATGAAACAAGCATCTCAAACATTAATGTCTAATTTCGGTAATTATGTTGATTACAAAAAGTCTGGGTTGTTTAAAATCCAAATTAATGAGGATACTTCGATTATGTATGTTGGGGTGGGGATGAAGAATTAGTGTGTTAACTGTTGACTGTTGACTGTTGACTGTTGACTGTTTTCAGAAATAACTGAAAATTACTATCAAGTATTTTGCGGTGGGTGCGATCGCCCATCGCAATTTTTTTACCCAAAATTAATACCCGTATCAAGGCTATGTGGACACTTCGACCCTTCGACTACGCTCAGGACGACGCTCCGCTCAGTGACCGTATATAGACTTGGCGACTGCTTATAAATCCAGACATACAGCTTATTGTAACAAAACTTAATGTTATTTTTTTGACAACTTTTATGAATTATATGGTAGCTTATTGAGTATAAATCGCAATAGCTACCGGAAGTTAACAGTACCTGGAGGTCAATCACCGTGACAGCAACAGCAGCAATGGTGTCCTTGTTTGCCGATCGCCCCTGCGACACACAAGCCCCGTACAGCCAAAAACTGATGAGTTTGGGTACAAATTCAGAAATACCCGACCTGGATAATTCTCAAGATGTGACGATAACCGTTTTAGAAGGGCTGGGAAATCTCGCTGTGGGCGATCGGACAGTGACGTTACAACCGGGAGTATTTGTGTTTATACCCGCCGGCATTCCGTGCACCCTAAAAGTAGAAACCACGCTGAATCTTTTACTCATTAACTGCGAAGCAGACCCCGAGATGAGCGAGTCAGCTTGGTTAATGAATTTTCAACTTTAAGCGGATGAAAAAACAGTGTCCTTGCTGTCTTGATTCCCTGATTTCTCAGGTGCGCCACAATCGCGTCTACTGTTTTTGTCTCAATTGCAGACAGGAAATGCCAAATCTTGACGCAAAAAAAATAAATCTTAAACCCAGCCAACTTTTACCTTCGGAGTAACAATGTCGAAATCTATTGGTCTTTTTTACGGAACCACAACTGGTAAAACAGAGTCTGTCGCTGACATGATTCGGGATGAATTTGGCGGTAGCATCGTGACTTTGCACGACATCGGCAATACTGACAATGATGATTTTGCTGAATACGAATGCTTGATTATCGCTTGTCCTACCTGGAATATCGGTGAACTACAAAGCGACTGGGAAGGATTTTTGCCAGAAATCGAAAATATTGATTTTAGTGGCAAGAAAGTCGCTTATTTGGGAACTGGCGACCAAGAAGGCTACCCGGATAATTTTATGGATGCAATGGGGATTTTGGCTGAGAAAATCACGGAACAGGGCGGCGAAACAGTCGGCTATTGGCCGGTAGATGGCTATGATTTTAATGAATCTAAGGCGGTGGTTAATGGCAAATTCTTGGGTTTGGCGATCGATGAAGATAACCAATCTGAGATGACAGAATTGCGGGTTAAATCTTGGGTATCTCAACTCAAGAAAGAATTTGGGATCTAGGATTAGTTATTCACTTCGACTCCGCTCAGGAGCCGCAAGCGGTGCGCTGAGCGTAGTCGAAGTGTCCTTCTTCCTCAACATCCATCCGTTAAATCCGTTACACAATCCGTTGCCGAACTTCTTCCTTATTTAAATTAATGAGATTTACTTCAGATGATGTGCTGTGGCTAAGTGCCAGTCCGAGTTTGCAATTATTCGATCGCTCTCTGCTTCACTATTTAAATCAGTCAGTACCAATCCGAATGTGGGAATACGCACAAACGGAAGACGAAGGTTGTTCCTTAGATGTCGCCGTTGAGTTACTGCATCACTATTTGAAATTTCGCGATCGCCCAATTCATCTAATCGGTCACAGTACCAGCGGACTAATTGCTTTAATGTATGCGCGTCGCTATCCTCAAAAAGTCAGCTCTTTGGGACTTTTAGCTGTCGGCTTACCATCTAATATTAATTGGCAAGCTCATTACTATACACATCTTTCGGCTTTTACCTGGAGCAGCGAACAAGTTTTAAATCAAATGGTTAGCGATATGCTGGGAGAACAAAATAAAAGTCTCAATCAAAGATTTGTGCCATATTTTGATGATGATTTAGCCTGTTCTCCTTGTCCTCACTCCTTATTCACGATGAATAATTCCCAGGATGAGGGTGTCGAAGTACCTTTGTTGTTATGCAGTAGCAAGACAGATTTTGTAGTATCTCCTGTTATGATGCGCCGTTGGTCTAAATTTCTTAAAAAAGGCGATCGGCATTGGGAATGTAAAGACGGCAGACATTTTTTCCATCACTTCTATCCAGAACAAGTTGGGGAAGAAATACTGAATTTTTGGCTATCTATACACAGTCGCCAACCGATTTTAAATTTGAAGTTCTAGACGATCAATTACCACTGAATTTAGTATTAAATTATTTATAATTGCATCATTCAACTTGAAATTTCAGAATGTTATCACTATTACTGAACAGATATTTATGTATTCAATAAAATAATACACTAAATTGTAGAATTTAACTGGTTCTTCGGCTCTGCCTGGGAACCGATATCACTCTTGCTCTGCCTCGCTATTCTAGCAGGAAGATTGGAGGCAGAGCCTCCGGATCTGCGTTACTAGGCAGAGCCTAGTAACGAGTAGTTACCGTGAATTGTAGGGACACGGCACTGCCGTCTCCTGATTTATTAATGGCAAGTTGCAGAAACTGGCTCTTTTGCTGAAACTGATTCACCCGGATTTACCCATACATAAATCTCCGTTGCATCGTCGGCACAACTGTGACATCCACCACACTTTTTGGCTTCTGCCATTTTACTAATTCGCCCTTTCCGAATTAGGCGATTTAACATTCCGCGTAAAGCATCACCATCCATGCGGAAGTGAATTTTTAGATCCGCGATGGAGGCTCTTTTGTTGTCAGCAATAAATTTCTGGATGTCGCTTAAAATCATGACTTTTCTCCTTTATTTGATTCTCAAACACAGTCAACAGTTAACAGTTAACAGTCAACAGTCAACAGTCAACAGTCAACAGTCAACTAACTACTAATTACTTCCCGCCGCTTTGCTCGTTTTCCACCAGCTAGTTTTAATGCCACAAGAGTCAACCCCATAGCTATAATTAGTCTGACAATACAAGTCAGAGATGAGTCTGGATGCTCTGAAAATGTAGCGAGTTGATAGTAGCCAACTGCTGTAAAATAGGCGATGCCAGTAGTCCACAGACCCGCGAATACAGTCCATCCTAAGTTAGTTTCGCGGTAAAGTGCCGCCGTTGCAGAGACGCAGGGAAAGTATAGTAAGACAAACAGTAAATAGGCAAAAGCTGCTTGATTGGAACCGAACCTCTGAGACATTTGTCCGTAGGTACTACCAGAAATACCTTGATCTTGTTCTGCTTGTTTTTGGTCTGTAATATTAGCAGAACTTAAGCCGAGGGGATCGAAAAGTTGACCGGGAAGTTTTGTGAGATTTTCTGGGATGCTGAAAAATGCTTTGCCGATATTTCCCCAGAAGCTAAATTCTTCTTCTTTCTCCGGTTCTCCACTTGCTGCTTTTTGTTCGTCTGCTAGTTGAGTATACAAGGAATCTAAGGTTCCAACCATGACTTCTTTGGCAAATACTCCTGTTAACAAACCGACGGTAGCGGGCCAGTTTTCTTCGGTGATTCCCATTGGTGTAAATACAGGTGTTGTCGCGCGGCCAACAGCACTAAGAATTGAGTCTTTCGTGTCATCTTTGCCGAAGGAACCATCGGTGCCGACTGAACTCATAAATCCTAGTACGATTACCATGATTACGATCGCAATTCCGGCTTTTGTAATAAACGCTTTCAATCTGTCCCAAGTCCGCAGCAGCACTCCTTTGAGCTTAGGAATGTGGTACGGTGGCAGTTCCATGACGAAAGGTGCAGCTTCTCCTTGAAGGATGGTATTTTTGAGGATTAGTCCGGTGAGAACTGCGGCTAAAATTCCGATTAGGTAAAGTCCCAATACCATATTTTGACCGCCGACTTGGAAGAAGGCACCGCAAAATAAGGCGTAAACTGCTAATCTGGCGCTACAAGACATGAATGGATTCATCATAATCGTCATTGTACGATCGCGCTTATTTTCCAAAGTCCGCGTCGCCATAATTCCGGGAATGTTGCAGCCAAAACCCACCATCATCGGCACAAAGGATTTACCGGGAAGTCCGACAAATCGCATTAATCTGTCCATCACGAAGGCAGCCCGCGCCATGTAGCCGGAGTCTTCTAAAACTGACAAACATAAAAACATCATCCCAATTTGGGGGATAAATGTAGCTGTAGTTTGAATACCACCGCCAGCACCTTTTGCTAGCAGTCCAATCAACCATCCTGGTGCGCTGATGCTTTCTAAAAATTTAGCAAAACCATCGACAAAAATGGTTCCCAAGGCGATATCAAAGAAGTCGATAAACACTGCACCAACGTTAATTGAAATGGTGAACATTAAGTACATTACCGCTAAGAATACGGGAATGCCTAAGAAGCGGTTGAGAACAATTTGATCGATTTTGTCGGAAACGTTGGTTTTGACTTCCCTAGAACATTCTGCCACGCCTTGGGTGAGGTTGCGGATGAAGGTATAGCGGCTGTCGGCGATAATAATATCGAGGTCATCATCGAGGGTTTCATGGACTCGACGACGGTGGGGAACAACGATTTTTTCGAGTTCTGTGGTGGCGAGTTCCGGGGCGACTTCATCTCTATATTCTAAGAGTTTCAGGGCTGTCCAGCGGGCATCTACGGTGCGCTTAGGACTATGTTTTTCGATGTGTGGGATGAGTTGGGCGATCGCATCTTCGATCGCAGCCGGATAACCAACGTAGGCAGATGGTACGATCGGCTTAGACAACGCCCTGTTAATCGCATCCTGCAACAGAGACACTCCGTCATTGGAAGCAGCACTCATCGGCACTACCGTACAGCCGAGGCGTTCTGCGAGTTTGTTAATATTAATTTTAACATCCCGTTCTTTGGCAACATCCATCATGTTCAGCGCCAAAATTGTCGGCACGCGCATCTCCAGAATTTGGGTAGTTAGATACAAATTGCGCTCTAAATTGGAAGCATCAACAATATTAATAATGATGTCAGCTTCGCCAGATAGCAAGTAATCTCGCGCCACCAATTCATCGAGTCCCGTGTCTCCATCTTCGGCATCAAGGGAATAAACTCCCGGTAAGTCAACAATCGTAATTGCTAAACCATCATGAGTGTATTTTCCCTCTTTACGTTCAACCGTAACTCCAGGCCAATTACCAACTCGTTGGTTAGCACCAGTCAGAGCATTAAATAAGGTAGTTTTGCCACAGTTAGGATTCCCTACCAATCCAATAATTTGCTTAGTCATTATTTCACTTCTTCTACAAATAGAGTTTTAGCTTCATCTTTGCGTAAACTGAGTTTAAAACCCCGCACGAGGATTTCTACGGGATCTCCCAAAGGTGCATAACGAGTAACAGTAAATTCAGTTCCCGGTGTCAGCCCCATTGCCAACAATTTACCTTTATAACCTCTGGCTGTTTTCTCATAGCCAATGACCTTACCTGTGCTGCCAACAGCTAAATCTCCGAGTTGTTTCTTTTCGTTCATTTGTCGTTTTGGTTTAGTCTAAATCGGTAAAAAATCAATGAATTTTCTGAATATAACAACCCTTTTAAAATGTGTGAACATCTCTCTCTTCTCTTCCTCTGCGGTAAAAAAAAGAAAATCTTTGTCACAAATCAAATAAGATTGCCGTAGATGCAATTTTTTTATGCTTTCCCTAGATGAGATTCGTGCACAAAATCTTTTGTGCCATACCCGCCCCCAAACCGATGCGGTTGTCGCCAATTGCCACAATTACAGAACCGCCAGAATTGCTGATGATTTGAACCTCGATACTGGGGACTAATCCCATGCCGATTAGACGGCGCACGATGCCTTCTGAACCTTTGAGTTTGACAATCCGCAGTTTCTCGCCGATGCTTGCCATTGCTAGTGGGAATGATTTACCTTCACCCAAAGCAGGCTGAATTTCTGTGCTGCTGTCTTCGCTTTTAGAGACTTCTGGTGTCTCGCCGTAAAAGGTGAAACCCTCGAAAGACTTGGGGTTTGACTCTTCCTGCTGTTGGCTGTATGCTTGATTTTGTTTCATATTTTTGCTCAAAGTCGATCGGTCTTAGCAGCAAGTTGTTTGATGTCACTCATGGATCAAATTGAGATAGATTCTCAATACGATCGGCACACAAGCACAGACATTGCTAAAGTTGGAGCTTCAGTTTACTTGTTTGCTTGGAATATTTCGGATACCGCTGTTCCCCGCAGTCAGGAATTTGATGCTTTTTTGCGCTCAAGAGTTGAAATCTCTCTTGAGTTAGATGCTAGTTTGCCATTAAGCTGATGATGGAAGTCAAACTTACTGCTACCTAGAATAGTATATGAAAAATTGTTTATTGGCAACTATTCTCAAATAATTCTACAATTAATTAGCAAGCTCAACGGCTGATATGCGTTATTGTGGGTAAAATAATTCCAATGCTGCGATCGCCCGAAACTCTAAAATAGCGATCGAGCATATATACTTAAGCCGCTCCCGTCCGTACCGATTAACAATTGATCAAGAATTATGCCAGCCAGTTTTCTGCCAAAATCGATCGCACAACTAACAGAATCCACATCAATAGCCTTAGCCCAAAGCATTCAACAAGAGGCAATTACAACGAGTCTCAGCCAGCAGCCGATTAGCACCACCTACGTGCATCAAGGCACGGGAAACACGCCTATTTTGCTAGTTCACGGCTTTGACAGTTCCGTGTTTGAATACCGCCGTCTATTGCCGCTGCTGGCCCAAACAAATGAAACTTGGGCCGTGGATTTACTCGGTTTTGGCTTTACAGAAAGAGTGGCGGGTTTACCTTTTAGTGCGAAGGCGATTGGAAGTCATCTTTACTATTTCTGGAAAACGCTAATTTCGCAACCAGTAATCTTAATTGGTGCATCAATGGGAGGTGCAGCAGCAATTGATTTCACTCTCAATCATCCCGAACTTGTCAAGAAATTGATCTTAATAGATAGTGCAGGTTTTGCCATCACAGCTAATAACGGGAAATTTTTAATTCCGCCTTTAGGATATTTGGCGACTTCATTTTTGCGAAACCCTAAAATCCGTCAAAAAATTAGCATTAACGCTTATTTCGATAAAACTTTGGCTTCTGTGGATGCCCAAACTTGCGCTGCTTTGCACTTGGAAGTACCCAATTGGAATCAAGCTTTAATTGCTTTTACCAAAAGCGGTGGTTATTGTGGTTTTGGGGAACAACTATCGGAGATTCAGCAGCAAACCCTGATTTTATGGGGGAAACAAGACCGAATTTTGGGGACAGCGGATGCGGAAAAGTTCAAAAGTGCGATCGCAAATTCTGAACTAATTTGGATACCAGATTGTGGACACGTTCCCCACTTGGAAAAACCCCAGATTACCGCCCAACATATTTTAGATTTTATAGCTAAAACATAATGTGCAGTTCCTGTAGAATCAGGTTGGTAGTGAAGACTTTATTCCTCATAAAAGTCTCAGAACTAAACTGCTCACTACCAACGTTAAACTGTCGGCAAATACTTTTGGACAATCGTCCATCCTGTGAGCAATACAGTCACAAATCCCGCAAATAAAGCAAAATTAGTGCTGATATGAAGGGGACGCGCCCAAGGATGTTTAGACCCAATTTGCAGACCACTCCCAACAGAAACCAACACCAAAGTAACCACCGTTAACCCCACCGGTAAATGAACCGAGTGACCCAACTTGCCATACTCTCCCAAAGTACCAACTACGCCAATTCCCAGCAGTAAAATTACCATTGTCGCCATCCCAGCACCGACAGCTATGTGAAGGGGACGCAGCCATTTTGGTCGCGGCTGTTTGGTATTTCGAGCGGCAAACATCCACGTTCCAGTAACCGCCAGCAACAGGTAAGCCAAAAGCGACGCGCCCATTGACCAAGCCGCTATTTTCCACAACCACAAGAAAGAAGGCAGATTCATGATTGGTAGTGTTTTTTTGTAAAGGACAGAGGAAAACAATCTCTCTGATTATCCAATCCCCATTTTTTTTCTGATTTGTTGGTTGTATTCGTGGATGAAGTTCCAAATTGCCCCAATATGATTCTCTAGTTTCTTTGAGAATG
>JANMLZ010000200.1:0-32960 GCA_031372825.1 Cyanobacteria bacterium OTE_58_metabat_593 | reverse complement strand
CCTACTCCCGCTTCCGCGGGCGCTTTTCCAAACCATTCCCCGGGTGTTACCCGCCACTGCCGTGTCCTCTATATAATTCCGGCGCAGCCGGAATTGATATGACAAACAGCTAGCGCCTCCAGCTTTCACAAAACCCCTTTTTTAATTTACCCACAGGCTATGATTGACCGTTGGGAGCGTTTCAGAATCTAAATGCTAAACACAAATACAATAATTTCCAGCCTACTGTTATTTATCCCGATTTCCATAGCCGGACACTTTCTCGGCTGGGAATCCTCCACAATCTTCATCACATCCGCCCTAGCCATCATCCCGCTAGCAGCCTGGATGGGCACGGCCACCGAAGAAATCGCCGTCGTCCTCGGCGCCAACTTGGGGGGTTTGCTGAACGCTACCTTCGGAAATGCCACGGAACTGATTATCGGCATCGTCGCCCTCAACGCCGGACTAATAGATGTTGTCAAGGCCAGCATCACCGGTTCAATTATGAGCAACCTGCTGCTGGTGATGGGATTTGCGATGCTGCTGGGCGGGTTGCGCTACAAAGAACAAGAATTTCAGCCGACAGTCGCCCGGTTGAACGCTTCAGCGATGAACTTAGCCGTGATTGCGATTTTGGTGCCGACGGCAGTTGAGGCCACTTCTATTGGTATCCCTCCAGAAACTATGCAGAACCTCTCTAGCGCTGTTGCTGTAGTCCTGATTGTCGTCTACGTGCTGACGCTGCTGTTTTCGATGAAAACCCACAGTTATCTGTACGATGCAGGGGTGGCAGAAAATGAAATGCTCGAAGGACTAGCCGAGAATAACTTAGCACCAGACAGTCCCGACCACAAAGTCAATCTGCCGCTGTGGATTGGGGTGCTGTTGGCTTGTACCCTGATGGTAGCTGTGGAGTCGGAACTGCTAGTGGATACCCTAGAAGAAGCGACGGCGCGCTTGGGGCTGACATCACTGTTTACTGGGGTGATTTTAGTGCCGATTATTGGCAATGCGGCCGAACACACGACGGCGGTGACGGTGGCGATGAAAAATAAAATGGATTTGTCGGTTTCTGTGGCAATGGGTTCGAGTTTGCAAATTGCTTTGTTTGTTGCCCCAGTGTTGGTTTTGGCAGGTTTTGTCTTGGACAAACCGATGGACTTGAACTTCAACCCGTTTGAACTTGTAGCGGTTGCGGTGTCGGTGCTGATCGCCAATTCTATCAGTTCTGACGGCAACTCTAACTGGCTCGAAGGTACTTTGCTGTTGGCAGCTTATGCGGTTTTGGCCCTGGCGTTCTACTTCCATCCGGTAATCGGGGGAATTGTTTAACAGGCTTTCTGATGCTGAGGGAACAGGAAAGAAGGAAGAGGGAAGAGGGAAGATTTTTCCCACTTTCCCTATCTCCCCAGGGCTGTTTCATTCTCAAAAAAATCATCGTTTTGTAGGGTAGTGCCAAGAGTGCCTACCCTCCTCTCATCCACGATTTTGTAGTTGTTTCAGGCATCGGGGCAACCACGGGGGGATTGCCCCTACAAGAGAATGAAAAAGCCCTGCCCTATCTCCCCTTCCCCCACTGTCCCCCTCATTCCCCTCTTCGGTTTTCCTTCTGCCGAATGCCTTGGATAGAGGTCGCTCGCGATCGTACAATTGAAACGTGGGTGCTCGTTATAGAAAAAGACGGGATGCCGAAAACAAGCGAAACTTTAGTCCGCTTGACTTGGGCGAGTCTTCTGGACTTGGGTCAAGAGTATTCATGAGTGTTGTACTAGGTGTGATATGATGGTCACAAGTTGAAAATTGAGTATAACTAGACAACGTAAATACTTAACTGGATTGTTAAGTACGTAGTCACGCTTAACGGTGTTGCAGTCTAGGAAAACTCGCATTTGAACAGAAACCTAACTAGATCAAGAGGACTAATCAAGTACGGTAGGGCATACCGGAATTAACGCTTGGGGAGAATACACGTGTACTTTGGCGGGAGAAATCCAGTCCCAAGTAAGTGATTTCGCTGAACCAAGAATCTCAGTCACGCCTGAGTGCTGAGAGTGTCAAAGTAAAACTTGATAGAGCAACCTCAATCAGGGTTATGTGGCTTCGTGAGTTATTGCCTCAATCCCAAATGCCCGAATCCCTCCGATCCAGCCAACTCTGGCAAATCCGCGTGTATCCACTGCGGGTCTCAACTTTTGTTGGAAGGTCGATATCGGCTAGTCACGCCTCTCGGAAACGGCGGCTTTGGCAGAACATTTGAAGTGGACGACAACGGCGCCCGAAAAGTGCTAAAAGTCCTCCTCAAAGAACATCCCAAAGCTGTAGAACTTTTTAAGCAAGAAGCCGACGTATTGGTCAGGCTGAGACATCCAGGTATTCCAAAGGTCGATCGCGACGGTTATTTTATATTTTCGCCAGCTCACAGCACAGAGTCTTTTCACTGTCTGGTGATGGAGAAAATTGCTGGGGCAAATTTGCAAGACTGGCTGAAACATCGGGGCCGCCCGATCAGTCAAGAACAAGCTCTGAACTGGCTCAAACAACTGTCGGAAATTTTAGACCAAGTTCACAGACTCAACTATTTTCATCGGGATATCAAGCCGCACAATATTATGTGCAAGCCGAACGGGCAGTTAGTGCTGATTGACTTCGGGACTGCTAGGGAAGTGTCGGCGACTTATTTCGCTAAGGTCGGCCAGGGGCAAAATGTGACTGGTATTGTTTCCCCTGGCTACACGCCACCGGAACAAACTAATGGCAAGGCTGTTCCGCAGTCGGATTTTTTTGCTTTGGGGCGCACTTTTGTTTATTTGCTGACTGGGAAGCCGCCGACTGCGTTTCCCGAGAACCCGCGCACGGGTAGATTGATGTGGCGCAAAGGAGCTCCGCAAGTTTCTGACCCCCTGGCTAATGTGATCGATTACCTGATGGCGCCTTTTCCGGGAAATAGACCTCAAAGTCCGCAGATGGTTTTGCAGTGCTTGGAGGAAATTAATCTCGACGGCGCAGAAACTCAGTTGCCGACTCAATTGCCGACGACTGGGCAAACTAAAATTCGCGGAACTTCCGGGGGGTCAGGGCAGACGAAACAGAGTTCGGTGAACCGCCTCAGACCTCTGAATTCCGGATTGAAGAAGCCCGGGAAAGAGGGTTTAGATTGGAAAAATAAGTTGCTGGCGGGCACTGCTGTTTTGATGCTGGGTTTGGGCGCGTCTCAAATTTATGGTTCGATGCGTTACGGGGTGTTTCCGGCAAACCCGGTGTGGCTGCTTTCTAGTTTGCCTAGCAGTCAGTTTTTGCAAAGAAGTTTGGATAATGTCGGCAGTGTAAATGCGATCGCCCTGTCGCCGGACGGTCAAACTTTGGTCAGCGCCAGCTTTGGGACGATTAGAATTTGGAATGTGAGAACGGGAAGCTTGGTGCGGACTCTCAATCCGGTGCATTCTAAAAAATCGGTCAACACCCTAGCCGTGAGCCCGGACAGCTCGCTTTTGGCCAGCGGCGGCGGAGACAATAATCTGATTTTGTGGGATTTGAAGACGGGGCGGCGGGTGCGGACGATTGTCGCTCATAAAGCAGCCGTTAACACGATCGCCTTTAGCAATGATGGTCAGACAATTGCTAGCGGCAGTGATGACAAAACTGTTCGCTTGTGGAATGTCACAACTGGTGGCAGGTTGCTGACTCTGAACGGCCATACCGGAGCAGTAAATGGGATCGCTTTGAGCCGGGACGGTCAAACTCTCGCTAGCGGGGGCGAGGACAAGACTGTGCGTTTGTGGAATCTCGACACCGCAGAAGTCAGAAGAATTATCACAGGTCACGCAGGCCCGGTTAATGCTGTGGCTTTTAGCCCGAATGGGCGAGTTGTAGCTAGTGCTAGCAGCGATAATACGATCCGTTTGTCGAACGTGGAAGACGGGAAGCGTACTCGTACTTTTAAAGGGCATTCGAGCTGGGTGAGGACGATCGCCTTTAGCCCGGACAGTCGCACTTTGATCAGCGGGGGCGGAGATATTATAGTTTGGGATTTGAAGACGGGAAAAGAAAGAAGCACTCTTTCTGGTCACAGTCAGTTTGTGAATTCTGTGGCTATTGGCAGAGATAGCAAGACTTTTGTGAGCGGCAGTCCCGATCGCACGATTAAGATTTGGCGAATGCCTTAGTCAGTTGACTGTTGACTGTTGACTGTTGACTGTTAACTGTTAACTGTTGACTGTTGACTGTTGACTGTTGACTGTTGACTGTTGACTGTTGACTGTTGACTGTTGACTGTTGACTGTTGACTGTTGACTGTTGACTGTTGATCGAAGGAAGAAGGAAGAAGGAAGAGGGAAGAAGTAACAATTCCCAATTCCCAATTCCCAATTCCCAATTCCCAATTCCCAATTCCCAATTCCCAATTCCCAATTCCCAATTCGCAATTCGCAATTCGCAATTCCCAATTCCCAATTCCCAATTCGCAATTCCCGATTCCCAATTCGCAATTCGCAATTCCCAATTCCCAATTCCCAATTCCCAATTCCCAATTCCCGATTCCCAATTCCCAATTCCCAATTTCCAATTATCTAATAACTAATTCCCCGCCCATGTTTCGCAAATTCATCCACAGTTTGCTGCGATAATTCGTGAACTGCGATCGCCTGCAATACATCAAAAGGCAAGGTCAAATGATGTGCTCCAGCTAACAAAGTCTTTACCGCTTCTTCCGGCGACTTAATGCTGGCTGCCAAAATTTCAGTATTGCTTTGCTTCAAGACATTTGCCATATCCTGCACTAAGGCAAAACCATCTCCGAGGAGTCGGGTGGCGCGATTCACGTAGGCGATCGCATATTTTGCCCCCGCTTCTGCTGCAACAACGGCCTGGGACGCGCTATAAATAGCTGTCACCGCGCAGGGAATTTCCGGTGACAGGTGCCCTACTGCTTGAAAACCGAGAGCCGTTGCTGGAATTTTCAAGACTGTTTGCTGTCCAATTAATCCAAAAGCCGCTTTTCCTTCTGCTATCATGCCATCAAAATCGGATGCTGTTAGCTGATAATATACTTCCCCAGAAATCAGTTGTGCCAGTTGTTTTAGCGTCACCTCTGGAGATAAATTACTTTTTGCCAAAAGTGTCGGATTAGTCGTAATTCCCGCTATCCACCCGAACTTGCTCGCTGCTTTTGCTTCGGCTACAATTGCTGTATCAAGATAAATTGCCATCAGCTCTACACCTTCAGTTTGTTAATAATTTCCACACGCTTGCTTTCAGCTTGAGATAAATCGCTGTGCGAAATTAATTGTTAAGCTTTAACAATATCAGAATCTCGCAAATATTACTGTTAAGCAAATCTAACAATTCTGTGATGTGCATCACAAACAGTTGACAGTTGACAGTTGACAGTTGACAGTTGACAGTTTGAGAGCTACCTCTACCTAGAAGGAAGAGGATTGGAGTAATGAATAGTCTGATTTTTATTTCTCCCTCACTCGCAAAGAATGCTTTCAACCAATTATTTCTGGTAAGTTGTGAATTCAATAAGAATTATGTAAAGAAACCTGGTTTCTGAGGGAAAGTGCGGAAGTGCTATTGAAGATCGCTCACAAATGAACTCAAAGCTTTCAAGTTATTTTTAGTAACTGCGATTGTCGGGTAGAGAAAAATTGACTTCCCAAATGCCGGATACAGATAAGTTGGATTTGTAGTAGGGGTTATGTATGCAAAAACTCAAGGAGGGGACTTAGAAAATGACTAAACAAGAAAATCAGCGGCCACAAGTCAGCCTTGAGACATCTTCTGAAGAAGCCCAGGTGGAAGAACCAGCAGCAACGGCTGAAGAATTGCCGATCAATGTTAATTCTGAAACTCTATCTCAAATATTTGAAAAGAGTGCCAAAGATCGTTTGAATGCTCTAGGACGTTTGATGATTGTGACCGTAACTTGGAAGCTGGCGGAACTTTCTAAACGCCAGTAATATCAATTTCGGTTGTACTAAAAAATGACTGTTGACCCTTCGACCCTTCGACTACGCTCAGGGTACCGCTACGCTCAGGGTACCGCTGTTGACTGTTTACTGTCAATCGATTGAAAAATTGAAGTTTGATCGTTCGGACTTTAGTCCTCTCTGTCTTCGGACTACTTAATATTTGCGGAACCAACGGCTTGGGAGATTGAATCAAATCCGCGTTCTTCTAACTTTTGGAGCAAACCTTGGAGAATCCGACGCACCATCCAAGGCCCTTCGTAAACCCAACCGGTATAGACTTGAATTACACTCGCACCGGCGGCTATTTTTTCCCAAGCATCTTCGGCGGTGAAAATACCGCCAACTCCAATTATTGGTAATTCGCCTTTTGTATACTCCCAGATAAATCGGATGACTTCTGTCGATCGCACTCGCACTGGAATCCCACTAATTCCGCCAGCTTCTTCGGCGATCGGTTTCCCGGTTTCTCGCAATATTTGTGTTTTCAATCCGTCGCGGCGGATGGTGGTGTTTGTGGCGATGATTCCTGCTAGTTGGTAGGTTTTTGCTAAGTCGAGGATTGAGACGATCGCCTCTGATGTCAAATCCGGCGCAATCTTGACTAAAATTGGTTTGATTCCCTGATTTTCTTGTTGCAAAACTGACAAAATTGTGCTAAGTCCAGCAGCATCTTGGAGCGATCGCAATCCCGGCGTATTCGGAGATGAAACGTTGACTACAAAATAGTCGCCGTAGTCTTTGAGTAGTTTAAAACTCTCCAAATAGTCGGCTGCTGCTTCCTCTAACGGTGTTACCTTAGATTTACCGAGATTGATGCCGATCGGGAACGAGGACTGAGGGTTGTGCTGTGCGGCCTGAAACCGAGCTGCCATTGCTGTGGCTCCTTGATTGTTAAATCCCATGCGGTTGAGGGCTGCACTGTCCTCTGTTAACCGAAATAAGCGAGGTTGGGGGTTTCCGGGCTGTGCTTGGCTGGTGACAGTGCCGAGTTCGGCAAAGCCAAAGCCAAAATTTGCCCAAATATCGGCAGCTACGCCGTTTTTATCAAATCCGGCTGCTAAGCCGACAGGATTTTTAAAGCTCAGTCCCCACAATGATTGTTCGAGGCGAGAATCTGCGACTCCCAAAGATTTTTGCAATCGGGAGAGGATTTGGCTGGTTGCGGGGTTTGACTGGGTTCTGGCTGCGAGTTCGAGGACTTGGAGAGTGCGGTTGTGCAGCCACTCGGCATCGGTTTTTAATACGGAAAACAGCAGCGGGCGTACGCTTGATTGATATATGTCCAATGATTTGTACAGGGGCAATTTACGAATGCAAAATAAAAATATTCAGGATTCAGACTGCGAAGGTGAGGTTTTTATATCAATTCCGGCTGCGCCGGAATTGATATAGAGGACACGGCAGTGCCGTTTCCCTACCGCGATAAATTGTAGGGACACGGCACTGCCCAAGGAGTGTCAACTTAACGTTAAACCCATTCAGAGACGGCGGTTTGACTATTAAGGCCAGATCCCCCCTAGCCCCCCTGGTTGTAGGGGGGGACAGGAGTCTTCTCAAAGTCCCCCTACAACCAGGGGGATGCGAGGGGGATCTAGACGGGAGCGTAAAACCCAAATTTTTCATAGGTTTCAGGCTTAAGTTGACACCTATGGGCACGCTTGAGTGTCCTCCGCTTAGATCATTCCGATGAAGAGCGGATTTGATATTACTTCAACTTCGATCGACTTTATCCAATGTTTTAGATTGAAGCATAATTGAGACGACTACATTATAGGTTGATTCTGTTTATTTTAATTTTTTAAATTTTTAAATTGCTAATTTGAAGTTGGACAAAGGTGCGGGGAAGCTGGGCAATGGGGCATGAGCAGAGACCAAAGGATTCAGACGAACAAATCACGGGGCTGGAGCAGGTTCTCCAGACTCTCCGAGAAGAGGAGAATGTGGAAGTGCTGCTGGAGGGCACTCTCGCTTATTTGCAAGCAGAGTTTGACTGGCGGTTGATTTGGATCGGGTTGTACGATCGACAAGCTCACAGATTGTTCGGGAAAGGTGGCATGACTCCTAACGGCGATCTGTCTTTTCTGAAACAGCGGTTTGCTCTGAACCCGGGGGATTTGCTGGAACAAGTGGTGATTCAGCTCGCTCCGGTGGAAGTCCCGGATTTGCGATCGTCCAACAGAGCCGGAGAATGGCGCAAAGCTGCACAAACTTTCAACATTCAAGGTACGACTCTGTTTCCGCTCCGCTACAAAGACCGCTGCTACGGCGTAATTTTGCTCGGGACTGATGTGTCGGGATACGAAACGGAGTCGGGGGAAAAAACGCAGTTGGCGATCGTATTTGGAGCGCTGGCAACTGCTCTTTATCAAATAGAAAAAGACTGGCAGCGACAACAAGTTAAACGCCCAGATGAATCTCTTTTGGCGCTGATTTCGGAGTTGCGAGAACTGCGATCGCTCGATCAATACTTGCAAGCAGTAGTCGAACAAGCCCATGAATTTATCGAGCCGACGCGCACTAATGTTTATTGGTTTGAGGGAGAGCGGCGCTATTTTTGGCGCCGAGTCAGCAACCGCCAAGTTGCTCCGGGTTTGGGCGGGCAGGGCCGACCGGCTTCGGGTATCACGGTGCAAGACTTGGGTGACTTTTATCAGGCTTTGGCTGGGGAAGAAATTGTTTGGATTGGTGAATCTCACAGTTCTTTGAAAACTGAGTTGACTGGGCGGTTGATGCAGCAAATTCGTGCTCGCTCTCTGTTGGCGGCGCCGATTGTTTTAGAAGGGGAATTGTTGGGATTTCTGGCGGTTGAAGCCAGCGAGCCGCGGATTTGGCAAGACAATGAAAAAAATTACCTGCGGGGAGTGGCGCAGTTAGTGGCTCTGACGGCTCCTTTGTCGGAGATGGAGGAGAGGATTGAGCAAATTGAGCTCGATCGAGATTTAACTGCCGGAATCGCTCGCGCTATCTACAGCGATGCTGACTGGGAGGCGACTTTGAAAAATACGGCTGAGCAGTTGTGCGGGCGGCTCAAATGCGAATACTTTTTGCTGCTGCTGTACGGCGAAGAACAAAATCGCTTTGAAATTGTCTGCCAAAATCTGCCCCGCAACCGCAGGTCAGTACCCTCGCCATTGCTGGCTCTGGATGTTGCTGATGTGTTGCTGTTGCAAGCAACTGGGGAACCTCTGGCTATTGAGAATTGGGAGGAAGACGGGCGGTTGGGCGCTTGGCGGGAAGTGTTGGGGGAAGCGGGTGTGCGATCGCTTTTGGCATCGAGCACTCGGGGGAAAAAGGCAGAGGGAGAAAATCCGAGTCGAAAGTCGCAAGTCGAAAATCGAAGGTCGAAAATCGATGGTTTGCTGGTTATCGGGCACAGTGCAACTCGTACTTGGAAGCGCGCTGAGCGAGAATTGGTGCGGGTAGTTAGCCAACAGCTAGGATTGATCTTGCACTCGTGGCAGCAGAGCTCGGAAATCGACAAATATCGGCAGTTTGAGCGATCGATCAAATCGAGTTTGGCGGTTTTGCAGCATTCTGGCGAGGAGCAATCTGGGGAACGGAAATCTGCTGCTTCACCGATGATTTTTTCAGATTTGCGCCTGCAAAAGCTCGATCGAAATTTTGCTCAACACCTTTCCCAGATAATTTCCTGTCCTTTGGTAGCCATAATTACTTGGAATCCCGGCCAGGAGTCCGGTTCAATCGCAGCGGCGATAGCTGCAAATCCGGTATTTGCCCTCAATCCCGAAGCCGTGATTCCTGTCCAAACAGATGCTTTGATCCAGCAAACCCTCTTCACAGCGGGCGTGCTGCAACAGAGCATGAGTCAACTACCGCTGGCGACGAAGCGGTGGCTCCGCAGTCCGGGAATTGGCGAAATTCTGACGGTGGCGCTGCGGAGTGCCCCAGAACACGCTCCTGTGGGCATTGTGGTGGTTGCGGACGCTCCGGGCCGCCAGTGGTCTGAGTTGTCAGTGAATTTACTCAGCTCAATGGCGTCTCAGTTGGCTTGGTGGCGCAGGTATTTGGTGGTGCAATCGGCCGCCGATTCGCAGCGGTTGGATCTGGAGATGCTCAACTGGTACAAGCAGCGCCGTTTCGAGGATTTTTACCGGACTGTGGGAGCGGGAATCAAGGAGTTGGGGGAGTTGAGTCAGGCGATTTTGCCTGCGGCGAAGGAGCAAAAGGATGCTCTGAAAACTTTGCGCTATCAACAGGTTTTGCGGCAAGTTGGCAATGCTTTGGGATCAACTCATTTGCTGCTGAAACAGGAACAGTGGCGGCTGCAATTTGGACAAGATGCGGTGGCTGTGAGTGCTTGGATGAGGCGATCGCTCGATCGAACGGCCCCGGCGGTGAAACAGTCGGAAGTCTTGCTGGAAGTCAACAGAGAAACTGCTGTATCGCTGCCTGCTGGCCAGACTTTGAGCGTTCGGGGGGACAGTATCAAGCTGGATTTGATCCTGTGCGAATTGCTGATTGCGGCTTGCAGGCGATCGTCTGTTGGTGACAAAATTGAGGTTCGCTCTCAGTTGTTGGGGGAAGATTTGCTAGAATTGTCTGTGATTGATAGCGGTCAAAAGTGCGATCGACAGTTAATTGCTCTCTTCAACGGCGGTTCCGGCCCGGATATATTAGCTGTTTCTGCCAATAGGTCGATCGTCCAAAATCTTTTAATTTGTCAGCGAGCAGTACGCTTAATGGGGGGAAACTTTTCTTTAGAAATGTTAGAAAATAATTTAATTGTCGCCCGCTTACTGCTGCCGCTAGCCACTACTTAATATTGCTGCGATCGAGGATTGTAGGGGCGGTTTCACAAACAATAATTCCCTCTAAACCAATAATCTCAATTCCGGTTGTATCGGAATTAATCTTACCCAAAATCAGGACACGGCAGTGCCGTGTCCCTACAATTAATCCCGGTAGGGAAACGGCACTGCCGTGTCCTCTATATCATTTCGGCACAGCCGGAATTGATATAATCTCATAAATAGATCAATTTTCCTGCGGGTTGGACATCTTGTCCGCCCCTGAAAGACTTTCAGAATTCGGGAAAAACCTTTGAGTAATCCAAGCAGTTACAATATGAGAAAGCAATCCCATCGGCCCAGCAAACAAACACAAAGCCAAAGAATGAATTGTCCAAACCCCTGTCCGCTGTCCTTCCAAATAAATCCAGCGCCCCACAAACAAATCCATGACTAAAAAATGTATCCATCCCGTAGCCGCCGCCGTTTCTTCTCCCAAAAATTTAGCAATATCTGCCAGCTTGGGATTGGACAAAGCAGCCGCATTTTCCGGGGTGAGACTGCTACCAAACAAATATATGTACAAAGCGGCTAGCACTGCAAACGGAATAAAGGAATTCATCACTTTTCGAGTAATTCCCCACTTTGGCAATAAAATCATAATCGCCCAGAAAGGCAAAACGAACAGATTAGCTGCGTTAAAGATTAGTTCTGGTGTCATAGTTAGCTCTTGGCTCCTGCGAATAAATGCAATGAAATCAAATCCGTTAGCATTGGAATGATATAAACGGAGGACACGGCAGTGCCGTTTCCCTACCGCGAACAATTTTCGGGAAACGGCACTGCCGTGTCCTCGCTTGTCATTCCGGCGCAGCCGGAATTGATATGAAATCGAGGTTATGAGATCACTGTACACAATTTTTACTAAAATTTATCAAAATCCGCCAAAAAACTGATCCACAAATCAAAGATAATTGCTATAATTGAGCGGAAATATACGACTAACGCAAAAAGTAGTTTGATATGCTAGTTATAGCGGCAAGGTGCGCCGAAGAACACCCAACATAATTAGGTTTCGCGCAAATCTAAAATTGCAAATCTAAAATCCCATGACAACAACTTATAATAACTTTATAGATTGGTGCAAGCACAAAGAAAATATCTCTCCCGGGGCAAAACATACGGTAGATATACTGTTACAAGCCTCAGATACGACCGAGTGCGATCGGGCCAACGAACTGCTTTCGAGTACAACAGAACTAAATCTCAAACTTTCTCAACTTACCGATATCAGTCCCCTCTCATCCTTCACTCAACTTACCAATCTCATCCTCGACAGCAATCAAATATCAGATATCACTCCCCTGCAATCTTTAATCAAGCTAAAAACTCTGGTTATGGATGTCAATCAAATATCAGATATCAGTGCACTTTCATCTCTCACAAATCTGACTAGACTCGTTCTTGATACCAATCAAATATCAGACATCAGTCCCCTAGCATCTCTAACTAATCTTACCGAACTTGTCTTATTTGATAACAAGATTTATGACATCAGTCCCGTAAAAAAATTAACCAAATTAAAGGCGCTGATCCTGTACAAAAATCAAATTTCGGATCTCGCTTTTCTAGCAAATTTAACTGAACTTCAAACACTCTACCTTTACAAAAATAAAATATCGGATCTCAGCCCGATCGCTTCCTTAAAAAAATTGAATACGCTGTTTCTGTTTGAAAACAAGATATCTGACCTGACTCCAATCAAATCCTTGACCAACTTAAATAAATTGGTTTTATTCCAAAATCAAATATCTGATATTAGTGCTTTGGCATCGCTAACTAACTTAATTGAACTAAACCTCGGCAATAATCAAATATCAGACATCACTCCGTTGAAAGCGTTAACCAATTTGACTCAACTTTATCTATTCAATAATCCGATTTCTGATAGCAGCCCGCTGCAAGGTTTAAATAACTTATTTGTGCTCGACTTGTACAACAATCAAATCTCTGATATCACTTCTCTGCAATCTTTGCAAAAGTTAACTACGCTTGACTTGCGGGGGAATCCGATTGTTACTAAAATTTGTCCTGTCAATCCTGAATCTATCTGCCGATTTTAATTATTAAGGTGGAGGCGATATGGCGGTTTATATACTATAATATTGAAGGTCAATATCAGGAGAAAGTGATGAGTTCACACGATGCTTTGATGTTAGGATTGCTGCTGTTGCCAGGTTTGGCTTTGTCGATCGCAATTATGGGCACTTTTGCCGCTGGCGGATAATCGGTTTTGGGAGCATCCTAATCGCGAGAAAGATGCTTGCACTCCTGTGAAAGAGGGCGGGTTTATCTATTTTTTTGATTTGCCTAAAATATCTTTGGCAAAACCCGCCCCTCTGATCTACCAATTTACAAAAATTGTGCAGTCAAATCGCAATTTACCAGTGTATTCGCACACAAAATACCCGATGCTGCGACGGCGGGCACGCCAATTCCCGGCATGGTGCTGTCTCCCACCCGATACAAGCCTTTGACTGGGGTTTGTGGCCCGGGCCATGTGCCTGTTCCGGCGGCGATTGCAGGCCCGTAGGTTCCTTGATATCGGTGCAAAAATCGGGCGTGGGTTAGCGGTGTGCCGATCGACTCCAAGACTATTCGCGATCGCAAATCCGGTATAATCTTTTCTAAAGCTTGAAACAGAGATTGCGATCGTTCTCGTTTTTTTTCCTGATAACCATCGCCGTATTCCCAACCTGCGTAGGGTTCCAATGTATAAGCATGAATCGCGTGATGTCCGGGCGGTGCGAGAGTTGCATCCCACACTGTCGGAATCGAAATCATGCAAGTATTTCCGGGGACTGTAATATCAACCTTGCTATCGTCAACGACGACGTGGTGGCCGGTCAAGCCTTCGATCCCTTCGGCTTTAATTCCTAAATGCAGGTGCATGAAACTGTCTACTGCTGGCATCGACAAGGCGGTTTTGCGGTAGCTTTCCGGCAAATCTTCGGGCCGCAGCAACTTTGTATAAGTATCCCAAACTGTGGCATTTGAAATGACAATTGGAGCGCGGATAGTTTCGCCATTCTGCAACCGAACGCCCGTGGTTTTGCCCGATTCAACTAATATTTGTTCGACGGGAGTTCCCAAGCGCAACTTTCCTCCCCAGCGCTGCAAACCTCTGACTAAAGCATCGACGATCGCACCGCTGCCTCCTACAGGATATTCGATCGCACAGCGCGATCGTTCGCCAATCATAAAAGCTATTTCCGGCGCGACAGTTTCGTGCGCTTTCAAACCCGACAGCAAAAAGCACTCCAAATCGATCAAACGCCGCACCCAAGGGTCACGCACGTTCCGATCCATCAAAGTACCGGCCGAACCCGCGATCGCACCTACCAGCGGCAACAGCTTCAGCAAAGCAGGCGAGTACCGAGACAGCAAAACAGGTATCAACTGCCAGTCGGATCTCAGTGCTAAAGCCGGAATTCCACGCAAAGCTTCATACAAAACCAATAAATTTTGTTGAAATTGCTGTAATTCCTTAGCACCTTGCGGTGCGAATTTAGCTACAGCATCTAAGTAATTTCTCGCATTAGCATAAATTGGCAAACTTCCTTCGGGAAAATGGTAATGACCCAGCGGATCGTAGGAAATTGCTGCGATCGATTCCTCCAACATATTCAGGACTTGTGACAAAGGATTGAGCGACTGCCGATCGGTCAAACCGCAATAAAAAGAAGGCCCCGAATCAAAGTGAAATCCGCGGCGCGAAAAGCTGTGAGCCGCCCCGCCCGCTATGGTGTGGCTCTCGCAGACGAGAACCCGCTTGCCGTAGCGAGCTAGCATCGAGCCAGCGACTAACCCACCAATGCCGCTGCCAATTACGATCGCATCAAAGTCTTGCATTTATCAAATGTGGTATAATTTTATTATTTCTTGCTGACTGTTGACAGGGTATTTTTTGGGGAGGAAACCTATGAAACCTTTATCTATTTTAGATGAAGTTGTTCGCGAATTAGAACAAGATGTCAATCTCTCGCGCCTAAAAAAAATATTATTTTTTGCTTGTAAAGAGTGTTGGGAAAACGATCCGGCCCAACTCGCCAGCGCCAATGTAAGGAGCTTAATCGAAGAACTCTGCACTAAATACAGCAGGTTAGAAGATATTGAAGCAGTTTTAAACAGTATAGTTGCCAAGGTAAATAAAAAAACCGAGTACGCTTTAGTTACAGATCAAATCGTCTGCCAACTGAGCCGACTTTATGAATATCAAGATTTCACAAAATTAGAAATAAACATATCTAATTTTGGCGGTTACGAAGCACCTGCATTTGATGAACACTTTAGTTCGGAACTGCCACCAGGGGAGTCGAAGGAAAGAGACCCCGGAAATCTATTTGATGTCCGACAAAAAATTTTACAGCAAACCAATCCACTGAGGGCGAAAATACTCATTTTTTCTACTCTTTATCACCAGTTCACTTTTAACGATCGCGACTGGCTGCTGCTGAAAACCCAAGACCTTGACAATCTGCTGCGACAACTGTTTAATGTGTGCGGCAGCCTAGCCGAACTCGAATCTCAGTTGTACAGAACTGCGAGCAATCTCGACAACACAGACGAATACGACCAAGCGGCTAGCGTGATTATCAAAGCCATGAATTCTTGTTACGCAAAATTGCAACAGGAAGAACAGGATCGAGCCGAAGATTCGGCTACCGAAGATTACGATCAGACGCATTTAAACAACAGTGTTTATGAAGAGATCGAGCCTGTTGACAGGCACACTGATTATTTTGATTCGGGCGATATTACTCACATCATTCAAGCGGCTCCGGCTCACTATCATTATGACCCCCAGAAGAGTTATTTAGTGCCGGATACCGCAGAAAATGTACAGTTTAAAGAACCCGAAACCAGCAATAATTCCACTGCCGATTTTAGAGAGAAATTGGTAGAAACATTCCCCGTTGGAGAAACGCCGACAATTCTCGAAACTTTCGAGCAGGCCGATCCTGCTACTATAAATATTAGCGATTCCATCAAACGCAAGTTGGGACTGGAAGAAGAAATGAAAGGATTAGTCAGTCAAAGTGCTAACTCCGCAACGGCGCAAATAGAAAAGATATTCAGCGATTTAGAATCTGCTCTGAACGGAAAAGTTTCTACGGAAAGTGCAGAAGAGCGTTTGTACTGGAAATATAAAACTCTCAGAGATTATGTAGGAAGAGTTCAGGGATTTACCTACAAATTAATCGAAATTCTGAGCGAAGTGGAGTCAAAAGAAAGCGGGCGCTCTCCTTCTGAAACCCCGGAGAATATTGCAAAAAATATTTTAGGAACAGAGCAGCAAAACTCGAGCCAGAAACCAAATCAGTATCAGCTTGTGGAAATGGCCAAACAAGGCAAACCAAAGGCGATCGCCCTATTGATAAATCAATTGCTACAGCCTAAAGGAATTACTGCTACAGCCGGATTTAAAGACGGTTGGCTCCACGTCATTCTGGAATCTGCCGAAGTACCAAACCAACAGAATACAGCTATATACATTCACAAAAAACTGTGTACTTTAAAATCAGAATCTCTGACTCATGTGAAAATTCACGGGCGGCAGTTTGGCAACAAAACAGTCGCTTGGACTCAAGAATTTGTGAATCAAACTCATTAAATGCCCAGACTCAAGTCTGGGGCTACACAAACTAAGTCCGTAAGGCAAGGACTGAAACTAAAGAAGTTTATAAATAGCAAATTTCACCTAATTAACAACCCAAAAAAATATGAACGCTAGCGAAATTTTAAGGCGATATACATCAGGAGAACTAGATTTTCAAGGTATGAATCTTAGAGGCGTATACCTGAGCGGTGCCGATTTAATTGGCGTCAATTTAAGCAGTGCTGACCTCTGGGGTGCAAACTTAGCCATGTCGTACCTCAGCCGAATTAACCTTCAGCGTGCAAATTTAACTAATGCAAAGTTGTGTGGTGCTAACTTAAATCAAGCCAACTTGAGCGGAGCAAATTTGTCCGATGCAGACTTCCACGGAGCTACTTTGCAAGGTGCAGACTTTCGCAAAGCCAACATCTCTTTGGCAGTTTTTATCGATGCAAATTTGAGCGATGCAGATATGCGAGGCGTCAATTTGCAAGGTGCAGATTTGCGCGGTGCGTGCTTGCGCGGTGCAAATTTGCGGAAGGAGCAGCGGATTTTTGAGGGGGCAAATTTGCGCGGTGCAAATTTGCAAGGTGCAGATATGCGGGGCGTCAATTTGCTAGGTGCAGATTTGACTAAAGCTAATCTCAGTCAAGCGAATTTGACTGAAGCATCTCTGCGGGAAGCAAATCTAACTCAGGCGAATTTGAGCGAAGCTATTTTACATGGCACATTTTTGACAGAAGCAACTTTGGTAGAAACGAATTTTTCCTGGGCTGTCATGACAAATGCTAAGTTGGAAAGAGCTGTGTTAATTGATGCTGAATTGGCTGGCGCTAACTTGCGGGGTGCTTTTCTTCCTGATGTTAAGTTGAGCAATGCTAATTTAGTTATGGCTGACTTGAGTCGAGCTAATTTGGTGAGGGCTGATTTGAGTCGAGCTAATTTCAATCAGGCAAATTTGAGTGAAGCCGATTTAACTGATGCTTACTTAGCTAGAACAGATTTGCGGGAGGCAATTTTGCACCGCACAACTTTGATTAGGGCAGATTTGAGCACTGCTAATTTAGCGGGAGCTCAGTTGCGCGGTACAATCATGCCAAATGGAGAAGTACACGGGTAGTTGGGAATGGGGAATTGGGAATTGGGAATTGGAGAGCCTGATGTTAGTTTTTAGTTATTAATTATGGCAAATTATAAAACAGTTTTTTTGTTCAATAGTCTAACTTTACTGCTAGTTGGGCTAGTGACGGGGTGTCTGAGTTTGTTCGGTTCCTCGGTAAAAGGGTTATTTTTGCCGCCTTGCTCTGCCACGTATCCGGGTGCAGGTTTCTTTTTCTTGGCGTTTCAAATGTTATTTTATTTATCGGTAATGGTATGCGCTTTTACCTTTGGATTGCTGAGAATTATTCAACCCGATCGCCCAGAAAATCGATTTATTTTATATTCGACACTGTTTGCAGGTTGCTTTCTGTTCAATGAAATTTTTCGCACCCACGTTCACCTGGGACGTGCGGGTTTTCCGAAAATGACAATTGTCATATTTTACGCCGTGCTGGCAATTGCCTACGGATTAGTTTTTAGGAGGCAAATTCGCTCGACTCCCTATCCTTTACTGCTGAGCGGCGTTGGGTTGTTATTTGTTGCCTTTTTTGCAGAAGCGCTGCCTTTAAAAAACGAGATTGTTTCGAGCTTGCTGGAGGGAATTCCGAAGCTGTTGAGCGGAATTAATATTGCACTTTATTTTTGGTTTTTGTGCCAGGGTTTGATAGTGCACGCGATCTATTTTTCCAATTCATATCGAACCTAGAATGATTTAGATAGAGACTCATAACCATTAGATATAACAGTCTTTCTATTTCTTGGTTTGAAGCTATTTTGAACTCTGCTTTTGTCTGAAGTCTCGCTAACTGCCCTATTGACATATCGCGCAGAATGCCACCTTGAAAAATAATTTAATTACTATTATCATCTATCTCAGCAAAATGTTCCTGAAGCAGGGGATGGATGAAGATGTAGCCACCACCAACTTTTTGCAAAAAGCAGCGCTCATCGGCGTAGTTGAGAAAGTCCGCATAGTTGCAGGGAATTTTATTGCTGAAGTACAGAATAACGCGCAATATAAAATGTTGAATTGCTCCTCTTCCCTGTGTAGTTGCTCCAAAAGTAAAACCGAAAAATATACCAATTAAAAATAGTTTTGGCTGCAATATTTGAGTGAGTATTGCAGATAAAAAAGCGCTGACTGCGCCCCAAAGTAAGGCATTTTTAACTTCTTCTTTTATTTCTTGATTGGGAATTGTAGTAGTTACAATATCGGGATTATTCTTAGGACTTTCTCGACCCATCAGTCGATCGATGGCCTTCGCAAGGGAGTTGACAACTCGCTCAACAATCTGCTCAATACGAACCCCAACAATCAGCCAAGCACTCACCCCAAAAGCAAACCCAAAAATTACTCCTACAGCTAACCCAGCAATTAGTCCGTAACTCCATGCAGCAGATAGCCCTAAACTTAACCCATAAGCTAACCCATAAATTAACCCAACTCCTAGAGAATAAGTCAACTTTTGACAATAATTGGATAGCCAACTAGGATGAATTTTTTCAATTAAAAATATAGAGATCTGTGCTTTATTCATCCGTTTCGCTAACCAGATCAACCATTTCATCGTCTCCTGTTTTGGATATCGATGACTTGTTTTGCGGACACTAAACATCTTTTTAAGATAAGCATTAAATAGCTTATGAAGTTGTTCTTCTTCTGAACCACTCCATGTTATATCTAAACGCGATGAACCTTCATAAGCTCGCGACATAATATTTAATACCAAAGGAGATTTAGCTAACTTTAGAAACAATCTATCTTCGTATAATAGAGTTTTCAAAGCCGATAATTTTTCTCCTGCTTGTTCTAAATATTGGTAGGTTTTTTCGTCGCTTAAAGTTTTAATATAAATTGCTTTTTGTAACTGCAATAATAATGATTGAGAAGTAGGATATTCTTCTATTCGGCAACAAACTACCATTTCTGTGCCACCATAATCTTGAATGAATTGGTTTAAGGCACGAATGCAATCTAGTCTATACTCCTTCTTGACTTCATCTAAACCATCGAGCAGTAATAGTAATTGTTTCTCTTGAATCCATTTTTCCGTAATATTTTTGTCAAAGTGATAACTGGTTTTAAATTCCTGAACAAGCCATTTGTCAATACTTAACCGTTCTATTCCCCAAGAAGATAAGTTAAAAAATACAGGAATGAGTTGACTTAAATCTTCTTGAGCGCGAGCAATAAATTTTTCTGTTAGTTTAAGCAACTCGATTGTTTTTCCTGCACCTTTTCCACCTAAAATCAACAGGCTACGCCCTACTCCCATGTCATAAAATAAATTGCTAATATTTATTACAGAAAGCAATTCTTGCTCGGATTCATCAAATTCTTCTAAACGGCTAGCAGGGGTATCAACTGCGTTAGGTCGTTCTTCTAGTTCTAGCGTAATCCTTGGGTAATAAGCCAATCGTTTTTTAAGAAAATTGGTAATCCAATCATTTTTAACTTTATCCAGTAATCGCTCTCGTTCTTTTTGATCTTGAGGAGATAAAGTTCTGGGTTCGCAGGGTAGAGGAATAGAATAAGGTTCGACTTTCCAATAGTAATGAGCAACCGCAATATCAATTGCAAATTTAAATGGTCTATCTGAATTTTTGAGTTGCTCTCTACCAGCTTTTACTGCTCGTTCAAAAGTTAAAAATCCCTCTTTCGTGCGTTCTAATTCTTCTGGCTGAGAACCACGGAAGCTTTCAGTCTGCGCAAAACCCGTGCATTCAATAGCGATATATGCACCTCCATCAATTAGTTTTTGTAGTTTTTCTAATTTTTTTTCCCCTGCAAACAGTTCTAGTGTATGGAAGATGCTTCCCTCGTCGTTACGATCCCATTCGCTAAGCTGATAGTTAAGAGAAACCGCTATCAAAGCATGACCTTCGATAATGATAAGCAGTGGCAGGAGGTCGTATCCTAAACATATGCCACAAAACAGGAGTGCGAGGTCGAGGCAAGTACCTGTATTAGGACACAAAAGCACCTCACCCGGTTTACGTATAGGTTGTATGACATCATCAGGATGATATTTGGGTCCATTATAGTTAATATTTTTGTTAATTAAAGCTTCATAAATAAGTTTAACTAACTGCTTACGCCCTTCCCTATTTTGAACTAAATCATAGGAACTTTTATGCAGCTTCAATAATTGATGTGCATCTTTTGCGACGAATTTAGCGATATCTTTTTCGTTAGCCTTAGACCATTTCCATTCCATAACCTACCTAGTATTTGGGAAACTGCAAGTCACTGCACCACTTCAAATAAATCGCGGACAAAAATGGGATAAATGTAGGCATCTGTTTCTACCTGCAAGCGATATAGTCCGGGTACTAAATCATTAGCAGTCAACACCCATTCATCGTTGTCTAGCTGAAAATCTCTAGTTATTACACCACCCTCAAAAGAAACAGGCGTGATTTTGGCTGTGAGTCTCTCAACAGCTTCACTAAAGTTGAGGACTTGCGCGCGCATTTCAATCGGCTCATCCATTCGGTAAAGGTCATCCAAACTCAGAGCAATCGCAGGTTTTTGCAGCAGCTCTCGATTAATTTCAGGACCGCGAATATCCGCAAAATTTCTTGCCTGCATTGTCTTGAGGCGGTTGAGTAATTCCTTTAAAACTCGATCGTGCTTTTGAATAGTGCCATGCCTCTCGGCAATATAGGTGTCTCTATAATCGTTAGATAGTTCAATCGGAATTGCTGAAAGATAAGGCACAGTACCATCACCATCATTCAGAAGTGGATCTATCCAGGTTGGTAGCGAGTAACTAACTGTCAGCCTACCATTGGCTAATTCTGCTGATTGCAAGGTAGGTTGCTGGATACCAACTACCGGAATGATTTTATAGCCATTCCTTCTATATTCTTCATTTTGTTGGTGCTGGTTTACCGCAGTTTCAATTTCGCGATGAAATGCCAAAGCATCCCTAGCTTTTTCAGGGTCAATACTAGGCAGGTTATCAATTTCTGCAATGCGGTGATATTGCTCGCCAACTTTCAGCATTTCGTAAATTGGCAGCAACTGGTAAACGGAAGGAAAAGAACGCATGACTTCTGTTAAATCCAGAAAGAGTTTCTTATATCCGTTAGCAAGATAATTAAGTGAATTGACAGCACCTCGGTATGGTGTACCAAATGTAAACAAAGCTTTACAGTCTCGCCATCCTTCCAAGACTTCCAGGTAATAACGGGAAACTAGCCCTCCCATACTGTGAGCTAATAGTATGACCTTAGCGTGAGGAATATCATTGTAGGTACGCCACTGATGTAATCGTCGATCCAGTAGTTCTTTCAATAATTTAGCAGTTTTGCGATTATCCCGACGCCAGTCATAGGGAAAATGATAAAAATTTGCTGGTCGATCTTCTGGATCTGAGTAGATATTACCTGGGATCGCATGAAAGTTATTGGTAATTAATCGGGAAATAGCTGAGTAACCATCAAACTTATCCAAGCCCGGAACTTGGTAAGCGTCTGCTATTAAGCGAGTTGCTACAATGCCGTCTGCTGTACTCTCGGTGTCTGCATCATCTCCTTCTAGCCTGATATCTCCCAAAGAATCTCCCATACTCTGGAGTGCTTGCCAGAGTGCCTGTCCAGAGAATGCCCATATATCTTGACCATCCCTTTGCAGGACACTACCAGTGATGCCGGGGAGAAGCACCACAACATCTTGCATACGTGTTTTTTGTGGCATTGCAGTTTTTACGGAAATCGTCGAGTAAATTTGGTAACTACTGTATTCAGAGGTTCAAAGAATCGATCGGGATTAAATTTAAATTAATACTTTCCTGAATTATAGCTTTTAACAGAAATTGTTGCCGATCGAAAATTATCTATTGAGAATCGATTAATTGCGAGCGTTCCACTATCATGGAAGCATAAAAGCCTTACTGTATAAAACTTTTATGCTAATTTACCAGAGAACTCCTTAATGTGGCTTGGAAGGGCTAAAGGCGGTTTAAATCGGATTTAGCCTCAAAACAGAAAATATCGCTGCGCCATCGGCAAAACAGTTGCCGGTTCGCAAATCAACAATTCTCCATCCGCCCTCACTTCATAGGTTTCTGGATCGACTTCCATGTGCGGCAAATAATCGTTGAGTTTCATATCTCTTTTGCTAATTTGTCGTGTGCCGGAAACTGCTACAGTTGGCTTTTGCAAACCGAGCTGTGCGGCAATATCTCGATCGCACGCAGCCTGCGAAACAAACGTCAAACAAGTCGCCCCGATCGCACCACCAAAACTCCCAAACATCGGCCGCATATGCACTGGCTGCGGCGTCGGAATGCTAGCGTTAGCATCTCCCATCTGCGAATAGGCGATCGCCCCTCCCTTAATCACCATCTCCGGTTTCACCCCAAAAAAAGCCGGCCTCCACAAACACAAATCCGCCAACTTCCCCTCTTCAATCGAACCAACATACTGACTAATTCCATGAGTAATCGCCGGATTAATTGTGTATTTAGCAATATACCGCTTCGCCCGAAAATTGTCATTTTCTCCCTCTATTCCCCCCCCTTGGCAAGGGGGTAAATGTCCCCGCTGCACCTTCATTTTATGAGCACTTTGCCAAGTCCGAATAATCACCTCTCCAACCCTTCCCATCGCCTGCGAGTCAGAAGAAATCATGCTGAACGCGCCCAAATCGTGCAAAATATCTTCAGCAGCAATCGTTTCTCTTCTAATTCTCGATTCAGCAAAAGCCACATCTTCAGGAATACCGCGATCCAAATGGTGACACACCATCAACATATCTAAATGTTCTTCCAAAGTGTTGACAGTGTAAGGGCGAGTCGGGTTAGTTGACGAAGGCAAAACATTAGCTTGACCGCAAACTTTAATAATATCCGGCGCGTGTCCGCCGCCTGCACCTTCAGTGTGATAAGTGTGAATTGCCCGATTCTTAAAAGCAGCAATAGTAGTTTCGACAAATCCCGCTTCATTGAGAGTATCGGTGTGAATTGCAACTTGCACGTCGTACTCTTCAGCTACATTCAAACAAGTGTCAATTGTTGCTGGGGTAGTTCCCCAATCCTCGTGGAGTTTCAAACCCATTGCACCGGCCAAGATTTGTTCCACTAATCCTTGAGGCTGACTGCTATTTCCTTTACCCAAAAACCCTATATTAACGGGAAAAGCATCGGCTGCTTGCAGCATTCTGTACATATGCCAAGGCCCGGGAGTGCAGGTTGTGGCGTTTGTACCCGTTGCGGGGCCTGTACCGCCGCCGATCATGGTAGTGATTCCAGAGGCGATCGCCACTTCAATTTGTTGCGGACAAATAAAGTGAATGTGAGTGTCAATTCCGCCCGCTGTGAGAATCATGCCTTCGCCAGCAATTACTTCAGTACCAGGCCCGATAATAATATCTATTCTGTCTTGAATATAAGGATTTCCGGCTTTACCAATTTTGAAAATTTTACCTTCTTTAATCCCAACATCTGCTTTGACAATTCCCCACCAATCTAATATTAAAGCATTAGTAATAACCGTGTCAACCGCACCGTCCGCATTAGAAATTGGCGACTGTCCCATACCGTCGCGGATGACTTTACCACCCCCAAATTTGACTTCATCGCCGTAGGTTGTGAAATCTTGTTCAACTTCTATGAATAATTCGGTATCGGCTAAGCGGACGCGATCGCCCGTTGTCGGCCCAAAGGTTTCCGCGTAAGCGCGGCGTTCCATTCTGTAACTCATATTAATGCACTCCTCAATTCATTTTTATTGATAATATAGCGATCCTAAATCATTTGCATAATTCTTGTAGGGGCGGTGCCCCCGTGCCCGCCCTCCGAGCGATTGGGCGGGCACGGGGGCACCGCCCCTACAAGAATTATGCAAATGATTTAGGATCGCTATAACTTTGTAATTTATCATATCTAGGGCATCTTTTGATCGACAAACGATACGCAAACCGGTAAGTGTAAGAATATTAATGTTATTGAAAAGTCTGAGCAGTTATCTGATGAAAAGCTCACCCAAGATGTCATTGAGCCTCGTCTTGTTGATACCACTGGTGGTGCAAATCTCCGTAGCAGTCGGCGTGACTGGATGGCTGTCGTTTCGCAACGGCCAGAAAGCCGTCAATGACCTTGCTACCAGGTTGAGCTTGGAAGTCGCAGCGAGGACTAAAGAAAATTTCCGCAGTTTTGGGGATGTGTCTCATTTGTTTCTGCAAATGAATACTGCTGCGATCGCCTCGGGAAATTTAGACCCGGAAGACTTCCCGAACTTAGAGCGCTATTTGTGGAACCAGACCAAGCTGAGCGATCGAACTACAACCATCTACTACGGCGACGAACAGGGCAGATTCCTCTTGCTCAAGCAAGAAGCAGAAGATTTAGTATACATCAGAGACGAATCAACCGCTCCCGATCGCCAAATTTATCGCCTGGACAGCCAGGGAAATCGCACTGAACTAATCAAAACTGCCGCCTACGACCCCCGTACTAGACCGTGGTACACAACTGCCAAACAGTCAAAAAAAGCCACTTGGTCTCCGATCTACGTCTTCACCGCTTCGCCAGTTCTGGGGATTACGCCGGTGATGCCTATTTACAATGAAACAGGAAACCTGCGGGGTGTATTGGCAATTGACGTAACTCTTTCTCAAATTAGCGATTTTCTCAAAAGCATCAAAATTAGCCCCTCGGGACAAGTTTTTGCGATCGAACGCAGTGGCGAAATAGTCGGTAGTTCCACAGACGAATTGCCCTTTGTCACCGCCAAAGACGGACAAAAACGGCTGTTGGCAACTGACAGCAAAAATGGGTTAATTCGATCGGCTTCCACATACTTGCAACAACGATTTGGCAGTTTTGCACAAATTGAGAGCCAAGGACAGTTTATCTTCGATCTAGACGGCCAACGTCAATTCATTACAGTGGCTCCCCTGCAAGACGGCCGCGGCCTCGATTGGCTGATTGTAGTCGCCATCCCGGAAGCCGACTTTATGGAGCAGATTAACGCCAACACTCGCACAACTATCTTATTGTGCTTTTTTGCCTTCATATTGGCGATCGTCCTCGGAATTTTCACCTCTCGCTGGGTTGCTCAACCGATTACCCGATTGCTCGAAGCTTCCAAAGCATTAACAAAAATGTCCGAATCCTCCGAATTCACCTCCTCGGAATTAGGTGGCGAAGTCGCAATCCAAGGCGTCAACGAACTCGGTCTCCTAGCTCAGTCTTTCAACCAGATGGCCAAACAATTGCGATCGTCTTTTGTCGCCCTAGAACAAACCAACTCCAGTTTAGAACAGCGAGTAGCAGAACGCACAGTCGAACTCAAAGCCGCCGAAGCAGAATTGCGGGCTTTGTTTGCAGCGATGAACGAATTAATTATAGTTGTGGACTCCAGCGGTCGCTATTTGAAAATCGCACCTACAAGTATGTCCCTGCTCTACAAACCAGCTACAGAATTAGTTGGAAAAACAGTCGGAGAGCTGTTTCCCCAAGCTACAGCCGACTACTTTCTCAACCATATCCGAGCCGCTTTAAATACTCAAGAAACTGTCATTATCGAGTACGATTTAACCGTAGACGACCGCAAAATTTGTTTTGCCGCTAGCATTTCGCCGCTTTCAGAAGAATCCGTAATTTGGGTAGCCCGCGACATTACGGAACAAAAGCGAGCCGAATCCGTGCGGCGTCAAAGACAAAAACAACTGCTCAAACAAAATACGGTTTTGGTAGAATTGGCAAGAAATAAAGCGCTGTATCGAGGCGATTTGCAAGTAGCTTTGAGGCAAATCACCGAAGCGGCTGCTCATACCCTAAATGCAGAAGGAGCCGGAGCCTGGCTGTACGACGAAAGCCGATCGAAACTGCAATGTCTCGACCAATTTACCCGCAGCAACCACCAGCATTCCCAAGGCGCCGAACTCGCAGCAGCAGACTATCCAGCTTATTTTAACGCTTTGGAAGAAGACCGGACGATCGCAGCCGATGACGCTCTCTCCGATGTCAGAACCAGAGAATTTGTGGCATCTTACTTTGCACAAGCCGGCACTACATCAACCTTAGATGCGCCCGTGCGGCTGGGAGGACAAACAGTCGGAGTCATCTGTATCGAACAGGTGGGCACTGCTCGCAACTGGACATTAGAAGAACAAAATTTTGCTGCTTCCCTGGCAGATTTGGTATCATTGGCGATCGAAGCTAGCGATCGCGATCGCACGCAAACCGCACTACTTCAAGCAGAACAAAAATACCGCAGCATCTTTGAAAATGCAGTCGAAGGCATTTTTCAAACAACCCCCGAAGGCCGCTTCTTAAGCGTAAATCCAGCTTTAGCCCGCATCTACGGCTACGCCACTCCCGAAGAATTGACCTCAAATCTCACAAACATCAGACAGCAAACTTACGTCAATCCTCAGCAGCGCGAGAAGTTTATGCGAGTGATGAAAGAATTCGGACAAATTTCCGGGTTTGAGTCAGAAGTTTACCGCGTTGACGGCAGCATAATTTGGATTTCCGAAAGCGCCCGCGCAGCCTGCGGCGCCGACGGCGAGGTACTCTACTATGAAGGCAGCGTCGAGGATATTAGCGATCGCAAAGTCTTTGAATCCGCCTTGCAACTTGCCCTAGAAGCCGCCGAAGCCGCTTCCACCGCAAAAAGTGCATTTTTGGCAAACATGAGCCACGAACTGCGAACACCTCTGAATGCGATCATCGGCTACAGCGAAATGCTCCAAGAAGAAACCGCAGAATTGGGCTACGATGAACTCAGCCCAGATTTAGACAAAATCCGCACTTCCGGCCGACACTTGCTATCGCTAATTAACGACATTCTCGACATTTCTAAAATCGAAGCCGGCAAAATGGATCTTTACTTAGAAACCTTCAATATTGCAGATTTGATTGAAGAAGTCGCCTCCACCGCCGCACCGCTAGTTGAGAAAAATACTAACACTTTAAACTTGCGCCAAATCAGCAACATCGGCACTATGCACGGAGACATTACCAAAGTGCGACAGATTTTATTAAATTTGCTGAGCAATGCCGCCAAATTCACTCACAACGGTATAATTACCCTCAGCGCCAGCCGAGAAAAAATCGCGAGTGACAGCCACCAAACGACACCAGAAAACACTTCTGAACCTGCGGCAAATTCTCAATCCTCAATTGCTAGTAAAGAATTTTTAGTGGTTAATTGTACAGATACAGGAATTGGGATGAATCCAGACCAGTTGCAGCACATTTTCCAACCTTTTACCCAAGCAGACGCTTCCACCACGCGCAAGTACGGCGGCACCGGTTTGGGACTAGCAATCAGCCAGCGTTTTTGCCTGATGATGGGCGGTAATATTTCAGTAAACAGTCAAGTCGGTGTTGGTTCTACTTTTACGATCCGCTTACCTGTTAACAATTAAAGCAATAAGCTGTTTCGCATTTAAACCACTAACAACGCCTGTAGGGTGCGTCAGCTCAATCGCTTCCACTGGCAAGGGAAACGCTGTGGGCTGACGCACCCTACAATACTATTTTAAATGCGAAACAGCTTACTTTTCAGAATTGGTATAAAATAGAAAATACCCCAAGCCTCCCAACCCCACAAATGCTCAACAAAATTTGGCAATTCCTCAAACAATTAATTCAGCGAGTCTTTGGAACCCCAACCCAATCCTCCCCGCAGCCGGGAAATAGCGCCATCCGGCCAACCCTAACAGACGCAGAATATGAGTCGAAATTTATGGAAATCCTGGAAGGGATGAATGCAGGCTGGAGTCGAGGGGATGTAGCGGGATTCTTAATCGCAAAAGGCCTTAAAGATGGTGAATTGGCTGCTTGGTTGCGACGGTTTGGGGTAAATTTGTTAGAGGGCGATCGCGGGGACACGGCTGCTACTGATGCGGTGGCATCGCTTCAGGAATTGGCGCGGCGGCTGGTATTGTTAAGTGGAATTCGCAGTGGGGAATTGTCGGAGGTTGCGGGGGGAATTGGGCGGGAGATATTGATCCGATTTCCGCTACCGGAGGTTGAGGATGATGGTGGGAAGGGGAGGGTGATTGAGGCGGTGTTTGTTGGGGATGGTTTGGGTTTTTCTGGGGAAGTGAACCGCAGAGGCGTTGAAGGTGCCGAGGCAGAATCGGAAGTTTATTTAGAGGCTAAAGCTTGGTACGATCGAGGGGATGAGCAGTATGAACAAGGAGATTTTTTAGGTGCGATCGCATCTTTCAACCAGGCAATTGCTCTCAAACCAGACAACCACAAAGCTTTCAACAACCGAGGCAACGCGCAGTACAATTTAGGAGAAATTGAAGAGGCGATCGCATCTTACAACCAGGCAATTGCTGTCAAACCAGATTATGATGATGCTTTGCACAACCTAGCCCTAGCGCAACGTAAGTTAGGACAAATTGAATAGCCTCGCCTCGCCTCGATCGAGCATTTTGGCTCTTGTATGGCGATCGGCATGGTAATCTTAGCAATTAAGCGCCGTTTCCGTCGCTAATTTTCCTACACTCACATAGAACTTTGAGGACTCTGGAGCCTCAATACAAACTTAATCCGTAATGACACAAGTAATCGGCATCGACTTAGGCGGCACCGCAATTAAACTCGGCAGATTTGGCGAATCCGGCATTTGTTACCAATCCTTAACTGTGCCAACTCCTCAACCCGCAACGCCTGAAGCCGTTTTAGCCGCAATGGTAGACGCAATTTCTCAACTCAATCCAGTCGAAAATGTTGTAAAGTCGATCGGCATTGGCACTCCAGGCCCCGCAGACACCACCGGCCGAATAGCCAGAGTCGCAATTAACCTCAAAAACTGGCATAACGTCCCCCTAGCGGACTGGTTAGAAGCCAAAACCGGACTGCCGACAATATTAGCAAATGATGCCAACTGTGCCGGTTTAGGAGAAGCTTGGTTGGGTGCTGGAAGGCACTTTAAAAACTTAATTTTACTTACATTAGGTACAGGAGTCGGCGGTGCAGTTATCCTAGACGGCAAACTATTTGCAGGGCATCTAGGCGCAGCCGGAGAACTAGGATTGATTGCTATAAATCCCGACGGCCCGGAGTGCAACAGCGGCAATCGTGGTTCTTTAGAACAGTACGTTTCCGTGCAAGCAATTCGCCGAGAAACGGGTTTGGAACCGCTAGAATTAGCAAATTTAGCTAAATTTGGAGATGCCAAAGCTTTAGAATATTGGCAAAATTATGGCCGCTATCTCGGTATCGGTTTAGCAAGTATAATTTATATTTTGACCCCGGAAGCTATTATTATCGGCGGCGGAATTAGTGCCGGTGCAGAATTTTTCTTGCCGACAGTTAGATCGGAAATTGAGCGGCGGGTGCTGCCGAGTTCTCGCGAAGATTTGCAGTTATTGGTTGCCCAATTGGGCAATCAAGCAGGCATGGTAGGCGCAGCAAAGTTAGCTTTTATGAAATATAACGGGAATGGGTAATTGGGCATGGGGCATGGGGCATGGGGCATTGGTAATTGGGCATAGGGCATTGGGCATTGGTAATTGGAACCAACAAATATAACAAAAATAACTACTAACTACTAACTAATGACAACTGACAACTGACTTGTTCATGGCAAAGAGTGGCCTGTCGTATTTTTAATGTATTCCTGAATTTTTTGATAATCGTCCGAGTTACCTTCGCGCATGAGAATAATATTAGTTGCGCTATCAGGCAGGAAAAAGCTAATTAGCCGACCGTTCTGTTCGCAAACAAAAGAACTAATTTTACTCATATCGATCGCAAATTCTTTGCGGTCATAATTAATTTTAATCCAGGAACCTTTAGCATTGCGGTCGATCGTTTTTTTGAGGTAATCGAGAACTAGCTTGTAAGCCTCCTGATTGCCTTGGGGACTGAGGATAATCGGCAGACTGCTATTAGGCAGCCAAAATGTGACACGCTTGTTATCCAGTTCGCTAGAAAAAGCACTAATAGTGTCAAGGTCAATTATGTATGTACTTTTCTCATAAGTAAATTTGCTCCAGTAAGCCACAAAAACCCTCCTCAAACCTGCGTTTCCTGGTATTTTAGGATAGTTTGACAACTCATACCATTTTCGATTTTCGTATTGAAGATTAAAGAATTGGGAATGATATCAATTCCGGCTGCGCCGGAATGATAAGCGAGGATACGGCAGTGCCGTTTCTCTACCTCGATTAATCCTAGGGACACGGCACTGCCGTGTCCTGATTTCGGGTAATATTAATTCCGATACAACTGGAATTGATATGAGAGTACGACTGTATGCCAGATTTGAATATTGCCTCCTCTCACCCGCCCTGACACACATCCAATATATCAAAACTCATCAATCGGACGTGATATCAGATCAAATTCCTGCAAGTTTCCCAGCCACCAAGTCGCGACCCTCAGCTTCTAAAGCATCCTGCTTTCCTTGGCTGCTGGCCGCCTGGATAAACCCCTGAAACAAGGGGTGGGGGGCGCTAGGTCTAGATTGGAACTCTGGGTGAAATTGACTGGCTATGAAAAATGGATGATTGGGCAATTCGATCATTTCTACCAATCGGCCGTCGGGAGATGTGCCGGAGACTGCATAACCTGATTCTAAGAAAAGATTGCGGTAGGCGTTGTTAAATTCGTAGCGGTGGCGGTGTCGCTCGTAAATTACTTCTTTCTGATAAAGTTTGAAAGCTAGGGTGTCTGGGTTGACGCGACACGGATACAAACCGAGTCGCATTGTACCGCCTAAATCGACTACATCTTGCTGTTCTGGCAATAAGTTAATTACTGGATTTGCCGTATCCGGGTTAAATTCAGCGCTGTTGGCATCCTCTAGTTGGGCGGTGTTGCGCGCCCATTCAATTACAGCACACTGCATCCCCAAACACAATCCCAAAAAGGGTATTTTATGGTGTTTGGCATATTCGATCGACGCTATTTTGCCGTCAACTCCCCGAATCCCAAAACCTCCGGGCACAACAATGCCGTTGATACCTTGAAAATAATGTTCGATGTTTCCCGATTCTAAATCTTCTGAGTTGATCCAGTGCAAATTTAAGTCGCAGCCGATCGAGATTGCTGCGTGCCGCAAAGCTTCGACGACGGACAGATAAGCATCGTTCAACCGCACGTATTTACCAACCAAAGCAATATCAACCTTGTGGTTGGGACTGTAAAGCCGATTGACTAAGGTTTGCCATTGAGTCAAATCGGGTTGTCGCGGTTCGAGTTGCAGCAAGTTGATGCTTTGTTCCGCTAAACCTTCCTGTTCCATCATCAGAGGCACTTCATAGATACTTTTAGCATCTTGAGCGGTAATGACGCAAGCTTCGGGCACGTTGCAGAATTCGGACAATTTCTGTTTCAGTCCCAAAGGTAAAGGTCGATCGCACCTACAGACTAAAATATCAGGTTGAATGCCGATCGACCGCAATTCCTTCACCGAATGCTGAGTCGGCTTAGTTTTCATCTCTCCCGCCGAAGGAATCCAAGGTATCAGCGTCACGTGCATATACAAAACATTTTGGCGCCCGACATCCTTGCGAAACTGGCGAATTGCCTCCAAAAACGGCAAAGATTCAATATCTCCCACGGTTCCACCAATTTCAGTAATTACCACATCGGGATTAGTATTTTTGGCGACTCGGAAAATCCGCTCTTTAATTTCGTTAGTGATGTGGGGAATCACCTGCACCGTACTCCCTTGATACTCGCCGCGCCGTTCTTTATTAATCACCGCTTGATAAATCGAACCCGTGGTGACGCTGTTGAGACGAGACATGGAAGTATCGGTAAAACGCTCGTAATGCCCCAAATCGAGGTCAGTTTCCGCACCATCTTCCGTCACGAATACTTCTCCGTGCTGAAACGGGCTGAGAGTGCCTGGATCGACGTTAATATACGGGTCTAGCTTCAAAATCGACACAGAATAGTCTCGGGACTTCAATAAGCGGCCCAAGGAAGCAGCGACAATTCCCTTGCCGATACTGGAAACCACGCCGCCAGTCACAAACACAAATTTGCTCATAGGATTTTCGACTTTAGATATTTTAATGTGAGGTCAGACTCAAATGTGACATAGGTGATCCATAAGGGCAACCACGGGGGATTACCCCTACACCCATTTGACCAATCTCATCAACGATCGTCATTTAATTGCAACCAAGTTGTCAAATCAGACAAACTAGCAAAGTCTAATAGCGCCTCTCCTAAACTCTCTAATTGCTCAGCGGACAACTGAGCGATGGAGGTTTGGATATCCTCCGGCAGCGCGCCGAGACTGCGCTCTAACAGACGAACAATCAATCGCAATTTTCCTTGTTTGATACCTTGTTCGATGCCTTGTTCGATGCCTTGTTCGATACCTTGTTCGATGCCTTGTTCAATGCCTTGTTCGATGCCTTGTTCGATACCTTGTTCGATACCTTCTGCCAGAGCTATTTTAGTAGCTAGACTAATGGAGCCACGCTGGTCTTGAATCCATATTTCTCGCTTGTCTAAATCATCTAGTTCCTTAGCATTTAGATTCGCTGTACTGGCAATGTTAAAAGCC
>JANMLZ010000165.1:0-49070 GCA_031372825.1 Cyanobacteria bacterium OTE_58_metabat_593 | reverse complement strand
TTTATGAAACTGGTCGAAAAGTAGCTAATGGATTTAAAGAAACAATGAAAATTATTTTTGATGAATATCTGCCAAAATGGAATTATCGCGCAGTTCCGAGTATTTAGCAGACGCTAAAGTTATTAAATTTTCATTCCTTAGCTCGACCAAGGTACGAGTATGCCTCTTGACGAAATGCTTTGAGTTTAGATACAAGTTCCATAGCGAAAGTTGAGATTTAGTAGTGCTTCTCTAATCTTCCGTAGGGAGATGCTTGTTTTGACTACAACCATCTCCCTATTTTTATCCGAGTTTGTTTCCTCTGCGACCGCGTTACGATCGCACGCTTTAGTCTAAAGTTAAGTCTGAACAAAATTACCGAAGATTACTAAGTCACCAGGAATATATGCTTTTTCGAGGTTGACAATGTTTTGTTCTGGGAATAGCAAGCTCTTGAGAGCGAATAGAGAAATTGACTCGAATGGAAGACCTCCAATCTGTTTTGCTAATTGCTCAGGAACGTCCTTCCGCAGC
The DNA here is from genome assembly GCA_031372825.1 of Cyanobacteria bacterium OTE_58_metabat_593. Taxonomy (GTDB): domain Bacteria; phylum Cyanobacteriota; class Cyanobacteriia; order Cyanobacteriales; family Microcoleaceae; genus Microcoleus. The sequence goes on along the minus strand of JANMLZ010000165.1, from coordinate 48,557 downwards.
AGGTCTATAAAAGACTGTTGCAAATCGCGATCATTGCATTTACAAGCTCCTGCGTCATCTAGCTTTCCATCAACTTTTACCTCAGGCGGTTTGGAATCAATTTTAACCTGTTGATTTAGTCCAGACCCAACTATCTGTATCCTGTAGGTTCCGCTTAGATCAACTGTGACATCCAGGGAATAATTTTGCCAACTGCAGGACTGGCACGATCCAAGCCCACAAGGGTATGCTGTACACCTATAAGCCTGAAACCCCTGATTTTTTGTTTTATTGTAGTGCAATGCGATCCCTGAACTCTCCGAGGGCTGAAACGTCATTCCAGCTAATTCCCATATAATTTGATTGCCGTTTTCGTTGATGCGTAAATCGTGGCTGCGATCTTTGAAATCGATGACACTAATCACTTGTCCTGAAATCACATAAGCCGAGTAACTCTTGTAGTTCTCCACAGGAGCTTTAGCAGCAACACGTATATTGCCGCTACTATTGAAGCTTTTGACAAAAATGTCTTGCCAGAGAATTTTTGTATTGATCATGAGACTGCAACCATAACCTTGGGGAATCGGTTCGCCGAGGCTGAGACTGAGATTGAGTTGCTGTTGGCCTGTGGTGGTGATGTAGAGTTGCAGGATGTTTTTTCCTAAGTTGGTAGTCAGTATATTGAACAGAAACTGAGTTGGCCTTAAAGACGGAAGCGTTGTAATGTCCTTGTCGTCTATTGTTCCCAGGGTATAAACGAAGTTATTGCTCTGCATATATTTGGTTAACTGTGCATTGAGGGTTGCATCATCCACGTCAACCTTCAAATCCTGGGTGAGAAAGGCTCCTTTAGCTAAGTTAACGACTACCTTATTTTGTGTAAGGACGTCTCCTTTCAGTTTGCCCAGGGGAACATGTGCTTCCAAAAAGCCATCTGTGCTGATAGGTCTTTCAGTAGCCCATTTGATTACGTTGGGGTCTACCTCAGAACACTTTGGTTCTTCTTCAGGCTGGGGAAAAGAGCCTTTCTTGATATAGCCAGACTCAACATCCAACCGGATGTAAACCGCATTATAATTACCGGACAAAAATTTTATCTTGGGTGCTTTGAACGTAATTTGCCACTCAGTAAAACCGCACGAAAAAGGGTATCCCACAGAAAATATTTGTTCGGGAATCTTCCAGAAGAAATCGGGTAAATTCTTCCGGTTTTCGTACTGCTTTTGTAGCAAGTCATTGATACTTTCCTGAGTATAGTTAAATACTACATCCCAGCCATTCATCACAGAGCCACGTTCGTACATTTCGGCAAGTACATCATTGACTGAACCCGTTTGGTAATCTGCTGGTATAGATCCTGCAGATAAAAAAGACCTGGGATCTCTTAGCAGTGCAGTTACATAGAATTTCAGCCGGAGTGAGATAAAGTCCCTTTTCAGCTTAATTCCCTGATTTGTTTGCGTATTAGAAAAAGAAACTCGCCAATGAGAGAATGGGGTAATGTTTGTGATGGAGTCAGCGATACTTCCCACATCAGTACCGAAAAGTGCCCTGTTACTGTCTACTTCATACAAGTATGGACCGAAACCACGCTGAACGGTATTGAATAACAACACATTTCTATTCTGGTTTCTATCCTCTAAGGGAGTACCCTGGTAAACCAATTCAATTAGATACTGTCCTGAATTTGTTGATTGGACATCATCCGTTTCTACAATGACCTTATCAATTCGTACCATTGCATATTGCCAAAACTCACTTGCTGCGAGATTAATTCTGAATTGATAGGCGTTGTCATTAAGTAAGGTGTCCGATGGGATGCCTTGGATCTCATAAATAAATGGCTGGGGAACTTTTTGAGGCGGAGGATTCAGGTTAGAGAGGGCATTTAAAATGGACTGCTTCTGTTGTACAATTACCATACGCAGTGACAGCAGATCAAAAGACCCGATGGGTGTTGGTGTACCCAGGTATTGATATTGCAAAGCTTGATCTTGGACGACTAGAGTCTTGGCAAGCAAGAGTAGTACCTGTTTCTCCTGAAACTCTAGTTGCCCAGTCAGACCAACTAAATCGATAGATGATTTGTCAAGGTCTTGGATATTGCCTGGATTCATTGCTCTCGATAAATTCTGTAAACGAGCAGCCTGATTATTATTTACCTCCTGGCGCTTCTTAGTAAAGTAAATTTCGGTCAAAATCTGTACAGTTCTTGACTTAACATTTAAAAGTTCTTCTCCTCGCATCACCAAAATCCTAAAAGCTGATAACAGCGTAGCCTTAGCATTGGCGACTCCACTATTATTAGTAATGCCTCGAGTTGCATTCTCTAGGGTAAGCTCCATATTTTCATAATATTCTCGCCATTCTAACGCTGTTAGCAGATCTGTGCCTTGATTCCCTGTAGCTTCTAGGGCATTTTCCACACTTTCAATTTTGGTGATGATAACATTTATATCCTTGAATAGAGTGGAGAGAGCATCAAGAACATCAAGTATCTCCTTAATTTTCTGAGCTGTGGCGGCGAGCTTTGTTGCCTCAGCGGGTGCGGCTACTGGCAGAGCGACGAGTGACACCCCTAGCTTGAAAACATCCATAGCGACGCTAAATGCAAATCTAAAAATTTCTTGAGTTGCATAATTGCCTAGTGCCGTCTCTAGATTTTCCACAGCAATGTCAACTACCACTTGTTGACTTTTCAGTTTGCTGTTGAGGATATCAACATTATTCACCTCTTGTTGAAAGTCTTTCTGCTTTTGTTGAATGACGCTGTCGTAATAGTTAGCCATGTCTGCTTGATACTTAGACATAGCTGAAATGTAATCGGTTAGCTGGTTACCTGTTTGCTTAATGTTTTCATTCAGTGTCTTACCAACATCAATCATTAACTCAGCCAGTTTGCGCAGGGAGATTTGCTGCTGGTAGGCAGTAACCTGATTCTTGATCTGATCGGCTACTCCCAAAATTGATTCAACCAGAGGAGTGTAGGTTGCATAGGTCAGGTATGGAACGTGAACTCCCTCACTTTTTAGCTGATTTGCGGCGCGGGAAAGATATAACGCTCGCATCCGAAATTCTCTGATTTCTTGGTTTCTGCTGGTAACAGGAAAAATAGTGCCTAACCAATTGAGGTATTTACTGGTTAGCCTTTGTGCAAAGGATGTACTGCGACCAGATATAATTGCCTCAGCAGCTGCCAGAGAAAACTCAAAATTGGCCAATTGGGCTGTGAGAGATTTTTCGGATGGAGGTGTAAAAACATCGCGATTGATGGTTACGCCATGTCGCTCTGGCACTACTGTGTTGGCGCCTAAAGTGTAGTAAAAACCATCGACAATAACATCTCGTTGTGTTTGATTGTCCTGAGAGATGATTTCCAGCGCACCGAGGAATTCCTCGCAAACCAGGGTAAAGTTTTTAAACCCTTGAGTAGAAAGAACTAACTTAGGTATTTTGCCGCCGCTATGATCAATCTCTACAATATGAGCAAACAGTGAAACCTGATCACCAGGGAGGTTGTATAGCTCGTCTTGTAGTTTAGGGATCTGCAATGCATTGGTCAATAATGTGAAGTCTTTGACTAGCTCAGGAGCGATGAATTTTACCTCACTGATATTCAATCGCTGTTTGTAAACGTTAATAGTTGGTGTTGCAATGGTAGAGACAAATCCTTCCTGAGTCTGTGGATAGATATTGGTGAGACTACAGTTATTTTGCTGAGGTTCGCTTAATAAACTACAAATGCTTTCATTGACAAACCCAGGAATAATATGGTCGCCGAATTTTTGATACAGCGCTCCCTTGACAATTCGCTGCCAGTTAATACCACGGTAGTATTCGGCAAAGTAATCGAGTGGTTTTAATTCAAAGGCAATGGGAACGATGCGGGTGAACCGGGCAAATAGTTGTAGAGTAGTTCCCTTTCCATAGGGGGCAAAGATGCTATTGGTGTTTGCCCACTCGTTATCATACCACTCACCAGATTGAACACTGTTAACAAGTGCCGGATCGCGACTTGTACAAAGGACATTACCATAGCCACCCTCAGCAACATAGCCAAAGTTGGTGCTGGGATTGTAGGGTTTTGTGAAATAATTGAAATCTACAGCGAAAGGACCAGACATCGATCCCGGATTGGAATTGTATGTGCGCTCGATCTGTTCAAAGGCAGCCAATTTGTAGGCAAAAACCTGAAAGATTATATCTCCAGCAGTGATGCGAGAAACAAAGTGCGTTCCATACTGCTGGGAAACTCCTAGATAATTATTTGCTTCCTGTCCAGTCAGTTTAGTCCGAAGCTTTGTACCTTCAAATTTCTTCCTCCCCGGGCGCAGTTTTTTGATGCGACTGGCGAACTCAGGAGTTAAGAACGATGTAATACTAGAATTATTGAAAACATCTGTTCTAACCAGTGGGTGAACTACAGAACCAACTTCACGTTTGATCTCAACCAGTACGTATGAAAGATTATCATTTTTACTCAGACTGACACCCAGCCATTTACTAAGTGCTTGGGTGGCTGCTTCCGCGTCTTTGTCATTGATGGTAAGTGGTCCAGATGGAATGTTAAACTGTGGATCAGATGTGGTGGTCGGTAATACCTTATACTTATAGAGACTGTTTACCAAACTTACCGCATCCCGGTGAAGACTCAGTTGAGGAAATTCAAAGCGGACGTTGGTATCTGCTTGAACTTGCGGTTCAATTTTCGTCAGGGGAGCTTGTTTCGGTGCATACAGCGGTGAATCAGAAGCAGCACCTGCATCCCAAGTTGGACGATAGCCATTAATTAAATTAGTGGCAGAACCAAGCTTTAGCCCTGTTGTCAGTGGGATAGTCTGCGTTGCGGTTAATTGTGCGGGTAACATGATAAATTCCTCATCAACTTAAAAGTAAAAATGATTTTCGGAGTATAAATTTGGCTCATTCTAAGCCAAATTTAGTTGGGAGATTGAATATCCTAACCAGAGGTGACGAACAGAACAAAGTCGCCTGGAAGCGCAGCTGATGTCAGGCTCATTGTCTCTCCGCCCACCAACGAAATGTTTTTCAGCATGAAGATAGCAATTTCCCCAAAGGAAAGTTCAGTCATTTGTAAATTAATTTGGTTGACAGCAGCTTCTCGAATCTTTTTTGTCTTGTCCGTCAGTATAAAGTTTTTGGTCTACTGACTTTTTAAAACTGTCTTGACAGATCAATACTTCGGACAGTTTTTCTATGGCCCAATGACTTATCCTCTAGGACTTTGAGGCACTGTGGGTAATTAAATCAAAGTCATGTCCACCCCTGACTTGCATTTAATTCGACTTTTTCACGATCCTTAGCCTGTAAAGCTTGTAGTATCGTTCCAAAAACTGTCCGAAGTATTGGACAGATAAAACTTGAAATAATTATGTGATCTGCGTAACTTGACATTATGTGACCCAAAACACATAATAAACGTGTTTTTTGTCACTTACAAGAAACTAGAGCTTATAGAACCGATTTGATATCTTTTTAGCGATCGGCTTTACAGCAGGCGATCGGCTTTACAGCAGGCGATCGGCTTTACAGCAGGCGATCGGCTTTACAGCAGTCGATCAGCTTTACAGCAGGCGATCGGCTTTACAGCAGTCGATCGGGTAGAATCAGAAAGGTTAAGCAGGTCAGGTCTGAAAATGGGTTATTCGAGTGATGTGAGCGACAAAGAGTGGGAAATCATCGAGCCATTACTACCTCAGAAGAAGAAAACTAGGCCACCAGTGTGGACAAAACGGTAAATTCTCAACGGCATATTTTATCAACTCAAAAATGGTTGTAATTGGTCTGACCTACCCAGAGATCTACCGCCATACTCGACAGTATTTTGGCATTACCAGAATTGGTGTGAGGAAGGTGCACTCGATCTAATCTTGGTACAGCTACATAGCAAGGTGCGTGAACAAGTCAAAAAAAACCGCAGTGGACGACATTAATCATGGTTGATTCACAAGCGGTAAAAAACACTTGTAATGCTGGTATTGAGTCGAAAGGGTTTTGTTTTTACAAGACAACAAACGGTATCAAAAGACACCTAGCCGTCGATATCCTGGGCTTTCCGTTCTTTACTCATTGCACCAAAGCTAGCTTATCAGATGATTGTGGTTTGATTGAAATGTTTTCCCAAAATATCGATTATTTCAAATTGAAGCCTGTTGAACTCCCGAAGACGACCATCTTATTAGATAACGGCTATCATCCTGAAAAACTCACTGAATCTTTGGAGGAGATTTACCCGCTCGATTATGACTAAGATTCAATTTGAACTCTCAGCCAAACCATCAAAAGCAGAGAAGGCAGCTAAAGGGCAATCTGGATTTGTGCCTGTTGCGGCTAGATGGGTAATTGAACGTTCAAATGCTTGGGTAGAGCGATGTAAAAGCTTAATCAAGAATTTTGACCGTACACTCGTTCGTTCCAATGCCAAGCTCAAGTTGTGTTTCATTCGGCTAATGCTCAAACGGCTAGCATCCTCTTAAAAAGATCTCAAATGGGTTCTATACTATTACAATAAAATCGGGAATAAATTAAAGCCGTCCTTTTACGACGGGGCTTTAGACCCAGTTTTTTGGTAACGAACATTCACGATTTCACCTGCTGTCTTGCTGTCTTTGCTGCGATTAATTTGTTGTACAAAACCGGATCTGTAGACTGTAGCGGTTGAGGCATCGCATCAAACGCGGCTTCTTCTGCCTCCATATAATCATCGATTTCAGTACGATTGGCTAGGTAGAAGGCGATAACTCCATAAACTTGTTCGAGAGTTAGCAAGGGAAATGATTGAACAATCTAACATTCTATGCCTGGTGTCAACTGCCGGAAACAACCGCAAGATGAGCCGATCGCCCATCCCGCAAATCCAGCCCGCAAACCCAGCTTGCAGAAAGTACCACAAACGTGATACCGTTAGAGCTTGTGTCCAAATAACACCAGTCCATGCCAAAACTCAAAACTCGCAAAGCAGCCGCAAAGCGCTTTAGAGCGACCGGCACCGGTAAAATTGTGCGCCGCAAAGCTTACAAAAGCCACTTGCTCTCTCACAAAAGTTCAGCCCGCAAAAGCCGCTTATCTAAATTGGTCGTCATTGACGAAACCAACGACGCTAACGTGCGGTTAATGCTTCCATACTTGTAAAGTTTAACGGTAATCAACGATGACACGGGTAAAACGCGGTAATGTCGCCAGAGCGCGCCGCAAAAAAATTCTCAAATTAGCCAAGGGATTCCGAGGCGCACAGTCGAAACAGTTCCGCACCGCTAACCAACGGGTGATGCAAGCCCTGCGTAACGGTTATCGCGATCGCAAAAAACGCAAACGCGACTTCCGTCGCCTGTGGATTGCTCGGATCAATGCAGCATCTCGTACACACGGCACGAGTTATAGCAAACTGATCGGCAACATGAAGAAAGCCAACATCGAAATTAACCGCAAAATGCTGGCACAAATGGCGATCATTGACCCCGCAACATTCGGTAAAGTCGTGGAAATGGCAAACCGAGCCGCAGTGTGAAAGCTCGATCGGGCTTCATGAGTAAGAAAGCAGAGGTAAGGAAGATTTAACTATCTGCCAGAGAAGGAAAACTCCTGATAAATTTAGGAGATTTAGACCAAGTTTCCTTCTTTGTTCTTACTTCTGGATTCTTGCTTTTTCCTAAATAGCACTCTAATTAGTCGATCGTCATTTTAGTGTTTTTCAAACAGTTGCAGAGGCAAGTCTTAGAGATTGAAGCGGCATCATAATAAATAAAACCTTCCACAGACCTACTTAATTTAAAAAAAACATGGATAGTAATTTGCTAATTGTTTACTTGTCAGCCCTGCTTCTTATACTGGGCAGCGCCTCTTGGTTTCTGGTGCGCCAGATTCTCAAAACTCGGAAGCTGGAAATGTCTCTCGAACGCTTAGAAAATAAGCTGACTACAGAAAAAGGAACAGGACAAGAATATTACGAATTGGGCAGTATCTATGTAGATAAGAAACTGTACTCCCAGGCGATCGTACTGTTTCAAAAAGCCCTGAAAGGCAAAGACTTAGAAGGCGAAGAAGATCAAGCTGTTGTTTATAACGCCCTCGGTTTTGCACACTTCGGTCAAGAACAGTACGACATCGCGATCCGCCAGTACAAAGAAGCCCTAAAGTTGCAGCCAGAATACGTTACATCTCTCAACAATCTGGGTCACGCCTACGAGCGCAAGAAATTAACAGCTCAAGCCTTGGAAATATACGAACAAGCTCTTGCCTGCGATCCAGACAATGCCACAGCCAAACAGCGAATAGAGTCCCTTCGGAAGCGTTTGGTAATCTATAACTGAGCGCCCGCTATTGCTTGCAATACAGATCCCCCAAACCTGGTTTCTCAATGAAACCAGGTTTTTTCTTCCCACAGCCAAAGAGAGTCAACTATTGAACACCTTAATGCGTTAGTTTTTAAGAACAGGAATTCGGGCTTGATTGCTCGATCGCACACCATCCCAGCAGTTTAAACTACTATCTTGATCGAAGCAGTACCTGGAACAGCGGTCAGTCCTAAACAATTGAAGGAGGAGAACGTAGTGACATCAATTCTCGTTGTCGAAGATTCGTGGTTGACTCGCAGGGTAATCTGCAAAATCCTGCGAGCAGAAGGATACGAGACTTGGGAAGCATCGAGCGGTCCCGAAGCTCTAGAACTGCTCGGGACTAAAACCCCAAACTGTATGCTCTTAGATTTGCTGATGCCAGAAATGGAAGGTAGGGAAGTCCTGCAAGCCATGCGCGATCGAGGATATAAAATTCCAGTGATCGTAATTACCGCAGACATTCAATCCACCACCAAATCCGAGTGCATGGAACTCGGAGCCCTAGCAGTCATTCACAAAATGCCCAACTCAGACGAACTGATCGGGTGGATCAAAAAAGCTCTGGGTGCCAGCGAGGAGAGCACCCCATGAAATTAAGCCCTCGAGAGCTCGATGCTTTGCAGGAACTCGTCAACATCGGGATTGGTCAAGCAGCAGGGATTTTGAACGACATGATCGAGTCTCCCATTCGCTTGCAAATCCCCTACCTCCAAATCCTATCTCCCGCCGACTTGCAAGCAGAATTAGAGCAGCACCTCAACGGCGAGCAAATATCCGCCGTCCAGCTCAAATTTACTGGCTCCTTTGGAGGCATTGCCCAGCTAGTCTTTCCCACCAACAGCGCAGCCACGCTCGTGACCATGCTGACAGGGGAAGAAGTTGGAACTCACGACCTGGATTCAGTCAAAATTGGTACGCTGAGTGAAGTGGGAAATATTGTGATCAACGGGGTCATGGGTGCAATCAGCAACGTACTTCAGCAGCGCCTGAACTACTCAATTCCCAATTACATGGAAGGGACGATCGCCAGTTTGCTGGTATCTGGCGGTTTGACTGCCGATACAGTTGTTTTATTAGCCCAGACCCGTTTCATTATTGAAAAGCTTCACATTGAAGGAGATATCATCCTGATTTTCAATGTCAGTTCGTTTGACACCTTGTTGACTGCAATCAATCAACTTGCCGGGGGTCTATGATCGAGGAGAGCAAAACTATTAAGGAAAAGTTTGGGGTTCTCGACAGCGTACCAGTCGGCGTCTGCTTGCTGCGAGATGATTTTGTGGTGCTGTTTTGGAACACTTGTCTGGAAGAGTGGACAAAAATTCCCCGCAGCCAAATGTTGGGAACAAAAATCACAACTCATTTTCCTCACCTGAGTCAGCTAAAGTACGCAACTCGCTTCAAGCAAATCTTTGCAGGAGGCCCGCCAACAATTTTTTCTTCTCAAATTCACAAATACCTGATTCCGGCAGCTTGGCAAGACGGCCAGCAGCGAATTCAGCAAACTACGGTGACTGCTGTGCCGGCCCTGAAGGCTGGCGTTGCAGAACAGGAGATTAGAGACTGGGTTCGACGGACTCTTGAGTTGGAAGCAGACGGTACTGCCGGAGTAAGAGAACTAACAAGTGCTTTTTTGTCTTCGGAATCTCCACCTTCAGTTTCGTCATCAATCTGGCCGGGGGTTAATTCCCCATCGTTCTACGCGCTGCTGGTGATTCAGGACGTGACCGACCTCACCCACCGCATCCAAGCTTACCGCACCATGCGCGATCAAGCTTTGGAAGAAGTGCAAGTGCGCCAGCGGGTGGAGGAAGAATTGCGATCGAGCCAGCACTTCATCCAGCAAATTGCTGACGCGGCGCCTTATTTGCTCTACATCTACGATTTGACCGAACAACGCAACGTCTACGTCAACGGTCAAGCTTCTAAGCTGCTGGGCTACACTCCCGAAGAAATTTTACAGATGGAAACGGCTTTGTTTTCGAGGTTAGCGCATCCAGAAGATTCACCCTTACTAGCAGCGCACGTACACAGATTTCCGCAGGCCCAGGATGGCTGTATTTTGGAGTTGGACTATCGGCTGAAACATCGATCGGGCGAATGGCGCTGGTTCCGCTGTTGCGATCAAGTGTTCGCCCGCACAGCCTCCGGAGAGCCCAAACAAATTTTCGGCACTGCTCAAGATATTACCGAGTACAAGCGGGCAGAAGAGGCGCTGAGGCAGCAAAACGAACGAGAACTGTTGATGGCGACAATTACTCAGCACATCCGCCAGTCTCTCGATTTGGGCGAAGTGCTAAGTACGACTGTGAACGAAGTGCGCCAGTTTCTGCAAGCCGATCGAGTGATGATCGTCCGCTTCAACGCCTGTACGGGCTGTCTCTGCGCTGCACCCGCGACGGGGGCGGTGACGGTGGAATCTGTAGCACCCAACTGCCGGCCGATGCTGGGAGAAACCCTGGAAAATTTCTGTTTTGACGAGTTCTATCTCGAAGCGTACCAACATCGGGCGATCCGACCGATCGCCGATGTCTGGGCCGCCGATTTGCCACAAGATCAAATTGATTTGCTCGCACAATTTGATGTCAGAGCTTATTTAGTAGTGCCCTTGGTGCAAGGGGAGGAGTTGTGGGGGCTGCTGATGGCCCACCAGTGCAGTCCCCGCCAGTGGATGCAGTTAGAAGTCGAGTTACTGTCTTCTCTCGCCACCCAGTTGGCGATCGCCATCAAGCAAGCAGAACTCTACCAGCAGTTGCAAGCAGCCAACCTCAAATTAGAACGCTTAGCAACTTTAGACGAACTCACGCAGCTAGCAAACCGCCGCCGGTTCGATCAGTATTTAGAAATGGAGTGGCGCAGACAAGCGCGGGAACAAACGCCTCTGTCCCTGATTCTGTGCGATATTGACTCTTTTAAAAGTTACAACGATACCTACGGCCATCCAGGGGGAGACGAATGTTTGCGGCAAGTCGCCGGGGCGATCGGCAATGCAGTCGATCGCTCCGCCGATTTAGTCGCCCGTTACGGAGGCGAAGAATTTGCCGTGATTTTGCCGAATACCGCGATCCAAGGGGCCGTAGTGGTAGCCGAACACATACAGCTCAAAATCGCAGCTTTGCAGCTTCCTCACGCAGGCTCTCAGGTAAGTCAGTATGTCACTGTCAGTTTGGGCGTAGCCAGTATCGTTCCTGCATCTGAATTGGTCGCCTCCATTCTGATTTCCGCCGCCGATCAAGCGCTATACGAAGCTAAACGACTTGGGCGCGATCGAATCCAAGTTTACCAGGCCGATCCAGCATCAGGAAAGGCGATCGGATCGCAGTCGCCCCGCCCCGTAGATTTTTCCCGATCCAACACTAACTGGCCCTCTCCCACAAGCGCTTAACTTCTTCAAGTATTTGTGAATCAGGAGTTACTTCAGGCCCTCCTGCCGGATTTACCTCTGCCCCAGGGATATTTTCACTCCAAGGACTTTCGGGGACAGACTTTAAATCGAGGCTATTAATAACTGGCCTAAAGCCATACTTAACAAATATTTCTTGCTGCGGTTTTTCCGTCATAAAATTCAGAAATCTTCGTGCTGCTTCTGCCTTCGATCCATCAACATCACGACGAACAATAGCAGCAGTTGAAACAGTTTCGACCGTCGGATTTAAGTAATAAATTTGATAGGGTTTTCCTTGAGAGGTATTTGACTGTTTCCACCGATGCAGTGCAATACTTTCATAAACTGTAGCCACATCAGCATCGTTAGCCCCCCTAGCAATGAATTCTTGCAACAAAATATCCGTAGAACGTGGCGGGCTACTAACAGAACGTTTGACTATACTAAACAAAGATAGCACAGATTGACCATTTAAATTTGTCGAGTTAAGATTGCCACCTTGTTTCGACTCAGCCCACAAACTCAATGTTAATTGACCGCTGTTAGAACGATTCGGGTCAGTCATCACAAAATCAAAGCTACCCCATTTTTTGGGACCTCCAATTTTCTCCCAGCTTCCTGCTAACATAGCTTGCTCTATCCTCGACCACTCAAAACGACCATTGGGGAAAAGAACTTGGCCACGTTCCGGCCAAGCAATACCCACTAAAATAGTTTTAGCTACAGGTTTAGGCACGTCGTAAAAAGGTTCGCTGTTATTATTTTGTGTCCGCCAGCGACTGTTCAATTCTTTAATAATCGCACCATTAGCAGGAATCAGCACAGTTGGTTTAAAATCATTTTTATTATCAAGGAAATTGTCAGCCATTTCTTGAGATCCTCGAAATTTTAGCTCTAAATCAATGTTTGAATTTTCCCGTTGAAACTTAGCTGCGAGTTCCGGCATTATTTCTTGCAATTCCGTACCGCTAACAATCACAATTGTCTGTTTGAAACCCGGTATAGGAGCATAAGTAAAACCGAGAGAAGCTAAGATTATACCGATGGAAGTCAACAAAGATTTGCGTTTTTGTGTTGTGTTCATGGTTCTTTGTTATTGGGAATTGATAATTGTTAACAGTCAACAGTTAACAGTTAACAGTTAACAGTTAACTAATGACTTAAGAAACTAATAAATCGGCACTTTCTTGAAATATGCGGAGACTATCACTCAACTCGCGCAATTCTGTAGTTTGTTCAGAATTAGTTAAATCTGCACTTCTTAACTTATTTTGCAACTGCTGCAACACACCTGCTGAATCTTGAATCACAGTCGAAAGACTAATGGTTTGCGCTTGTCTAGCATCCTCACCTTGGCGCGCCAGTTGAATATTGCGGGACAGACTTTTGGACAATTCCATTAACTGTTCCTTAGCGACGCCCCTGCTACGGTCAATTTTCACTTTAACTTCATCTAATTGTCGTTGCAATTCTTGAGGAGAAAGCAAAGAATCATCTCCCTGCAAACGTCGCACCATGCGATCGATCTTAACAGGAAGTTCCGCCGCGCGATCGCAACTATATTGAACCGCCACCAACAATTCCATATCCAAACTATCAATCAACAGTTGTCCAGCTTCCACCTGCAAAGAAATAGCCTTATCTGCCAACACTCTAGCCTGCTGTCGCACCGACTGCAATTCCCTCTCCAACCCTGGATTATTCAAATTCAAAACTTCAGGTTCGCGAGACTTCAAGGTAGCCGCGCCAGCCACCGCAACAGCCGCAGAAATCGGCAACATTAATGCACTAGGCAAGTTCAAAAAACGCACGCCAGCGAATAAAATAACTCCGCCAGACAATACAGCAACAGGATAATACAATGGATTGGCAAGTTTCATAATATAGCAACCTTCTCCGCGATTAGAACATTTTCAACTACTGAAACAATTAATTCAATTAATTTTTCCTATTTCACTCATCCGTTACCAGAAATAATTTGTTGAAAGCCTCTCACGAGTGAGGGAGAAATAAAAATCAGACTATTCATTACTCCAATCCTATTCCTTCTAGGTAGAGGTCGCTCTCAAACTGTCAACTGCGTCGCCCTGAGCGTAGTCGAAGGGTCAACTGTCAACTGTCAACTGTTGAACTTCTGCTTAAAATTCCACCTGCAAATCAGCCATCAACTTAGAAATCGTTTCCGGGTCTCCCTTTTTGTAATAACCTCCATTTAACTTAGCTATTTGCTCCAGAGCTTGAGGATTAAATTCACCTTCCTTACCATAGCCTACGGTAAAAAATCCAATTCGCTGATCCGTAGAAAAGCCACTTTTTTTCAATTCTTCCGAAAGTTTTTCCAACTTGATACTAGAACCAGAATCTTCCCCATCTGTCAAAATCAAAACAGCATTGATTGCATCTGGGCGTAGATTTTGTTGGAGCCAGTTGCGAGCAGAAAACGTTGCGTCATAAAGTTTAGTACCTCCATCAGCTTTGAGGCCACTGACAAATTCTAAACCTTTATCCCGCCCTCCTTTGCTGCCATCTATGACTACCGGCGGACGAATTTGAGTGTCAAAATCAATTAGCGCTAGTTTGTCTTTTGCACCCAAACTATTAATATAAGTCTGCAAAGTATTCTGAACGGCAGTTATTTTCTGCCCCTCCATCGAACCTGATGAATCAACAACTACTACTACCAAAGAAGGTTTTTTAGCAAATTCCTGCCAAGAATTCAGCATCGCCTCCACAACTTCCGGTTTAGGAGGACGATAGGAATCGTAACTGGCTTTGGGATTTACCCCAAACTCAGTGGTAAACTTGGGGCCCAAAGCAACTCCCGGGATTCCGGGGCGTAATCCTAGGTTAGTGGCTAATTGCTGAATTTCGGGCGATCGCAAATACTGAATTATCTTCTCTCCCGCCACCTTTTCCTGGGCACTCACCCAAGGCGCATTCGGTAAAATTGCCCTCATATTCGAGGTAAACGTTGATTTGGGATAAACCGCCTCAAATCGAGTTTGACCCGGTTGTAGACCCGAATTGACCGCAATCACGGAAGATTCATAAACAGATCCTATAGATGCCCAAAACGGCCCATTTTGCGCCATCGCCTTCGCCAGAGAACTTGTGGAAACGCCGTAGCGGGTAATTTTCTTTTGAATTTGTTGCACCTGAGTTTGATAAGTGCTGACATCCTTTACCGTTAGCTGTTCAGGCCTTTTTCCAGAAACTTCGGCAAATTGAGCAGTCAAAGTCTGCAAGCCAGAATTAGAGCGAGTTGGAGCCGTGTGGACGTAGTGAATAGCAGTTGGCGGGCTGGATTTATCTAAGTCTCGGTGAGTTTTTGCAGTTACTAAAGCCTTAAATAAATTGTCAACATTTTTCAATCCTTTCGCAATATCTGTCGGTGCCATAAACACCATCGGGCTATTTGCTAATAGGGGAGAATCGATGATTTCGGGAATATATTTTTGCCCTGGGAATAGTTGATTCATTTGATAAATCAACTGAGCTTGATAAATCTCGCCATCCGCTGAAACTATAGTGGGAAATTCGGGAGAATCGGCGGGAAAAGTACCCGATTTTAGCTGTTTGGCTAGAGAAAGAACTGTGGTTACTACGTCCCCGCTGCCTTTTTCCTCACAGCTCATGCGGTAAGCAGTGCCACTTTCGAGTTTTGGTTGCTGTTGATTGAATTTTTCGGCTGATTGTTTGCAGAAGTCTCCCAAGGCGCTACCAACTAGCAGTTTAATGGTCAATCCTTGAAAGTTATCCTGAGTGGTTGCAGTTTTGGGGTCGTTTGTCGGAACTTCGTCGCTACCACAAGCACTCAGAAACAATAGTAATGTCAGGGCGGCGCTGAGGCGTTTAATGAGTTGAGGATTTTGGCGTTTCATAAAATTTCTCGGTATTGTCGATCGAATATTTAATAACTTATCTATCTAGCTTTAGTATGACAAATTGGTTTGAACACTGGTTGCAGATAGCCCTTACGTAATATCATTTAATAAATGTCTGTTTAAGTCAATTCATAAATTCATTAATTGAGTTCATAAAAGTCACAATATTAAGTCATAAAAGTCATATTTTAGGGATTAGGTATTGGGATTGGGGATTGGGCATTGGGCTATAATATCCATTCCGGCTGCAACGACCCATAATATAGAGGACACGGCAGTGCCGTGTCCCTACAATTGATCGTGGTAGGGACACGGCACTGCCGTGTCCTCCGTTTAGATCGTTCCGATGAAGAGCGGAATTGATATAAACAAAAAAAAGTCAAAAGTAATAAAGCTTGTAGTAAAAACCAGATTTTTTACTTTTGACTTTTTACTTTTGACTTATCTGGTATTCAACTCAAAATTCAAATCTCAAAACTCTTGCTTAGGGGGCTGCTGCCGCTCTACGGTTGGCGACAACGAGATTTGCTTGATATTCTGTGGCTTTTTGCTGAGCCTTTTGATGATTCTGGCTGGTTGGTGGCACGCTTCTCATCAAGTCAACTGCTTTTTTCCACTCGCTGGCGACTGCAATCCACTCATTTTGGGATTGAGCTGTCTGCGCCAGCTTTGCTGCACTCTGAGCCTGATTGACGGCTTCTCTCCAAGAGTCAGACTTTGGCGGGGTGGCTTTGGGTGTGGCAGAGGCTGCCTTGGGTGTGGCAGAGGCCCCTGGGCTTGCTGGCTTAGCAGCATTGGGAGCAGCTTTAGGTGCAGGAGATGAGGCTTTGGGGGGGGGCGAAGTGGCAACCGGGGCGATCGGTTCTGGGTTCGAGCCACCGCCGAAGGGGAAAGTGTTAGTCAAGAAAAGCCCTGCGATCGCCGCCAGAGGCACTAAGATACCCACAGGTATTACCCATTTGGGGAATTGTTTTTTCGGCGGAGGCGGGGCTTCATCTTCGTCTTCGTCTTCCTCGTTGTCTTCGTCGTCATCTCGATCGAATTCTTCCTCTTGATAATAGTCTTCGCCTGAAGGCTCGACATCATCATCTAAACCTACAGAGTCGTCAGGCATTTCACTGTCGGAGGCGTAAAGCATTGGCTCTGAGGGCATCAGCTCGATTTCATCTTCCCACGCAGCCGAGCCGTCACCTGTTCGACGCCCGTAAACCTTGACAGTGTGAATTGATTCGACTCCCAAATTCGTCATCCCGCTGCGGATGAAATCGACCAATGCCATTTGACTCGGTACTTTGTCTGACTCCAGAATTATGTGGAGACAGCCGTCATCCCGCGTCACATCGGCGTTGATGCCTTTGGGTTTTAGTGTACGGTTGATGCTAGATGCGATCGCTTTTGGATCGCCCTGTTTGAGCAGTTCCCGCAGGTTCTGTTGTGTCATGGGTAGCGCTCTTTTTTTGGGGGGGTGGAGAGCCGGCAAATAATATTAACCGATCGGCATTCGGCGGCGGACAATATTTATTTACCACATTAACTTCTACTGTGGCATTCTCAGATTATTTCTGCTATCCACTCAATATTTTTTGCCCGCTCCTGGCATCAAGCGTATACCAGAGCGCGAAATTTCTTGTAAAAATTTACAATGAGTACCTGCTTCTGGTGCCTGGAGCGGACATCAGCGAAACAAGCCAGAAAGTTCTATAACTTTGGTTTGCAGGGTTGAGATTTCTTCAGAGCCCCGCTTTAGAGAAGCTTCTAAGGAAAGCAACAAAGGCAAACTTTTTTGCAGTTTTTCTAAGCTGGCGTTCTTGACTTCTTGGCGAAAATAGTATATTCGTTTCGGATTTCCGAGGTCTAGAGCTTGAGCAATTTTATCATCACGATCGCCCGCTTCGATCATCGCCTTTACCCACAGCCAAATCCGAAACTTACCAGTCAAGCCTGCCACAATCCTCAAACCAGGCTCGCTCCGCGCGGTTAAGCCCGCCAATAACTCCAAAGCGGTGGAGGTTTTGCCCTCCCGAATCGCATCGGCTAGCCCGAAGGTATTCTGGGCCTGAGAGTTCACCAGTGCTGCTACTTCCTCGGGGTTGAGAGGTTGGCTGCGGTTGCCGGCAAACAACAGCAATTTTTCCATTTCGCTGTATAGCCCGCGGGTATCGCTACCGATGGATTGGGCCAAAAGTTCGATCGCCGTTGCGGTCAATTTGACATTCATTTCGGCGGCGACTTGGCGCACCCGCTGGGCTAATTCTTTGTCATTCCAAGGCGGAATCGGCGAAAATTCTCGAAATTCGGCGGACTTGGCCAGTAACTTGGTAGATTTGAGCCGACTGTCGGGTTTTTTGATGGATGTCAGCAGCAATACTGTGGTGTCGGGAATCACCGGCAGCGTCCGTTCAAATTGCGCTAACAGTTCTGGAGAGCACTGCTGCGTTACAGTCGTATTTGCCAGCCAGACAAAACGGCTGCCGGTACCGAAGGGCGGCGTTAAGGCTCGATCGAGTCCTTCGACCACAGCATCGGCTCGATCGGCAATAATTTTGTCATAGTTAAAACTAGCCCAGTTGGGGTCGAGGACAGAGGAGCGCAAACTTGTGACTGCTTGCGCGATCGCAAAGTCGTCTTCCCCCCAAAAAAGGTAAATTTCCATGAATAACGCTCAGTAGCTGAAAAAATCAGAGTTCCACGCCCCGCTTGTCCAACATATCCTGAATCGGACTGTTGTTCGCCCTCCGCATAATATAAAATTTGGTGTGGGAGTATTATGTCACCGCGAGGAAATCAAGATTGGATGATACTTATCAAGCTTACGTAAATCGGGTGGCGCGAATGACGCTGCTGGACTCCTACAAGTCCCAGGTGGAACACATTCAGGCATCTCCTAAATTTAAGCCCGACGAAGCCGGCCACCGAGATCCTGTACCTTTTCCGGGTTATTCGGTGATTACGCCACCTGCGGGGGAAGATGCAGAAAATGCTGAACTTTATAGTAATTTGCACTCGATCCAACAACGGCTATTGCAGGAAATAGGGGACGGTGCGATCGTGGCACTTCCTCCTGATAGCTTCCATTTAACCGTGGCCGATTTGATTTGGAGCAGCGCTTTTCGAGATGCCTCCGATCAAAATCCAGAATTTGAGGGGCAACTGCGCGAGCTTATGAAAGATCGTTTTGCCGACTGCAAACCCTTAGCGGGCGGCCCTCCCATTCGCTGGATCGTGCTCGGGTTGATGGTGATGACTAGAGCTGTGGGTGTCTGTTTGGCACCGAGTGACGAAAACTCTTACAAGCAAATTCTGGAGTTTCGCCGATCGATCTATCAAAATCCCGATTTAATTGCCTTGGGAATCGAACAGCAATATCATTTTACGGCACACATTACTCTGGCTTATTTTGGGGACATCGGGCCGAACCTAGACCGCGCTCGTCTGTGCGCCCTCATGTCTGAATTAAACGAGCAATGGCTCGACACGCCCCAAGAACTGTGCGTGCACCGAGCCGAACTGCGGAAGTTTGACGACATGACCAGCTACGTCCGGCAACCGGATTGGCCTGTTTTTGAGTTTTAACGAAGGAAGAGGGAAGTTCGGCAACGGATTCTGTAACGGATGTAACGGATGTCGGGAAGAGGGAACAAGGAAGAGGAGCGATGTGAAGATTTTTTCCCATCTTCCCATCTCCCCCCTCTCCTACTCTCTCCCCTACGCCAACAGTCAGAATATTGTCTATTAAGTGCTTTAATTATTTGGGCTTGGCAACAAAGTCAAGGAAAAAACTTATGAGAAACCAGGAAAAATCAGTTATTCTGGTTTTTTACTTTTTGTTTAAAAAGTGACAGTAAACGTTGTTGGTATTGGTTTAGATGGAGCTGCTGGGCTGAGCGAATCAGCGCGGCAGGTTGTAGAAATGGCCGCTCTGCTAATCGGGAGCGAGATCCATTTGAGCTATTTTCCGCAGCATTCCTGTGAGCGCTGGGCGTTGGAAGATTTAACCGAAGCAATTCTCGAAATTAGGCGCAATTTGGCGAGCATAGCCGAATTAGAGCCGGATGCTGGGTCGATCGTCATTTTAGTGGCCGGCGACCCGCTGTTCTACGGCTGGGGAAGGCTGCTAATTTCCCAACTACCGCCAGATAAATTGACATTTCACCCCCATGTCAGTTGCGTGCAGTTAGCTTTTAATCGCTTGCAAATCCCTTGGCAAGACGCTCATTGTGTAGGCTCTCAAGGACGCTATTTTGAGGAGCTGACAGCGAAGCTGAAGCTAGGTGTGGAGAAGATTGCCGTCCTTGCGGACGAAACTCGAACTCCGGCGACCATAGCAAATTTGGTAAAAGCTCTAGATTTGCCGACGCGTTACGAGTTTTGGGTTTGCGAAAATTTGGGTGCGGCGGACGAACGGGTAATTCACAAGTCTCTGGAATCCTTACTGAGAGAGTCTTTTGCACCGCTGAGCGTGGTGGTGATGCTGCGGGAGTCCCCGCCGAGGGCTGAACCTTTGGATTTGGCGAAGTTGCCTTTGTTGGGCGTTCCCGATGCAGCTTTTATCGGTTGTGGCGATCGCCCGGGCTTGACTGTAGAAAGGGAAGTGCGGGTTTTGGTGCTGGCCCAATTGACCCTACAACCGGAACAAGTTGTCTGGGATGTTGGTGCTGGTAACGGTGCTGTGTCGATCGAAGTTGCTCGTTTATTCCCGCAATCTGAGGTGTACGCGATCGAACAAACGGTTTCTGGTACTTCGGCGATCGAATTTAACTGCGGCCGTTTTGGGCTGCAAAATGTAGTCTCGATTCACGGAACCGCCCCGGAAATCTTGCATCGCTTGCGTCAGCCGCATCGGATTTTTATCGGCGGTACTGGGGGAGGGTTGACTAAAATTTTGGGCGTTTGCGCGCTGCGGCTGCTCCCGGTCGGCTCGATCGTGCTGGCTTTGTCTGCTTTGGAAGATATTGCTACTGTTTTGAGCTGGATGGGCGATCGGGTGCGCCGGGAACCGCACTGGAGTTACCGAGTTGTGCAAGTGCAGTTATCGCGATCGGTTGCTGGGGAGAATTCAACTCGTTTTGACGCGCTGAGTCCGATCGCGATCGTGACGATCGATCGACAGTTGAATTAAGGTCTGAATTTTAACCGCAAATTAATGCAGGTTAATCGGTGTGTTATCTGTGTTTTTTTGTGGTTTTAGTTCTCACTTGATTGAATCTAATCTTTTTTTACAGCAGAGCGCACAGAGGAAAAGAGGAAGAGAATTGATAATTTTAAAGGGGCTTGGGGTACTAGAGCGCCAGTCCAGTAAAAGAGGTTGACAAAAAGCATCAAGTATCAGCTACAAAAAACTCATGGTGATGCACCCAAAACTCAAGTTGCAACCCACATTCCGCACCCCAACTGGCACATAGGCGGATTGAGGTAGTAAAAGTGAATTATCCGAGATCATAGTGAGTAAAAATACTCAAAATATCTGTGCAACGAAAAAATTGAGACAGAATTACCTAACAGTCAACCGTCAACCGTCAACTGACAACTGACTAATCATCAATTTGCCATCCATCTTTGGTATAATCTTCATCCACAATCTTTTTCGGACGCATCATCAAAACAACTCGCCCCAAAATCGCAATATCCGGGGATGTTTCAAACCAAAACAATTCTAAATTTCCCCCATTATCGGTGAGGAAATAACTGTCAGCATCCCACTGTCTTTGCGCTCGATCGGCAATAATCAAAACTTCTTCAACTTTCCCATCCAATGGTACCGGTAATCGATCGCTCATTTGCAAAATCGCCACCGGATCTTCCGCGTTCAAAATTACCTGCCATCCGGGAATCGCCACCCAAGCTCCAGCTCCCGAAAATTTTACCATGCGGAACGGCCAGATTTCCTCCGGCAAAGGCACTGCCAGCAAATCTGACGTAGACAGGGGCAATTTGCCCACAACTGGCACAATTCGGGGTAATTGTTCCTCAGAATCAAGCCTGTAGATTGGCAATCGCGGCGCCGCCCGCCTGGGAACTACGGTAAAATCTACGAGTAACTGCTCGATTTGCGCCCTAGCGGTTTGGCTGCTAGCTAGTTTTAAACCGCGAGCAATTAAGCGCGATCGTTCTTGCAAATCGCTTTTTTGTCTTGCCAATTGCCAGCATTGATAAGCTACAGCATCCCCTGGAGTGTCTGTGAACCCCTGCGGAAGACTCCCGAAGTGCGAAAACTCCTTGATCGCTTTCGCAACTTGGCGAGCATCGTCAACATCCAAATTGTGGGCTAGCATCAAAGCCGCCGCACCGGCTCGCTCTACTTGAGAGAGAATCCGAAACTCGTATAAAATATCACTACCTTTTCGCAGAAAGTGCGATCGAACTTCCTCGGAAGCTCCAGCGTTGACCATGCTGGTGTAAACTTGTGCTGCTACGCCGACCTGATTTTGCTGAATTGGCTCAAAACCAGTTGCTTCAAAAATCTTCTGAGAGCTGTAGCCCGCTTGCAGCAGAGCCGTGCAGGCCTGTCCCCACTCTACCCAAGTGCCTTCTTTGCGGCGGAGCGATCGAATTAACTTTTCGACATCCACAGCATTCGTGGAAGGTGCAGATGCAGGAGGGGAGAAATCTTGCGGTGTATCAGTCATAATTAAATCAAAAACCAGCGGTAAGTTATGTGCGATCGGATACCAGCAAGGCTCGTGTCGCGGCAGAGCTATAGATTGATAATAAGTGAGTTATGAGACTATTGTTACAGAATAGTTGCTCGCCTAAATTTACAAAGGGGAGTTTATCGTATTGTTATGGATAATGCCATTCCAGAGCTAGATCAAATTAAACGCCAGCTCATGACCCTACACCGACCGAAAAAACCCAAAATGCTGGTAGTAGACGATGAACCAGACAATCTGGATTTACTCTACCGCACTTTCCGACGAGATTTTAACGTCCTCAAAGCTGAGAGCGGGATTCGCGCCTTGGAAGTCCTCGGCATCGAGGGCGAGGTCGCCGTCATCATTTCCGACCAGCGGATGCCAGAAATGAAGGGAACGGAGTTTCTGAGCAAAACCGTGCCCCAGTTTCCGAATACGGTCAGAATTATCTTGACTGGTTTTACCGACATTGAAGATTTGGTGGATGCGATTAACTCGGGACAGGTTTACAAGTATATCACCAAGCCTTGGGACCCGAACGAATTGAAAATGGTAGTGCAAAAGGCGGCCGAGACTTATGAAGTTCTCAAGCAGCGGACTGAGGAATTGCACCGCGCCCAAAATCAAATCCAACTGTTAGCAACAATCATGCAAACGGCTGCGGATTACCCAAATTTGGAAGCAACTTTAGAGCCGATTGCTACTGCTGTAAGTGATAACTTTTTGGCCGACGCTTGCATTTTGCAACTGGTGGAAGGAACTGTTTTAATGCCAGCCCAAGGCAGTCATACCAGCGGCCCAACTGTGGAAAATTGGCTCGCAGATGACCCCCTGGCTCAACAGGCAATCATTTCTCAAACTATTCAAGGTGTTGTGAATATTGCCAGCGACACTGCCCTAGCGAGCCTGCCGCACTATCAAAAATCAGGTATTCAAGCTCACCTGAGCGTCCCGGTAATTCACAAAGGTCGATCGATCGCCCTGATGTCCATCCAGTGGAAGCAACCTTGTTCCCTGCGCCCCGACGAACTCACAACAGTTCACCTCGCCGCTCAACAAGTTGCTTTGGTACTGACGAGTTTTCAAGATCGTTAGTCATTGGGAATGGGGAATGGGGAATGGGGAATGGGGAATGGGGAATTGGGAATTGGGAATGGGGAATGGGGAATTGGGAATGGGGAATTGGGAATGGGGAATGGGGAATGGGGAATTGGTCATATCGTTTCCGGTTGCACTCAGACATGATATAGAGGAGACCGCGAGTGCCTTAGTCCCTACGCCAGATTAATTGTAGGGACTAAGGCACTCGCGGTCTCCTACTAATAATTCCGATGCTGCCGGATTTGATATCATTGGTCATTGGTTAGTTCCTACCAATTCCCAATAACCAATAACCAATAACCAATAACCAATAACCAATACCAATAACCAATAACCAATAACTGATGACTAATAACCGAGAACAAATTAAAACTATATTTAATCGAATTGCACCAGTTTACAACCAAATGAACGACTGGTTGAGCTTTGGACAGCACCGGATTTGGAAGCAAATGGCGGTCAAATGGAGCAAGGCCGGCCCCGGTAACACTTGCTTAGACTTGTGCTGCGGTAGTGGGGATTTAGCTTTGCTGCTGGCAAAACAAGCAGGCCCTACCGGTTCAGTATTTGGAGTAGATTTTTCCGCCGAACAGTTGGCTGTTGCTGAATCGCGCGATCGACCTTTTCTCACCCCTTCTAGTCCCATTACCTGGGTAGAAGCCGACGCCCTAGACTTGCCTTTTCCCGACAAATACTTCGACTGCGCCACAATGGGCTACGGGCTGCGTAACGTGACGGATATCCCCCTCAGTCTTCAGGAATTGCACCGCGTGCTAAAACCCGGTGCAAGAACAGCTATTCTCGACCTCCACCGCCCCAGCAATTCCCTCATGCGGAGCTTTCAGCAGTTCTATCTAGACAGTCTCGTGGTTCCCATTGCTCAGCAATTTGGCATGACTGAAGAATATGCCTACATTAATCCTAGTTTAGAAAAATTCCCGATCGGTCAGCAGCAAGTCGCGATCGCCCACCAAGCCGGATTTACCGCCGCCACCCACTACCCCATTGCTGGAGCTATGATGGGAGTATTGGTATTAGTCAGTTGACAGTTCACAGTTGACAGTTAACAGTTGACAGTTGTCAGTTGTTAACAGTTAACAGTTAACAGTTAACAGTCAACAATTCCCAATTTCCCAATTCCCCAATTATTGATGAACCCGTCTGATATTTGGCTGTTGTTTGCCCCACCTGTAGTGGGAGGAATTATTGGCTATTTCACTAACGATATAGCTATCAAAATGCTGTTCCGCCCCTATCGAGCCATTTATATCAAAGGGCGGCAATTACCTTTCACTCCTGGTTTGATCCCCCGCAACCAAGAGCGCTTGGCCAAGCGAATTTCCGACACAATAATGGGTTCGCTGCTGACGCCGCAGGAACTGCAAAACTTAGCGCGCCGCCTCCTGCAAACCGAGCGAATGCAGTCGATGATTCTCTGGCTGTTGCAGTTAGCATTAGATCAGGTTAAGGCAGACGCAGAACAAAAAACTGCTAAAATTCTCGCTAACATTTTGCGAGATTTGCTGGGAGAATCCGTGCCGCGAATTCTCAAAGTTTTGGCGCGCCGGGAAGATTTTTTAGAAGTTCAGCTAAATCAAATTTTTGACCAAGTTTTGCTGGAGATTCAGCTAACAGAAGCTCAGGCGGGTCAGTTGGCCGATTGGCTTTTGCAGATAGTAATACCGCCGGAAGTGTTGCGACAGGCTTTGATTGACTTTTTGACCGATCGCAATATTTCGATTATCGATGAAGGGTTTAGAGAAAAAACCAGCGGCACTTATTGGGTAGTCGCAAACTTGTTTGGTTTGCGTAACACTTTAACTCGGCTGCGGACTTTTTGTCTAGATGACAAAACAGCGACAAATCAGCGGTTAGCAGAGTTAACTATTTCTTTGGGAATTCGCGGGCGGCTTCAGGAATGGCTGCAAAATTTGTCGATGCAAAATTTACCTGTTTCAACTGTGAGACAGTTGCGAAAAACAATGCGCGACAGCGTTCGCACCTACGTTCAACAGCGGGGTACAGAGGTACTTGAAGGGTTGAGCAAATCTATTGACTGGGAAAATATTTCGCGGTTGCTTCTCAAGCGATTGCAAACTTCAGCGGTAATGAGCGCTTCCCTGGAAATTATCAGCAAGGAACTGGCTTTGGTTTTAGAGCGCTATCTAGAGCTGGATTTAGAAAATATTGTAGCTCAGGTAATCCCCATTTTGAATATCGATCAGGTGATTGTCGATCGAGTAAAAGGCACTTCTCCTGAAGAGTTGGAGTTAGCAATTCAGGGAATTGTCCAAAGCGAGTTGCAGGGAATTGTAAATTTAGGAGGTCTTTTGGGCGTTTTTGTCGGATGTTTGCAGACAGTTGTGCTTTGGATTCAGCGGTGATTTATTTCGGTATTTGTGAGATAATTTGTTGTAGTCTAATATTCAATCTCTCCTCCGCACACAGTACCTAAAACCAAGTCTCTCGGCTGTATTTACCAGAAATAATTGGTTGAAAGCCGATCGCGAGTGAGGGAGAAATAAAAATCAGACTATTCATTACTCCAATCCTCTTCCTTCTAGGTAGAGGTCGCTCTCAAAATGTCAACTGTCAACTGTCAACTGTCAACTGTTGAATTATTTCCTAAATTTATGCCAGCCCCAAATTCGGACGATCGCCCGTACATCCCAAAAAACCCCCGCAACCTCAGCCGCCAACAATACGATCGTTTAACCGCCGAAATGGCCGCTCCCTACCGGCCTGTGCGCCAGTTTGTCTACGTAGCTTGTGGCGCTTCGGGCTTTATCGGCGGCGTGGTTTTCCTGGCTAAAATTGCCTCTGGGCGCGAAATTGGCTCTGCTTTGCCCAATTTTGCCCTCCAAGTCGGAGTTGTGGCTTTGATGGTGTTCCTGTTTCGCCTTGAGCAGCGCGCCGAGGCCCGATCGCCCAAGTCGAAGTAACAAAAATTTACAAATCGACACAAAAATATATCTGAGGCAAGAAAAAGTTATAAAGATAAAGAAATTATTACGAAACCGTGGTTTGCGATCGATCCCTGTGAGGATAAAGAAGTTGGTTCAATTGGGGTCAGCAAATTTAAAGACCCTAATTATAAGCCGTTTCTAACTCGTTCAAATGGGGTCAGCCTTGATAAAGACCCTAAATATACAAAATAAATTTAAGCCCAGCGCCAGCCTTCATTTAGAGAAGAACTGGCGCTTGGTGTTTTTGTGGGAATCTGGGATTGGGGTTTGGGGAGATTGGGGGAAATTCAAGTCTCGATCGAGCTTTGTGCAAATTTTATGTTTTATTTTATACTTAAGTGTCGGGACGATCGAATCCCGAAGGCGTTTCCCGAACAGATTTGCCTGTGCAGTAACTAATCAGATGTGCCAAAGTCGAAGTAGAAAAAGATGTTCGGAGATTTTACTATGGGGCGGTCATTTTTCAAAGGGCGGTGGACGTTATTTTTAGCAGCAGGTGTGGGAATTGTATTTTACAGCACTGCGGCGGCGGCTGCCCAAAAGGTAGTGCTCAAATACAGTGCGATCCGGATGACTTTACCACTGAGCGAATTAGAAGTTTTCGCAGAAACTGGGAAAATGTCGCCCGCGTTAGAAATGCTGCTGTCCAAGGCAAACAAAGACCCGGAAGCAGTGCGTCGCTATCTGACGAGACCCGTGAAAGTCAGTCAAAGGTTTTTGGATCAAACTTTAAATAGTAAAGTTGGGGAAGTAATTCTAGATGAGGTTGGTCAGGTAATTCGCACTCCTTCTGGGAAGGCAAATCGAGAAGCTTTGCGCGAGGCCTTGGTGCTATCTGCAACTAACGATAACGAGATTACGCTGCTGGAAACGATGAAGAATTATCCGACTCCAGAAGTTTACGTTGAGGGCGATCGCTTAGTTGAAGCTTACGGCAAACTTGTAGCTTTGTCACAACAATTGGGCGGCGTTTCAGAAAGGCTGCAAGACATTTTGAACAAGATTCGCCTCCCTAGACTATAATCGCTTTTGTCAAAGACGGTTGATTCGGGCGATCGATCGCAGAATGTTTCTGAACCTGCATAAATTACAGCAGAGTCACATTTTAGATGTGCAAATTTTGCCACATCTTAACTTAACTGTAAGAGAAATCTCGGAATAAATGTTCGAGCCTTTACCAAAAAAGTAAATAACTATCCGTATTTTTACCGATAAAAATATTTTGAGAATAAAAATAGGGGCAAAAGCGTCTGTATCACCCATAAACTGAAATATAACTGGGTGGACATTGCAGATTATCTATCTTAAGATAGAGAAACGCTGTCAGAGTAAAGCGCTTGCGGAAAAACGGCTGGTCAGTTGTAATCTGGTACTAGAACAGATGCGATTACGTAACCTATTTCCCAAAAGTTTCCCCAAAATTATTGACTAAAAAAAGTTGAAAAAAAACGGTGAGAGACTGCATTAAATTAACAGCACCTAGAATCCCAAGAAAATCGGACTTGTCAGGGTAGTACACTTTCAGTCAATTTACTTTATTTACTGGGTAACACTAGCAACATGAACAACAATCCTATTCGTTCAAAAGACCGTTTCTTGGTTTTCGGTTCTCCAGCAATCGAAGATGCTGAAATTCAAGAAGTAGTGGCAACCATGAAAACAGGTTGGTTGGGTACAGGCCCGAAAGTCATGACTTTTGAAAATGACTTCAAAGCTTACAAGGGTTCCGAGTACGCAATTGCAGTAAATTCCTGTACGGCGGCATTGCACTTGAGCATCCTCGCTGCTTCCTTAAAACCGGGCGATGAAGTTATTACTACTCCGATGACTTTTTGCGCTACAGTTAATGCGATCGTCCACGCCGGAGCAACACCGGTACTGGCAGATGTAGATCCGGTGACAATGAATATTGATCCGGCTCAAGTTGAAGCTAAAATAACTTCAAAAACTAAAGCAATTTTGCCTGTTCACTTCGCCGGTCGTCCCTGCGATATGGATGCGCTTTGCGAGATTGCTAGCCGTCACAACTTGAAGTTAATTGAAGACTGCGCTCACGCGATCGAAACAGAGTACAAAGGACGGAAAGCAGGAACATTTGGCGACTTCGGATGCTTCAGCTTTTATGTCACCAAAAATATCACCACGGGCGAGGGAGGAATGATTCTGGCCGGTCGTCAAGAAGACGCCGACAGGCTCAAAATTTTAGCACTCCACGGTATGAGCAAAGATGCTTGGAAGCGCTTCGGTGACTCGGGCTACAAGCACTACCAAGTGGTGGAAGTTGGTTTTAAATACAATATGATGGATCTGCAAGCTGCGATCGGCATTCATCAACTGAAACGAGTCGCCCCTTATTGGCAGCGACGCGAGCAAATTTGGCAGCGCTACAACGAAGCATTTGCGGATCAGCCGATTACTTTGCCCGCGAACCCGGAACTGGACACAATTCACGCTTATCACCTGTACACAATTCTGGTAGATGAAGCCAAAGCAGGAATCAGCCGCGACGATTTTCTCAATGCTATCAATGCTGAAAATATCGGTGTCGGCGTACATTACATGAGTCTGGCCGAACATCCTATCTATCAAGAAATGTTTGGATGGCAGCCGGAAGACTATCCAAATGCTAGCTACATCGGACTGCATACAATTAGCTTGCCAATTTCGGCAAAATTAACAGATGCAGATGTGGAAGATGTAATTGCTGGTGTTACAAAGTGTTTGGCGATCGGCAAGAATCGGACTCGATTAGAGGTGACAGCAAGCCAAACCGCCTAGACTATTCGTCACAAAAAAAGTCTGATGCCTCTGGGGTTAGTCAGTATCTCTTGAATGACGGCTCACATTCAGCACCATAAAATTTTGCACACTCTCAAGGTAAGGTAGTGGGATTGGAATTTTTGCTCGATACATCTAGACTTTTGGGTGTCTCCCCAGACTATACTTGTAGCTATTAAAAGTTCTGACCGATTAAATCTATCGGGTGCCGAATGTGAGTCAAACTCCTGATAACCTAGATGTTGTAAAGCCAGCATTTATTGAAATCACCGAAAACCTGTCGCAAAAAATTGCCAGGGCGTGGGTTCCGCAGGTCAGAATCTTTGACCGGGAACAAACAAGCGATAGTTTAGCATATTTTAGATCAAATTCTCTCTTCATCGGAATAGTAAATTCGAGTTGACTGTTGACTGTTCACTGTCAACAGTCAACAGTCAACAGTCAACATCATTCCGGTGTAACCGGAAATGATATCAATTGGTCGAGTTGCTAACGAAAAAAATCAATAATGAATAAACAGATTGGCTATTTTATCCCTGAATTCCCAGGGCAAACTCATACTTGGATCTGGCGTGAATATCAAGCAATGCTCGATATTGGCATGAAACCTCACGTGATCTCAACCCAGAGTCCGCCCACTAAAGTTGTACACACTTGGGCTCAGAAAGCCCAAAGTATCACTGATTATTTGATCCCCTTTGATCTCAAAGATTTTGTTAACGTTCCCATAGAACTCATCAAAGCTGGCCCGATTGCCTGGTGGCGCTGCCTCAGTGTAATTGCAAATATTAAAAATGTATCCTTTTTTCAAAGGCTTTACTATTTGGTATTGGTTGTTATGGGGGCTAAGCTAGCTTGGCTTGCCAGAACCCAAGGATGGTCTCACGTCCATGTTCATTCCTGTGGCAATGCTGCTAATATTGCCCTATTTGCCTCAATACTTTCGGACATCACTTATAGTGTGGCTCTTCTCGGTCAGTTAAAAGATTTTGGGGCCAATCAAGAACAAAAATGGCAATATTCTGCTTTTGCTTCTGTGATGTCTGAACAACTCCTCAACTCTGTCAAAGATGAGCTAGCAGGCTTCTTGCCAAAGGATGTGAGAGTTTCACCAGTCGGTGTAAATCTGGATGAAATTAAGCGTGAAACTCCCTATAGTTCTTGGGAAGAAGGCAGTCAATGCCGAATTTACACTTGCGGCCGTCTGAATGTGGCGAAAGGACAAAAGTACCTGATTGAGTCAGTGAAGTTGCTTCGACAACGAGGGTTTGACGTGCGCTTGCAGATTGCTGGCGAGGATAAAGAGGCTGGTAAGGGCTACCGTAAAGAACTGGAGAAATTCATTCAAGACCAATCAATGTCTGATTATGTTGAGCTGCTTGGTTCTGTCTCCGAAGAACGAAATCGCCAAGGTTATCAAGAGGCTCATATTTTTGCTTTACCCAGCTTGCAAGAGGGAATTTCTGTAGCTGCTATGGAAGCAATGGCTATGGAAACTCCTGTAGTGGTGACACAGGTGGGTGGAATGGCGGAACTCATAGATAACGGTGTTGACGGTATGCTAGTCCCGCCAGAAAATCCCGAAAAAATGGCAGATGTTATAGCAAAATTGCTACATGACAAAGAGTTAACATTGAGCCTGACTCAAAAATCACGAGAGAAGATTGCTGCTAAATTCCACCATCGACGTAGTGCTCAGATATTACTTGAATCCTTGGAGGAACTCAGCTAATTTTTTTAAGATTGAACAGGGTGATTTTTTTGAGTAGGTATCGATAACGTCCTAGCTCCTGAATAGAAGGAGCTAGGATATCTATATTAATTCTAAAACGCCCTTTGTTCTAAAAAATCGTGAAATTAACGCCGTGTTTCAAGTTGGTTTTAAACATGGGGCGATGCGAAGCTACTATCGGTTACAGCATTTGGTTTTAGGGCGCTCAGTAAGCCAAAGTTTCTAAAGTTTCCCGCAGATAGGAGCGAACCTGCTGATCGATCGTAGCATTTTGGTGCTGACGCTCAAAATTGAGTTCTAGCTGCCAGCGTTGAAATCCTGAACTTGCGCCGATCGCAGATTTGAGACTGCCCCAGATTTCAGAATCTTCACACAGCTCGATCGGCTCTGTGGCTTGAGGTGGTTGTGCGATCGGTAGATAATTCGCCATATTGTTATACCTCTGTTTTAATCCCCTGTAAGGATTGAAAGCTTACCTTGACTTTCTCTATTATAGATTCTTCTCTCCAAATAGCCAATATAAAATATCCACAACCAGGATTAAAAATTAAATATTAATACTATTAATAATCTCAATCAGAGCCGGGAATTACCTATTTTTTTAGAGCATATATCTGTCCGAAGTAAAGTAGCTTAAATTACAATTATCTGGATTTGAATTTTTTATTTCACTTTTCGAGCGACTGTTCGGGTAGGGATGTAGGCAAGTCGGTGTCTGCGGGTTTTGGGTTGACAAGACTACCGGATGCTGGCGTCATTGATTCTGTGGGTACAGCATCAGTGAGAGTTGTTTCGCTCGTAAAAGTGGGCAAAAGTCGATCGACTTGCCAAGGGGCGATCGTAAAATCATGGCGAATTTTTTCTAAAACATAAGGCTTTGTCGCTGCAAATTCCGATTCCGGCGTCAGCAAAACAGCCATAACACTAGCAGACACCTGCAAAAACAAATTGCTAGCTAAAAAACCAGCAACTGCCAACAACAATCCAGCCCACCGCCAGGAAGGAGGAAACGGAGCCACCGCAGCAGCTAGGGGAGCCAATCGGTACAACTGCCACAAAATTACTCCCAACAAAACAGCAACAAAAAGAGCGAGTCCTTGATTTAACTCCGTTTTAAACCGAGTCAGAATTAGCTGCTGCGCCTTAGTTAGATTCTGCGGTTTCACCGCCACAACTAAAATACTAAAAATGTAAAAAGGGCGGAACCATTGCATCCACAGCACAGGAGCAATACCTGCTACAGCCACTAAAAACACTTCTAACCAGACAGGGAGCATAGGAGAACCCACTGCGAGTCCCAGCAAGCACAGTCCCAGAAAAATTGGGAGTGCAGCCGCACCAGAAAGGTGAATCCACAAGAAAGGATCTGACCAAAAAGAACGCATAAGTAGAAGGAAGAAGGAAGAAGGAAGAAGGAAGAAGGAAGAAGGAAGAAGGCCCTTCGACTCCGCTCAGAAACCGAGAAGAAGAAGGAAGAAGAATGCTTAAAACTCAAGGCAGGTTATTGATTAACCTGCCTTGAGTCCAAGATCCACAATTCAGAATCCAAAATTATGCCGAGAGAGTCCGGCGCTTAGTAACCATCCGGTAGGCTTCAATAGTATCGCCATCGGCCCAGTCGCTAAACCCGCTCAAGGAAATACCGCATTCAAAGCCAGTATTGACTTCCTTGGCATCTTCCTTCATCCGTTTGAGGGAGTCGAGAACACCTTCGTAAACGACATTGTTACCCCGGCGCACCCGCACCTTACAGTTACGGACAACTTTGCCAGAGAGTACCATGCATCCAGCCACAGCCCCGCGACCGATCGCGAAGACAGCGCGCACTTCCACGCTTCCGAGAGGTTCTTCCACCAGTTCCGGTTCCAGCAGGCCTTCCATCGCCCCTTGAATATCATCCAAGAGGTTGTAGATGATGCTGTATTCCCGTACGTCTACGCCCGCTTGGTCGGCCGCTTGGCGAGCGTCGGTGGCGAGAGTAGTATTGAACCCGATAATCACAGCATTACTGGCGGAGGCCAGGTCAATATCCGTTTCTGTGATTTCCCCAGGAGCAGATAGCAGCAGTCGGAGTTGAACTTCTTTTTGAGGAAGTTGAGTCAGAGCGCCGACAATTGCTTCGAGGGAGCCTTGGACATCTGCCTTCAAGATCAAGTTGAGTTCCTTAAGAACGCCTTCCTTAGCTTGTTGAGAGAAGCCGCTGAGGCTGATCCGGCCACCTTGCAATATACGTGAATCTCGTTGGGATGTAGCTCTGGCATCGGCGATCGCCGCAGCTTCTTTTTCGTTCGCGAAGACATCGAATTCGTCTCCCGCGCGAGGAACTTCCCGCAGCCCCAGCACTTCCACCGCAAAAGATGGAGTTGCTTGTTTTACGTGCTCGCCGCGATCGTCGATCATCGCCCGCACCTTACCCAAAGCCGAGCCTGCGACTACAATATCGCCAACCCGCAGAGTACCGTTCTGCACCAGCAAAGTTGCCACAGGCCCCCTTGCCTTGTCGAGGTGAGCTTCAATCACAGTACCCTTAGCCGCGCGGTTCGGGTTAGCGTTGAGGTCTTCCATTTCCGCGACTGTCAGAATCATTTCCAACAGCATATCGAGATTTTCGCCTCGGATAGCGCTGACAGGAACCATCGTGATATCGCCGCCCCAGTCATCTGCAACCAAGCCGTACTCTGTCAGCTCTTGTTTCACCCGTTCCGGCTGAGCGCCTTCCTTGTCAATTTTATTGATCGCCACAACAATTGGCACTTTCGCCGCTTTCGCGTGACTGATAGCTTCTATTGTTTGTGGACGCACACCGTCATCTGCCGCCACCACCAAGATCGCGATATCCGTCACCCGCGTTCCACGAGCCCGCATTGCTGTAAAGGCTTCGTGACCTGGAGTATCCAAAAATACGACTTGCTGGCTCTTGCCTTCGTGTTCCACATCTACGTGGTAAGCACCAATGTGCTGGGTAATCCCCCCAGCTTCTCCTTGAGCGACCTTGGTTTTGCGGATCGAGTCTAGCAAGGTTGTTTTGCCGTGATCCACGTGGCCCATAATCGTTACCACTGGCGGACGGCGTTGGAGGTATTCCATATCCGTGGCGTCCAGCATCTCGATCAATTTGGTGCCTGGGGCTACTTTTTCTGGGGTTTCTACCTCTATGCCCATTTCTTCAGCTACCATTCTCACCGCTGCAATATCCAGGGTTTCGGTAATGTTGACCGCAATCCCTTTAGAGAACAGCCGTTTGATAATTTCCGTTTCGGGAACAGCCAGAGTACCTGCGAGTTCCTGAACAGTCATCGGCCTGCTAAGCATCAGTGTTTCAGGACGTTCTACCTTAGCTTCGACTGTTTTGCCACGGCTATTACGTCCGCCTGAAGAACCAGACGAGCTTTTATCGTGAGAAGGGCCCGGTCTCTTATTTTTGCCACTGCTTCCGGGTGCGCCCGGAGTTGGCATTGACTTGGGTGCTGCTTGTGTCTTCGCCTTAGCAGGGCGGGCTAGGGAGAGGCTGACCGTGACTATTGTTGGCGTATCCGAGCCATTTTCTAGGTCATCGTCATCCTCATCTATGGGTTTGAGGCGATTACGTTGTTTGAGTTTGGCAGCCTTGGCAGCTTTTGCAGCATCTGAGTTTTCTTCGTCATCTTCTTCCCAAATGACCGAAGTCTTTTTGGCAGGACGAGGGAGGGAGGGCCTTTCGAGGAGAAGAATCCCAGAGTCTGGCGTATTGTCTTCTTCATTGTCATCAGTGTCATCCCCTGCGGCTCCGGTGTCGCCGCCACGGCTACGCAGCCCGGTAGCTGACGTTGCGGGAGCAAGGCTCCGGCGCGGGCCACCACCTGGTTGGGGTCGATCGGCAAGTGGAGTTCTGACTGGCCCACCACCTGGTCGAGGTCTTTGCCCGTCCCGAGATTCGGTACCTCCAGGTGCGGGTCTGCTAGGACGGCTGGGTTTAGCAGGTGCTTCCAGAGTTTCTGTCTGTTCTGATAGCTCTTGCTCAGTTCTGGCAAGTTTGAGTACCGGCTTATTTCCCAGATTTTGTGGGGTACGGCTAGCCGACTCCGACGCCCCTCTGACTGGTGGCGAAGTGAGTTTTGCCGACGGCCCGGGGGGGGCGACCGGCGGGCGTTGCGTGCGTTCGGGAGCCTTTTCCGACGGCGCTTGAAGTGCCGCAGGTGCCTGACTGGCGATCGTACCTACTGTTTCTGAGACTGTTTCTGAGACTGTTTCTGGCGGAGCCGCCGAGACAGCGACATTTGGCTTCGACAGTACAGGTCGATTGATATTTGGTTTAGCTGGAGACTGAAGTTGTTGAGTGGCGGGCGATTTGGGAGGAGTTGCCACGGTGGCCCCAGGCTGGTTTTTTTGCTCCTCGTTTCCCGCGGGCTGGGAGGAGGCACCAGCCGGCCGTACTTTTGGACTGCGTATTTCTAAAATTTGCTGTTTTTTTTGTTGGTCGTTAGGGTGAGGGCCAGATTCTCTAGATGGCGCTGCTGCTCTTTCGGGAGGAGCTGGCTTCGCGGGGGAAGAGTGGCTGCTGGCTACGTATTTTTCCGCTGCGAGGCGAATGCGTTCTGCTTCAGATTCTGTAATTGTGCTGCTGTGGCTCTTCACTGAAATATTGAGCCGTTCGCAAACTGCCAAGATGTCTTTATTATCCAAATTTAGTTCCCGTGATAATTCGTAAATTCTTACTTTGCCGTTGTTCATCCACTCTGCCCTCTTTTATGCCAACCAGTTTTTACATTGTGATTTTTTGTTCTAATGACGACATCATTCGCTGTGATTGATTCAGTGTCAGGAATCGGGGTTTTGGTACTCGCTCAGCAATTTTATCTAAAAAGATGTAACTCGCTGAAGTTTGTGGTTGGACAATTCTCAAGTTTTTTTGGGAACGAGAGAACTCAGAAGTGTGAATTTTGGCAACAGCCATTCTTTCAAGCTTCAAAATTTGTCTTTCCACCTTGAGGATACCTCTGCTAGTACCCTACCATTATCTAATCTGACACAAATCTTTCCAGACTGGTGGGCCGATCGGATTGGGGTTTTAGAGCTGGCGCTACCAATAATTACTGGTAGGGCTGCCCAGGAGGGTTTATACAGTCGAGTCCGAACTATTGTCGCTTTTTCGCCCGGCCCGGCCACAGTCAGATGTCAAATCAGATGTGGCTAAACGCTGCCAAAGTGTTTGGTACAGTTCGTCAGATACAGGCGCTTTGAGCGATCGCCCAAGTCGATTTTTTTTCTGAGCTGCTTTGAGGCATTGGCTCGCCCGACAAAGGTAAGCGGAACGACCGAGGCCACGATCTAATTGTACCTGATGGGAAGGATAGACCCTGACTACTCGCCAAAAAGCTTCCTTATCAGCTATTTTTCGACAACTTGCACAGCACCGGTAGTTCGGTTTCATCTCTTGTCTGAGGGGGAGAGTGGGAGAGTGGGAGTAGGGGACAAGTCCTCCTGGTCTCCCGTCAAGAAAATAAGAATGCAGTCGCAGTTTTTAGACTGGGGCTTCAGTTTCTTCCGTAGTGGCTGCCACGCGAGCCTCAAATTCTGCGGTTTCCTCGTCGCCGCCCTTGCCTGATTCGTCGTCTTCGTAGTAGTCGCCTGCTAGTTCTTCAAGCCTAGTTGCTTCTGCTTCTAATTTGGTGTCTTCGGCGTCGCGATCGTACTTAGCAATATCTTTGATATCGATTTTCCAACCTGTCAGGCGGGCTGCGAGGCGGACATTCTGACCTTCTTTGCCAATGGCAAGACTCAGTTGGTCTTCCGCGACCAAAATGTGAGCGCGCCTGCCTTCTGGGGCAACCAAACGCACTTCATCTACTCTAGCAGGACTCAGAGCGTTTGCAATATAAGTTGCAGGATCGGGAGACCAGCGGATCACGTCGATTTTTTCGCCCCGCAATTCGTTGACTACTACCTGAATCCGCGATCCCCGGGCTCCGATGCAGGCTCCTACCGGGTCTACATCGCGATCGAGAGTATCAACTGCTATTTTAGTCCGAGGGCCGACGTGCCGGGAGGGCGGATTTGCCTCTCTGGCTACGGCGACAATCCTCACCACCCCATCTTCTATTTCTGGCACTTCGTTAGCAAACAGGTACACCACCAAACCTGCATCGGCTCTAGAAACAAGTAACTGCGGCCCTCTAGTAGAGCCTTCGCCTACTTTTTTCAGGTACACCTTAAATGTAGCGTTCGCGCGGTAATTGTCATTGGGCAACTGTTCGCGTTTGGGGAGTTCGGCATCTACTTCCGGCTGACCGAAACTGCTGGTAACAGCTAAAATAACCGACTGCCTCTCAAACCTGAGCACTCTTGCTTGAAGAACTGTTTCTTCTAAATCTTTGAACTCTTCTTGAATCATTTTGCGCTGTTGGTCGCGCAATTTTTGAGCGAGAACTTGTTTGGTCTGGATGGCGGCCATGCGACCAAATTCTTTTTGATTGGGCGTTACATCTACGAGAACGATGCTCCCAGGCTGAGCTTCTGTGGCTACTTCTTGGACTTCGGAAAGTGATATTTCGTGATCGGGATTGGCAACTTCTTCGACAATAGTTTTGTTGGCTAAAACGCGAAAACCTTCTTGTTCTGCGTCGAGTTCTACATCAAAGTTGTCGAAGTATTCTTCGCTGAAGTGGTCGAGTTTTTGGGTGCGGCGGTAGCGTTCGTATCCTTTGAGCAAGGCTTCTCGCAAGGCTGCTTGGACGGCGTGTTTGGGTAAATTTCGCTCTTTACTAATACCTTCGACCATTTCTTTTAGTCCGGGCAGGGGAACCATTGACATATAAAACACTCCTTTTTTGTTTTGACAATACGTAATATCAATTCCGGTTGCACCGTCAGTGATAGTTGACTGTTGACTGTTGACTGTTGACTGTTGACTGTTGACTGTTGACTGTTGACTGTTGACTGTTGACTGTTGACTGTCAGTCAAAAAAATGAATGATAGTTGAGTGTTGACTTTTGACTCTATTTTACAATTCCGATGAAGCACGGATTTGATTTAATTGGTAATTGGTAATTTTGGAGAAAAAGCGATTCTCGATAATTTATGAGTTACGGGAGAGGATTAAGGGATATGGGTGCTGTCACAATTTATTTGCTGTGACAATTCAACCCGCTACTACAGATCGGATAATTAAAAATTAACTCGCAGCGAAGCATTTTTAGCTTACTGCGAGGCAATCTCAAAACTCAAATCTCAAATCTCCAATCTCAAATCTCAAATCTCAAATCTCAAAATTTCCCTTTACCTCTCCTTTGTTCCTTCGTCTAGTTCAACTTTGGCAATTTGAGGGCGGGGAATTTTCACCTGTCGCCCTTTTTGGTTGAGATAAACCGTTGTTTCATCCCGGTTGATCAGTAGTCCTTTCCACTCTTTGATTCGCGAGTCTGGTTCGGTGGCTTTGACTGTTACGGGGAAACCTTTAAAGGTAATGAATTCTCGATCGCTGCTGAGCAACCGGGATATGCCGGGACTGGAAATCTCTAGCACGTAGGCATCGGGGATGATTTCGGATGCTTCTAACTCGGCTTCGAGGGCTGTGCTCATCCGCTGGCAGTCGGCTAAACCGGTGTCTTGCTGGAGGTTGCGGATGTCTACCCGCAAGACGGGAGGATTTTGGTTGGTGTGAAACACTGCTCCCACTACTTCCAATCCCAGTGTTTCCGCAACGGGGGTAGCTAAGTCAATGATTTGTGGGATTAGGGGATGAGTCATATCGAATATTTAAGTTAAAACTCCTGAACTCGGACACTGGCTGTGGAAAAATCAGGTGTTGAAATTGCTTTGGTTTGACCTGGTTTTTGACCGCAAGATGTGAGGGTTTGTCCCCTCAAATTGATTTGCGGAATGAAGAAAAAGATGTCAGATTTTCAAGCCCGAGGATGAGCTTGTGGGGTTTAAATTCTGCCTTCTACTTTCTGCTTTCTACCTCTGGATGAGATTATTGCGTCGCCCTCGGCCGGGGTCTTCAACTGGCAACTGTGATGCCCTAAGCCGTTTGGCGGCGACTTATGCAACAAAAAAAGTGGGCTTTACCCACTCCTAGATGAAACAGTTTCTTCCAAGAAGTTTGAGGGCTGCCTCCGATCGAAGTCAGACCTCAGCTCTCAGTTTAGCTCGATCGCCCGCCGAGTGACAAACCGCCTTCGGAACGAGCCCATTTGCGGAGTGGGGAATGGGGCATGGGGCATCGGGCATGGGGCATGGGGCATCGGGCATTAGTCATTAGTTCGCCAACTGTCAACTGTCAACTGACTAACGCGGGGCTATCCGTTGCAGTTCTTTGGCTTGTTCTAAAATTTTCTCGAAGTCTTCTTCGCTCAAGCGCTGGATGTAATTAATTTTGAACTCTTCTAGGAAGTCGCAAAGCAGCAGTTGTATTTCTTTCCAGGTTTGCTGCTGTTGCAGTTCTGCTCCTAAAGCTTGCCCGAAATGTTGGACGAGCTGGCTTGAGAGTTTGGTACCTACGGGGTCTTCGCTGGCGATTTTAAAGGCTTCGTAGGCATCTTGGGGGCCGAGGGTGACTAATTTTGATAGTTCTGCCACCAATTGCTCCGCTAGCTGTGCGGGTAGATTTCCCA
Source organism: Cyanobacteria bacterium OTE_58_metabat_593 (assembly GCA_031372825.1). Taxonomy (GTDB): domain Bacteria; phylum Cyanobacteriota; class Cyanobacteriia; order Cyanobacteriales; family Microcoleaceae; genus Microcoleus. The sequence continues at coordinate 9,151 of JANMLZ010000165.1, read as the reverse complement.
ATCCGGGTACTTGCTGGAATCCTTGATAGAGGGGGGATTGTTTGAGAAATAGTTCTATATTGTAGCGGAGCAGGGCTTCTAGGTCGGGCTGGAGTTGCGGGAGAACTTTGTAAACGGTTACTTGGACTAAACGGGTGGCGATCGCTTCTATTTCGTTGATATTATTAATGTCTAAATATCGCTGTTTTGGGGATTGAAATAGTTGACGTGCTAGTTCGCCTGTGGTAATTGATTGCTGCATCTGGTTGATCAGTTGAATTACTACTACTTCGGTCAATTCTTGGGCGAAGTTGGCGACGAAACCCCGGCTGATTTGGGTGCGTATGGGTTGGAGATCCGGCATTTTGGCTTGGTGGATGCGAATTGTGACGGGTAATACTCGCAACAGGCGCCAGAATGGGAGGATCAGGAAGATGTCGTACCATCGCCAGAGCATGGCTGCTCGCCAAGTGACGCTGCGGTGGCGGCGGCTGATGAAGTAGGTGCGGGCTAGAAATTCGATCGCGAATATGGCAATAAATGGCAGGTCGAGAAGCCAGAAGTTGTCGGTAAATTCGCCGTTTTCTCCGATCGTCCTGTAATAGTTGGTGGCGATTAACGGCTTGATTTTGGCGTCAAACCATGTTATTTCTGGTTGCCAGCCTTGTTTGTTTAAATGGTCTTGGCTCCAGAATGTTCGGAATGATTGTTTGGCAGATTCTTGCGGATTCGGGATGCGATCGCGCATTCGGTCTTTAATTTTTTCTAGGGTGCCACTTTTGGATGCTACTCGAAACGGATCTTCGTCGATCATTTTCGCGGTTAGATTGTTTATTTCCTGCAATTTTGCTGCTGCTTGGGGAGATGGCAAGCCTGTTTGCACTACTTGAATTTTTAATTCTTCTAAGGTTTTTAGATATTTCTGGGTGTCTCGGTGGGGTTTAATTCCTTTAAATGGGTCGTATACTCTGGTGATAACTGGCAGTTGCCGAAAGTAGAAATCTCGCCAAGGTACGTAACTTATGTCAAATAATACTAGGCTGAAATTTCCGAGGGCAACCAGTGCCATGAACCGCTCGAACCAGGGTACTTTCGGTGCTTCTTTGGAGGAGTTTAAATTTTTAGAGGGCTGTAGTTTTGGTGTCACTGGCAGTTCCTAATTAAGTAGATGGAGCGAGATAAAATTAAGTGGTAATAGCTGAAAAAAGGCAATGCCAGAAAACTAACTAATTGTCCGATCGCGCTCGGATTGCTCAGCGGGCAAGCTAGTATTGATTTTAAGGTGGGTTTGTTGGGGACTTTGGGATTGTTGATTTGGCAGGGGTTCGGTAAAAGTTTATACAAGGGAAATATTAAGGTCGATCGAACTTGACAACAGCCGTAGCTCCCATTAGTCCGCTTCTCTCTGCTAATAGAATTATATCTCAGGCGGAATCCTAAGTGTTTTTTTCGGCGTTGTAGAGCTAAGTGGGCCGATGATAAATTACTATTTTTGTTTAAATCTGCTGGGGTGCATCTCAATGAGTGGAAGGGCGAAGCATTGCGGCAGGCAATTTATTAATGAGAACCAAAGATTTACTGCCGCATCTGTGCTTCGCCCCTACGAATATATTTGCACTGACGGCAGATGCACCCAATCTGCTGGCTATTTGACCGCTAAATTAAATGTATTGCGCCTTCTCGGATTTTCAGGTTAGATTTGGGCTTCGAGTTTGAGGTCAAACCCTCTTGAGGGTTATACTTGCTCAGGGGCTTTCTAGCGAGAGCGCCTCCTCAGAACGGGAGGGTGGCTGCCACCTCCGTAAGTTCGGGGTATCGCCTCAACAACCAGCTCGCGATCGGACTCTTGAATAAAATGACACCCTGAGCATAATTTTGTTTGCATCTTTTAATATATGACATACTGCCTTAATCTCGATTGCCCAAGAGACAAGCGTCAGAACCCACCAGGCACAAAGTATTGTCTTAATTGTGGTTCCAAGCTGCTACTAAAAGACCTTTATGCAGCAACTGAGCCGCTGCGCGACGGAGGATTTGGTAGGACTTTTAGAGCTGTCAATCATGGAAAGTTTGAGGAACTGTGCGTTATCAAACAGTTGTCGCCACCACAGGAGTTTCAGCGGAAGCCCGCTCATTTCAAGAAGTATGTCCGACTGTTTGAACAAGAAGCCCGACGGCTCTACGAACTAAAACACCCGCAAATTCCTCAGTTGATTTCTTATTTTGAGGAAGATGGGCGCTTGTATTTGGTGCAAGAGTTTATTGATGGCAATAATTTAAAGGATGAGTTAGAAAAGTACGGTGGTTATAGCGAAATAAAAACTAGGGAACTGCTATTAGATTTGTTACCTTTGCTGAATTTTGTTCACGAGCGCAATGTAATTCACCGGGATATTAAGCCTGAGAATGTGATCCGCCGCAATCGCGATCGCAAGTTGGTACTGATAGATTTTGGGGTTTCCAAACAGGTAGTAGCTGAGGCTCCGACCAAAACTGGAACGAAGTTGGGAACTCCCGGTTATGCGGCTCTAGAACAGCGTCACGGTAGGGCTGTTCCCGCTAGCGACCTTTACAGTTTGGGGGTTACTTGCATTCGCTTGCTGACTTCTGTTATGCCTTATTTGGATATCTACGGGGACATTCACGATGACCTTTACGACCCGCTGGAAGGTCGCTGGCTGTGGAGGGAGGCTTTGCCGAAAGGAACAAAGATCAGCCAGGATTTAGGTCAGATTTTGGATAAGTTGATTCAGGAATATGTCAAAGACCGCTACAAGTCTGCTGTGGAAGTTTTGGAGGTTCTAAAACCTGCTGTTGCTGTTGTCCCAACAGTTCCCAAGTCGCAGCAGGCAACTGTTATCAGTCCTTCTGTACCGACTCAACCTGTGACTGCTCCTCCGCTAGTTTCTGCGAACTTAGAGTCGGAAAAAGGAATAGATTATTCTCAGTTGGAAAGACTCCTGGCTGCTAAAAATTGGCGGGGTGCTGATGAGGAAACTTCTGTGAAAATGCTGGAAGTGATGCAGCAAGTTTCCAGGGGTTATTTGAGCGAGGAAGATATTAGGAAGTTTCCAGCTAAGGATTTGGAGACTATTGACCAACTTTGGGTTCGGCACAGTCACCGCAGGTTCGGCTTTTCTGTGCAAAAAGGTTTGTGGCTAAAGTCGGGGGGAAAGGCTGGTGTTTATGATGCTGATGTTTGGGAGAAGTTTGGCGATCGGGTGGGCTGGCGGGTTAACGGTCAGTGGGTATACTATTCTGAACTGAATTTTACTTCTAAGGCAATGCCTGGACATTTGCCGGGGGGTACTGTTTTTGGGTGGGAAGGCGGGGTTTTGTGCGGTGTTTTGGGTTTGGGCGGGGTGTGGTTTTTGCTATCGCGGCGAGATTTGTAGTTAGTTGTTAATTGTTATTTGTTATTTGTTATTTGAATTCCCAATGACCAGTTGTCAGGCGATCGTTACGCACTCTACAGATAAATTGTGTCAGTTTTTATATAAAAATTGCGATCGCCCGTTTGGAGATCGCAACTTAAATTATGGTCATTGACTGCGGCGAATTTCAGTAACTTGGTCGGCAACATCCAAAATTGCTGGCGGCATGGAAGGGCCGGTCAAAATAATATCTAAATGGTGGGGCTTGCTGTCAATCAATGCCAGCACTTCTGCTTCGGGAATTAAGCCTAAATTCACCGCTAAGCTCAATTCATCGAGAATAACTAAGGCATAATGACCTTCGCGCACGGTATTTTGAACGTATTGCCACAATTGTTCGATCGACTTTATTTCCAATTCATCTAAATCCGCCTTGTCAATGGAGCGGGGCAAATCGCACCGCACCCAATCTAAATTTTGCCCCAGTCGCACCGGATGCTGATGCCCTTGATTGATTCCCCCTTTGAGGAACTGTACTGCTAACACCGGATTCCCCTGTCCTGCAATTCGGAGCGCCTGAGCCATGACACTGGTAAAAAAGCAGCGGTGCGGGGCTGTAAAAACTTGCACCAGCCCTTGAACTGTGTAGGGCAAGCTGTGGGTTAAATTGAGTTTAGGGGTTTGTAGCTGAGCAACCATAGGGCAATATTTAATTAGCAATTGAGTCTTGAGTGTGGCTCCGACCTTGACAGGGATGGAGCCTGCTTAACAATATATAGTGTACTTGGCCGATCGCACATCGGATGGCACGCTAGATATACAATTTGTCAAAAGCTAGCGGCAGTGGCATTCTCCGTCATTTGTGCGATTTTTGGACTCAATAACAGGTAAACTTTGAGTGTCGCAGCGCTAGGAGCAGAAACTGTGAGATTGGTGATTCTGGGAGGGCCGGGAGCGGGAAAGGGAACTCAGGCTGAACTATTGTGCAGCAATTTGAGCATTCCTTTGCTGGCTGTGGGGGATATTCTGCGCGAGGCGATCGCAGATGACACAGATTTGGGCAAGTTAGCGGTGTCTTATGTGGAAAAAGGGGAATTAGTTCCCGACGCAACTATGATTCAATTCTTTCGCCGCCGGCTGCTGCTGTGGGATGTCTTTAATGGCTGGGTGCTGGAGGGCTATCCGCGCACGGCTTTTCAAGCTGAAGAGTTGGATTTTTTGCTCTCTGATTTGGCACAAGAGCTAGATTGGGCGATTTGGTTGAAGGTTCCGACTGAGGTATTGTTGAGTCGATCGATCCAGCGAGATCGATCGGATGATAGTCCAGAAATTTTGCAGCGCCGTCTCGATTTATACCACGAGCAAACTCTCCCGATTGTAGATTATTATGAGCATCGTAAAAAGCTGTTAATTATCAACGGCGACCAATCACCAGAACAAGTGCAACAAGATATTCTTAAAGTTGTTAATAGTTAGTTGTTAGTTGTTATTAGTTAGTTGTTATTGGTTAGTTGTTATTGGTTATTGACTGGCGAAAAAGACCAATTCCCAATTCCCAATTTCCAATTCCCCATTCCCCATTCCCCATTCCCAATTCCCCATTTTATGTCTATAAAACGTGCCGATGGCAGACAGCCAAATCAACTCCGTCCGATTAGTTTCGATCGCGAATTTACGAAATTTGCTAGCGGTTCAGTGCTAGCAAAAAGTGGCGATACTCAGGTACTTTGCAGCGTTACGATTAAGCCGGGAGTGCCGAGGTTTCTGGAAAATACCGGAAAAGGTTGGCTGACGGCGGAGTACCGAATGTTACCAGGCTCTACGCCGCAGCGACAAGAGCGGGAGTTTATGAAATTATCGGGGCGCACTCAAGAGATTCAGCGGTTGATTGGCCGGAGTTTGCGATCGTGCTTGGATATGGAACTATTAGGAGAGCGAACCATTATTGTCGATGCTGATGTGTTGCAGGCAGATGCGGGGACTCGCACGACTTCTATCAATGGCGCGTTTGTGGCTGTGGCTGATGCTTTGAATAAGTTGGTGCAAAAAGGTGATTTAGTGCGATCGCCCTTAATTCGCCAAGTGGCGGCCGTGTCTGTGGGACTTTTGGAAGGCGAACCGTTTTTAGATTTGAATTATGCGGAAGATGTGGCGGCGGAAATTGATTGTAATGTGGTGATGAATGGAGATTTGAACATTATCGAAATTCAGGGAACTGCGGAAGAGGGAAGTTTTAGTCGGAGTCAGTTGAATCAAATTTTGGATGTGGCAGAAACAGGGATTCAGGAGTTGTTGGAGGCTCAGCGGCAGGCTTTGGGTCAGTAGTCATTAATCATTAATCTATTTCGGTGTATCTAATTTTTGCAAACATATTCGTAGGGGCGAAGCATTCCGGCAGTAAATCTCTGATTTTCACTAACAAATTGTCTGCCGGAATGCTTCGCCCTTCCAAAATTGAGATGTACCAATCTATTTTCAGCTACTAGCAAGGGATGAGAACGAATATGCAAAATAATCATAGCCCTTCAGAATCTGTAAAAAAAGTCATTTCTAATCACTTGGAGTCATAATTTCTTATGATATGAGTCATCTTGAAGCATAAGGCACCGGATCTTTCAACCCCAATTGCTCAAAAGCCGCCAGCCGCAGCCGACAAGAATCGCAAACACCACAAGCATTTTCACCACCTGAGTAACAAGACCAAGTTTGCTCCCAAGGCACTCCCAATTTGTTTCCTAACTCAATAATTTCGGTTTTTTTAAGTTCAATTAAAGGTGTTACAATATTAATAGCTTCTCCTTCTCTACCCTGCTTTGTTCCTAACCGAAATACTTCCTGCATGGCTTGGATGTAATCGAGGCGACAGTCGGGATAGCCGGAATAATCTAAGGCGTTCACACCGATGTAAATTCGCTCAGCTTGTAGGGTTTCGGCGTAGGCGAGGGCAAAACTGAGAAAAATCGTATTTCTAGCTGGAACGTAGGTAATGGGGATGTTTTGAGACATTTCTGTGAGACTACGGTCGATCGGCAAATCGATCTGATTATCCGTCAAAGCCGAACCGCCCCACAGTGTCAAGTCAAAGTTTACCACCTGATGTGCCTTAACACCGGCCGAAAGTGCGATCGCCTTTGCAGACTCCAACTCCCGCCGATGTCTTTGCTGATAGTCAAAGGAAATCGCATAACACTCGTAGCCATCAGCCTTGGCTTGATACAAAACTGTTGAGGAATCCAGCCCTCCTGATAATAAAATAACTGCTTTCATTTAAAACATCCTTGATGGAATTAGCTTTTATATTTATATCAAATCTCTTGTGAATTTACAAGGTAGCAATTATTAATTTAAACTGAAATATTGAACCATTTTAAGTTGCCAACAAATCATCTAATTCCCGGTAATCTGGCAAAGTTGTATCAATTTCTATACCCTGCCGCAAAACTGTGCGATCGCGCTGTGACCTAGATAACAATTCGCTGAAATTCCGCGCCTTAAACAAAATCAAATCTGCTGGTAAACCAACTGCAATTCGTCCCAAATTCGGCAATCCCATCAAATCTGCCGGAGTCTTTGTCACCGCACTAGGCCAATCTCCATAGGGCATATCTAAATGAGCGATGCGGACTGCCATATTCAAGACTTCCAAAACATCGTGATCGCCAAATCCATAAAACGGATCTCGACAATTGTCACTAGCAATTGCCACGGGAATTCCTGCTGCTTTTAGTTCGTGTACAAGAGTCACTCCCCGCCAGCGTGGTGTACGCCCAGATTGTCTATCTTGTAGGTAAAGATTGCACATCGGCAAGCTGACAATGCCAATATTTGCTTCCTTGACTAATGCCAGAGTTTCTGTTACTAATTCTGGCGGTTGTACGGCTAAACTACAGCAGTGTCCGCAGATGATTTGACCTGCAAATTGATGGCGGATGGCTGTTTTAGCTATTTGTCGCAATGTTACTGATTCTGGATCGTCATTTTCATCGGTGTGGAAGTCGAGGTTTAATCCTCGTTCTTGCGCCAAGGAAAATACTCGTTCTAATTGTTTATCTAAATCTGGATTCACATAGGCAACTCCACCAAAAATGCCGCCGATTTCAGCCATTTTGTCCGCTAACTTTTCGCCTGCTGGTGTCAGTAAATAGTCGAGGGAAACTAGGGAAACTGCTTGCAAGATTAGCCGATCGCTCCATTTGGCCCGCAACTCTTCAAATACTGCTAAACTAATGGTTGCCTGTTCGCCCCCGCTATCGATATGGGTGCGGATGGCTTTGGTACCGTGGGCATAGCTGCACTTTAGTCCGAACTCCATCCGCCGGTAAACATCGTCTGCATTCCAGTTTTTTTGAGCGTCAGCGCCTACTGTTGCGATCGCGCTTGAGAAAGTTCCATCGGGATTGGGCGATCGTTCCCAAGCATGACCTTTGTCTAAATGGGTGTGCATATCCACAAAGCAAGGAAAAACTAAGCCACCGCGACAATCTACCACTGGGATATCTGCAAGTTGGGACGAGGCTTCTGTACCTGCGGGGGTAATTTGGGCGATCGCACCTGTAGCAATTTCCAAATCCACCATACACAAACCATCACGAGTTTGTCTAGTTGCGATCGTATCGGCGTTAAGTGCGATCGATTGCGTCTCCACCAGACACAGAGGCACACAAGCATTTTTTAGTAGATAATTAGATTTACTTGGCAACATTCAATTTGTGAGTTAATATCTTTTTGATAATTTAGTGCTATCATCTTTAACTATAGCAAAATTCCTAGGAATTGTAAACAGCTATATTTGCCTATTTCTCTGTTTGTTATATTTTCCTGATTCTATACATTTTGCTTCAAAATAAACATCTACAAGCCCGATAAAATTAGTAGATAAATTAGGATAAAATATATAGCCTTACCAAGCCATAAAAAGTGTGTCAAAACCCAAGCATCTAGTTTCAAGCTCCGATCCCGACAAATCCGGCACAAAATATCCTCCCATTCACTGGGGAGAAATCGATCCGCTGAAACGGGGGCCTGTGATTGGCAGTCTCAGCAAATTATCTCATCGCAATGCGATCGGCACTCATTCGGGATCCTACTCTGTGTATCGAGCATTAGCAGTAGCCAACGGCACACTCCAAGCGGATCACAAACCCGATTTCACCAATACATATCCCGCTGAACACATCGGGCCATATCCCAGTTGGGGTGATGCCAACTTGATTGTTTCTCTCGATCCATTTGGCGCTTTGGTCAGCGAAATTTATACCTCATTTTATCAGCAGGGATATGACATTCGACCGACAATCGCTGTGACCAAAGCTCACATTAATCTACCGGAAATTCAAGATGCTATTGCCAACAATCGGGTACAGATTGATGGCAAGATAGTCAAAGCGGGAGGCAATTTAGCTGTGACAAAAATTGCGATCGATCCAGTGTGGTATCTGCCGGGAATTGCCAATCGAATTGGTGTGGAAGAAAGCGTTCTCCGACGTGTTCTTTTTCAGCAAACAGGGGGAATGTTTTCAGACTTGGTGCGGCGGCCAGAGTTGCAGGTTTTCTTGCCACCAATTGGCGGAACTACAGTTTATATTATTGGAGATGTCGCGCACATTTCTGACCCACAAAAGCAACTAGCGGTGCGGGTACATGATGAGTGCAATGGTTCAGATGTTTTCGGTTCTGATATTTGCACCTGTCGTCCTTATTTGGTGCACGGGATTGAAATTTGTATCCAAACCGCGCAAGCAGGGGGTTCTGGGGTAATTCTTTACTTTCGCAAGGAGGGCAGAGCTTTGGGCGAAGTG
>JANMLZ010000150.1:0-24487 GCA_031372825.1 Cyanobacteria bacterium OTE_58_metabat_593 | reverse complement strand
TACTCGTTACCAGGAAGAGCCTGGTAACGCAGATCCGGAGGCTCTGCCTCCATTTTCGCAGGCGAGGCAGAGCCTCGCTTACATCGGTTCCCAGGTAGAGCCTGGGAACCAGTTATTGAAAATGATTTAGGATTGCTATAGTATAATTTCTTCTCGAACTCGATGCAGTTACTTTTAGATCACCTATAGCAATCCTAAATCATTTGTGAATTTCTTACTCCCTCCCCTTAGCAAGGGGAGGGTTGGGGTGGGGTAAAAAACTTACAACTCATTTAGGATTGCTATATAATTAGGGAAAGTGTCAAGTCTTTTAAATATTAATTTATAGAGATGCAAACCGGGCAGAAACTATTTTTTAAATTAATAAATTTCAAGTATTGCATCTCATAAAAATACAAAGTTGTAATTGTAAATATAACCGCCTCGAAAATTAAGATTGAACAGCACCTTCAACAGTTGACAGTTGACAGTTGACAGTTGACAGTTTGAGAGCGACCTCTACCTAGAAGGAAGAGGATTGGAGTAATGAATAGTCTGATTTTAATTTCTCCCTCACTCGTGAGAGGCTTTCAACCAATTCTTTCTGGTAAATGTAAAGTTATTTATAAAAAAATAAGACATATCTGTACAATTTGGCTCTTGAGATTGTGGGTAATATCGTATTCATTATCGCTGCTTAATTTTAAAATATTGTGCCATTGTCTGCCCAGGGGAACTCGGCTTTATCATGCGATAGAGGCAAATTTAGAGACCGCATAGGGGGAGAGAGTCCGAGGGGGACAAAAACTGAGGGTTTTTAGTTGCGGAATATTCAGTACCCAACACCAAGGCTAAAAAATATAACTAATAAATGGTGACATCTGGCTTACAAAAACACCGAGATCAAATTTAGCTTGCACAAGTGCTTAAAAACGTTAAAGTAATAAAAACTCGGAAATTGTAAAGGTTTGCTTGAAAATTCGGCTGATGGGAGATCGCGAGAACCAGTCAATTTCTAATTTAGGTGAAGTGGGGGATGCCGATCGCCATACTGCATCAGAAGCACTATGGCTGCGCGATCGAGCCTTGGCAGCTACTAGCAGTGGCATTGTCATTGCTGACCCCAATGCACCCGACTGTCCCATAATTTATTGCAATCCGGCCTTTGAACGGATGACAGGTTACTGCGCCGCTGAAGTCTTGGGGCGCAACTGCCGATTTTTGCAAGGTCCTGATACCGATCGAACTACAATAGCTAACATCCGCGACGCCTTGCGCGAAGGTCGAGCATTGCAGGTAACAATCAAAAATTACCGCAAAGACGGCACTCCTTTCTGGAACAAATTATCCCTATCTCCCCTGCGAGACGACAGCGGTAATCTGACTCACTTCGTCGGAACTGGGTCCGACTTATCCGAACGCATCGAAGTGCAGGAAGCATTACAGCAAGCTAACGACCAACTGCAAACTATTTTGGAAGCAGTCCCGGGCATAGTATCTTGGATTAGCTCGGATTTGCGATACTTGGGTGTCAACCGCCACTTAGCAAAACTGCACGGTTTGTTACCGTCGGCTTTTGTTGGTCAAGATATCGGTTTTCTGGGCGCTAGCTCGGATTTTAACTCTTTTGTGGTGGAGTTTTTTGCCGGCGACGCTACAGAAGCAGTTAAAGAACTCAGTGCTAAGGTGAAAATTCCCGGCGGACAGTCGGCGGGACACTATTTGATAGTGGCTCAAAAGTACGATCGGGGCAACGCAGCTTGTCTGGTAGGGATTGACATTAGCGAGCGCAAGCGGGCAGAAGAAGCTCTGGTTTTAACTCGCAAGGCGGTGGAAAGTTCGAGCGATGCGATCGGGATTAGCGATGCTTCCGGGACTCACATCTATCAAAATCCAGCGTTTTCTCAGCTATTTGAATGGGAAACCGCACAGGAATTTAAACTCGCTGGAGGTATATCGGCAGTTTTTGCTGACTCCACAGTCGCCTCGGAGATCCTCGACACGATCGCCCGGGGTTATTCTTGGTCTGGTGAAGTTACCAACCGCACTAAAAGCGGCGAAATTTTACAAGTGCTGCTGCGGGCTGATGCGATTAAAGATGCCACAGGGACAATTGTCGGTCTGATTTACATGAATACCGACATTACCGATCGCAAGCGCACCGAACAAGAACTGCGGCAAAGTGAGAAGCGCTTTCGATCGCTGATTGAAAATGGCAGAGATATTATTGTGATTCTCGACGAGAAAGGCTTTTGCCGCTATGTCTCTCCTTCCCAAGAGCGGATTTTGGGCTACCCGACTGCGGAAGTGCTGGGCCGATCTGTATTTGACTTGATTCACCCCGACGAATTGCCGATGGTGGATCAAGTGTTCCAAGGTATCATCCAAATGCCGAGAGTTGGGCTGGGATTGGCGGAATACCGAGTGCGACACAAGGAGGGTTTCTGGTGCATTTTGGAAGCTGTAGCCACGAATTTGCTCGACGAACCTTCGGTGCGGGGAATTGTGGTTAACTGTCACGATGTGACTGAGCGCAAGGTGGCTGAAGACCAATTGTTGCACGATGCTTTGCACGACGCGCTGACGGAGTTACCGAACCGGGCTTTGCTAACTGACAGGTTGGGTCAAGCTTTTGCTCGCGTCAAACGGCATCCGAGTTATCAGTTTGCGGTGCTGTTTTTGGATTTGGACAGGTTTAAGGTGATTAATGACAGTCAGGGACACCGTACGGGCGATCGGCTGTTGGTGGCTGTGGCTCGCCGTCTCTTGACTTGTTTGCGATCGGGCGATACGGCGGCTCGTCTGGGGGGAGATGAGTTTGTGATTTTGCTGGAGGAAATTCAAGGTGTTGATGAGGCGATCGCCCAAGCCAAGAAAATTCTGAGGGCGATCGAACGGCCACTGAATTTGGAAGGTAATAAAGTTTTAATTACTGCTAGCATCGGCATTGCTTTGAGTACCGACAAATATCAGTGGCCAGGAGATATTTTGCGCGATGCTGATATTGCGATGTACCGCGCCAAAGCTCTCGGTAAAGCTCGCTACGAAGTGTTTACAAGTGCAATGCACACTCGGGCAGTGGCTTTGATGCACTTGGAACACGATTTGCGGCAGTCGGTTGAAGAATTGAATTTGACATATTCGATGGTGGATTTCTCCGCATTCGCGGCGGGTGAAAACTCGCCGACGGGCGAAATTGACCGTCCGTTCGAGCGTCCGAAATCGCAATTGGCTCCTCCTACATTGGAATGTCCTTTTACTGTTTATTATCAGCCGATTGTTTGTTTAAAAAGCGGCTCAGTTATCGGATTTGAGGCGCTGGTGCGCTGGCTGCACCCGGAACGGGGTTTAGTTTCCCCGATGGAATTTATTGCGATGGCGGAGGAAACTGGGTTAATTACGCCTTTGGGTTTGTGGGTTTTGAACGAAAGCTGTCGCCAAATTATTAAGTGGCAGAGTTTGAATTTGCCTGTGGGAAATTCGCGGCTAACAGTAGCAGTAAATCTTTCCGGGAGGCAGTTTTCAGAACCAGAGTCGATCGAGCAAATTAAGCAAGTTTTGCAGGAAACGGGTGTTGATGCGCGCTGTTTGAAGTTGGAGATTACTGAGACTGTGGTGATGGAAGATGGGGAAGCGGCGGCGGCGATGCTTTCGCAGTTGAGAGAGTTGGGAATCGGGCTGTGCATTGATGATTTCGGCACTGGTTATTCGTCTCTGAGTTATTTGCACAAATTCCCGATTAATATTTTGAAGGTCGATCGGTCTTTTGTCAGTCGCGTCGGGGAAATGGGCGAAAATTTGGAAATCGTGCGGGCGATCGTCATGCTGGCCCGCAGTTTGGGGATGGAGGTAGTGGCAGAAGGTGTCGAAACTGCCGTCCAATTGGCTCAAATGCGGGCGATCGGCTGCGAGTACGGTCAGGGGTACTTTTTCTCGAAACCACTCGACAGTGAGGCGGCTACAGCTTTGTTGAGGCGATCGCCCAAATGGTAATCCGATCTACAATAGTTAGTAGGGTGCGTCAGTCCGCAAACGCTCGATCGTCGCCCCACAACTTCACCTGACGCACCCTACAAACTTACTCATACCAAAAACTATGTCTCAATCAATCGCCCCAGTTTTAGAAGAAAAAGAAGTTGATGATTCACCCACATTAACCTTTGAAGAATACAGAGTTTATCAAGGAGATCCTGATGTACAATATGAACTGTACAAAGGCAAATTAATCCCGATGCCAACAGCAACAATTTTACACATCAAAATTTGCGAATATTTGGTTTACAAAATCCAGCATTACCTCGCGGCTCACAATCTCGACTTAGTAGTAAAAACTAATCTTGGAGTGAGAACAGATGAAAATAAATCCCGGATTCCCGATGTAGTCGTCTGCACTAAAAGTCTTCTAGAACAAGCTGCTGCTAGACCCGGTGCAGGCATCCTCGATTTTGATGAAAAGCCACTATTAGTGATAGAAGTAGTCAGCGAAAATCACCCTGAATATTACATAATTAAACGAGCGGAGTACAACTTAGCTGATGTGCCGGAATATTGGATAGCCGATCCGAAGCAGAAGAAGGGAAAGCTGCGGGTTTTAGCATTTCCAGAAGACGACGATATTTACGAACAGAATGATTATTTGCTGGGGCAAAAAATTGCATCTGTACTATTTCCAGATTTGGTTTTGTTGGTGGATGAAATACTAAACCCGCCATTGATAGAGGAGTTAATTAAGGCAGAACAAGCTCAATTGCAGAAAGCTGAAAGGTTGGCGGCGAGGTTGCGAGAGTTGGGTGTAGATCCTGATTCTGTGTAGGATATTGGACGAAGTGCGATCGACCTTTCTCATCTCAATCATCTAGCAGTAAATCGCGCAGAAAATAAAAGCGATCGCGCCGCCAATCATCTTCTTTAATTCGCCCTAAAAAACCCGTCAATGGCGAGGAAAGTTCTATTAAAATCTCGTGCATTTCTTGCAGATTCAATGGCTGAGGTGGATTGGGATTAGCATAATATGCCCCATGAAGAGCCTCAACTCCGGCATTTTCAACACCTGTGATTTCTAAACGATTTTTCACGATTTTGATAAGATACGATCGCACTTTAAGCTTTTTCCGCACATCGTCAATATAGCGATTAACCTTAGCATCGGCTTCCTCACCAAATGGCTGTTGTTCCAAACAAGGTTTTAATTGTAATAAATCGATCGAACCTGGTTGCTTAGCTTTCAATTCAACTAATCTTTGCAATGTTTCCGGGCGGATGACGTTCATTTTACTACCAATAGCTGCTTGATTAGCTGGATTAGTTAAAGGCCCAGCCGCCAAAATCATTTTAACCGATCGATCGAACTTATCTTGACCCAAGTGAGTCAAACCTAAATGAATTAGTTGAGCGGTGACACTATTAGGTACACTTTCATGTTTGCTAGCTTTGCACTCTCCCGCTACTGGATAGGGAGTCTCGCAATAAAAGTCCAAACCACCAGCGCCGCCTGTTGATTCTGGATTGAGACTAGCTTTAGGTTTATTGTTAGAATTGGCAAATCCTAGCTTGATAAAACTTTGGCGGACTAACTTTTCAAATGTATTACCGTCGCTAGAATTGCCGATTTGTGCGATCGTTTTAATCCAATCTAAATCAGGATCTGGTTTTGTTGTAGGTGAATTTTCCGACCAACCTAGAAACATTTGGATTTCTGCGTCTAGCTGTTTGGCTTTTGGGTTGGTGGTGGATAAATGCACGATCGCACTTTGCAACTCTTCCAATTCTGGATGTTCTGGCGGCTCTAGTTTTTCCAGTTGTTGACGGCGTTTAGCAAAGATATTATTGCTCAACACAGGTGAAGAATCACTAACATTTAGGGATTTTGGCAAAGATACAAAATTGCTGCTAGATTGCACAGACATTTCCAGCGGCTGAGGCAGCAAATAAACCCGCAGGTAAGCTACAAAAATAAAAGGACGCTGCTGGAGAATTTGCTGTAATGCCTCTGTTTTCCAGACTGTTAATTGCGACAAAGCCTCTAATGATTCAGGATCGTTCACCATTTGACACAATTCGCACCTAGCCCAAGCTTTGATCGAAACTTGATCTGAATTTAATTGAGCAAGTGCCTTTTGAGCAATCGGCAAAAAATGCGATCGATAATATCGATTGTCAGATAGCAAATCAACCGACAAATTGGCTGGATACAAAGCAAATGTCCGCCCCGGATTTAGAAACATCCGAGGCATAGCTGCAATCATTCGTCCTTGGATTAAAGCTTCAATATCTGGATTTGGTAAAGCCAGAGCTGTTTGAAGCAAAATTGATTTGCTCATGGTTAACTAAATAGGTCACTTAGATCCCCATCATCTGTATCATCACTACTGGGAGGGTTGAAAATGTCTTCTAAAAGTAGGCTTTCATCTTCCTCGTCAACGACAGGCATTTCACCGGAGGGATCGCTCAAAATTTCCCGCAGTAAAGGATTCTCAAAAGTGAGGTGCTTCTGAGATATGAACTCAAAAACCTGGTCTTCTGTTAAATTATAATCTCGGCATTTTTTACAAACAGCACGGACAGCCATCAGCGGTTTTATTTGCTCTTCAACCAAATACACGATCTCACCGCCTTTTTCTACTGATACGAGTTCCTCTAGTAGCTTGTAGGCTTTAGAAGTTTTCTTGATATTTTCTATTTTGGATTGGGAACGTACTAAACAACCGCGCGTAAAATCAAAGGTCTGATAATCAATTAAGCGCTTTAATGCAGCAACTAATTCAGATTGAGAAGTTTGGATAATTGCCACACCAATCTTGATAGCTTTTCCGTTTTCAGTGCCAATTATCTTGAATCCGATCCAACCCGCATTTTTTGCCTTTGGTTTAATCTCAGTAATGTCATCAACTGTTACCTTGTCAATTGTCTGACCTTTCAAGGTTTCAAAGCCAAAGTAAATAGCCTTAGCAATTGTGGAATTATCCTCCATCTCCTCTCTAATGTCTGCCTCAAGTTCTTTGGTTAAAGCAAACTCAAACCGCTCAATAGGATCTTCTGGAAGTTCAGGCATTGGAGGCATGAAAACTTGAAAATTCTCTGCACACCAGTTCAAAGCTTCGCGTACAGTTGGCTTACCTCTACCATGTTCTCTCAGTTGAGTTTCCTCAAAGGGATAAACCGGATGAGGAGGGTTTAAATTCCTGACTTGATAGAAATCTTGTAACCATAGTCCGACTAAATCAACTAGAGAGTCACCATTTAAGTATTTTAAATCGATTGGTTTTCGCTGCGTATATGTTGAAACTCGATCCGGTATACCGCCAGACATTACGTTAACTGTGTCTGTCCATGTATAGGGCATCATCACTGTGATAATAACCAAACCTTGACCGAGATCGGAGTGTTCGAGAGTATCATACAAACGCTTAACTAAATCCGCAATTACCTGCGGTGTTGTTAAGCCATCATCTCTACAACTTGTATTTACATCTATTTCATCAAAACAAATGATTACAGGACTGTAGTAACTCACCAAATTTAAAATTTGCTGGACATTATTCAGAGATTCTGCTTCTCTGTCCTGATTAGTCTTGCCGGAATTAGACGGTAATCCTAATTCCTCAGCTTTAGATTTATCTAACTCTTCACCAGATAACCATTTGATAGCAAAAGGTGTTTCAGATTCTGATAAAGTCCACAAAACAGCTCGAACAATATAAGGATCTGCCTTTGATTTGGCTTTGAGAACTTGCTTAGTCAGGGTGTTCATGAAATTCTTATTTTTAGTTGCCCAACTAGCGCATACTCTGTCAAATCGATCTAGAAGTTCTTGAGCAGAAAGATTTTGTGAAGCAGAATTGATACCTTTGAAACCTTCATTTGCCATTGCTGCCGCTATTTCTTGCCATTGCATGACGTTTTGGCTGCCTGTGTGGCTCAAACTGTTAGCTAAAGTTTGCTGAAATTGGTATTTTATCAAGTTTAAGTCGGTGTAGTTATTCACACTGGCATAAACAAACAAAGCACCACCATTAGTTTCTAGTCTGTGGCGAGTACGACTTAAAATGTGGCTTTTTCCCACTCCCTGTTGAGCGGTTAATACCAGTGAAGTGACCTTCTCTTGGCTAGATTGACTTGTTTGTACTTTTTCAACAGCCTGAAAAATGGCATCGGAAGCGTGAGCATTTAGAGTAGGAATATCGGGGAACCCTTTTCCCCAAATGTCTTGTTCTTTGACAATTCCTGCTTTGCTAAATGGGTTGTGATTTTGAATTGCAGCATTGAGGGATTCTATCGAAGAAACTGATATATTGTTCATAGCGATCAGGTGTGAGGTAACGAACTACAAAAAGATTCAGGGCTATTTTATGAATTCAAACGCTTGGCGTAGTAACGGAATGCACCGCCAGGAATGGTGATTGAGTCTTCACGTTTATCTGAGGTGATGTCTTGTGTTTCTCCAGCCATTAGCTGAAAAATGTCATTAGCCTGCATTTCCAACAGCCACTCATTGAACTCCGATCGCCCTACCCTTTCCCCGATCGCCCGTCGCATCCGATAAATCGGCACTAAATCGTCTAAGTTATAATCCCGGTTCAAGCTGTCGTATACCTTCAACGCCACAGACATAAATTCTTCATAGGAGGCGATCGCCCCTACATCCCCTTTCCCCGTCTCAACACCAACACCCACCGCACCATCGTGATGCCGAATCCATTTCAACAAAGCATTTCCCAGCCGAGCACCCATTTGGGAACCGTCAAACACAAACAAAGAATCCTGACTTTTCAAACCTGCCGCTAAAACCTCTTTCCCCTTCGCAGTCAATTCCACCTGCGATCGTCCCTTTTCCCGCAAATATGCGATCGCCCCAGAGTCCTCCAATTCCTTCAAAACCGCCTCATAAGTCTTTTTAGTCTCATTAGTTCTCGCAATCAGCTTAGTCAACTTCCCTTGATTAACCTTATTTTTCCCTTCCCCCTCATCCCACAAATTCAACAGCACCCTAACTTTTGCCTTCGCTTCCTCTGCCGGCGTAAAACTCTTCGGCAGCCCACCTTCAGCTTTTTTAGACATATTCATACCTTTAAATACTTGTTCTTAGTATCAAATTTTACCAGGAATCTTGATAAAAAACATCTCAAATTTTCTGCAAAATGCGGCGCGAGGCGGATCACAACATAATGCAAATTTCATTTTAAAATAATTGGGGTTGACTAAGATGCGATCGTTTGATAAAATAACGGATCGGACGAACGATCGCACTTCAAAATATCCGCAGCAAATAAGATCGATCGCACTTTTCAATCAAAACAATCCGCATCAGAACCCAGGACAGCTTAGCAAACTCAACAAACATAGCGATCGCAACCGCAGCTAACAACCAGCAAACCAGCTTAACTGCGACTTTAGTTCAATGCTCGATTCTGCCTTTAGAAAGACGCATTCAATCGACACATATTGTTACATTGCAATCAAAGCATTCAACAAAACTTTACCCATGAAAACTATTCCCGACCAAATTTCAGACATCAAAGAAAAACTTCCCGATCTTACTCCTACCCCTCCCGGTTTAAAAGCCCAAGCATCCAGCCACGACCTCAAAGCCCGTCTAGATTGGGGCGAACCAGGACTCACAATCATCGATGTGCGCGATTTTGAAAGCTTCAACAAAAGCCGCATTACCGGCGCCCAACCGATGCCAATAGGCGAATTAGTCGATCGGGCAAAATCCAGCCTAGAACCCGTGCGCGACATTTACATCTACGGCGAAACCGACGCACAAACAGCCGAAGCCGCAGGCCTTCTCCGCACAGCAGGCTTCCTGAAAGTAGCCGAATTAAAAGGCGGAATTGCTGGTTGGAAAGCCATCGACGGCCCCATCGACGGTGTCGAACACGACAATCCCGGCCCCGACGCCTACAACGTTTTCTCTCGCCTGCAACAACACGCCAAAGTCCAGAAAATCAACAAATAACCTCAGATTGGTGGCATAATTCGCCCACAAAATCTGACACTTAAGAAACTCGGTATCGCAAAACTTACCGGGTTTCTAAATTAGAACTTATACCAAATCCGTCTTAAATTTTCTTAGTCTCTTAAACAGGGACTTCGGTTGTTTAGGATCGGTTTCAACCGCCGACTCCTATCTTCCTACCATCTAAATATGCCTTAACTTCCTCGAACATTCGGCGGTTGGCATCAAAAGTAATCAGCTTAACTGCTTCCTCAAAAGAAACCCAAGCAGAATTTTGAATTTCCTCCACTTGCAAAACTACTTCCATCGAACTTACAAAGCCTAAAAAGTAACTGACAGTTTTTTCAATCGGCTCCCCATTCTTAACAAAAGAATAATGTTCCGTAAAACTCGGCTCATCCAGAATTTCAAAATCGGATATACCAGTTTCCTCCTGAAATTCCCGCCTTGCCGTTTCCGCTGGAGATTCCCCCGGATTCGCGTGACCTTTAGGAAACGCCCAATGTCCGGCTTGATGTTGAATCAATAAAAACAAAGCATCAGCTTCCTTTCCAAAAATCGGCACAATCCCAAAACATTCATCTTTCATATTTTTTATATTTCCTATTGCTAACTAATCCCAATTTTTTTCTTTAGTCTGCGGAGGCCGACTTCGTTTGTGTAGACGCGAATTCTATTCGGGAATTTGTGGTTTCAACTGGTTTCAACTAAAATTCCCACCCCAACCGAGTCGGCTGCTGATAAACCCGCTTCAAAGTATTAACATCCCTCGCCGAAATAGCCGGAGGATTTCTCACTTGAGAAAAATACAGCGCATCAGTTTCCATCAAACTGTGGCCCCAAATTCCCAAAGCGTGGCCCAACTCGTGCCGCGCCGTCGCCAGAACATACTTACCCACTTGATTCGGATTCAAATAAACCGAAAACCGATGAGATAAAACTGTTTTATCCCCATCCCGACGGGCGTACAATTCATAGGTAGCCTCTCCCGAGCGCGATCGCAACAAGCCTTGACGCGAAGGCGGAGCCTGACGTAAAATGATGATATCAGCAACCTCCGAATTATCCACCACTTCCAAAGGCAAATAAACCCCCCATTCCCGGACAACACTCAATACAGCCCCTACCCATTCTTCAGACTTATTAGCATCAATGGGACGCTCAACATAAACCTGAATCGGAAACTTCGACCACAGCAAATGACCGACAGTCGGTGGCTTAACCCGATCGAAATAATCACCGCTATCAGTGGAATCTTGCCAATTCGCCATTGGCGGCAAAGGGTGAACCTGTGGAGGAGGCCAACTATTCGGGACAGGAGGAGGACTCGCAGCAGGAGTATTAACCTGAGTCAAAATTATCAGGCTAAAACAACTTAAAGCCAATGAAAACACTGCCAGCGATCGAAATTTTCTCGTAACTTTCCACAACCACATTTTTGCAACCGCAGATAGACGCAGATGAACGCAGATCAACTTGATATTATCTGCGTTCATCTGCGGTTAAAAATCGTAATATTATAACTTAGGAGTCAACCAACCAGCACTCAAAATTACAGTCAAACCCATAAAAACAATAGATAGACCCCAAGTAATCCGGTTCAGAGTCGTTTCCGCACTTTTGGCGCTGGTAAACAATTGAGCTTGTCCGCCAATCCCTCCAATGCCATCGCCTTTAGGACTGTGTAGCAATACAAAAACCACAAGTCCTAAAGCAGACAAAGACCAGATAACTTGTAAAACAGAAACTATATTCATAATTAGGGTAATTGGTAATTGGTAATTAATCATCATATCAAATCTTGTCGATCGCGCACAATCTCCTCCGGGACACGGTAGCACAATTTAGGTAGGGACACGGCAGTGCCGTGTCCCTACCTTTAGCATCTTTTTAAAGCCGGACTCGCACCGGAGTGCGATTGGCGCGAACTTCAAAATCAGCCGCTTCAATCATAGAGCGTCCCGTCATCTCCGGGGGCTGAGGCAACCTCAACAAAGCCAGAATCGTCGGCGCAATATCAGCCAAACAACCGTCCGCCCTCAGAGGAACATCCGTTCCGTGAGCCGGAATTTTCAGACCTTCGCCTTCTACTAGAATAAACGGAACGGGGTTAGTAGTGTGAGCCGTCCAAGGATTCCCGTTCTCGTCGAACATCTGCTCAGCATTGCCGTGGTCAGCAATAATAATTGCCGTTCCCCCAGCTTTGGTAACGCCAGTCACCAGCCGCCCCAGACATTTGTCTACAGTTTCGATCGCAATTATCGTCGCATCCATCATCCCCGTATGCCCAACCATATCCGGGTTAGCGTAATTAATCACCACAAACGAATAAATGCCCTTCTCAATCGCCGCCAGCGCCCCATCCGTCACCAGGGCCGCCGACATTTCCGGCGCCTCATCGTAGGTAGCCACCATCGGACTCTGCACCATTTCGCGGTCTTCCCCCTCAAAAGGCTCTTCCAGACCCCCATTAAAAAAATAAGTCACATGAGCATACTTTTCAGTTTCCGCCGTCCGCAACTGACGTAAACCATGCTTAGAAATCACCTCACCCAGAATATTGTTCAAATTCTGCGGTTCAAAAGCCACCAAAACCGACGACAACTTCGGGTCGTACTGAGTAAAACTCGCAAAGGCCAGGGGTTCAATTAACTGCCGTTCAAACCCATTAAAATTGGGAGCCACAAAAGCCTGAGTCAACTCTCTAGCCCTGTCCGGGCGAAAATTGAAGAAAATCATCCCATCGCCGGATGCTACCGCTCCTGGCGCAATTCGAGTCGGAACAGCAAACTCGTCGGTCACTCCTTCAATATAGGAGGCCCGCAACACATCAACTGCCGATCGACCATCAGGCGCACCCTCAGTCGTCATCACTTCATAGGCGCGGTGCACCCGATCCCAGCGCTTGTCCCTATCCATCGCGTAATAGCGACCGCTGATGGTAGCAATCCGACCAACTCCTACCTGTTCGATATAACTTTCAATCTTGCCTAGAGCTTCGACACCCTCTTTCGGAGTAGTATCGCGGCCGTCAGTAATCGCGTGAATGCAAACCTCAGAAATTCCCTGTGAGGCGGCTAATTTCAGCAAACCCTGGATATGACTGAGATGGGAATGAACCCCGCCCTCGGAACAAAGACCCGTTAGGTGTAACTTGCCGTGACTGGCGCGGACTTTCTCGCAAAGCTTAACCAGCGCTGGATTGCTTAGCAAAGAACCATCTTCCACTGCATCGGAGATCCGCACCAACTCTTGAGGAACCACTCGGCCCGCCCCCAGATTCAAGTGACCAACTTCCGAGTTGCCCATTTGCCCCTCGGGAAGGCCTACCGCCCGCCCAGAGGTACGAATCAAAGTTCTGGGATAGACTGCCCAGAGGCTGTCCATCACGGGTGTTTTCGCTTGTGTGATCGCATTTCCGTCTTTTTGTTCACGATAACCCCAGCCGTCTAAAATAATCAGCACTACAGGAGATACAGACGCTTGTGCCATGCGAATACCCTATTTACAATAATTAATTTCTCGATCGCCCTGACTTCCGAAGTTTGCGGAACATCTTCCGCCAATCATTTTACAGATTTTTTACGCTGCGACTGAACAACACCAAGCAAAGTTCCTTCAGCCACAGCATTTTAGGAACTAATTTCCACCTGCTTTGCTTCTTATTCAATTTATTGCCTTGCCTTGAACGGTGAATCCACAGTCGGAGACTGTTACGGAGATCACAAACCGAGGTGGTGCTTTTGTAGCAAGATTTTCAGGAATAGGTCGATGGCTCTTTAAACAATCAAAATAATACCACACTTAGCTGCGTTTTTCTACTGCCTCAAGAAAGAAATTTAAGAGCCTTGACTCGGGTGCGAATAACTTTATGGGAGTTGAGCAAAAATTGGTTTTTTGAGTCGGCTCACTTCTGTCAGCGGACATAAAACTCTACAACATCTTTTTTGATTTTGACATCGTAATTGCCAAAGAAATCGTGACCGAGCAGACCAATTTCCATTTGTTTGGCGATCGCCACTTCGACATTTCTGATCAAAGCACCGCCGACACCGATCGACTGTACGCGCCCGATCGGGAACTCGACAACACTACCGTCAGCGATCCCCGCTCTCGCGATGCCGACGGTTTTCACGGACAGTGCAGTAGCCATCCGCTGAGTAATCAAAGTGCCACTCGCCCCGGTATCGACAATCATCTCAAAAGTCTTGTTGCCGTTAAAAACCACATCAATCACCGGCGTCCCGCTAGCGCGGCGCTTAATTTTAGCTTGAAATACCTTTTGATTCCCAGATGGATTTGCCGGCCCAGTTGCCGGCGGTTGAGCGCCCGGATTTGATGGGCCCCTGCGAAACTGAGAGTACACATTGCCAGTTACCGCTCCCGAGTCTGCTGTTGAAGTGCGATCGAGCTGCTGAGAACTCACATCCGACACCAGTGTTATCACCTTAGTTTCTGCCTGCTTGCTCAAGTGGTCTAGGTTTTTCGTCAAACCCGGTTTCTTAGAGATTGTTGAGAATAGTGCCGGATCTGAATGAGAATGCACCGAGAGGCCCCCCACCAAACCAACTGTCGCCAAAACAACCGCAGAAACAATGCCCGATCGCCAAGTCCGCTGGAGAATCACTTTTGCCACCATAGGAATGCCTTTATTGATTCAATATCTCGAAGAACTACCGCCATTGATATCCTAACCTGATCCCGAAAACCCAGCGCCCGAAGAGCCCGATCGGACGAGCCAGGAAAACTTGGCAATTTTCAAGCGATCGCATACCATCAAACACAGGTAAACTTAAGGCGGCAAATGGCAGCAACTGCGCTGGCCATTTGGATCACTTAAAAGTCAGGCGTTTGGGGCGATCGGTAATGCGTAAACTTTTATATTTTGCAACTATAGGAATGCTGGCTTTCTCGATCGGAGGATGCGGCGGCGACGGGGGCGGCAACACGGCCAGTCCCACTCCTAGTCCTACTCTCAGTCCCGGTGCAGCATCTTCCTCACCAGCCAACGCTCCCGGAACTCCCGGCGCGGAGGCCACAAGTCCCACCCCAGGAGCTCAGACATTCCCCTCCCCCGTAGTAGCGGCGCAGCCCCCCGGCTTGATCCGACCTACAAACCCCGACGAACGGGCAAGACAAGCTCAAGCAGACATCGATGCCAAAAAGACAGCACCGGGAGCTCCCTTAAATCGGACGGCAATTCCACAGACTCTCATTCCCGAAAAAGCAAACGACCCATTCTCAGTCCTTCCCCCTCAACCGCTCAGAACAGACAGTGGCGGGACACCGGGCGAACTGCCCAACCTGCCAACCCGGCAAGTGCCAAATCTGCCCAAGCTACCAGACGATAGAAACCCGCCTCAGTGGACGCCAGCCCAGCGCCGAAGGACACCCGGCGGCGCAACTGCCGAACTTCCCAAACCCCAAAGCCCAGCAGAGGTTTCCAGTCTTCCCAACCTGCCGTTGACCTCGCTCCCCCCCCAATGGAGGCCACCAATTTCAGCGCGTCCCCAACCAGCTCCCGGACGCCCCGCTGCTAGACCACGCCCCGGAACGAGACCAGCAGGCTCCCCAGACATAGCAGGATCTCCCGCATCTATACCCGGAGTGCCGTCTATACCGGGCGTCCCAACAGGAATCACCGGACGGCCGAGGGCCGGCCCCGGACGCGGAACGAGACCAGCAGGCTCCCCAGACATAGCAGGATCTCCCGCATCTATACCCGGAGTGCCGTCTATACCGGGCTTCCCAACAGGCACGACTCCAGGCCCCCAAGGGACACCCGGACGACCGGCGGCAGCCACACCCGGACGACCGGCAGCAAGACCGGGACGCCCCCCAGCGATAGCTGCTCGCCCCCCCAGCCCTCCCACAATTCCCAACATCGCCACCAGAGAACTGCCCGGTCTGCCCAAACTGCCCGAATTAACTGCGCCGCCCTCCTGGCAAGACCCGAACCCACCACCCCCCCCACCTGCTCCGGCACCACCACCCCCACCGCCTTCGACAGACAATGCCAAAGGAGTTGAAGTTAGTGGCGTAGTCAGAGTTGGTAATGACATACTGGTAATTGTGAAAGCACCTAACGAGCCAACAAGTCGATATATCAAAGTAGGACAGCGGATTGCCAGCGGGCAGGTGCTGATCAAACGAGTTGATTTCAAATCAGGAGCCGATCCGATTGTGGTTTTAGAAGAAAACGGTGTAGAGGTTTCTAAAATTGTGGGAGAAAAATCTCCCCGAGTTGCGGAGAAGCCAGTTTAATGCAAAATTTACCTCAATCCTTGGAACGAAAATTGAGAACAGTTATGCTTCGCTCAATTCAAAAACTCGGAATACTAATGTTGGTTAGTTCGGGGGCAGGATACCTCTCACTCGTAGCCAACAGTCAGTCGTCATTAGCAGCCCCAGCCGCAGATCAAAAGCGCCCTCCCGCTTGCGAAGGCTCTCCCCCTAACGGTCGAGTCAGGTGCAACTACGAGAATGGCGACAATTATGAAGGCAATTTCGTCAACGGCAGACCCCAGGGACAAGGAGTATACGTATACTCCAAGGGCGATCGCTATGAAGGACAATTTCGCAACGGCGTGCCCAACGGTCAAGGCGTATTCCTGTTCGCCAACGATGACCGCATGGTAGGAGAGTTCCGCAACGGTCTCATCGTTAGGGGAGAAGCTATTTTTGGCAATGGCGACCGCTACAGGGGAACATTTGAAATTGTTCAACAAGTTGGCGGCGGGGCTGCTAGCAGTCAGCCACACGGCCAAGGGCAATTTATCTTTGCTAGTGGCGATCGATACGCCGGACAGTTTTTCGCAGGAAACCCGTTTGGGCGGGGAGTCTTCACCCGCGCTGACGGCACCCGCTGCGACGGTCAGTTTTTTAACGAAAAGCTAGACGGCAAAGGTAGTTGCAGCTTTCCCAATGGCATTCGCTACGAAGGTGAATTGCGGAAGGGACTGCCTCACGGTAGGGGAATAATTACAGATGCTAAAGGCAGACGGTTTTCGGGAGAGTTTCGCGCAGGCAAGCGCGTTCAACCGTAAATCTAGTTTCTCAAACTTAACATCTGACATGAGTGGAGGCCTTTTGACATGACGACAAATGCTGCTTCTAGTTCTTGGCGCGCCAGCGAATTTCCTTTTGACTTTGCCCCGCAGCGGACTCAAGATGCTGACTTGTTGCGACAACTGAATTTTGTGCCCGGCTTAAAGGAAGTCTTGACTTTGCGCCAAGTTCATGCGTTGGAACACGCTACAGTTTGGGTTTTGGGCCAATCTGGCACTACGCCGACAGCAAGATCCGATAATGAGTTATTGGGTGGGATGTCCACAGACCAAGGATTTTATCTTTACGGTCGCGTGAATATAGCACAGTTGCGTCAGGCAGTGCGATCGGCCCTAGAGCGGATTGCGAGTGGAGAGTGGGATTTAGCTGTACATCCCCGCTGCGGCACGAATTTGTCCGTGGGAATGCTGCTGACTGCTGGACTTGCTGTTGGTATCAATTTAGCCCTGCCTCGGGGGCCCATTCTGCAACTTTTGGGTTTAGGTGCGGCAGCGGCGGCGGCGGCTCAATTAGCTCCTGATGTGGGAGCTCTGGCTCAGCGGTACGTGACAACTGCTATTCCGTTTAATTTGAGTGTTGTTGATATCTCTGTAAGTCAAGACTTCTGGGGACGCGAAGCTCATTTTGTACGGGTGCGTTGGGTTGAATAGCCCCACAATAAGCTGCTGCGATCGCGATCGTCTGTTGCTGCGGGAGGGGAGACGGAAACTTGGGAAAATCTGCTTTTTTCCTTCTCCCTTCTCCATTTTTGATTCCGCTATACAGTTCCTACTTTACGTAATCGCTTTGAAAAAACTGGCACTATTCAAAATTCAATTCTGGCAATATATCAACTTAATTTTATTCAATAACTGGCATCATAGACTGAGACATAAATTTTTTCAGGACTTAACTGCCTTCTTGCTTCTGCTATATAAGCTGTTTCGCATTTAAAATAGTATTGTAGGGTGCGTCAGCCCTTTCTCGTTTCCCTTGCCAGTGAAAGCGATTGAGCTGACGCACCCTACAGGCCTTGTTAGTGGTTTAAATGCGAAACAGCTTATTCAATTTCCATCTTCACAGTCAATGCGTCAGCTATCAAAAGCTGGGATTTAGCTCTGATGCGACTTGCCAGAAGATAGCAGTATCAGGTAAAATCACTTCTGAGAATTTTTAGATCAAAAGTAAATCAAAAAATGTGCAAATTAGCGATCGACAAAACCACTCTGGCAAGTCTACTGGCTGTCACCTTAGTCATAGCAAGCAACAGCTTTTTACCTTTTACCCACAATGCAAGTTTTGCGGGGGAAATAGCCCAAACTAACGAACCAGAAAGAGTTCCTGACGGCAAGGTGGTTCCGGTTAATGGCAAAGTCAATGTTAGATTAACGAATAAAACGAACGATCGACTATTTTATCAAGTGGTTGGACAGACCGATCGCCGCATTTTAACCGAAAATTCAACAGTCGCGCTGCAAGCATTGAAACTACCAGCCTCAATTTTATTTAGACGGCAAGATGGCGCATTCTTGAAACCCAGTTTGAAACCTGTTGCTGAAGGAACAGTAGAGGTAAGATTAGACGAGACAAATGATTTAGGTTTGGATAAAAGATCCTTAAGCATTCGCAATGACGGCGCACTCTTCCTCAGATAAAAAACTGCCAAACGGAGGACACGGCAGTGCCGTGTCCCTACAATTAATGGGTAGGGACACGGCACTGCCGTGTCCTCGGTATAATTCCGATCGCCCCGACAACTCGACTTCACTCTTCACTACACCATCCGAGTTCCTATGTCAATCAAAAAAATTCTTTCCATAGCGCTGTTAATTTTCATCCCCATTTCCATCGCCGCTGAGTATTTGCACTGGGGATCCCTCACAGTTTTCATCACATCCGCTTTAGGCATTATACCTCTGGCGATTTGGTTGAGCACCGCTACAGAAGAAGTGGCGATCGTCACTGGCCCCTCCATCGGCGGCTTACTAAATGCAATCTTCGGCAATGCTACAGAATTAATTATTGCCATAGTTGCCCTGAAAGCCGGCTTAATTGACATTGTGAAAGCCAGCATAACCGGCACAATTATCAGCAACTTGCTCTTAGTCATGGGTTTTTCCATGCTGCTAGGAGGAATCCGCTACAAAGAACAGGAATTTAAACCGATTATCGCGCGAGTGAACGGTTCCACAATGACTCTAGCAGTAATTGCAATTCTACTGCCGACAATGGTAATTTACACGTCCAATGGAGTCGAACCCGCAGCTATTCAGAATCTTTCCTTAATAACTGCGATCGTCCTAATTGCAGTTTACGCTCTAACCCTGCTATTTTCATTAAAAACTCACAGCTATCTTTACGATGTCGGCTTACTAGAACTAGAGTCAGAAAATCCTCAAAATACAAAAGAGGAATCTACGGCCCACAAACCGAATTTGTGGCTGTGGATAGGAGTGCTAGTTGCCTCAACTGTTGCCGTTGCTTTTGAATCAGAAATTTTCGTTGGCGTTGTCGAAGAAACTACCAAAGGATTGGGATTGACACCGCTATTTACAGGCGTAATTCTGTTGCCGATCGTTGGCGGCGCGGCCGAATATGTAACAGCAGTGGGAGTTGCGATGAAAAACAATATGGACTTGTCAGTTTCTGTCGCGATGGGTTCGAGTTTGCTAGTTGCTTTGCTGGTAGCCCCGGTGTTGGTGATTATCGGATTAGTGATTCACCAGCCGATGGATTTGAACTTTAATCCCTTTGAAGTAGTTGCAGTTGCGATCGCAGTTACAATCGCGAATCTAATTAGTCTCGATGGGCGCTCTAATTGGCTGGAAGGAGTGCTGCTTTTAGCAACATATGTCGTGTTAGCAGCAGCATTTTACTTTCACCCCATTACTTGAACAGGACTTAGGCAGGCATACTACATATTGTGCCTACACAAATACGAACGCTGCTAAGTGAACCTATATTGGCTGACAAGTTGGTCAGGATTCATATAGCAATACGCTTGGGTTAAGCCCGATTTCCCTGGTGCCCCTTAAAAAAAGGTGGGAACAAGAACTGGCCCGCATCCCCGGGAGGGGACTGCGAAAGAAATCTCCGAAGAATAAACAATGTTAACCCAAGCGTATTGAGGTTTAGTATGCCTGCGTAAATCGTGTATTTTTTAGTGAGTTAGATAGGTTAAAAACAATCCATATCAAAAATATATTTAATTGTAAATCTATCAACCGATAGATATTTTTATTGATTCAAACATTTTATGATAAGTATTGACCGTAGATTGCAGGCATAGCTAGAGCGGCAACGAACAAAAATATATCTGGCAACTTTACAAAACAGGAAAAACTCAATATGTCTGAAGTTAATGGCGTCATGATGCAGTATTTCCACTGGTACAGCCCTGACGACGGCAGCCTGTGGAATCAGGTAGCAGAATCTGCAAAAGATTTAGCAAAAATAGGCGTTACATCCCTGTGGTTGCCACCCGCGTATAAAGGAACGGGCGGCGGCATGGACGTGGGTTACGGCGTCTACGATATATTCGATTTAGGCGAGTTCGACCAAAAAGGGTCGGTACGCACGAAATACGGCACAAAAGATGAGTATTTGCGGGCGATTAAAGCTGCACAAGATGCAGGAATTCGTATTTATGCGGATGTAGTCTTCAACCACAAATTAGGTGCGGATGCAGAAGAAGAAGCCGAAGCCACACCCTTCAATCCCGACAACCGGAATGACACCGTAGGCGAATATCAAAAAATTAAAGCTTGGACGCATTTTACTTTCCCAGGCCGCGACAAAAAATATTCCAGCATGGAGTGGCATTGGTGGCATTTTGACGCCATTGATTACAACGCTTATGACACAAATACAAATGCCGTTTACCTGCTAAAAGGCAAAGAATTCGATCGAGGAGTAGACTTAGAAAAAGGTAACTTTGACTACCTCATGGGTTGCGATTTAGATATGGACAACCCAGAAGTGACCGGCGAATTAAAATACTGGGGTGAGTGGTATGTCGATACCACAAACGTTGATGGCTTTCGCTTTGATGCCGTCAAACACGTATCAGCAGAATTTTTCCAAGAATGGTTGGAACACGTCCGCAACTATGCCAAACGCGACCTATTTGCTGTCGGCGAATATTGGTCTTATGAAGTGGAAGCTTTGCACTACTTCATCGAAGCAACGGACGGTAAAGTCTCCTTATTTGACGCACCCCTCCACTACAACTTCTACGCTGCTAGCAAAGCCGGCAATAGCTACGACTTGCGAACAATTTTTGATAACACCCTCGTCCAACAGCAACCAAGCCTCGCCGTTACCTTGGTTGACAACCATGATTCCCAACCCTTACAATCCCTAGAATCAGTTGTCGAGGCTTGGTTTAAACCCCTTGCCTATGCTTTAATTCTGCTGCGGCGCGAAGGATATCCGTGCATTTTTTACCCGGATTATTACGGCGCTAACTATAAGGATACGGCAAATGATGGCAATGAATACGAGATTTGGTTAGACAAACATCAGTTTATTCTCGATAAATTCTTGTTCGCGCGCCAAACTTATTCTTACGGCAATCAGTACGATTACTTCGACCACGCCAACACCCTTGGCTGGACGCGACTCGGAGATGAAGAACATCCGGGCGGCATGGCTGTGGTACTCAGTAATGGAGGCGATGGCACTAAGTTTATGGAAGTCGGACAGCCGAATCGAACCTACATTGACATCACCGAAAACATCAAAGAATCAATCAAAACCAATGATGATGGTTGGGCTGATTTTAGGTGTAATGCCGGTTCAGTTTCTGTCTGGGTTCCACAGTCCTAAACACCGTATAACAAGTAACAAGATATATTTCTTGTTACTTGGATTACTCGGCGGTTGAAACCGCTTATTATCAAACAATGTCCGCCTCCGCGGACTAAGCTGTTACGCATTTAAACCACTAACTATCTAGGTAGGGTGCGCCAGAAGTGAACACTGACTATACATGGGAAACGCCTTAAAACTGACGCACCCTACAATCGTCTTTTAAATGACGAACAGCTTAAGAAGGGAATATTTAAGGCGAATTTGGTATTAGATCAATTCCGCTCTTCATCGGAATGATATAAACGGAGGACACGGCAGTGCCGTTCCCTACCGCGATCAATTGTAGGGAAACGGCACTGCCGTGTCCTCCGTTTATATCATTCCGGGGCAACCGGAATTGCTATTACTTGATTACTTTGTTTTTTTTACTAGACCGAAGATTTTATACATCATAAACTATGAAACTTTCAGAAAAAGTTGCCGTTATCACCGGCGGTGGGTCGGGAATTGGTCATGCAGCAGCAATTTTAATGGCTAGGGAAGGTGCAAAAGTTGCTATTGTCGATCGTATTTTAGAAACAGGACAAGAAACCGTCCGCCAGTTGATCGAAGAAGGAGGCCGCGGGGTGGCTATTGCCGCAGATGTGGCAGATTCTGGGCAAATGCAACAGGCATTTCAAACAATTTTTGACGAATATCAAAGAATTGATATTGTGTTTGCCAATGCGGGGATTAACGGTGTATGGTCGCCGATAGAAGAGATAGAACCGGATGAGTGGGATCGGACAATTAACACCAACCTCAGAGGAACATTTTTGACTGTTAAGTATGCTGTTCCTTATCTGAAAAAACAAGGAGGTTCAATTGTCATTACATCATCAATTAATGGCACTAGAAGTTTCAGGAAAATTGGCGCCACCGCTTACGCTTGCAGCAAAGCTGCCCAGGTAGCATTTACCAAAATGCTAGCCCTAGAACTCGCTGCTAGCAAAATCCGAGTTAATGTCATCTGTCCGGGTGGAGTCCTGACTGCGATCGAGGAAAGTACCACTAAGCGACATCTCGATCGCATTCCAGTCGCGCCTGATTCGATTCAAGACATGATTCCTTTGACTGATAATACCGCCGGTTCCAGCGAAGAAGTCGCCCAGTTAGTCTTATTTTTAGTATCCGATGACTCTAGTTTTGTCACAGGTACTGAAGTCTGCATTGATGGCGGCGGTTCTTTGATTTAAAATCTCAATTGTTTATTTTTATTACTCGGCGGTTGAAACCGCTGCTATACAAACGAAGTCTGCCTCCGCAGACTAAGAAATTAGAAGAATTAATGACTAATTCTGAGTTGTTTGACAGCAGTTTGCAATTTTTGCGGCAGCCACTTATCGTACTGAGGATAAACTGGCAAACGCTGCATGAATTGCCATCCTGCGGCTGCTAAAATTTCTGTTAAGGCTTGATGTTGCAGGTGAGGATAATCGGGATTAACTTCATCCAGCGGCCCAATGCCTCCTAAATCTGTCGCGCCTGCTTCTAAACAAGCCAGCAATATGTCTGGCTGTGCAACTAAATTTGGGGGAATTTGTAGGGCGATTTCAGGAGGTAATATGCTGCGGGCGATCGCAATTACTTGTGGCATTTTTGTAGCATCAAAAACTTCGCCGTCCCAACTTTGCCTATTTCCCGGACTGTGAGGCTGAAGGATAACTTCTTGAATGTGATTGTAACGCAAATGAATCCGGGCGATCGCCTCCAATGTCTCAACCCAATCTGCCTCACTTTCCCCAATTCCCAGCAGCAAACCAGTTGTAAAAGGAATTTTTAATTTCCCAGCCCATTCTAACTGTTGGAGCCGCAGCGCCGGCACTTTACTCGGTGCGTGTCGGTGAACCGTTTTTAACAAAGTCGGTGTCAACTGTTCCACCATCAGCCCCATTGAGACATTCACCTGTTTTAATTCGCCCATTTCTTCAAAACTGAGTGGCCCCACATTAGTATGGGGCAAAAATCCTAGAGAAAGTGCCAGTTCGCAGAGTTCGTAAATCCGCTGAAACCAAGCTTTGCGCCGTTGACTGCGGGGATGTACCTCGCCGCTGAGGATCAGAATTTCAATGACACCTTGAGTTTGGAGTTGCAGCAGCCGTTTTTCTGCTTGCGGTAGCGTCAGCCAAGGACTTTGCAGCGGTTCGGATCGAAAATTGCAATAGGTGCAGCGGTTAAAACACTCGTAAGTCGGAACCAGGGTATAAGCAGGGCTGTAGGTGACGGTGCGGGACATTGGTTGGGACTTTTATCGATCGAACTTGGGCAACAACATATATCTGTCAGTATGAGTTTTGCGCTTTTGCGATCGCAATCCTTAATTTATCTTAACACTGACAGCACTCCCGAATCTCGCGGCTAGCTAGATTATGAGCATTCTGCTTCTGGTTCGATCGTCCATAAATTTCGCACTTTACTTTTGAAATCCATATATAGTAACGTTTTTAGCTTTTAATTAACTATAATTATGACACTCATCAGAAAAGTTGTGCTTAAAACCCCTTTACAAACTGAAATAAAAGGTTTATGTTATTTACATGGCGGAACACAAAGCCGTCACGAACATTGAAAACCAAATAAAGCAATCATAAAACCATGACAACAACCTTACAGCAGCGCGAAAGCGCCAACCTGTGGGACCAGTTTTGCAAC
>JANMLZ010000096.1:0-5831 GCA_031372825.1 Cyanobacteria bacterium OTE_58_metabat_593 | reverse complement strand
CACCCTCTTTTCTGGTTGAAAATACCCAGCGATCACCGCCAATGGTGTGCCAATACAGTTGATGTCCTGCATTGATATTTCCACAAGGGCTTTTTGCCCAATGTCGAAGTTTCAGGTATCTGAGGTGCTCTTGTTTAGCAAAGCACTTAGCTATATCTGCATCTCGTACAAATTTCGCTTGATGTTGAATACAGAGTTTAATCTGCTTAATCGCATCGTGGCATGACCTGCCCGGTCTAAAACCATAGCTGTTTGGCTCAAAAATTGCCTCCCATTCCGGCTAAGCGTGCGGATTTTACTACGGCTTGTAAGGCTCTGTCATTAGATCACAGGTATTCCCAGTGGGCGTTTTTCAGGCTCTTCCTGGTTTTGGTATCCAAACTCTTCTAGTCGGTTTGGATTTGCCAGTTAGCTTTAATTCCCTTGCCAGTTCTAGACGAGCTGCTGGGGACAAGGATTTTGCCCCATCCACTCCTGCCGTCTTTTTTCCCTGATTGTCCTGAGTTACCCTTCTTACTGACAAAATCCTATTAGACCAAGACCTCATCAGCGTATGCCTGAAGTTTACGAACTTTCTTGACATCTCCACAACGGTTAGCCGCGAAAATGCGTTTTTGCAACTTGAAAACAGAGCTTTCGGCTTGACGCCAATTAATAGCTTTCCATCCCTCTGTATTTGTTGCCAAATCAGATTTAGGTTTGTTCATTACTAATTGCACCTTTTCACTAATCACCTTCGCGATTTACGTCAGCATATCCTGGGCATTACCCCATCCCTTTTTCGGCATTACCTGTTATTTCAGGTTAGGCATTAGCTTCTTAAACCATCCCAGCCCTTTGTAGCTTATAGCGTGACAGCCTACCTCGACAATCGATTTGAAGAGGAGCATACAAAAGGATTACTTCGTTCCTACTGTCCATTGATTAAATCCGTTAGGGTTCGTCTTTTCCGCCGGGGTTCTAGGTGGTGCGCTATCTCGGTATTAGAATCCTGATAGTCCTTACCCTTGTCAGATATTCCTGACCCAGAAGTTCAGATTTTTCTGACTAGCTTATATCCTCTGGTACCCTATTACGACGGTTGTATCGACAATTCGCTACCTGGCGCTTCTACCCCACGACTTCATTACTCTGGCAATGATTCGGTTAGAGGATTTTTGCTGGCGGTGTCGGTATTCAGCTATCCCGATTGACCGCGTTCACCCTCGCTTTACACCAAGGTTGTCAATCTTTGTGTAGAGGAAACCAAATTTAACTTTGGTTCTTTGTGTGCTTTCAATCACGCACCATGATGTCAGGACTTGATTTATTTTGGATGTTGGTTATGATGTTGATTGGCACCTTCATCTTTCCCGTTTTCCCCTACTTTTCTTAGCTTGATGCTCGACTAGGTTTTCTCACCTGCATGAATAGTAAGTTGTCGGCGATGAGGGATTAAAGTGCGAACTCTAGCCCTAATGGGTTTACCCCATCGCTGCTAGCCATCCCCCCTTTCGAGTTTCGGCTAAACGAATCGCACTACCCACATTACTTTAGCAGGACTGTGGAACGAATGATTCCCAATTCTGCAATCTAAAATTTATAAGGACTGTCAACGTATTGACGCTTTCGTGGGATATCAGATTCTGCTTTTCAATATCCTCAACTGTCAACTGTCAACTGTCAACTGTCAACGTATTGACGCTTTCGTGGGATATCAGATTCTGCTTTTCAATATCCTCAACTGTCAACTGTCAACTGTCAACTGTTTAACTATCCCAGCCCCAAACTAAGCGGGCGCTCCAAAGCACGAGCAAACAAGCGATCGCTATCCAGTCTCGGATTTTGAAGTGTAACTGATGCCATTCTACGCGGTGTCGATCGGGACTGGTGAAGCCGCGAACTTTCATAGCGCTGGCAATTTGTTCGGCTCGCAGCAGCAAGTTTTGTAACAGTCGCTCGGCGATCATCAACCAAACTTGAGCGGCGCGGCGCAATCCAAGTTTTTTCCAGTTTATCGCTCTGGTGCTGACCGATCGCACTAAATTTTGTATTTCTTCCAAGACTAGGGGAATGAATCGCAAAGATAACGTTAATGTTAATGCTATCTCGGTAACAGGCCAGTTTAAGCGACGCAAAGGCTGCATTAAGTTTTCGATCGCGCCGGTGATTTCTTCGCTGGCTGTGGTAAGGAGATAGAGGTTTGTGCTGTAAATTACTGTGAAAAATAGGGTGCTAACGTTGATAGCTAAATCTAGGGATCTACGGGTGATTTTAATCGGGCCGCCTTTGAATAAAACGTAACTATATTTTGTGGGTTGGGGAAGTTGATTTGGGATTGGGGATTTGGAATTTTGGGTTGGGGAGTTCGAGCCTAAATTAAAGGGTTGATACCAGGGTTTTTTGGGGGGTGGTTCGGGAAGGGTTGCTGGTTGTTGCAAAAAGGTTAATTCGTCGGCGGGAATGCGGGGTTGGTGTTCTGAAGGAAGTGCGTCTGGGGCGATCGCGCTGAGGCCAAATACTAAAACGCAGAATAGCAGCAGCACTCCCATTTGCTGTTTCCACACGCGGAAGGGAATAGCGGCTGTTAGTGTCAGGATAATTAACATTCCAACTAGCATCAACCGCCAGATGGGATTGGCGAGGATTGGGGCGATCAGAAATGTCATCAACCAAGCCAGTTTGACGCGGGAGTCGAGGCGGTGGAGCCAGGTAACGGGTTGTTCTAGGTAAAGTCCTATGGGGAGCGATCGAAGTAAATCCATTTTTTAGGTTTGAGATTTGAGATTTTGGATTTTTAATATCAAGATTATTCTACTCGTTCCCAGGCTCTGCCTGGTAACACAGATCCGGAGGCTCTGCCTCCAATTTTCCCACACAAAGCGAGGCAGAGCCTCTAGATATCTGTTCCCAGGCAGAGAGAGCCTGGGAACCAGTTAATTTTAGATTTTTAAGAATACTAATTTATTGAACCGCGAAGACGCAAAGGACGCAAAGGAAGATTAAGATAAGAGAAGGAAGAGAACAGAAAAAAAACGCAATTTGCTTGGGTGGTTAAATTGCGTTTTTTTTTGAATCTCAAGTTTAAATTTACTTGACGCGCAATGCTCTGTTTGTGCTGCTTTGTTCAGATTCCCGAACTTTTTTGCCTCTCCAAAGCAGTCGCATTGGTGTGCCGGTAAAGCCTAGGTGTTTGCGGAATTGGCTTTCCATGTAGCGGCGGTAATTTTCGGTAAATCGTTTGGGATCGTTGACAAATAGTGCAATTGTCGGCGGCTGCGATCGCACTTGAGTACCGTAATAGATTTTGCCTTGTTTTCCTTGGCGGGTAACTGGGGCTGAATGCCAGCTTGTGGCTTCTTCTATTACTTCGTTGATCACGGCGGTAGCAACACGGCGTTTGTGTTCGTCGTCGGCTTTGTCTACTAATTCAATGATTTTTTCAACTCGCTGTCCATTCATGGCGCTGACGAAAATCATTTCAGCCCAGTCGAGGAAATAAAGTCTGGTTCTGACTTCTCTTTCGTAGTCGTAAATGGTGTCAGAGTCTTTTTCTATGGCATCCCATTTGTTGACGACTATGATGCAGGCTCGACCTTCTTGACTGATGCGATCGGCTAATTTTTGGTCTTGATCCGTAACGCCGTCGATTGCGTCAATTACTAACAGTATGACATTAGCGCGGCGGATGGCTTTGAATGCGCGGTTGATGCCGAAAAATTCTGCGCCGTATTCGACGTTTTTCTTTTTGCGAATTCCCGCTGTGTCAATCAGGCGGTAGGTTTGGCCGTTGCGTTCTACTAAGGTGTCGATCGCATCGCGGGTAGTACCGGAAATCGGGCTGACTATGGCGCGGTTTTCTCCGAGAAATGCGTTTAACAAACTCGATTTGCCGACGTTGGGACGACCGATGATTGCTACTTTAATTTCGTCTACTTCCGGTAGTGCTTCTGTGGGAAGGTGAGTAATTAATTTGTCGAGCAATTCGCCCGTACCGTTACCGTGAATACCGGAAATTGGGTAAGGTTCTCCCATGCCCAATTGCCAAAAGTCTGCTGCTTGGGTAAGTCCTGTATTTTCCGATTCGCACTTGTTGACGGCGAGAATGACGGGGACTTTTTGCAGTCTTAGCCAAGATGCGATCGACTCGTCGCCACCTGTGAGTCCGACTTGTCCGTCTACTACGAAAATGGCTGCGCTCGCTTCTGCCAGCGCCGCCATTGCTTGTTCGCGTATTAAAGGCAGAAATTCGGTGTCGTCGTCGAATACTAGCCCGCCGGTGTCTACGACTTGATATTCGCGATCGGCCCAGTATGCTGGTCTGTATGTGCGATCGCGCGTGATTCCCGGTTCGTCGTGGACGATCGCGTCTTGGCTGTTGGCTAAACGGTTGACGATCGTCGATTTGCCTACATTGGGGCGTCCAATAATAGCAACTATAGGTAGAGGCATAAAAGTAGCAGCAATTTAGGCTGCGCCGTAATTTTGAGCTTTAGTCTTGTATTGTATGCTAATCTGACCGAAATTTTATCTTATTTACCCTCTGTTTCTGTATTCTGATGCTGTAGGCGGTGTTATGCCGATCGCCCGTTTAAACATCGAACCAGAAAAAATAGGCAGAGCCAAAGCATCCGCATTCCCAGCCCAACCCTGAGAACTAGAAATAAAACTTAAAAAACAAACCTAAATTCTCTCATATATCCTAATTCTTTGATGATTGTGAAGCTAGGATATCGGATTTCGGCGATCGGTTATTATTGAAAGTAGCCGAGAGTTTAGTTTTTGATCGGAGCTTAAAACGGCAGCTTAAAAATGGAAACTAAATTTTCCTCAAAGCTCAACAAATTAGGTGGTGCAATATGGCTGTTCTGCAACTAGAAGACGGTAGAACATATACGGATATCGGGGCGATCGCGAGTCAACTGGCTGTTTTAAATATTCAGATCGATCGCCTACCAACAAACGAAAATCCTGCGGTGCTTGAATTGCTAGCTCAAGATATTCTAAATGTCACCGAAAAACAGCAGATTATCGCAGCATTTAAAACCGAGTTTGCCTACTTCAAGCGTGCCACCGGGTGTCAGTGGTGCGACTTAAAAGTGCTGCATCCCGGTTCTCCGCAGATTTACGCTCTGATGACTCAAAGCAATCGCACTCACACCCACACAGATGCAGAAGTGATTCACATTTTAGCTGGGGAATGTATCTTTGGGTTTGTGTATGCTAACGGCTCTCAGGTACAATTAATGTTACAAGCTGAAGAATACATTAAAGTGCCGGCTAATACCGAACATTGGTTTTATCTCACTCCGTTGCTGTACTTGAAAGCCTTGCAGTATTACACCACTGCTCAAGGCTGGGTTCCTCAGTATACTAACAGGAAAGTGACCATTGAAAATTAAGGGCGTTGCTGAATTCAGGTATGATTCACTCGCTATAGCTATCCCTCTTTGTAGGGGCAATTCATGAATTGCCCTTACTTGCGGGCAATTCATGAATTGCCCCTACTCTAAATTTCGGAGGCAAATTATAGTCCAAATCAGCAACACCAAATTACAGCATATTCCAGGTTCGTGAAGTACAGACAACAAGACATTATAATTTACTCACTTTCCCTGTTTGCTAAAGTCTGTCATAACTTTAAAAAAATGGTATCATAGTGGCGCTTTACTTCAGTTTAGTTCAACTTTAGCAGATTTCGCACTCATACTTTGGTAGTGTTTTTTTGTAAAGGACAGAGGAAAACAATCTCTCTGATTATCCAATCCCCATTTTTTTTCTGATTTGTTGGTTGTATTCGTGGATGAAGTTCCAAATTGCCCCAATATGATTCTCTAGTTTCTTTGAGAATG
>JANMLZ010000089.1:0-21747 GCA_031372825.1 Cyanobacteria bacterium OTE_58_metabat_593 | reverse complement strand
CTTCAACAATTAAAATTCTCATAATACGAAGGAAGAAGGAAGAAGGACGAAGGAAGAAGGAAGAAGGGAAAGTATATTGTTTAGTTATTAACGCTTAAAACTTCAATAAATTCGCCG
Organism: Cyanobacteria bacterium OTE_58_metabat_593; assembly: GCA_031372825.1. GTDB lineage: Bacteria > Cyanobacteriota > Cyanobacteriia > Cyanobacteriales > Microcoleaceae > Microcoleus. The sequence goes on along the minus strand of JANMLZ010000089.1, from coordinate 21,630 downwards.
GGAAAAACCACAGTTTTCTGTGGTGGCAAAACTGCTAAACCAGTTGTATTTGCGAGGTTAATTAAATTCGCTGAATTTTGGCTACCCTTGGCAGGTTCAAATTCCCACACTCCTGCAACTAAATATAGTTTACCCCAAAGATAGGTTTCGCGCTGACCTTGCGATCGCAATTCAAGCCGACATCGAGCCCGCACAAACTCCGGCCCCCAAGCATCCGGGCCAAGTCCAGAAATCTTTCTCAAAGCAGGTACGACAAACCGCCAACAACATACTAACGCTGAAACCGGATTTCCCGGTAAACCAAAATAGAGACAATCTGAACTCATCATCGACGAATCAGATGTTTTTACATCTCGTTTAAATTGAGCAACCGTTAAAGGTTTACCCGGTTTAATTGCGACAGCACGAATGTGAATCTCTCCTCCCAAATCCGCCAAGATTTTCTCAACATAATCGTATTCTCCTACCGAAACTCCACCAGTCGAAAGGACTACATCTGCTGTTGAAATAGCCTGGGTAATTGCCTTGGTTAGTTCGTGCTGATTATCGGGGATTATCCCCAATCTGATGACTTCAAATCCCATTTGTGTCAACAAAACTGTTAAAGCATACTGGTTTGAGTCTACCAGTTTTCCGGGTGACAAAGGTTGGTCTGGTGATACCAATTCGTCACCAGTGGAAAAAATTGCCACGCGCACACGGCGATAAACTGGAACTTGAATACACTGTGCAGTTGCTAACACTGCAATTTCTGAGGCATTGATGATAGTACCTGGATTTAGCAAAGGTGTTCCTGCTTGATAAAAAGCAGCTTTATGCCTAACAAATGCTTGGGGTTTTCCAGGAGGAATTAGGATGAAAATGCGATCGCCCTTTCGGCTAGTTTCCTCCTGCATTATCACCGTATCAGCACCCGCAGGCATGACAGCACCCGTAAAAATCCGTGCTGCTTGCCCAGGTTGTACAGTATGTTGAGGCTGATATCCCGCTGGAATCTCTTCAACTATATCAAGGGCGACTGGTTTTTCGGTGCTACAGTTTTCTACATCTGCAAACCGCACTGCATACCCGTCCATTGCCGAATTGTCCCAATAGGGAAAATCCAGGCAACTTGTCACGGTTGCAACCAAAATTCGCCCCGATGCTGCCAACAAGTCTACAGTTTCTACATCCTGTTGACTGTCGAGGGGTTGTGCTAAATTGAGTACGATCGATTCTGCTTCTTGTACTGAAAGCATGACTATCCCATTATTTTTGTAACACTTTTGTTAGTTTAGCAAACTATCGGATATTTAGCTGTTATAAATAGTATGACCAAGAAATTCTTCATGGTACCCGCCATGTGATTTATTCCTTCGCAGACTCAGGACGGAATCAATCCAAAATTGCGAAGCATTGTTCGCTGTGCGCGGCAACCTCTAAAATCCTCAAGCCCCCAAATTTATTCCTTCGCAGACTCAGGACGGGGTAAATCCAAAATCTAAAATCTAAAATCGAATGACTATTTCTAGCTCTCTTATTAAACTAAATTTTTTGTCCCTATTCCTAATGGTGAAATTAATATTGCTTTTTATTCTTGATGTGTCTGTAAGTCTTTCATACAAGAAATTTTCTATCAATTTATTGACAACTAATGATAGTTGTGTGATAGAATAGTAATATTAACGAAAAAATATCAACCCAAAGTCTTTTTCCCGCATTGAATATTTACAGCGTCTGCATCGTCCTTCATCTGCGTCCCAAAAAAATCCAACGCATCCTGATAAAATACCATGATAGCAGCCACCATCAACTTTAATGCGATCGCCCAAATCACCGACGACCAATTTTATCAACTGTGTCGAGAAAACCCCGATGTCAAATTTGAACGCAACGCCCAAGGAGAAATAATCGTCATGACACCCACAGGAGGAGAAACCGGAAATTACAATTCCGAAATCAATGCCGATTTTGTAATTTGGAACAGACAAACAAAACTGGGAGTTTGTTTCGATTCTTCAACTTGCTTCAAATTGCCAAGCGGTGCGAATCGTTCTCCCGATGTTTCTTGGATTAAACAAGAAAGATGGGATGTACTCACTCTCGAACAAAAACAAAAATTTCCGCCGATTTCCCCAGATTTTGTCTTAGAGTTAATGTCGCCGACAGATAGTCTAAAAGATACTCAAGACAAAATGCAAGAATACATGAATAATGGAGTAAAATTAGGTTGGTTAATTAACTGCAAAACGCGCCGAGTTGAAATCTATCGCCAAGGGCAAGAAGTAGAAATACTGGAATGTCCAATAGAACTTTCAGGAGAGGACATTTTGCCTGGTTTCGTGCTAAACTTGCAGACACTCTGGAAATAACTAAATATCCGGCATTTATCAGCGTTTATTACGTTTATCTGCGTTCAAAAGAATCCTATGGAAACTAAAGAAACAACTTCCCTAACAGCCGAACAGCACAAACAGAAAATGCAGCGCCGCCAAGAAGTGCAAGCGCAACGAATTGCTGGCGCTTCCAAAGACAAAGGTTTAATAATTGTCAATACGGGTAACGGGAAAGGCAAAACTACGGCGGCTTTGGGTATGGTAGTGCGATCGCTCGGTCATGGATACCGCGTCGCCATAGTACAATTTATCAAGGGAGCTTGGGAACCCGCAGAGAAAGCCGTTTTTGAACTATGGGAAAAACAGCTAGAATTTCATGCAATGGGTGAAGGCTTTACCTGGGACACGCAAGACAGAGACAGAGATATCGAAACAGCTCAAAAAGCCTGGGAAAAAGCTCTCACTTTTATCTGCAATCCAGAATTTAAATTAGTGCTGTTAGATGAAGTCAATATAGCATTAAAACTGGGTTATTTGCAAGTCGAGCAAGTGCTCTCCGGGTTAGAAAAAAAACCAGAAGAAACTCATATTATTTTGACAGGTAGAGGCGCGCCACCTGCACTCATTGAACGGGCAGATTTGGTAACAGAGATGACTTTAGTTAAGCATCCATTTCGAGAACAAGGGATTAAAGCTCAACCAGGTATTGAGTATTAAGGTTGTTTTTATAGTCCTGGATGCACTCCGACAAAGAAACCGGGTTTTTTACCGAATCTACGGGTGACAACGCGTCTTTTCGTAAAAAAAACCGGTTTCTGATTTTATTCAGGACTTTTTCCCCAATCTAAAATATCAAATATATCCCAATAAGGTTCAGTTAAAACTATTTATTCCTCGGAGATCCCCCTAAATCCCCCTGGTTGTAGGGGGACTTTGAGTAAGTTCTTGTCCCCCATTTTTTAAGGGGGCTAGGGGGGATCGAGCTTAACCCAAGCGTATTAAAATATATCCTATCCTGGCAACATGAGAGTAAAAATTGACCCCTTGCCAAACTCGCTACTCACAGTAATTTCTCCCCCCAGCATCTGAGAGTATTTCTGCGCTATTGCCAAACCCAAACCCGTACCTCCGTACTTGCGGGTAGTCGAAGCATCAGCTTGCGTAAAAGGTTGAAATAACTTTTGTAGCTGTTCTGGAGTTATGCCAATCCCCGTATCAGTACAATTAAAAATTAACTGTTCAGAATCCCAACTATTCTCGTCATGTTTAATTCTTTCAACGCTAAGTGTAATTGTCCCTTTTTGAGTAAACTTAGCTGCGTTGCTGAGCAAATTAAACAAAATTTGAGTAAGCTTAGTTTTATCGGAATGCAATTCACCAATATTATTAGGACACTCCACCTTCAGGCGATTGGTGTTTCGCAAAAATAGGGGTTGTACAGTTCTCGCTACATCTTGAACTGCATCAGAAATGTCAAAAGTTGCTAATTCAAGTTCCGCGTGACCAGCTTCGATTTTCGACAAGTCCAGAATATCATTAATTAATGTCAGTAAAAGCTGCCCAGAATTGTGAATTCTCTCCAAATCCGACACAAAATCTGCTTCGCCCAAATCTAAAGCTTCTTCTTGCAGGATCTCGCTGTAACCGATAATCGCATTCAGAGGAGTTCGCAGTTCGTGGCTCATGTTAGCCAAAAACTGACTTTTAGCCAAATTAGCTGCTTCTGCTGCTTCTTTTGCTTTGTAGAGTTCTGCTTCTGCTTGCAAGCGGTCGGTCACATCGTGAGCCAAGACTAATTCAGCATTTCTGCTATCAAATATCATGGCATAAGAAGTAATTTCTACATCAATAATTGTGCCGTCTTTTTTCTGGTGCTGCCACACACCGGCAAAATCAATACTGGCATCTACTTGGGATATATTTTCTAGCAATCTCGGCTGCTCTTGGGGGGGGCGAATGTCCGCAATGGTCATGTTGAGAAATTCGTCGCGAGTGTAGCCATAGTGGTGAGTAGCAGCCTGATTGACGGCGATAAATTCCAGAGTTTCTAAATCGTAAACCCACATTGGATGGGGGTTGTTTTTAAACAAAAGTCTATAGCGTTCTTCGGAGGCTCGGAGTTCGGCTTCGGCTTGCTTGCGCTCGGTAATGTCGCGGACAACAGTGCAAATAATCTCGCGGCCGCCGTAGGAAATAACGCTGGCGCTTACTTCCACGTCTACGCAGGAACCGTCTCGGCGGCGGTAGAGAACTTCGCCTATTTTGAATTGTTTGTTGACGAGCAGGTGTTCGATATTGCTGTCTATTAGGTCTTTAGAGTAAGCGATGATATCGTAAATAGTCAGTTTGGAAATTTGATCGAGATTGTAATCGAGCAAGTTTCTAAAGGCTGTATTGGCTTCTAAAAGGCGTTTGGTTTGAGCGTCCCACAGGAAAATGCAATCTGTAGCTTGCTCGACTACGGCTCCGTAGCGGGCTTTTTCTTCAAGTTGCTCGCTTTCGGCGATCGCGATCGCACTCAGCATTCCGTTGATAGTATAAGCAAGGTCGGACAACTCGTCTTCGCCCGTCACTGGCAGTCGCAGCGAGAGGTCTTGGCTGCTACTAACGCTGTTCACTGCTTTCGCCAAACTGCTCAACCGAGACAGCACCAGACATTCCAGCAATAGCAAAGTGCAGCCGACAAACCCCATTCCCGCGAGGATTACAGACACTAGCAGGTATAGTAAACTGGTTTGACCTTGGCGGTATATTTCTCTGGGAATATCTACCCGTAGTAGCAGGGCTGGTCGATCGTAAATATCCCGGATTAGAGCGTAACCCGCGATCGACTTTTCGCTTAAAGCACGTACCAAAATCGGTTTATTTGCAGACAATTGCTCCCGTACTTTCTGAAAATCAGCAGGCAATTCAGGCTCATTAATGCTGTGTACAATCAATGGCAAGCGAGTGATTTTAGACATCCGCTCAATACCATTAGCATCCAAATTACGCCCAAATACCAGCGTCCCTCGGATCGGGCCCGTACTTTTAGTAGTGACAATGGGGCGGGAAGTAATCAGTATTGGTCCTGACGGCAGCAGCATGATACCAGCGAGGCTGCTTTTGGCGTTGGGGTGTTGCAACAGCCGATCGTTCAGAGAAATGTGTTGTTTTAATGCGAATGGAATAGCTGTTAGTTGAAGCTTTTCGGTGTCTAAACCTCTACCATAAACAATCTTGCCAGAAGTATTGACAAATACAGCTATATTAACTCTCAAATTAGCCAGTCCTTCTGGAACTAAATTGGAGGCAATGAATTCCGAGTTGCGGTTTTGGATGAAAGCGTAAGTGTCGTCCCAGGCCGACCAGTCGGCAAAGCGCGAGTTGAAGTCATCTGCGGTTTGTCCGAACACGCTGAGCACTCCCTTGACAACTTGTGTGGCTTCTTGTTCCTCTGCTTTGAGAAGGCTTCCCAAGAGGATGCTTGATGAAGCTGCATACAGAATGCCAGTGAGTCCAGCGATGGTAATGCCAACGATCGATAGTGTTTTCCGACGCAGTTTCATCTTGTCGTGTGTGTGGTGTCCGTCCGAAATTCTCAACTCAGGAGCAATTTTACTGCTGTTTCCTGAACTCTGACTGCTGGCGCATGGCCAGTCTACCAGTCTGCTGCTACTTTTCCCATACCTGCTGTTGGTGAGATTCCTTGCAAATACCCAAGATACGCCGATCGTTCTCGCTGATGACAGAAATTGGGTAATACTGTTGCAGGTTTACCGAGTAGGGAGAGCGACTGCCGTCGTAACTATCCACTACTGTTAAATTTAACTGAGTTCGATCGCCCGTGCCGTAAAAACAGTAAAAAGCAGACCGAGGCAAGTAAAAAGCGCCGATGACCTTACTCTGCCGCATTTCAAATACAAAATATTCTTTTTTAATTTGATCGGGCTGGCTGGACTGGCCATAAAGATAAATTCCGTCTGCTAAACCAGTGCTAGCGGTATCAGGCGCAGGATTTGGGGGAGATTGCAAGGTCAAAACGCCGGATTTGATGTCCGAATGCTGTGTCCGGCCCGGGAATCCAATGCTGAAGTTACCGGGCGAGAGGGCAAGGGCGATCGCAATAGCTTCTAAACTTCCTGTCAATATCAAATAATTTAAAACCACTCTCCTACCCCAAAATTTTAAATAGTTGCCTCGAATCGCCTCTTGTGCCAGTTTCAAAAAGCTCGTAGAGAAACTGGGTATTTGGCTCAACGCTGCCTATTAACTTGAAGTCTCGATCGCCAACCCGGTTCCTGAACTTAAATCTAAGATTAGTTTAGAAAAGTTTTCCTATTTATCTAAAGCGCGATCGACGCCTCAAATCAAATCCGCTCTTCATCGGAATGATATCAACAGAGGAGACGGCAGTGCCGTGTCCCTACAATTAATCGGGGTAGGGAAACGGCACTGCCGTCTCCTCGCTTATCATTCCGGCGCAGCCGGAATTGATATCAAATAAAGTATCGATCCCAGCGCCGTGGCTACACAAAAAAAGAGTTGAGATTTTGGGTAAAATCTCAACTCTTTAACTGACTAACTAGCTAAATATTCTCGGACTTGAGATTGGCGACGCCGCAGGTGGGCGAGGGCTTGATGTTCTAGTTGCCGCACCCGTTCCCGGCTGAGATTGAGCCGTTCTCCGACTTTCGCCAGAGACATTTCGGTGCCGTCTTCCAAACCGAAGCGCAGAATTATGACATCTCGCTGCTGGGGGGTAAGTTCTGATATCAAAGTATTGAGGTCTTGCCGCAGCAATTCCGAGGTAATGTAATTGTCGGGAGATGCAGTTTCATCTTCTAAGAGTTCTTGCAGTTCGGTATCTTGGTTGTCTCCTACCCGCAAGTCCAAAGAAACAGGATGTCTTGCCATCAGCAGGTATTCCCGAATTTGGGAAGGGTGCAGTTCCAAGGCGGAGGCAATTTCCGCAGGTGTGGGAGAGCGGCCCAACTGCTGGGTGAGTTCGCGCTGTACTTTTTTGATTTTATTCAGTTTTTCGGTGATGTGAATTGGCAATCGAATGGTGCGGGCGTGTTGGGCGATCGCGCGGGTAATTGCTTGCCGAATCCACCAGTACGCATAGGTAGAAAATTTGTATCCCCGCATCGGGTCAAATTTTTCGACTCCTCGTTCTAAACCGAGGGTTCCTTCTTGGATTAAATCCAAGAATTCCATATTGCGTTTCTGATATTTTTTGGCGATCGCGACTACTAGGCGCAAATTCGCTTCAATCATCTTTTGCTTGGCGCGCCGTCCTATTTGCAAGATCCGGTTCAATTCAGCTTCGGTCAACTCCATTTGGGCAGCCCACTCTTCGGGAGTTAGATCGCGCTGCCATTCTTTGGCAAGTTCCTGTTTTGCTTCGATTAATTTCATCATTTGCTGTACCTGCTTCCCGAAAATAATCTCTTCTTCTCGGGTTAGCAGAGGTACTCGACCGATTTCGTGCAGGTAGGTACGAACCGTATCCGTTGAGGAGTATGGTCGGGTGCCCATGCGATCGGCTTTCACTGTTTTGGTTTTGGGGGTTGTGGTGGACATGGGTGAGTATTGCACTCCTTGTAACAACAGATAAAAAGTTGGTGATACCTGTCCCACTTGTAAAAGTGGGATGAAGACTGCGACAGGGGGGATGTTTCCCCGACTGTTTATCGGTGACGATCGGTAGAAGCTTGTGGTTTGGGATTACTTTTTCGCTGGAAAATCCAGTAATCCCCGTCGATTTTTGGTAGCTCCCTAGCTTTAACGGCTAGTTCTATGCGAAGTGAATTTAAGTTTACTTTTCTCAATATTATTCCCAATTTTGAGGATCGTAAAGGGTAAAAACCTCTGTCTTAAGGTAAAGATTCTACATTTTTCCTTAAGGTTTTCTATTCCCTGCTAGTTTTGACTGCAACTCAACTTCACAATACTCATGCAAACAGACTCATGCAATTCGAGGGCTTTTTTTGCTCTCTGTTCCATCATCGCTTGAATTTTTCTCAATGGCTAGATGCTGCGATGCGAGATAACCGAACCCGATCGCCCTATTAGTTGGGAGTAACTCTTTAAAATATTTTTTGACATTTTTCTTAGAATATGCTATGTAAGTTCGGCTACAAGTAAGTAAAGGTGTATCAAAGGTGGCTGTTGGGCTGTTTGAGTTGAATTGTGCCGCGAGGCTCAACCATATTTAAGCTTATGCAAATTTTGTGAAGTTAGGGATGAGGGGTGAGGGGGGGAAAGGGGAAAAGCTTCTGACTCAAAGCTGGGGGCTAATTTTTTTGACGTTCGATCGTAATTTCTAATTAAAGAGATTTTAAGGGCGATTCCCTACGGGATAGCTACGCACGCGCGTACTTTGTAGGTCATGTAATTTTCAAGCCTAAATTAAATTCGTAACAAAAGCTACCACTTTATATTAAAATTAGCGCAAAAGCTCGATCGGGTGCAGCAATGAAAGCTAAAAATTTCCCACAATTAGCATTACTATCGCTGGTGTGTGTCGCCTGTGTGCAAAACCCATTGGCACAAGCACCCGCCGCGTCCGCACCCAATACCCCAACTCCTACGCCAATTCAAACTCCATCCATTTCACCTCCTGCTCAAACACCAATAGCACAAGAACCCGCCGCATCGCCCGCACCCAATACCCTAACTCCTACGCCAATTCAGACTCCACCGATTTCACCGCCTACTCCAACACCAATAGCACAAAAAACTCAAATTTCCACACCAGTTCCGACTCAAACGAGTTTAGAGGTTGCCCAAAAACCTACAAACTCTCTGCCACCTGCACAAACTTACGACCTCCGCGTTATCAGTAACCAACTATGGCGACGGCTGACAAAAATTACCTTTGGTGAAGATAGCATTATAGTGACTATGGCGATTACAAATGGTAGCAAGGAAGTTGTAATGCTTAATGGTAAAGATGGTATGTATCTCTACGACAACTATGGGCAACGATATAATTTGTTACCTCCCTCCAATAATACCCAAATTATGATTAAACCAGGCACTACGCTCAAAGGGCAGTTTGTATTCGTAGGTTGGTTACAACGGAAAGTCAATTCTTTGGGGCTATATTCCACTATCAATTATTCGAGTAACTCTATTACCCTATTCAACTATATTCCAATTAACAGGTAATTGAGAAATGACAAAGCTAATTAGACTAATTAATACTACGATAATCTCATCATTGCTTTTCGCGACCTCATCCTCTCAGTTGGCTGCCAGTAAATCCGCAAAAGTCGATACTCTTGAATCAGAATCAACAGCAGTTACAATTTTAGAAGTAATACCAATTAGTCCTACTACTGTAAAAGTTGAAATTCTTGCTCAGACTACAGTAAAAGTTGAGAATATCAGCGCGAATCAGACTGCCACAGAAGAGCAGCTACCAACTCAAATAACAACCGAGACTGTCAAAAAGATTGAAACAGAGTTGAATGCCGAAAAAGTACCTGAAGGCATCAGAATTAATGTACCAGAAACTATTTTATTTGATTTTGACAAATATAACGTCCGCGCCCAAGCTAAACCCACTCTCACAAAGATTAATCTGCTGTTGAGACATTACAAAAACGCCCAAATATTCATCAACGGACACACCGACAACCACGGGGAAGATTCCTATAATCTCGAACTTTCCCAGAAGCGATCCGCAGCGGTAAAATATTATTTTATCAACGTTTTCAAGGTGCAGAATACCCGAATGCAAACCAAAGGGTACGGCAAAGCTAAACCGATTTCTCCTAATAATAATTTAGACGGCTCAGACAACCCGGTGGGGAGGGAGAAAAACCGCCGCGTTGAATTAATTATTAAAACATAGGAATTAGATTTTTTTACCGCAGATGCACGCAGATTAACGCTGATAAAGAGGGATTTTATAATGGTTTAATCTGTTGTTAAAATCCCAAATCCATTTTAGCAGCTTCAGCCTCTGCAAATACCTCTGCGTCAGGCATTTCTTGCCAGTCAATATCCCCAATTTCCCTGTAGAATTGCTCGTCGTAGGGGCGAGTTTGCACGACTACGGGCATCGGTACGGCGTGCCCCAAAACTAATGCTTGTTGCTTCGAGTCGAGTTTAGCTAAAACCGATCGCAAACTCTGCCCTCCCGAAACACCCGTAAAGATAGCATCGATGTCCTTATCGTCGTTTAGCAAGGCTGTGATGCGGGTTCCGACTTGCGACATGACTTCGGCATCGATACCGGACGGGCGCTGGTCTACAATCAATAGAGTCACAAAGTATTTTCGCATTTCACGGGCGATCGTACCGAAAATAGTCGATCGGACGATCGCCGGATCGAGAAAGCGGTGAGCTTCTTCAATCGTAATCACTAATGGCTGCGGGCGATCGCACGGATTTTTGCTCTGCAAAAACTTCTCTGCTTTCCGCACGTAAGATGCGTGAATGCGACGAGTAATCACATTTGCTGCTAACATATACGACAGCAAATCCGAGTGCGAACCAAACTCAATTACGACATTCTTTCCAGCATCCAAACACTGCAAAACTTCAGTTACATAATTTTTCGGACAGCGTTTCCGAATATATTTCAAATCGTTCAAACGCTCTAACTTCCGCTGCAAAGCCATAATCGAAGACTTATTTCCTCGCTTCTCTTCGCAAAACATTTGGATATCTTCGTTAGTCATTTCCAGCAACTTGTTGATCCAACCGCTGCCCAATTCGTTTCGCAAAATAATCGCATTTTCGATACTAGCTTCCGACAGATTCAACTCTCTCTGTACGAGAGCGATATCTTCCACTTCAATTTGCTCGAAACTCAAATACAATTCTTGAGCGTCGCGTACTCCCCGACGTTTTGTCGATTCTGGATCGAGGGTATAAATCTGAATTTTGTCTGGAAACAACTGGCGCAAACCTTTGACTGTGCTGAACTGTTTCCCTTCCGAAACCGCTTCCCAGCCGTACTCTGAGTGCATATCAAAAATTAGATTAACCGCAGCTTGTTTGCGAATAATTCCCGACAGCAGCAGGCGAGTTAGAAAAGATTTTCCCGTTCCCGACTTGCCAAAAACTCCGTTGCTGCGTTCCACGAATCGGTCTAAATCCAAGCACACAGCAACGTCCATGTCAATCGGTTTGCCGATCGCAAAATTGCGGCGGTACGGGTCATCTTCCCAGCCAAAAACCGCCCTAAAATCGGTTTCTTTGGCATCAAACACCTGGGAAAAGTGGCTGGGAATAGTTTTAACCGGCAGTAACTCAATATCGGCACCGCTTTGCGCCTCAAAAGAACCCAAATTTCCTAACGCCAACTTGTTTTCCGGGGCTTTGCGGCCTAGAGGATCGAAAATTGCCTGCTGTTTCTCGCGTTCCGCACTCAGCATCAACATCGGCGACAGTTCGATCGTACCGTAGGTGCTGCTACCGGCTAGCACTGCTAGGAGAAAATCGTCGTTGGGATTGGGAGGATTGGATAAAATGCGAGCGCTGGATGTTCCGAGAGACACGTCGGTGAGCATACAGAAAAAGTGCGATCGGACTCCCCGCACTACCAAAAATTTCCCCACTCTCATATCTTCCACCGACACATCGGCGTGGAGTCGCACTTCTAATCCCTTGCTGAGGGAACCTTGAATAACAGAGCCTAACGGTCGATCCATTTTAGATTTTAGATTTTAGATTGTTAACAGTTAACAGTTGACAGTTAACAGTTAACAGTTAACTGTCAACTAATTACAATTCTGATTCTAACGATCGTTCAAAAAAATTCGGACTCAGCTCTATATCTGTCAAATCCGTTTCGCTCAAATAAGCGTCGGTCAAAGATACCCCTTTTAAACTTGCGCCTTTGAGGTTAGCACCTTTGAGGTTAGCACCTCTAAGATTAACTCGAAATAAATGAGCATCGCTCAAGTCTACCTCAGTTAAATCTGCTCCCTCCAAATTTACCCGCATCAAATCTGCTTTTCTAAGGTCAGCTTCGTTTAACTTAGCGCCGCTAAGGTCAGCTTTGGTTAAGTCTACACCTCTCAAGTCTGCGCCGCTCAAATTAGCGAACCGCAAAGTAGCTCCGGTGAAATCTGTCTCTCTCAAATCGGCATTGCTTAAATTAGCGCCGCTGAGGTCGGCTCTTGTTAAGTCTACACCCCGGAGGTCAGCAGAACTCAAGTTTACTTCGTGTAAAATTGCGCCGCTTAAATCTGCTCCTCTCAAATCTGTTCCCTCCAAGTTTGCACCTTTGAGGTAAGCTTTTTTTAAGCTGGCTCTGCTGAGGTCTACATTTTTGAGATTGACTGAACTTAAGTTAGAACCGCTCAAATTAGCTCCGCTTAAATCTGACCCATTTAAGTCTGCTCCGGTTAAGTTTACTCCTTGCAGCGATACATTAGGAGCAATTAAATAAGCTCCGGCATTCTGGGGGTCAATGTCTTCGGAAAACAATGTTTTGTTGCTGTAAACCGCTTTTTCTAAAATGGTGCCGCTCATACTGGCTTCCCTCAAGTCCGCTCCGCTGAGGTTGGCGGATGCTAAGTTTGCCCGATCGAGCTTTGCTCCAAATAAAATAGTTTTATATAAGTTTGTGCGCCGCAAATCGGCTCCTTTTAAATCAGCTCCGGTCAAATCTACCATAGCCAGATTTAATCCCGGAAGCGACGCATTGGGAGCTAGCAAAATTGCTCCCATTGCAGCGGGGTCAACCTCTTCGGGAAACACAGTCCGGTTGTTGTAGACGGCTTTGTCTAAAATAGCGCCAGTCATCTGAGCACCGCGAAAATCGGCCCCGCTGAGGTTGGCTCTGGTTAAGTTAGCTTCCTGAAGATTTGCTCCAACTAAATTGGCCTTGATCAAACAAGCAAGTTTGAGGTTGGCTCCGGTGAGTTCGGCTCCTACGAGAGTAGCCTCTCGGAGGATAGCACCGGTCAAATCGGCTTTGGTGAGGTTGGCTAAATTCAGAAGTGATTCAGCTAAATCCGCCCCGCCCAGATTGGCGCCGGTGAGGTCGGCTTCGATCAAATCTGCATACCTGAGAATAGCGTCGCCCAGATTGGTTTCTCGGAGGTCTGTTCCTCTGAGGTTTGCTCCCCGGAGTTCCGCACCGCTGAGGTTGATGCCTTTAAGCGCTTGTCCTCTGAGGTCGAGTCGGTGCAGAAAGTCACCAACGTTCATGTCCATGTCAAATTGCCTCTTGATTCTTGACGCCTGAAGATGGGGTCTGAAGCCTCCCCGTTTAGGGGGAAATCAAACAAAATGATTCATTGCTTCAATCCTCTTCTATCGATGGCTATGGGTAGCTGTTAACTGTCACAGGTCAACTGTCACAGGTCAACTGTCAACTGATGAACCTAGCTTGACATTCCGAGGGCTTAATCGGGAATAGGGACAAAACTATAGATTTTTTGAGGTTTGAGCCGATCGCAAATTCCGACTAATTCTGACAAAGGAAATGTCTCGCGATCGAGTTGGACTTGCAGGGTTGTGAGCGGATCTGCGCCGGAGGAAACCATCAATTCTAATTTTTGCAAATCCGACAATGTGGCGATTTCGCCGAGAATTTGGGCGATCGCCTTGACGTAAGGATGGTTTGTTTGTTCATACCAATCAGGGGCTGCGAGTCCAGCTTGATCGAAGCCGAGATGAAAGATTAACGAGTTTTGTCCAAAGAGGGCTATACCCACAGGCCGTGCTTCTTCTTTCAGCAGCAAGTCCTGGCCCGCCGCCAAATGCCGCAGTTTTTCGAGGTGTTCGTACCGATTGGCAATTGGAGATTCCAGTCCCGGAATTAAAACTTCTTCTCCGACTTTCCCCCCTTGGGGGGGGCTGGGGGGGGTTGACTTATTCCTTCTTCCTTCTTCCTTGGTATCATTCCACTGAATTGCCACTGTTACTAAATAAGTTTGCAGCAGCATATGACCGAGTTTTTCGGCTTTTGTTGCCAGATAAGTAGAGTTGTAATCGTTGGCTTCAATGAGTAGGGGAACGCGATCGACTACTTCAATTCCGTAACCTTTCAACCCGGCGATTTTGCGCGGATTGTTGGTAATCAACCGGATTTTTTGCACTCCCAAATCGTTGAGCATTTGTGCTCCGACGCCGTAGTTTCGCAAGTCAGCGGGAAAGCCCAATCGCTCGTTGGCTTCTACCGTATCGTATCCGATATCTTGCAAGGAGTAAGCTTTTAGTTTATTAATTAGTCCAATGCCCCGACCTTCTTGGCGCAAGTAAACTATGACGCCCTCACCGACATTTTCGATCATTTTCAGTGCGGCTTGAAGTTGCATCCGACAGTCGCAGCGCAGGGAACCCAAAGCATCCCCCGTCAAGCATTCCGAATGCACTCGCACCATCACGGGTTTGTCTTTAAATTCTGCTGGATCGCCCTTGACAACCGCAACGTGTTCGGAGTTGTCTTTGGTGTCGCGGTAGCCGTAAATCATAAACTCGCCAAATTGAGTTGGCAATTTGGTGACTGCTTCGCGGCGGACAAATCGATCGTGCTTCAGTCGGTAGGTAATTAAATCAGCAATGCTGATGATTTTGAGGTTGTGGGTTTTGGCATACACGATTAATTCTGGCAATCTCGCCATTGAACCGTCGGGGTTTTGAATTTCGCAGATCACCCCGCTGGGATACAATCCGGCGAGTCTGGCGAGGTCAACTGATGCTTCGGTGTGTCCGGCGCGTTTGAGGACGCCACCATCGATCGCCCGCAGGGGAAAAATATGTCCGGGACGGCGCAAGTCTTGAGGTTTGGTGTCCGGGTGGATGGAAACTTGGATGGTCTGGGCTCTGTCTTCGGCGGAGATGCCGGTGCTGACGCCGTTGACTGCATCGATGCTGACAGTGAAGGCGGTTTGGTTGTTGTCGGTATTTTTGCTGACCATGAGGGGCAATTCGAGTCGATCGAGTCGATCGCCGGTCAATGCCAAACAAATCAAACCTCGCGCTTGGACAGCCATAAAATTGATGTTGTCGGGCGTGGCGAATTGGGAGGCACAAATTACGTCGCCTTCGTTTTCGCGGTTTTCGTCATCGACTACTACCAGCATCCGACCTGCCTTCAGGTCTGCTAGGGCGCTGTCGATCGAGTCAAATTGAAAGGATTGAGTTGAGGTGTTGTTATTTGGCACTGAGAAGTTCAAGCTATAAACAGTAATGTTATCGAAATAGAATCTATTTTTGATTGTAGCCTTTTGTTTCCGGCAGGGGGATTCCCAAGTCCAGATGAGTTTGACAATATTTCTAAACTCGCTTACTATAATTATTGCATTTTGTCAACAAAATATCTCCCAAATATTTCATGAGCTTGACTAATATCGCGAATATTTTAGGTAAACCATACTTCCAAGCTCCTAATTGCTTAATTTATAACATGGATTGTTTGGAGGCAATAAAGCTGTTGCCAGAGAAACTTGTAGCTTTAACTGTTACCAGCCCGCCTTACAATATTGGCAAAGAGTATGAAAAATTATTGCTGTTAGATGAGTATTTAAACTGGTGCGAGCAGTGGATAGCGGAGGTTTATCGGGTAACGGTCGATCGAGGAGCATTTTGGCTGAATTTAGGTTATTTGTCAATTCGCGATCGGGCAAAAGCAATTCCGATTTCCTATTTGCTTTGGGACAAAGTACCTTTTTATCTAATCCAAGAAGTTGTCTGGAACTACGGCGCGGGAGTTGCGGGCAGCAAGTTCTTTTCACCCCGAAATGAAAAGTTTCTCTGGTATGTGAAAAATCAAGACAAGTATACATTTAATTTGGATGAAGTGCGCGACCCAAATGTGAAATATCCGAATCAGAAAAAGAATGGCAAGATTAGAGTAAATTTAAAAGGCAAAAATCCGACGGATGTTTGGGAATTCCCAAAAGTTACGTCGGGGAAAAACCGAGCTTCAAAAGAACGCACACCTCACCCCGCTCAATTTCCTGTAGCTGTTGTCGATCGCATCATCAAGTCTGCATCTAATTTCAACGACATTGTTTTAGATCCGTTTATGGGTTCCGGGACTACAGCAATTGTGGCTCTGGGTTTGCAGCGACAAGTTATTGGATTTGAAATTAGGACTGATTACTGTGATATTGTGGCCAATCGAGTCGATGATTTTTTGAGGGAAAAGGAACTCCCAGAAGCGCAATTGTCTTTATTCTAGATTTGGTAATTGCAGCAATTTATAACGTTCAACAGCAGGACTTAATTTCGCTTGTTGTCCGGTTGCAGCGGCTTGACCTTGCCAATCTTCTCGGTCTAACCATCCAAATCTGACTAAATTAATCTGCGGTTTCTGTGAGCCTTGAACGTTTTTGTTAAATTTCTGGAAATTAACAACAAGGTAGTAGCCAGATTTATTCTTCTTTCCTTCTATACCAGTGGTGCTTAGTTGAGTATAACTGCGATTTCCATATGTATTACGATTACTTGAAGAGGTTTTAATCTCGATCGAGAAGCAATCATCTACAAGACATACCAGATCTTTTTCAGTAGCATTTTCTTCGCGACGCCAAATTTTTGGGTATCGCCTAGCCAATTCTAATGGGATGAGTTCGTGTAAAAAGTATCCCATAATTTGGGGTCGGGGAAATAAATCGACACCTATTTTATAGTTTTTGCTAGTTAGATTAGATTCAAATATTTCTCGCCAGACCTCAATTACTACTTCATATATTTCGTTGGGGTTAAGTGGATGTATCTCTATCAGTTCCCTGGTTTTTACTGCCCAATCTTCTGTGGCAAGTCCTGCATAAGGTGAAGTCATTTACTCTATTCCCTCCAACAATTCGCTCAGGGGTACTCCCAAAGCTTTAGCTAGACGCACAATATTGAGAAGAGCGACATTTCTCTCGCCACGTTCTATGCCACCAATGTAATTTCGATGTAGTTCTGCTAGTTCAGCTAACTTCTCTTGGCTTAACCCCCTAGCTTTTCTCAATTTCCGAACTTGTTCGCCAAATACTTTAAGCTGATAATTTTCTATCACCCCGAAAATATAAAGCTTGTAAAGGTTGAAAATCTACACACTATGAGTGTTAAAATGAAAAAATGCTTTAAATCTACACACAATAAGTGTTAATTCAAAAAAAGTAGTAAAGATTTGGATTCTCGGAGGAGCAACTGCCCAAATAAAAAGCCCTCAACTTTGTGAGGGCTTTGCGATGCCAAGACGGAGATTTGAACTCCGGACACGTGGATTTTCAGTCCACTGCTCTACCAACTGAGCTATCTCGGCTTGTTTTTTTACGCTTAACAACCTTAGCAGACATATAGGGATTTTAGCAAGCACTTTTCTAAAATAATTTTTAGATCGCCCGGAACCGCCCGCCTGTAATCTAAAAGCTGCACGCCTAAAATTGAAAAATCGCAATGACACAGCAAAATCGCAGCGCGGACAAGAGTCTGTTTGTCTTGGGCATAATTTGGCTGTTGGGGGCAATTAGCGATCGACTCTGGTTTGCCCTCGATCGCTCCATCCCCGCCTGGGATCAGGCAGAATACCTCACGAGTACCCTGAATTACTTGCAGGCGTTGCAGCATCCTCAGTGGTTTTCCGGGGAGTGGTGGACGAACTTCTGGCTGCTTTCGACGAAAATTCCGCCCTTGGTGTACATCTTAACGGTGCCGTTTTTGCGTATTTTTGGTACTGGGGTCGATCGGGCAACCCTCGTTCATTTATTATTTAGTGCAATTCTGCTCGCCTCAGTCTACAGTCTGGGCGTCCAATTATTTAATCGGCAAGTGGGTTTGTGGGCTGCTGCAATTTGCGTTTTGTTACCGGGACTTTATCGCTTCCGCTTGCAATTTTTACTCGATTTTCCCCTAACTGCTGCTATTACTTTTTGTTTCTATTGTCTGACAATGTGGAGGAAGAACCCCCCCCTACCCCCCCCAAGGGGGGAAAATAAGAGGGAAGAGGGAAAAGTTTGGTCTCTTTCTCCGTTATCTTTCTTTTGGTCGATCGCCTTTGGAATTTCTCTCGGCTTATCAATATTAGTTAAACACACTACTGTCTTATTTCTGTTTACCCCGATTGTGTGGTTGGCTGTTGGTGCTGTGTGCCAAAAATCTTGGGGAAGATTAGGTCAATTAGCTGGTGCTTTGTTGCTGTCGGTGGCGGTTTTTGGCCCGTGGGCGAGAACGAATTGGCTGTTAATTTTGACTGGGGGAAAACGTGCAACGTTGGATTCTGCGATCGCCGAAGGAGATCCGGCACTCAATACGATCGACGCTTGGATATACTACGGTCAACATTTACCCAAACACGTTTCTTGGCCTCTGCTACTTATTCCCTTAGTCGGATTGATATTTTATTGGCGTCGTCGGCAAGATAGTTCGTCAAATTTTCATATTGATTCCTGTCGGTGGCTGGCTGTTTTTTGGGTGGGATCTTATCTGATTAATTCGCTAAATATCAACAAAGATGATCGATATGTTTTACCTTATTTGCCAGTTTTAGCCATCTTTTTAGCATACTGTTTGACACTGTGGCCTCGCAAGTGGGGGTCACAAGTTCGCTGGGGAACAATTGGCTTAGGAATTGTGGCAATGCTGTTCCATATGTGGCCTTTGGGAGGTTCTCTAGGACACCACTTAGTTCAAACTATCAGTCCCGGCAATTCTAGCTATCCTTACTTGGGGAAAGAGTGGCCGCACCGAGAGGTAATTGCCGAAATTATTGATACGGAACCTTATTTGCGATCGACTTTGGGCGTGTTACCTTCGACGCCGGAAATCAATCAGCATAATTTGAACTATTACGGTGCTTTGGCGAATTTTCAGGTTTACGGGCGGCAGGTGGGAACGAATTTAAAAGAAGTGCCGCAAGATGTGCGATCGCTCTCTTGGTTTGTGACTAAAACTGGGCCGCAAGGTTCGATTCGCGAACGGATTAAAAAAGCTCAAAATGCAGCGGTGGCGGCGATTGAAAAAGAGGACAAGTTCTTGTTGCAAAAAACTTGGACTTTGCCTGATAATACTAATTTGAATCTTTATCGCAAGCGGTTGCAGCCGATCGAGGTAGAGGCTTTGAATGAAGTGCGATCGCAAGTACAGTTAGATCGAGTTACTGTTGCTGCTGCTTCAGTGCCTGGAGTCGCGCTGCCGATTACTTATACTTGGTCTGGGCCTTGGCAGCAGTTGCACTCTGGTTTAGTGTTGGTAACGTGGCAAAATCAGCAGTCGGGCGATATTCCACCGGGACAGACCGATCGCATTTTACACGATCGCGCGATCGCCCAAGCAACTTTGCATCCAGGAATTCTGGAAGCCGATAAATTTGCTGTGGGGTTTCGAGTAGTCGATCGTACGGCGATGCTTCCTCCTGCTAATATTGCACCGGGAATTTATAATCTGCAAGCTACTTATCTAAATCGGAAAACTGGCGAAACTTATCCGATGAATGTGCCGGCAGTTAGTGTTAAAATTGAGGCAGAGCCTCTGGATATGCGTTCCCAGGCAGAGCCGGGGAACGAGAAGCCTGAGTTAGATTTGGTGACTCAATTGCGGGTGATGGCGGTTAATTTACCGAAAGGATTGCCAGCTTTAGCACCAGTGTTCGAGCAGATTGGACGCATCAATCAGTACGATCCAATTCAAGATTATACCGTTCAAGCGGAACAAGCGTTAGAATATCGGCTGAAGCAGGAACCGAATAATCTAGAATTTGCCTATGCTTTAGCATTTTCTCGGGTGTTGCAGCAGAATGTCGAAAGTTCGATCGCCGCCTTAGAAAAAGTCACTCAACTCGACTCACAAAACCCTTACGCTTACGCCTATCTCGCTTTCGTACACCTGTATAGCTGGCATCCAAAAGCTGCTCAAACAGCATTAAAACCCGCTCTGAATATCAACCCCAACCTACCGGAAATTAGAGCCTTAAACGGTGTAGCCGCACTCTTGCAAGGGAATCTCATTCAAGCATGGCAAGATTTGCAATACTTGAAAGAACTCAAAATTTAACCATCCCTTTAATTGTGGCACGGGCGTCCCGCCTGTGCTGATAAATCTGTAACGCCTGTGCTTCTAAATCTGTAAAAAACAGAAAACCAATGAACCAACTCAGAATAGTTTCCCTAATTCCCAGTGCCACCGAAATTGTAGCAATTTTAGGATTAACCGATGCCATTGTGGGCCGTTCTCACGAATGCGATTATCCCCCAGAAATTCAAAATCTACCTGTTTGCACTCAGCCTAAATTCAATCCCGAAGGAACTAGCAGCGAAATTCACAACCGCGTGACAGAATTGTTGCAAAATGCGCTCAGTGTCTATAAAGTAGAAATAGATACTTTGGAAAAATTGCAGCCGACTCACATCATTACTCAAGCTCAATGTGAAGTCTGCGCTTGTTCTTTAGCAGATGTCGAACAAGCAGCAAGCACGCTGGTAAACAGCCACCCGCAAATTATTTCTTTGCAGCCCAATTTGCTAGCAGAAGTTTGGACGGATATTGGGCGAGTTGCAGATGCTTTGGGCGTAGATGGCAAAAGTACGATCGACCTTTTGCAATCCCGGATCGATGCTATTATCTTAAAAACCCAAACATTAACCGTTAAACCGACAGTAGCCTGCATCGAGTGGATTGAACCCTTGATGGCTGCGGGTAACTGGATTCCCGAATTAGTGGGAATGGCGGGAGGGAATTCGCTGTTTGGGGTTATAGGTGAACATTCCCCTTGGTTAAAATGGGAATCGCTAGTAGAAGCTAATCCCGATATAATTATTTTCATGCCTTGTGGCTTTGATTTAAACCGGACTCGCAGCGAAGCAATGCAAATAACCAAGTACGCAGAATGGGAAAACTTGGAAGCCGTAAAAACGGGTAAAGTTTACATAACTGATGGTAATGCTTACTTTAATCGACCAGGGCCGAGATTGGTTGATTCGTTGGAGATTTTAGCAGAAATTCTGCATCCTGAAATCTTCAATTTTAGCCGCAGGGGCAAGGGTTGGCAGCATTACGTGTCTTAAAAATAAGGACACAACAATGTTGTGTCCCTACAGAATATCTGTATTTCACCAAATATCAGTAGGGAAACGGCACTGCCGTGTCCGGGGCTTCGCGTTCATTGTGTGACAGAAAAATAAGGACACAACAATGTTGTGTCCCTACAGAATATCTGTATTTCACCAAATATCAGTAGGGAAACGGCACTGCCGTGTCCGGGGCTTCGCGTTCATTGTGTGACAGAAAAATCAGGACACAACAGTGTTGTGTCCCTACAGAATATCTATATTTCAACAAATATCAGTAGGGAAACGGCACCGCCGTCTCCTGACTTCTGCTTTGGGTTAATTGAACCAAATCTGATATCAGTCGATCCCAAAACCGTTAGTTC
>JANMLZ010000067.1:0-37696 GCA_031372825.1 Cyanobacteria bacterium OTE_58_metabat_593 | reverse complement strand
AAAAACCACCCAACCTCTTTATATTAATAACCCAAAAAATCCGCCCCCGCCTGGCCCTTCCCCAACCTTTTTTTTTTTTTTCGCAACCCGCCACTGCCGTGTCCTCATCATTCCGGCGCAGCCGGAATTGATATCAACCGGGTTTGAATAGATGCTGCGTGTAAGTTTTATTAAGTGTGGTGATTTGGCTATGGGGAGATTTTCTGCAACAACTAATGTCAGACTCGTCTGATGCGTTAAAGTCTGCTATTGAGTTGTCTGTAAAAATAAAATGGCCCCACCGCGGAAGGGCTGTAGGGCGCAAGGACAGTTAAACGCTAACTTGATTGTCGGGAAATTTAGCATCAATGTTACCGTCCTATGTGACGATTTTACGATCGTCCATTCACTAATCAACTCTCCCGTATCAAAAAATGTAACCCAGTACCGATCGAATTCCAGTAGTCCTATTCTAAAAACAATACCTCATGCAATTCTGACTAGCAGCTCCCGAAAGCTGCTTTTTTATTGCGATCGAGTTTTTGGCCGCCGGAGTTGCGGGTTTTTTGGAATAAGATTTTGAGCAACAGATACATTTAACCCGGAAAAATCAGGCATAAGCCTGATTTTTCTGTGTATGGCACAATCTTCCAGGAAACGAGAACAGAAGATTCGGATAATTTTCGGCTAAACATCCGTTGCGAGTTATAGAATTTGGTTGGATCAGTTTCCCGTTCCCAACTAAGAGAATAGCAGCCTGCCTGTTTTTGACAAAAACTCGATCGATCCGCCTAACACCAAACCTGTTAAAGAAATGGTAGCTAATACCACAAAAGAACGCCAATTTTTCCAACCAGATAATTGAATATCGAGTCTTGCCAAAGCTACGGCTGAAATCAAGACTAAACAAGTAGCAAAAAGGTGCAGCCATGCAACAACTACCACAGCCACAAAAGCTCCTAAAATAATAGAAATAAAGGCACCCATATCACTCGAAAACCACCGCATCATTAAGGCTTTTGTGCCTTTTAGCGGGAACGACAAGGCGACAGCTAACAGTAAAATAGCAGCTACGGCTAAAAACCAAGTCAGGTGCGGGGGAACATCCAACTCAGATAATTTCCAGCCCAAGACGAAATAAGTAACAAAAAGTAGAGTTAGGGAAACCCAAGAGTTTTTTCGCATCTGATGGAAAAATTAGTAAAATCAGGCAATAAAAAGATGACCCGGATAAATTTGGGGGCGGGCTAGAGATTAGTAGAAATAGCTTGCACCGGACAAGTAGGGATGCACTGCTCGCAAACGATACAGCGCGATCGAGCAAACGTTAGTTTAAAGCTTTCTGGGTCAAGGGTCAAGGCTTCTGTCGGACACACCCCCGTGCACAAGCCACAGTGAACGCAAATATCTTCATCTATGAGAATTTCGCGACTGGCTAGGGAAACGCCGATGTTTTGCGATCGCATCCAGTCGATCGCCGCTTCGAGTTGGTCGATATCCCCTGATAACTCTAGCACCAGTTTGCCCACTTGATTCGGAGCCACCTGAGCGCGGATAATATTGGCAGCAACATTAAAATCCTTGGCCAGTCGGTAGGTAACAGGCATTTGGATCGATCGCTGCGGAAACGTCAACGTTACCCGTTTTTTCACGCCTTTAGTCCTCGGTAATTTACCAACAATCTTTCTGATCTTAAGTTTTAACGCACTTGGTCTAATTACTGGCATTAGCCAATTTTTTTCGGATATTGGTCTGATTATCTCAAAATGTGGTATAGTTTGGATTGGTTATTTAAAATAAAAACATAAAAATAAAATCGGCATTTATTTTATGAATCCCAATTCGCCAAACTCAACTGCTGCGCCCGAACCCAAAAAATCCGAAGCAAAAGCAGCGATGCAGATCAGAAACTTGTTAATTGTGTTAGCAGCGATCGCCCTTTCAGTATCCATCTTTTTCGGAGTGCGAACTCAAACGCCCTCAAGCAGTCTCACCGAAATGGCAAAAGCTTCGACACCATTAGAAACAGCTTTGGTAAACGGCAAACCGACACTCATGGAATTTTATGCTAATTGGTGCGGTAGCTGCCAGGCAATGGCAAAGGATTTGAGCGAAATCAAACAGAAATACGCCGAACCGCTAAATTTTGTGATGCTGAATGTGGACAATGACAAATGGCTGCCGGAAGTTTCAAAATATCGAGTAGACGGCATCCCGCACTTTGTCTATTTAAACAATAAAGGCAGCAGCGTTGCAGAAACGATCGGCGAAATGCCGCGCACTATTATGGAAGCTAACTTAGAAGCTTTAATTGCCGGCAAACCTCTGCCAAACGCGCAAGCTACGGGTCAAGTTTCTAATTTTACTCCCCCCACAGGGCCTGTAAAAACAAGTAGTTCAGATCCGCGAGCCCACGGCTCTCAAGTACAGTAGTCAGTTGACAGTTGACAGTTGACAGTTGACAGTAGTCATTGGTAAGTAGGAATAACACTGTACGGGCGGGTTTTACCAACCATAATTTCCTAAGACCAATAATATGGTAAACCCGCCCCCACACAACGGTAAATTGCAAGTGCTTTTGATCGCCAAAAAAGCTGATCGCAATTTATGTCAATTTCTATTTTGGGCGATCGGCTACCTCTAAAGAAATATTAAAAAAAACTTTTTTGAGATTTTATTAAGATTTATTATACTCGTAAGGTGCGGAGCGTAAATATTCGATCGCTCCAGAGATCAAGTAAAGCCTGATTCACCGAATAGCAAGGGTTTGAAGCCCTTACTCAGGTCGGCAGATTATGATAAGAACGGAGTTTAAATCTCGGTTCTTATCACTTCGCCCTCAACTGTCAACTGTCAACTGTCAACTGTCAACTGTTTAAACTAATCCCGGCAAGTCAACCGCCAACAAATAGCGAGGAAAACTGACAAATGAGCGCCGAAAAAACCGGATTCAGCATTAGCGCGATCGCCATTCGCCGCCACATCGGCACCCTCATGCTGACACTAGCGATCGTAATTGTGGGCATTTTCTACATTACCCAACTACCCGTTGACTTACTACCCTCCATCACCTATCCCCGGATCAGCGTGCGCCTAGACGCCCCCGGAGTCTCCCCAGAAGTCGCAGTTGACGAAATTACCCGCCCCCTCGAACAAGGACTCTCAGCCACAGAAGGCGTCACGCAAGTCTTCTCCCGCACCCGCGAAGGACAAGTCAGCGTCGATTTATTTTTCAGGCCCGGCGGAGACATCGACCAAGCCCTCAACGATGCGACAGCCTCCGTTAACCGCATTCGCAACCGACTTCCCGACACAGTTGAATCGCCAAATCTATTTAAATTCGACCCTTCCCAACAGCCGGTTTACGAATTTGCGTTGACTTCAGACTCGCGCCAAGGCGTAGATTTGCGGGTATTCGCCGATGACGAATTAGCCAGGGAAATTAACGTGATTCCCGGAGTCGCAGCCGTTGACGTTTCCGGCGGCGTTCAAGAAGAAATTCAAGTTAATATTGACCTGAATCGGCTGCAAAGTTTAGGCGTTAATCTGAACGATGTTTTTACTGCTTTGCGATCGCGCAATTTAGACACTTCCGGCGGCCGACTCCGCCAAGAATCTAACGAACCATTAACCCGTACAATCGGTCGCTTCAAAACAGCCGCAGACATCAACAACATTTCCTTTCAAATATCCGGTTCCAACCCGCCAAAACGAGTTTACCTGCGCGACTTTGCCAAAGTCACTGATGGTACGGAAGAACAGCGAGTTAAAGTTTTTCTCAATCAAAAACCAGCAGTTAAAATCAGCATCTTGAAACAACCAGATGCCAACACCATTACCGTTGTTGACGGAGTAAAAAATCGCCTCAAAGAAATGCAGGAATCAGGCTTGATTTCGGCAGACATGAAAGTAGTTACTACCTTAGACGAATCCAGATTTATCCGCAATTCCTTAGCCGATGTGGCCAATGCGGGAATTTCCGGGGCAGTCTTAGCCGCGATCGCAGTTTTGTTCTTTTTAGGTTCCCTCAGACAAACCCTGATTATCTCTCTGACTATTCCCCTCTGTACTCTAGCAGCCATTATTTTAATGCGCTTATTCGGCTTGTCGCTGAACTTATTTAGTTTAGGCGGTTTAGCACTAGGAATTGGTCAGGCAATTGACACCAGCGTAGTTATCTTAGAAAATATTGTAGTCGGTCTAGACAGCAACCCTCATCTAAAAAAAGGCAGAATCAAAGACCGCAAAGAACGCACAATCGAAGAGTCAGTAATGCGGAGTCAAGAAGTAGAATCAGCAATGGTTGCCTCCACTGCCGCTAACTTAGTATCAGTCCTACCATTCTTGCTGATTGGCGGCTTCTTTTCGCTGCTATTTAGCGAATTAATTTTGACAATTAGCTTTGCAGTAGCAGCATCTCTGGTAGTAGCTTTAACTATAGTGCCGATGCTGACTTCTCGCTTGATGGGAATCTCTTATTCCAGCGGCATCAATAAGTTCGGGCCGATCAAACATTTCAACCGTGGCTTTGAAAATGCTACGCGCGCTTACGGTTCGATGCTGTCAAAAGTGCTAGGTTTGCGGTTAATTATAATTGTAGTCGCTTTCGTGATTTTAGGTGGTGGCACTTGGGTGATGGCAGGTCAAATTCCCCAAGAAATTTTGCCGAAAGTCAATACAAGTCAAGCGCGATTATTTGCTTTGTTTCCTCCGGGGACTAACTTGGAAACCAATCAAAAAGTAGTTGCAGCCGCCGATAAACTGCTGCTCGCACAGCCAGAAACCGAGTACACTTTAACTACAGCGGGTGGGCTGCTGTTCGGCAATAATACGATCGAGAATTTGCTCAGGGGAAGCAGCACCATTACCCTAAAAAAAGGTACGAATACGATCGCCTTTACTGAAAGACTGACTGAGGAATTAAAGAAAATAGACGTTCCGAAAGGCACTCGCCTGCGCTTGGTTCCAGAAGGGATTAGAGGTTTAGTTTTAACCAATTCTCCAGTCAGAGGTGGCGAAATTGATGTCATAATTCAAGGCCCAAATGAACAAGTATTACAAGAAGCAGGCCGTCAGATATTAAAAGAGTTAGATGAGAAGGTAAAATTAGCGCGGTTTCGGCCGGATGGAGACGCGCCGCAGTCGGAAGTGCAAATTCGTCCAGATTGGGAAAGGGCTGCTTTGTACGGACTGAGTGCCCAAGACATTGGGGAGACAGTTCAAACGGCAATTGAAGGTACTGTTCCCACTCAAGTGCAGCGGGGAAACCGCTTGGTAGACGTGCGCGTGCAGTTCGATCGCACTTCTGTCAAATCTGTAGCCCAACTAGGACAAATTCCCTTATCTGGCAATAATAGCATCGTCCGTTTAAGCGATGTGGCAAAAATTGCGATCGGCAAAGCGCCGGGAGAAATTCAGCGTCTCAATCAGCGGCAAGTTTTCTTAGTTGTCGGAAACCTAAATCGAGGTGCAAGTCTCGGCGATGCTGTGAAGCAAGTCGATGCAGTTTTATCAGAAATGAAGTTGCCACAAGGAGTAACAATTGTGCCGAGTTCGGCTGCGGAAACTAACAATCAATTGCAAACTTCTCTCAAACTTTTGGGCGGGTTGGCGACTTTTTTAGTTTTTGTAACGATGGCGGTGCAGTACAATTCTTTGGTTGACCCGCTGGTGATTTTGCTGACAGTGCCGCTGGCATTAGCTGCGGGTATTTTCGGGCTGTATGTGACCAAAACTGCGATCGGGGCGACGGTGATGATCGGGGCAATTTTGCTCGTGGGAATAGTTGTAAATAACGGCATTATTATGCTAGAGTTGGCGAACCAAATTCGGGAAGATGAAAAGGTCGATCGGACAACGGCAATTATCAGGGCGGCACCTCAACGTTTGCGTCCGATTTTGATGACAACTATTACCACAGTTTTGGGTTTGTTTCCCCTCGCTTTGGGGATTGGAGAAGGTTCGGAATTCTTGCAACCTTTGGGGGTTGTGGTGTTTTCGGGTTTGTCGCTGGCTACTTTGCTGACGCTGTTTATTATTCCGTGTTTTTATATTTTGCTGCACGATTTCTTCGGGATGTTTGCGGGGAAGAAGAAGCCGCAGGTGGTAGCTATTCCCGTGCAGAAGACGGCGGGAAAGAATGCGAATTTGTAAGATTTAGCGTCATACAATACTAGTATTAGTAGGGTGCGTCGCCACTAAAAATCACTAAACTTAATCAAAAGTCTGATAGCGACGCACCTTGCAGATTGGGTAGGAAAACAACACTTGCTCTAACTGTCCTCAATAATTTTTGTGTTGCATGACTACCAAAAATGAGACTGTAATCTCTCAAAAATTTAGCTTGTAGCCGAAAGTAATTCTGGAACAGCAACAGCCTCAACGGAAATAGCATTAGCTAAAGCTTGTTCTAGTTCGGGGCCTTTTGACGATGTTTCTGTCAAATAAGCAAACGCTCGTTCCTCTAATGATAGCAAAGCTTCTAATGAACCTATTGGCATCTTACCAGTTTCTTTTTGAGCTTCATAGTAATTAATAGCAATGTCACCCACTAACATAAATGCCACCATATTTTTCAATGCTGGTACTAGCGGAGTTACTACAGCCATATCGGAGGATAAATTAATCAAGAAATTCATCTCCAAACCCTCAGCAACTTGTTTTGTAAAGGCAGTAGCTAAAATTACTAAAGCATCGCCTTCACCGCTTTTTAAACCATAAATAAGAGAAATTTGGTAAATCATCTCGACCAACAAGCTATTGGCATCAAAAAAGTTAACTAAATGGTTATTTAGTAATTGATGCAGAACTTCAAAGCCTTTCTTCCCTGCAAGAAAATCACCAATCGCTTCTGGAAGCTTACCCGAATATTTCCTCATTAAACCTTGTAGGAGACCAGTAATACTTGTATATACAGCTTTCTCGAAAACAATGCGTTCTGCAAGTTCACGATTAGTTTCACCAGGATAGTCAATTCTTAACTGGTATACTATCTTATGAGATGTATGGAAATGAACTTCTTCACCTTTAATTAGTGTGGTCAAAACCCTTTCTTTCCAGTATCTATTCCACACTTTATTGACAAAATTGAATATTTTGTCTTTAACAATTGTCAATAAAAATGGTACAGATGTTAGTAAGCTAAGAACCTTTTTATCTGGGACAAATACAGCATCTACGACAAGTTTAGCTCCAAATTCAAAGCCACTTATAATTGTTTCCAAAAACATTGATATTTTGGTGATATCGACGCTTTTTGATACAACAATTTCTTTATGATTCTCGACAATTTTTACCAATACATTAACATCATCTTTAGCTTCCTGTTGAGCTGTTTTTTCGACTTCTAAGAATGAGACAGATGGGGATACAGCTTCTTTTTGAACTTGTGAGGAGGAGGCAAGACCATATAATGCTTCTTCTGGAACCCATTGGCCTATTGTTTCGCCATTAAGCAGAAAACAAATACGTCGGCGATCCACATAAGTAGCTATTGCGATCACTCGTCCTTCTTTAACTACTGCTCCAAAGTAACAGGTAGTCGCTTTCCATGAAGATTCTTGTGTACTCATTTCAAATTTTCCTGCCTAATATATATTAAGATGGATGAAGCATTTTTTTCAGACAGATACACCCGATTCCAGCTTTATGAAGCATATAACATGAGACAGGTTTCATTTAGGAAAAATGACCCTTTTAATTACGTGGCTGGAAATCCATATAATTTTTTTGAGAGTGACTATAATAAGTAGTTGTGCAAAAATAATCAGACTTGCATTTCACCTGAAAGTCTTGCCGAATTAATAGTCTTTATGTAATTACTTTTGCCCAGTTACTTATTAGAATACTTTTAAGAGGATATCAACTTGATTAGTTTTTGTCAAGCAGACAAAAAACGAAAAAGGCATTTTTCTGATTATCGATGAAGTACGGGTGGGCATGACCCGCAGCCGTGCGATCGTTTAAATTAATTCCACCACTAAATAAATTTCCGTTAGATCCCGTTACAATTGCTGGTTCCCAGGCTCTGCCTGGGAACCAGTTAAAGTTGAGTAATATTGACATCACTGTCAGTTTATGCTACAAATGTAATACAACAATAAATAAGCCAAATAAATCCCAAAAAAAATGCCCTACGAAAAACTAGAAATATCAACCCCAAAACCTGTCCTATCTTGGGCAAATCACCCCCTGGGCCCCAAAGAAACCAATATGGCAAAAAATGTAGCATCTTTGCCATTTGTATTCAAACACGTCGCACTAATGCCCGACGTACATTTAGGCAAAGGTGCTTTAGTCGGTTCAGTAATTGCTACAAAAGAAGCGATTATTCCCGCTGCTGTCGGAGTTGATATTGGTTGTGGGATGGCTGCCATTAAAATGCCCTTCAAAGCTCATAAATTAGAAGGCAAACTCAAACAAATTCGCCTCGATATCGAGGCAGCAATCCCTGTGGGATTTGCCGAAAACAAAGAAGTCGAACGAACTGTCACAAACTGGCAAGAATGGCGCGAGTTTAAGGAACTTCATCAAGGCGTACAACACCAAGAAAATAAAGCCCTCAAACAAATGGGTTCCCTCGGCGGTGGAAATCATTTTATTGAGGTTTGCGTTGATACTGAAAACTTTGTTTGGCTGATGCTGCATTCCGGTTCTCGCGGTATTGGCAATTTGCTCGCACAGCAGCACATCGAGACTGCTAAAGATTTAGCTAAACTGGCAGAAATCAATCTGGCTGACAAAGATTTGGCTTATTTTGTAACAGGTACGCCGGAGTTTGCGGCTTATTGGCACGATTTGCAGTGGGCGCAAGATTATGCTCGTTTTAATCGTGATGTGATGATGAATCGGTTTAAGCACATTGTGGAAAAGCACGTTGCAGGTGGCAAACCTACTAAGCCATTGCTAAAGGTAAATTGCCATCACAATTATGCGGAAAAAGAGGTGCATTTTGGCGAAGATGTGTATGTGACTCGCAAGGGTGCTGTGCGCGCAAATGTAGAGGATTACGGGATTATTCCGGGTTCGATGGGGGCTAAATCTTTCATTGTTAAGGGCAAAGGTAATGTTGAAAGTTACTGTTCTTGTTCTCACGGTGCGGGGCGATTGATGTCTCGAACTCAAGCGAAGAATGTGTTTACTCTTGATGATTTTGTGCGGCAGACAGAGGGGGTTGAGTGCCGTAAAGATGCGGAGTTTTTAGATGAGATTCCAGGGGCTTATAAGCCGATTGAGGAGGTGATGAGTCAGCAGTCGGATTTGGTGGAAGTTGTGGCGACTTTGAAGCAGGTGGTTTGTGTCAAGGGGTGATGGTAATCAGCAGAAACCAGATTTTTTACGAAAATACTGCATTTGATCTTTGAATATTCGTGAAAAACCCGGTTTCTTTTTCAGGATTGCATCCCTCAAAGTGGGTATTGACACATGACTGGGGAATGGTTTATAAATAGGACTTAATCAAAAAAATCGGTTTCTATAAAAAATCGTCTGGGCGACATGAACAATAAAAACCATTTTAAGTTATGAAGATTATTTCACTTCGACTCAAAAATAATTTTTTGGCTTGGGATTTTGATGAAATTAATTTTTCATCAAATTTAACCCTTTTAGTCGGCGTATCAGGTGCAGGAAAAACCCAAATCCTCCGTGCAATCATCGATTTAAGACGTATTGCCAATGGACAAGCTATCAATGGATTGGAATGGAAAATCAAATTTTCCACCGTAAATGGTACTGAATTTATTTGGGAAGGTAGTTTTGATACTGTTGAAACCAATGAACTAAGTTTTGATGAGAATGAAAAAGAAAAACAAGATGACAAAGAAAAATCATCATTAATTTATGAAAAATTGATATCAAACAATCAGGTTTTAATTGACCGAAACAAAGAATCGATATTGTTCAATAATAGTCAAATGCCTAAACTTTCTTCGCATCAATCAATGATATATATCTTAAAAGAAGAAAGTCTGATCAAAGAAGCCTTTGATGCTATAAATAAAATACAATATCGCGATCATACAAGAAATAGTTTACGTTTGATAAATTCAAAGCAATCTTTGCACTTGCTCAAAAATAAATACCAAACCTTAGAGAGCATAGTCAATATTGATGAGGACATTAAAACTAAGCTATATCTAACTTATGAAAATAAGTTAGATGTTTTTGAAAAAGTGAAGTCAAGATTTATTGACATTTTTCAACAAATTGAAGATTTAAAAGTCGAGCCTTTTAAAACTGACGACTTGCCTAAAGGAATTGCTGAAAAATTTGTTCCTGCTATCTCTATAAAACAGAAATCTGTACCAAAATGGATTAGAGAAGATAGAATGTCTTCGGGTATGTTGCGTACAATTATTCAGATTGGCGAAATTTTTCTTTCAAATCAAGGTTCGGTAATATTGATTGATGAATTTGAGAATAGTTTAGGAATAAATTGTATTGACATATTGACTGATGACCTGATTCACGAAAATAAGACTTTACAATTTATTGCCACAAGTCATCACCCTTACATTATCAATAATATTCCCTATGAATATTGGAAAATTGTGACCAGACAGGGCGGACACATTAGAATTGGTAATTCCTCGGACTACCATTTGGGTAAATCCAAACAAGACGCATTTATTCAATTAACCAAAATTCTTGAAAAGCAATCTTAGTATGAACTTCTATTTTGTATTTGAAGGGAAGACAGAACCGATTGTTTATAAAAAGTGGTTATCTGTACTTGTTCCAGACTTGACAGAAGTGGATAGTTTTGACGCTGTAAATCAGAATAACTATTATTACGAAAGTGATATGGGCGTTCCTAGTTGCTACAGGGTTGCTGCAAATGCTATCCAAGAAATTAACGATTGTCCTAAATATAATTACTTAGTGCTATTCACAGATGCAGACCGTTTTACAGTAGCAGAGAAAAAAGCGGAAGCTGATAAGCAAATTAACTTAGAATTAGAAGATAAACCTTTTAAAACATTACCGGAAAATTGCCAACTAGAAATTATTGTGCAGAAAGTTTGTATTGAAACTTGGTTTTTAGGCAATAGGGATTTCTTTGTCAGACATCCACAACATAATTCAATTTTGAAAAAATACATCGAATATTTTGATGTAAGCACAAGCAATCCCGAAGACTTAGCGAGTGAATTTGTGCAAGATGAAGAAAATACAAAGGAGATTTTTGGATATAAAACAAAAGCTCTGTTTCATGAAGGTTATCTGAGAGAAATTTTCAAGGAACGTAGTTTTGCCTCAAACAGAAATTTTTCTTACAGTAAACCTAAGCCGAGAGAAGTACAGGAAAAATATTACCTTGAACAACTCATAGCGAGAATTGAGGCAAATTCAGATCACTTGGTTAGTTTTCAAGAATTTATAGAGTTTTGTTTGAAAATTAAAGGGCAACAAAATAAATAATACATCGTCCTGCGGGCTGTGGAGACAGCAAAATCGATCGCACAAACAACATCAAAAAGGGGAAATTGAACTCTTTTCAACTTCCCCCTCTTGACAAATATTCGCCTTTCTGAAGCTTTTTCCTAACAAGCCATCTGCTTCCACTCAATTTCTAGCAAGCGCAGCAGTCTGTCATCACCTTTGGCCCTGGCTACTTGCTGTCTACGATCGAGAATATGACAAATATGCACCCGGTGGACTTGCGCCACTTCCTGAACTGTTGGGGCAGATTTAACTGCCGCTGGGGCGCTAGCTGCTGCGGTATCTCGCTTTGCGGTATGGTTTGTGCCCCCGTATTTTTTGGGAACGGGAATGTGTCTGGGATACCGATAGTTCCAGTTTTGACCGCGATATTTGCCAGCGATTTCGCCTTCGACCATATCCACTGTCGGAATGTCGTATTCGTAGTTTGCGCCGCGATAAGTGAGTTGCATATTTTTCGATCCTTATATTCAGATAAAAAGGGCAGTCCGGTCAGCTTTGCTTTTGTTAGCTAAAACTTTTTTAGTTTCTGTATTCAATTATACTATTTTTTTAGATAAAGCGGTTGTGTTTACAAGAATTAATATTTTGAGGGGAAAGGGCAGTAAAAAACCCGCCGCAGCGGGTTTAATCGAGCTTTTGACTTGGAGTCACACTCGGAGCGAAACTGCTTGGGTTCCGAAGAACTACCCGACTGTTACTTGATCGGTTTGCACGCCTGCGGCGCCTTCTTCAGCAGAGGCGATCGCCACCAACTTGTCGAGAATTTCCTGACTGGGAACTTGACCTTTGAGAACAACCGTGCCGCTGAGTTGAGCAACCCAAACAGTCTCAATATCAGCAACTTCTGAATCGCCGTCAAAAGCTAAAGCAACTCGCTTCGCCAGGCCGCTTTCGTCAAAATTTCCGTCTGGGCCGACTTTCGCAGGGGCGATCGATTGCGCTTGGGCAGCTTGCTGCACTACTTGTGCCATCGGTTCAGCCGGGGCTTCAGGCTTTTCGAGTCCGAACAGTCTTTTAAACCAACCCATAGTAGTTGAGTCTCCAGAAAATACACTTTTTACAAGATACCTCTAGAATTTCAAAAGACTCGTAATTGTTGCAAAACTCAGCAAAATTTCTCAAAATGTTTTCCCGATCGACTTTCAAAAGCTAAAATCTCTAGTGGTATCCGTATGTTGATGTTGCTATTTTATGTAGGGGACGATCGCTACGCCTTGGATAGCAGGCGCGTAGTCGAAGTAGTTCCCACTGTCACCTTGAAAAAACTGCACAACGCGCCGGAATACATTCCCGGTTTGTTTAACTACCGAGGACATCTTGTCCCAGTTATCGACCTGTGCCAAATGATACAGGGGACGGCTGCCCGCGCTTACTTGAGCACGCGCATCGTGTTAGTCAATTGCCAACTTCCCGATACTTCTGAGGGGAACAGTGACAGTTCAAAAGGCCCCCTAATTTTAGGACTGATGGCGGAACGGGTGACAGAAACTCTCGACAAACCGGAAACGGAATTCGTTAGTCCCGGAATTAAGATTGACAGCACTCCTTATTTGGGAGAAATGATTGCAGACGATCGCGGTATGATTCAATTTGTCAGGGTAGAACATCTGCTGCCTGAATCCCAAAAGACTTATCTGCTTCCTCAGCAAGAAAACTGAGATCAATTCCGGTTTCACCGTCAGGTGAGAGTTGACTGTTGACTGTTGAGAGTTGACTGTTAACTGTTGACTGTTAACTGTTAACTGTTGACTGCGCCGCCCTGAGCGGAGTCGAAGGGTTGACTGTTGACTGCGAGCCGAAAAACAGTACGGTGCGGTGTCCCTACAAGGGCTTTCTATGTACCTGACAAACGCACCAAAAGTGCTGTATGTAGAAAGTAGAAGGCATTCAGGAAGAAAGCTAGTATCGCACACTTGCCAGTATCTCTGAATTTGGCAGATTGCTTTGCCGGCAATAAGCGAAAAAAGTTGATATTTTTACGGCAAATCTACGAGCAAAAATCGGCGTTGCTGATTTGGAGTATGATTTGCCTCCGAAATTTAGAGTAGGGGCAATTCATGAATTGCCCGGGCAATTCATGAATTGCCCCTACTAAATTTCAGGAATTGCCTAAGCGAGTGAATCATACCTAAATTCAGCAACGCCCAAAAATCAATGATACAAGCAGCAATTGAAGCTCTACTCAGACAAAAAATTGGTTTGGATGCCCTGACTGTTGGTTCTAATACAATTACTAGAGCAGTGAACCGTCGCATGGCAGATTGCGGTTTAACGGATGCAAGTGTTTACTTCGCAAAATTGCAAACATCTGCGCCAGAATTGGAAGAATTAATCGAAACTGTCGTGATACCGGAAACTTGGTTTTTTCGCGATCGAGAACCTTTTGTTTTTTTAAGCCGTTTCGTAATTTCGGAATGGTTGCCGAAAAATCCCGACAAAACCCTGCGCGTGTTGAGCCTTCCTTGTTCGACGGGTGAGGAACCTTTCTCGATCGCGATCGCCCTGCTAGAAGCTGGTTTAAATCCGAGAAACTTCAGCGTTGATGCGGCAGACATCAGCAAAGTTGCTCTCAAAAAAGCCGATCGCGCAGTTTATGGCAGAAACTCTTTCCGCGACAAAAACTTAGATTTTCGCGATCGCTATTTTACTGAACTCGCGGGAAACCTTTATCAGTTGAACGACTTGGTGAGAGGGAAAGTTAATTTTATTCAGGGTAATATTCTAGACAGCTATTTTTTAGTCCACCAAATTCCTTACGATGTAATTTTTTGCCGTAATGTGTTGATTTACTTTGATAATGCAGGTAGAAGTCAGACTGTGCAACTTCTAAATCGATTGTTGCAACCAGCAGGAATATTATTTTTAGGTCACTCGGAAAGCGGGCAAAAACTGCCCGATCAATTTGTTTCGGTGCGTCATTCCTTAGCATTTGCCTACCGGAAAACAGATATTCCAGACAGCCCGTCAGTGCAGGTTAAGCAAAAGCAGACTAAGATTAATTCGACGCGGATTCTGGAGTATAAACGCGCAGATCATAGCGATAATTTCCGTAGTTACAAGTTGCCAAGTGTTAAGAGTAATTCATCTACTTCCTCTCAAAAATATCCGAGAGATGGCGGTAATTCGCAGATTTTG
Organism: Cyanobacteria bacterium OTE_58_metabat_593; assembly: GCA_031372825.1. Classification (GTDB taxonomy): domain Bacteria; phylum Cyanobacteriota; class Cyanobacteriia; order Cyanobacteriales; family Microcoleaceae; genus Microcoleus. The sequence continues at coordinate 23,137 of JANMLZ010000067.1, read as the reverse complement.
ACGGTGCGGGCGATCCTCTTCGAGGGCTTCGCTAACGAGCCTGTTGCAGATGGCGGCAAATCTGCAAGTGCGGATTTAGACGCAGCACGCCGTTTGGCCGATCGCGGACAATTGCAGGAAGCCGCCAAACTGTGCGAAACTTACCTCAGTCAAAATCGCACGAATGCTGATGCTTACGTTTTGTTGGGTCAAGTTTATCAAGCAACGGGCGATCGCCAACAAGCCGAGCAATCTTTCCAAAAAGCAACTTACCTGAAACCGGATCACTATGAAGGACTAATTCATCTAGCTTTGCTAAAAGAAGAACGAGGAGATGCTGTCGGTGCTGCGATGATCCGCCGACGCATTCAGCGCATAGAAAAATAGCCGAAGAGGCAATATTTGAGAACGGAATCTATGGACAATATTTTAAAAAATATGACTTTACAAAGACGCACTATCGCTGCGTTCGCGTTCATGGGGGCGATCGTGCTTGTTGTGGCTCTAGTCGGTGCGATCGGCAATTTTCGGCTATCCGGGCGGCTGGAGTCGATCGCCAACGATGCTTATCCGAGTACCGTCGCTTTGTGGAAAATCAGCGAAGGACAAACACAGGTGCAGTTCTCCGATCGAATGCTACTTAATGAAGCAATCAATCCCGAGCAAAGACGGCGAGAAATCGCCAGAATAAATAATGCTTGGAATCAGATAAACCAAGGTTTTATCGAGCAGGTGCAGGCGACCACTCCGCGTTTTGCACTGGTAAATCAGGGTATGGAGGCTCAATCGGCAGGAGCGGGGCAAATTAGCGAGGTGATGATTTATCTGAGTCAAACCTCGTCACAAACTGCGGAGGCATTGCGCGATATTAACGGTGCTATCTGTCAATTAAATGACGCATCTAAAGGTTTGCATCAAGAAATTTTTACGTTTAAAGTAAGCAGTAAGGAAGCATAAAATGTTTAAAAATATCAGTTTCAAAAAGCGGCTAAATGCAGCATTTATTTTTCTAGCAGTGATTGTTTTAGCAGTGGCTTTTATCGGTTGGAGCGGTAATTATCGGCTCGCCGGGCATATTGATACGCTAGCTAATAATTCCCTGCCGAGCATTAGTGGATTGTGGAAAGTTAATGAAGGACAAACGCAAATTGAGTCTTCGGAACGGGCTTTGCTTAATCTGGAGCTCACTGCCGAGGAAAGAAGCGCTGAATTAACGAGAATTCAGAAAGCTTGGGAGCAGATTAATGACGGATTCAAAGAGTACGAACCAGCCTTCAGGAGTGCGGAGGAAGACAAGGTTTACAAAGAATTGCAGGCAAAATGGGATATCTGGAAGAAAAATCACGAAACGTTTTTAGATTTTAACAAAAGATTTGAGAGTTTGGGGATTCTCAACCCGTTTAAAAGGCAGCTAGAACTGATAAACCAAGGCAATACCAAGTCGCCCGATATCGAGGCAGCTAGAAGGGCGGGCGCGTTTTACAATCAATTGAGCGATCGGGCAAAAGCGAATCGCGTCTCGTTTGAAGCAGCTACTAACTTAATCTTGGAAGACATAAAAATCAATGAAACTAATGCACAACTAGCTAAACAGCAGTCAAGAAACGATATTAGTCAAACCACTTTCTGGGTAATTTTGGGGATGATCCTTGGGCCGCTAACGGCGGGACTGTTTGGACTATTCCTCACGAGTGCAGTTTCCCAAACTCTGGAAAATCAAATAGATATGTCCGGCATCAGGATTAGCGGTTCTACTAACCAAATTGCTGCTTCTGGCAAGGAATTAGAAGCGACGATGAACGAACAAGTTGCCTCAACTAATGAGGTAGTAGCTACAGCTAAAGAAATTGCTGCTACTTCTATGCAACTGGCGAGAACAATGGATGAAGTTTCGGAGATGTCGCACCAAGCTGCTCAATCTGCCGGTGGCGGAAAACAAGAAATTGGTCGCATGGAATCAACGATGAATAAATTAGCTGATTCTACGAGTGCTATATCGGGTAAATTGGGAGTTATTAGCGAAAAAGCTAATAATATTAATAGTATTATCACGACGATTACGAAGGTGGCAGATCAAACTAATTTACTTTCGCTAAACGCGGCTATTGAAGCGGAAAAAGCGGGAGAGTATGGGTTGGGATTTGCGGTTGTGGCTAGGGAAATTCGCAGGCTGGCAGATCAAACTGCTGTGGCTACTTTGGACATTGAAAGTATGGTTAAAGAAATGCAGTCGGCGGTGGGAGTTGGTGTTATGGAAATGGATAAGTTTACGAATGAAGTGCGCCGGGGGGTGGAAGATGTGCAAACTATTAGTTTGCAGCTAGAGTCGATTATCCAGCGGGTGGAAGCTTTAACTCCGCGTTTTGAAGAGGTAAATGAAGGGATGGACGCGCAGTCTCAGGGCGCTCAGCAAATTAGCGAGGCTATGGTGCAGTTGAGTGATGCTTCTTCGCAAACTGCGGCGGCGCTGCGGGACATCAATGGGGCGATCGGGCAAGTGAACGATGCTACACTCGGTTTGCGTCACGAAATGCTAGCGTTTTTAAAGTAAATAGGGCTGAGGCTCATCAACTCGGTTTCTTTTTTAAATAATTAGCTGTAGGAGAATAAATATAAAATCGAATTGTTTTGTAAAATAAGGGCAAGTATGAAGACAATCTAAAATATAGAATCTAAAATCTAAAATCTAAAATCGAATGACTGATGATTGCTGGAATCGGATCGGAGTTGGGGGCGATCGCACTTGTTCCCAATTAAAGACATTTATTCACTGTCGCAACTGTCCTGTCTATTCCGACGCGGGCCGCAGTTTGCTGGAACAAGAATTGCCGGCAGGATATCTCGAAGAGTGGACTAATTTACTGCGATCGAGTCAAGGAGTAACTAACGCCGTCACGGCTGCGGGTACTATATCTGTAGGTATTTTTCGGCTCAACGGCGAATGGTTGGCTTTACCCGCGGCACTGTTTAAAGAAGTGACGCAGATATCTGTTACCCACACTTTGCCTCATCGCAGCAATAATATACTTATCGGTTTAGTAAATATTCGGGGCGAAATCCAGTTGTGTATTTCGCTAAAAGCACTTTTGGGATTGGAAGCAGCAGATGCTAACCGACAAAATATTAGTCCTGTTGTTTACGAACGGATGGTAGTTGTTGAAAGAGAAGGTAGTCGCTGGGTATTTGGCGTGGATGAAATTTACGGTATTCACCGCATTCTCCCGGAGCAAATCAGAAATGTCCCGGCTACTGTGTCTAAAGTGCCAGAAACTTATACTAAAGGGATTATAAGCTGGCAGGGGCAAAGTGTTTGCTATCTGGATGATGATTTGCTGTTTTATACGTTGAATAAAAAAATTATATAAAATTAACAGTTAACAGTCAACAGTTAACTGTTAACAGTTAACAGTCAACAGTCACATGACGGTGCAACCGGAAATGACATTATTTAGGAATAATAAAAATGAGCAACCAAGATATGAGCAATTTCTCCATGATGGATTTATTTCGCATGGAGGCGGAAACCCAAGTAGCAATATTAAATGAGAACATTTTGGCACTGGAAAATAACCCGAATTCTCCGGCTGAACTGGAATCTTTGATGCGCGCGGCTCACTCGCTCAAAGGCGCGGCGCGGATTGTGGGGCTGGATGCTGCTGTGCGAATCGCTCACGTGATGGAAGATTGCTTTGTGGCGGCTCAGTCTGGCACGATCGCCCTGGATGCACCAGATAAGATTGATGTGATGCTGCGGGCGATCGACCTACTGGCCCGAATCAGCACGATCCCGGAAACCGAGATCGAAAATTGGCTTCCGCTTAATCGATCGCAAATTGAAAGCTTAGAAACCGCCATCTTAGCAATTATCAACAACGAACAATTAGATTTTGGCAGCCAATATGAACCAGAACAAATAGAACCTGCGGCGATTTTTGAGAGCGGAGTTCCGCCAGAATCAGCACCGGAAATCCATCTAAATTTTACGGTGGAGACAACAGACTATCCACAATCAAATTCAGATATTTTTCAAGAAATATTGCCAGAGTTGCAGAAGGTTGAAACTCCAGAAACTCGGCTGATGAAAACTGATTTGCCCATGTTAGCTTTATTTTTAGGAGAAGTAGAAGCCCAATCAACACTGTTAAACAAAACTTTACTATCGCTCAAAAATAACCCCGATGAATACTTAGAATTGGACTCCCTTATCAAATCCGCTCATTTAATTAAAGGTGCTGCTAGAATAGTTCAGTTCAATGAACTTGTCAAACTTGCCCGGGCGATTGAAGATACATTTGTGGCACTTCAGAAGCACAAAGCTAGCTTAAATATTAGTCAAATTGATGATCTGCTTGCCGGAGTAGACTTTTTGGTAAATATGCGGGAAATTCCGGTTCTCGAAATCGAAAATTGGCTAGCACAACGAGATGCAGAAATAGATAACATTGTCGCAGCTATAACTCTGATTTCTGAAGCAGCAAAAACTCAAGAAGCAGCAATTGCAGCCAATAAAACGAATTATCAAACAACACCGATAACACAACCACAATCTGAAAATACTGCTGTCAAACCAACCGAAAATAACGGTCAGATTTTTCAATCGGTCAACTCTAGCGCAGTAACTGTAGAGCAAAAATCGGCTCAAATGGCTAACGGCAAAACTGCAACTGCCAATCTCCGAGAAAATGCTCAAAAGCAGAAAGTAGGAGACCGCGTAGTGCGAGTCAATGCCGAAAACTTAAACCGGATTATGGGTTTGGCGGGCGAATCCTTAGTAGAAGCAAAATGGCTGCAACCGTTTGCTGATTCATTATTGAAACTGAGAACTCACCAAGGACAACTGTATAGTTTGTTGGAAAAGTTGCAGGAATCTTTAGGCGATACTGTGCTGGATCAGCGATCGGAAGATTATCTCGGCAGTGCTCGCAAAAAAGCTAATGATTGTCGCCACATTTTGTCCGATCGCCTAAACGAACTAGAACTTTTTGCTCGCCGTTCTGCTAACTTGTCCGATCGCTTGTACCGAGAAGTTATTGCTAGTAACATGAGACCGTTTGCCGACGGCGTTCCAGCTTTTCCGCGAATGCTGAGAGATTTGGCGAGACAGTTGGGAAAGCAAGTAAAATTTGAAGTTTTTGGCAAATCGACTCAGGTCGATCGAGATATTTTAGAAAAATTAGAAGCACCGCTGACGCACATTTTGCGAAACGCTCTCGACCACGGCATCGAACTGCCAGAAGTGCGTTTAGCTGCTCTTAAACCTGCCGAAGGTACGATTCGACTGGAAGCTGCACACCGGGGCGGGATGCTGTCAATTACTATCTCGGATGACGGTAGGGGAATCGAACCGGAAAAACTGCGCGAAAAAATTGTGAATAAAGGGATGGTAAGTGCGGAAATGGCCGCGAAATTGACTGAACCGGAACTGATGGATTTTCTGTTTTTGCCGGGATTTTCTACTGCTAGTCAAGTTACGGAAATTTCCGGCCGCGGCGTGGGTTTGGATATTGTGCAGAGCATGGTGCAAGAGGTTGGCGGCATTTTGCGGGCGACATCTGTGCCGGGAAAAGGCATGAATTTTTACTTGCAGTTGCCACTAACTCTGTCGGTAATTCGCACGCTGTTGGTGGAAATTTCGGGGGAACCTTATGCTTTTCCGCTGACTCGGATCGATCGCATTGTGATGGTTGACACTGCACAGATTTCGATCGCCGAAAACCGACAGTATTTTAGTCTCGACAATCAAAACATTGGTTTGGTGACAGCTTATCAAGTGTTGGAGTTACCGCCACCGTCTCATAAATTGGATTTGCTACCGGTGGTGATTGTGAGCGATCGATCTAGCAGTTACGGTTTAGCTGTAGACAAGTTTTTGGGTGAACGCGATTTGGTTGTGAGGCCTTTAGATCCGCGTTTGGGTAAGGTTGCGGATATCAGTGCGGCTGCTTTTATGGAAGACGGTTCGCCGGTGCTGATTATCGATGTTGAAGATTTGGTGCGATCGACTGACAAATTGCTGACTGAATCTCGGTTGCAAAAAGTTAGTCAAACTGCACAAACTGCTGAATCAACAACTCGCAAGCGCGTTTTGGTAGTGGATGATTCGATTACAGTCCGAGAAGTCGAGCGAAAACTTTTAGAAAATCAAGGATATGAAGTAGAGATAGCTGTTAATGGCATGGATGGTTGGAATGCTCTGCGGACGGGGAATTTTGACTTGGTAATCAGCGATGTTGATATGCCGCGTATGACGGGAATTGAGCTGGTTCGTCAAATCAAGAATCATTCTGGTTTAAAGTCGATTCCGGTAATTATTGTTTCTTACAAAGACCGTGAGGAAGATAGAATTAGAGGCTTGGAAGTGGGAGCGGATTATTATTTAACTAAAAGCTGTTTTCACGACGATACGCTGTTAAATGCTGTCGTTGATTTAATCGGCGAGGCTTGAAAAAAAATTAGAGTCTAAGTTTTTTGAATTTAAAAATAAAAATGATATCAATTCCGGCGCTGCCGGAATAATATAGAGGAGCCGGCAGTGCCGTTTCCCTACGCCAAATTAATTGTAGGGAAACGGCACTGCCGTCTCCTAATTTTGGGTAATGTTAATTCTGATGCAATCGGAATTGATATGAGACCAAAATATGGTATTAAATATTTAGCTGGATCAGTTTTGTTTTAAATAAAGTTCCGCAGCCTAAAAAACTGGATCGGCAGACTCCGGCAACTACTCACAACTGAAAGTTAATAAAATATGGCCAACTTTAATATGAAAATAGCGATCGTCAACGATACGCTGATTGCTGCTGAAGCTTTGCGCCGAGTGTTGGTGACAGTACCGGAGTATGAAATTGTTTGGATCGCTGGCGACGGAGCTGAGGCTGTAGAAAAGTGCGCCCGGAATACGCCGGATTTGATTTTGATGGATTTGATCATGCCGGTGATGGATGGGGTTGAGGCGACGCGCCTGATTATGAAGCAATCTCCCTGCGCGATTCTATTAGTGACATCTTCGGTGACGGGTAATTCCGGCAGGGTTTTTGAAGCTATGGGATATGGAGCTTTGGATGCGATTAATACGCCGATTTTGGGGTCGATGGGCAATTCCCAAAGCGGCGGGTTGGAATTGTTAAAAACTATTTCTAAAGTCGGTAGATTGATTGGTAAAAGTAATTCGACTTCGATATTTCGCAGCGCCGCTCCCAAATGCCTGACTCCGCCGCTGCTGGCGATCGGCTCTTCGACTGGCGGGCCCCAAGCTTTGGCAACTCTGCTGTCGGCTTTACCGGCCAATTTATCTGCGGCTGTGGCGATCGTCCAACACGTAGATGCTGAATTTGCTCCGGGTTTGGCAGAATGGCTGAGTCAGAAAACTAATTTGTCGGTGAATGTCGCTGCGGCCGATCGACCTTTGGAAGTCGGCAAGGTGGTAATTGCGGCGACGAACGACCACTTAGTATTACAATCGAACTTAACACTTAAGTATACGAAGGAACCTTTAGACTATCCTTACCGTCCCTCAGTAGACAGTTTTTTTGAAAGTGTCGCTCAATACTGGCCGGGCAAAGGTGTGGCAGTGCTGTTAACCGGTATGGGTAAAGACGGTGCCAAAGGACTCAAGGTTTTGCGATCGGCCCGGTGGCACACAATCGCCCAAGACCGCGCCAGCTCAGTAGTTTACGGGATGCCGAAGGCGGCGGCCGAGTTGGACGCAGCCGTGCAAATTTTGTCGATCGAGGCGATCGGCCCTGCCTGCATCAAATATTTAGTGTAGAAAACAATAAAAACCTTTGGGCCATATGGCTTAAGGTCTTGAGCACAATGGCCGATGACGGGCGAGACCCCCGCCGAGGATCATCTACCTATAGGGTGGTGTTTTGGGATTTTGCCGATCGCAGTATCTTCTCCGGGCTGTCCGTAATTTCACTGGCAATTGCTACCAAACAAAACCCCGTTGACCGAAAAACTAGCGCCCGCAGCCGTTGCGATCGATGTCTTGCGTGCTAAGCTTTGTAAATATTTTACAAAGATGAGCCGCTAACATTTTCCCAACCTGGTATTATCACCAGGTAAAGGTAATTAAATAACACTGGGTCGCTATTGACGATTAAAAAATTTTCAAGTAAAAGTTTTTATCCTTTTGAGACAATGGCCGTTGCCCGATTTAGTTATGAACTTAACTCACTCTCAGGCTATTGAATTCGATCGCAGTTGTGCAGTAAATCAACGAGAAAGCCCAGAATTCAATGGCAACCTGGTAACGTTGAAGTTTAAGGATAGGGGAAACGATGCAAAAAACCCAGTTAGAGCCAAAGATAGCGCAGTTGTCAGCAACATCAAGTTAGAGAGCAGCCGCCGCACCATTGACTTACAATTACCCTTAAATTCAGAAAGCAAAAAATCATCCAGCTTGACCGAATACACTGTCACAGTTTTACTGGTTGACGATCAGGAAATTATCGGCGAAGCGGTGCGCCGAATGCTTGCTAGTGAAAAAGATATAAAATTTTATTACTGTAACGATCCGGCCCAAGCAATTAATAAAGCATTAGAGGTGAAGCCAACAGTAATCCTCCAAGATTTAGTAATGCCAGAAATAGATGGATTGCAGTTGCTGCGATTTTTTCGAGCGAATTCGCTGACGCGAGACATTCCGATGATTGTGCTCTCCAGCAAAGAAGAAGCGGAACTCAAAGCGCAAGCATTTTCCTTGGGTGCTAACGATTATGTGGTAAAATTGCCCGATCGAGTCGAGCTTATAGCTAGAATCCGCTATCACTCCAAAGCTTATATGCACCTGTTGGAAAGGAATCTCGCCTATCAAACCATGCAGGATTGTTTGGAAAAGCTAGAGATAGAGCAAAAAAAATCCCAGGAGTTGCTGCTAAATATATTACCAGAGGCGATCGCCGAAAGATTAAAAAAAGAACAAGGCATAATCGCCGACGAATTCGCAGCAGTCAGCGTCATGTTCGCCGACATTGTTGGTTTCACCCAGTTGTCAGCATCGATATTGCCCAAACAATTAGTACATTTACTTAACGATATATTTTCCAAGTTCGACGAACTCGCCGAAAAGCACGGTTTAGAAAAAATTAAGACAATTGGCGACTCTTATATGGTAGTAGCCGGATTGCCAAATCCGAGAGACGATCACGGAGATGCGATCGCCGAAATGGCCCTAGATATGCAAGAAGCCATAGCTAAATATAGAGAAGAACTAGGCCTGAATCTCAGCATTCGCATCGGCATTCATTCCGGGCCAGTCGTAGCCGGAATCATCGGTACAAAAAAGTTTATTTACGATTTGTGGGGAGATACGGTAAATACCGCTTCCCGGATGGAATCTCACGGTATCCCAGACGGAATTCAGATTACGGAAGCAACTTATTTGCTCATAGAAGACAAGTATCAGTTTGAAAAGCGCGGCTTAATTAGCGTCAAAGGTAAAGGACAAATGGCAGCTTACTTGTTGAAAGGAAGATTTCATCAGTTGACAGTTGACAGTTGACAGTTAACTGTTAACTGTTGACTGTTAACTGTTGACTGTTAACTGTTTGGACTTATGGACGAACAATGCCGATGCAACCGGAAACGATATGAGGAATGATAAATTAGGGGGCAATTCATGAATTATTCAAACAAGTAGCCACCTCAGATCGGCATAATTTTCAGTTGTTCGATTCACTCTCAACACAGTCAACAGTCAACAGTCAACCGTCAACAGTCAACAGTCAACCCTGACGGTGTTACCGGAATTGATTTGAGATAATATTGTTCTGCTTCCGACCAATTCAGTTTAAGTAACGAATCATCTCCCCATGTCAGCTTCTGGAAACTCGGCTTAGTTGGTTTCACGCCCAAAGCGCAAATAATCTGTGCTGCTACAGCTTTCGCCAACAGCGGAGGTACAGAATTTCCGACTTGGCGAAAACCGTGCCATTTTGTGACGTGAAATCTAAACCAGTCAGGATAGGAATGCAGCCGCGCCGCTTCCCTGACTGTAATGCACCGAGGGACGATCGGGTGAATCGGTCTCGGCGACGTATAAGCCCCTCTAGCCCTGTCAGTTCCAGCCCTGAGAGTGTTGCAAACTCCGTCGGGATGCAGCTTGTAAAAACGGCTGATCGGCTCTTTTTCGCCTTGTTTGGCAGCCTGAAATCTTTCCATACATTCCAGAGAATGTTTGGTTCGTGAACTACAAGAGAGGATTTGTCGATCGTACTGGCGATCGTAGGAATAATCATCATCCAAATCATCAATTCCGCGCATTATACTCGCATAGGTGCTGTAATTTCCGTACTCCGCCGTTACCCAATCTCGGTCTAGCAACTCGCCGTACTTTTCGACTTCTGGCAAATCTCCGATCGCATCCCAAACTGTCGGAACCGCTGGTAAATCAACTTTTTTATAGCGTTTAGGAACTTTAATTCTTGGCAGTAAAGTAATTGGCTGAGGGTATTTTGGCAGCTCATAATTTTTTTTGCACCCAATCAGAAACAATCGTTTCCGAGCTTGTGGCACTCCGTAGTTGACAGCATTGAGAACTTGATAGTTTTCTTCTACTTGATAGCCTTTTTTCAGAAAAGAACTAATTAAAATATTCAGGAGTTCTTTGTGTTTTCCCGAGGTGATTCCCGGCACATTTTCCATTACAAAGAATTTGGGTTTGAGCTCCAAAACTAAGCGATGAAACTGAAAAAGTAGAGAATTACGCGGGTCGTCCACATCGCGTTTACCCATCATCGAGAATCCTTGACAGGGCGAACCGCCGATCACTACGTCTATCTGGCGTCGCCCGATCGCCGATTTTGTCCGAATTTCGGATCCCGTCAACTGTGCGACATCTTTGCAAAAAATAGAACACAGCGGGAAATTAAACTCGTGTGTAGCGCAGTGAATTGGATCGATTTCGACTGAAGCAAGTACGTCAAAACCTGCTTGTTCAAAACCCAGAGTCATCCCGCCCGCGCCTGCAAATAAATCGACAGCGATCGGTCGCTTTTTCCGATAGCTTGGCATAACATTTAAATCGCAAAATTGCTTTAATTTGCTGTATTTAATCTTACATTTTTGATTATTTCCGCAGCCGCGCGATCGCACACACCGACATCTCCCAGACTTTCGCGCATTTGGCGATAATCCGTCAAGGTTTGCTGGCGTCGATCGGCATTTTGCAGCAATTCCAGGGCGTGAAAAACTATATTTTCCACAGTAGCATCGTCTTGCAGCAGCTCCGGGACGATCGGCTTCATTTGCACCAAATTGGGCGGAGAGATAAAAGGAATCGACAATTTCAGCAGGTGGCGAGCAATCATCGCCGTAATGCGACTGACGCGGTAGGCGACAACTTGCGGAACGCCGAGCAAAGCTAATTCCAAATTAACAGTACCAGATTTGGCGATCGCAAAGTCGGCAGCAGCCAAGATTTCCAGATTTTGATTTTCCAACAAAGTAGCCCGCAAACCGTAATTCTCGATCGCTTGTTCGATTTTGCTGCGAAAAGTGGATTGAGAAAGCGGAATCCAAAAATGAACCTCCGGCAATTTAGCTTGAATAATGCGAGCAGCCTCAAATATCACCGGCATCAGGTACTTGAGTTCTTGCTTTCTAGAAGCGGGAATTAGAGCGACTGACACCTGTTCCGGCTCAATTCCCAAAGTTTTGCGGGCAACTTCCCGACTGGGCGCAGATTGCATTCTATCCACCAAAGGATGACCAACCCAACTGACTTGAGACCCTTTGGCGCGATAATAAGTAGCTTCCTCGGGGAAAATCGCCAAAATGCGATCGGCAATATTGACAATCAATTCAGTATTGCGAGGAGAAATCGAGCAAACCCATTCTTGAGGTGCGATGTACCAAACCACAGGTAAATCCGGCAAACAGCGGCGAATATAACTGCCAATACCGAGATTTGGAGTCAAATAATCAATTAATACAACTGCATCCGGGCGGAAGTTTTTGAGATATTGTTTAGCTTTTTGCTGAACTTTGATTGTCGGCCAAATATAAGGCACTGATTCTATAATGCCCATAGAACCAATGCCCGCAGTATCGCCTAAAATAGTAGCCCCAGCTTCCGCCATCAGTCGGCCGCCCAATGCTGTTATTTCTAACTCAAAACCAGCCGCCACAGCGTGGCGTTTTAAGGCGGCAACTAACAAAGCTCCTTGCAAATCGCCAGAAACCTCACCAGTGCTAATAAAAATTTTCATATTCTGACTTGAAACAGGTTAAATGTTTGCTAATAATTCGGTAACAGCATCATATTGATCGGGCATATTAGCACACCGTAGCAGTAATTCTAAGTCCAGAGCGGGAAGGAATGTACTCCGGGCAATCTGCTCGTAATTTTCACCTGTTAAGCAATAGAGAGATAACTGACTATTTTGCCAAAACCAGACTTCCCGAATGCCCAACCTTTTGTACAATTCTAGAGTATTGATTTTTTCACCTGCAATTATGACATCAATAGCAATATCTGGGACTGTTTTTTCGGTTTCTATATCATAGGAATCATCCAGATCCTTTCTACCGTATAATTCTTTGTCACCAAGAGTCGGCCCGCCCTTAGCGTAAAATCTAATCCCACTTGCTCTCATATATGCCTCTAGCAGCATACAGAGAGTTTTCTTGATTATTTCATGTTCGGGCGAGACAGTCATAATTTGCAGTATTCGATCGAGATAGAAAAACTTCACACCGCTGATATCTTTAAAAGCTGCTTCTATCGCTTCAAATTGATCCCAGCTAACACCGTAGAACCTAATACAGCTATCTTGTTCTGTTTCAGGGGATGTAGATTTGACTGAAGTAGATAAATTCATAGGGCAGCAATCGCTTAGTTCATAGGTTTATTCTACCTCATTCATTTTTTGCTTGGAATCAAACCGCGCCGGGGTTTGGTAATAGACTGCTGCACAAATCTCCGCAGGTGCTGTAAGTGGGGATTTTCTGGCAACAAATCCAACTGTTCCAAAGCTCGATCGAGAGTGTAGCCAGAATGATATAAAATCCGAAAAGTTTTCTTCAAAACCAGCAAATCTTCTGGGGTTAAACCGGCACGTTCCAGGCCTATTTTGTTGAGAGCTCGCACCCTCGAAGGATTCCCCTCGATTAGCATATAAGGAGGCACATCTCGATCGATCCTGCTCAAGCCACCCACCATAGACAAGCGACCGATGTGGACAAACTGATGAACCCCCAAAACACCGCTCAATCGGGCTTGCGACTCGATTTTGACGTGTCCGGCCAAGGCTACAGCATTCGCGATGATTACTCGATCGGCGATCGCGCAATTGTGACCAACATGAACATAAGCCATCAATAGATTATGATTGCCAATTGTCGTGCTTTCCCCAGCTCCAGTAGCGCGGTTAATTGTCACATATTCTCGAATCAGATTATCGTCGCCAATGTCCACCCTAGTTAGAGAACCCTCATATTTCAAATCTTGAGGTTCCAAACCAATCGCCGCACCGGGGAAAATTTGATTGCGCGCACCTATTTCTGTTAGCCCGTCGATAATTGCATGAGCACCAATCTTCGTTTGCGGCCCGATTTTCACTCTTTCCCCAATTACAGCATAAGCTCCCACTTCTACAGTCGAGTGAAGTTCAGCGCGGGGATGAATCACAGCAGTTGGGTGAATCAAAGTAAGCATTTTTCAGTTGTCAATTGTCAGTTGGCTGTTGTCTGTTGTCTGTTGACTGTTGGCTGTTGTCTGTTGACTGTTAACTGTTAACTTTTAACTGTTGACTGTTGACTGTTCTTAGTTATCAATTACCAATTGCCCAATTTAATCTACCATCGAAAACGTCAATTCTCCTTCACAGACTTTTTGTCCATCTACTTCAGCGATCGCCTGCATTTTTCCGAAGCGGCGGCGTTTCACCCACAGCAATTCTAGAGTCATCAGCAACCGATCGCCCGGTACAACCTGACGGCGGAACTTGACTTTATCAATCCCGGTAAACATCCACAATCCTTGTTCGATATCCGGTAACTGAGCGAGAACAATACCGCCAACTTGAGCCATCGCTTCGACAATTAAGACCCCAGGCATAATCGGCCTTCCGGGAAAATGTCCTTGAAAATGCGGTTCGTTGAAAGTCACATTTTTAATTCCCACAGCCCGCACTCCCGGCACATAATCAACAATCTTGTCTACCAGTGCAAAAGGATAGCGGTGAGGCAATAATTTCTGAATTTCTTCCACAGTAAAAGTGGATTTGACTGCTGGAGAATGCTCACCGTTCTCGGTTTGAATCGATTCTGGATCGGCAGTATTGATAGTGTTAACTTCAGTCAGCGTAGACATTACTTGAAGATTTTTGAGTGTGTTATGGAACAAGGAAGAAGGAGGATGCAATCTTAACAGATTGCTGGTTTTTTCCTAACTTGTCTCTAGGGTTGCTAGAGCTTGGGAGTTCAGGGCTTTGGCAAGTTGGACGTGCAGATTGTGACTGGCTTTGTAAGCCAAGTAGTGAGCTTTTGGCCAAGTTCCCAGCAGACTGAGGTCGCCTGCTAAGTCTAGGATTTTATGGCGCACTGGTTCGTTGGCAAATCTCAAGGGCGGGTTGACCCAGCCGGATCGATCGCAAACTAAGGCGTTTTCTAGGCTACCACCTTTGATCAAACCTGCTTGTCGCAATTGGTCAATTTGGCGGGCAAGTCCAAAAGTGCGGGCTGGGGCGATCGCGCTAGCAAAACTTTCAGCCTCTGGCGACCAACTGTACCATTGATTGCCGATCGCCTGTTCCTCAAAATCAATTCCGTAACTAAACCGAGTTTGGGCCGACGGTAAAGCCGCTGCAAAAGCATCCCCGTGGCGTACCCAAATCGGCTCAGTCAGGACAAAAGAGGAAGTCGAGTCTTCCTTGGATGCTTGAGAGACTAAGCCGGTATGGGCGATCGCCTCCACCCAAACCAGGGCTGAACCATCCAGCAGCGGCACTTCCGGCCCATCAACCTCAATTCGAGCATTATCCGCTCCCATCCCCGCCAAAGCCGCTAAGAGATGCTCTACAGTGCGAATTTGAGCATCGATACCAGCCAGTTCAGTTGAAAGTGCAGTCTGACCAACCGCCTCAATTTTTGCAGGAATTATCGGAGCACCGGGCAAGTCAATTCTGACAAAATAGCGGCCTTCTCCGACATCAGCAGGCAAAACTCGAACGCGAGTTTGTTCGCCGCTGTGCAAACCAATTCCCGACAGTTGAAATTCAGATTTTAGGGTGTGAATAGTCATTAGTTAGTTGTCAGTTAACTGGTTCCCAGGCTCTGCCTGGAAACCGATATCAAGAGGCTCTGCCTCGCGTGGCGAAGGGAAAATGGAGGCAGAGCCTCCGGATCTGCGTTGCCAGGCAGAGCCTGGTAACGAGTATTTAGAATCGTTCACCAATCCCAAAGTGAATTTGATTGTCGCCAGTGTCGTTGATACCGTAATCAATGCGGATCGGCCCTAACGGAGATTGAATCCGCACGCCAAGCCCGTAACCGTAACCGCTACCGGGCTTTTTCCTGATGCCGGCCGGGTCGCCCGGGACATCTTTGCCCGTACCCAAGTCAGTACCTGCGTCCACAAATAGCGCTCCGCCGATAAACGAAAAAATCGGGAAACGGTACTCCACGCTGCCTTCTAGGAAGCTGCGGCCGGCTCCCATGTCGCCTTCGTTGTATCCGCGCACCGAGTTAGCGCCACCCAAGGCAAAAGCTTCGTAGGGAGGCAAATCTCCGAATATAGTGCCGCCTCTAAAACTAAATGCCAGGGTTTGAGGGCCGGGGGTAAAGTTCGTGTACTTGACTGGTAGATAAAAGCTGTAACTGGCTCGGAGACGGTTGAGCAGGATGCTGCCGGAACCGACAGGAATCGATTGTTCGACGCCAAACCTCAGCAGGGAGCCGCTGGTGGGGCGGAGAGGGTCGTTGCGCCGATCGCGCACAGCACCAGCTTGCAGTGTTGTCAAGTCGTCGGAGCCGGAATTGCTAAAACTTAACAGGTTGCCGAGTTCGTCCTTGGATTCGCGCCGGCCTTTGCGATCGGTAATTGAGATTCTTTGGTACTGCAAGCCTACAGAAGCAGTCCACTCAGAATCGGCAAAAGGATTCCGCGACAGGGGACGGGTGAAATTGATGCCGGCGCCGGTGCGATTGATGCGGGGTCGATCTTCATTTGGCAATCTGACTTCCTGTTCGCCGCCGTCAAAAATCACGCTGATCGATCGTCTTCTAAACGCATTAACCGTATAAGAAGTGCGGTAAGGATCGCCTGCAATCCAGGGGTCAGTAAAACTCACGTCAAACAGATTTTGGCGTTCCCCAATTTGCACCTCAGCGCCCAACTTCTGGTTTCTACCGCCCAAGTTTTGCTGCTGGTAACTCACCGTACCGAACAAACCCGTAGCGGAACTCAAACCCGCACCCGCAGCCAGAGAACCGGTATTTTTCTCGATGACATTGACAATTACCCTAGCTTTGCGCGGATCTGTCGTTCCCGGTTCCAAGGCAAGCCGCACGTCTTCAAAAATCCCCAAACCAAACACCCGCCTCAAATCCCTTTCCGCCTTAGTGCGGTTGAAGATGTCTCCGGGCTTGAGTTCTACCTCGCGGGTGATGACAAAGCGGCGGGTATTGCCCCCGATCGGCTGACCTGTGGCATCCGTGGGTTCTCCTTCCTTGTTCAAAAAGCGAACATCAACGGATTCGATCTGGCCTTCTGCCACTAGCAGGGTTACTGTTCCGTCATCTGCGACTTGCGGCGCCTCAGTGATTTGACCCAAGACATAGCCGTTTTCTTGATACCACGTATTAATTTTTTTCACTCCCTCCTCAAAGCGGCGGAGGTTGAGAATTTTGCCGTACTGATCGCCGAAGCTTTGGTCAATTACGGTTTGGGGAAGCACTTGCTGACCGGTGATTGTCACTCCGCGCAGCACTGGATTTGGCTGCACGATAAAAGTTACCCGGACGCCCAACGCGGTGTCTTCCGGTACAGCGCGCACGTTTCTGAAAAAGCCTGTGGCAAAAATGGCGTTGATGTCTTGTTGCAGTTGGGTGCGGTTAGTCGTGCGTCCCGGTTGGGTGCTGATGACTCGATAAATCTCGCTTTCCAGGTCTCCCGTCGCCCCGGTGATGCTAACTTCTGCCACTAGCACTTGCGGTTCGGCTGGCCCGGCGGGTGCTGGGCTTTGTCTGGGCTGCGATCCTGGGCCCGAGGGCAATGGGGGAACTGTGTTAGTCGGGGCAGGTCTGACTGGCGCAGGTCTGACTGGTGCAGGTCTGGGAGTAACTTCTGGGTTCTGAGCGATCGCCCCCAATTCGTCCTTTTTCAGAGGCTCTACGGCAACCCAGGCAGGCGTTGCAGCGGCTTCCGAGGAGGGGAGCTGGGTGCCCAGTTGCACGTCTGACAGGACGTTTTCGCTGCTAGAGGCGGGGGAAGGGTTGGCTGCTAGCTCGGATTTGAGTTGAACACCCGCAGGCGAAACCGGGGATGCCGGATCTGTGACTTTGTTTGGGGGTTCGCGATCGTTCTCTCCTCTGGCAGGGGCCGCAGCTATTTTTAGGGCTTCGGCTTTGCTGGTTTTAGCGGCTTTGCGGTTTTGAGGAGGATTTTGGGTTAATTCTCGAATGGGGCGATTCCCTACGGGATAGCTACGCTTCACGGATAGTTCGATCGACTCGGCGGGGGGAACGGCAACCACAGCTTCCTCTCCTGATTCAGAGTAGGATGTTTGGCCGCTTGCCGAATTTGATAACCCGAATGTTGCTGAGGCAGTAAAAACTGCCACCAATACAGCAGATAAACGCATTTTTGTTCACTTTTTTGGAATCCACACACCACATCAGTCATCAGTCATCAGTCATCAGTCATTAGTCATTAGTCATTGAGTCGGTTGAATTTGTCGCTGACTGCTAACTGTTGACTGCTGAGCGCTGAATGTCCGTGACAAACTGTGCAATTCTAACGCATTGTTAAGTGCTCTAGACTTTCTGAGCCAGAACCCGCTGGAGAACTTGTTGGTAAGCGGTTTCGATCGATCCCAAGTCGCGGCGGAATCGGTCTTTGTCCATCACACGGGCGTCGGGGTCAGTTTCTGCGTTGTCCCAGAGGCGGCAGGTGTCAGGACTGATTTCGTCGGCGAGGATCAGGTTTTGATGTTGGTCGATACCGAATTCCAGTTTGAAGTCTACCAGGGTGATGCCACACTGGCTGAAAAATTCTTTGAGTATTTCGTTAATTTCGCGGGCGGC
Organism: Cyanobacteria bacterium OTE_58_metabat_593; assembly: GCA_031372825.1. Lineage (GTDB taxonomy): Bacteria > Cyanobacteriota > Cyanobacteriia > Cyanobacteriales > Microcoleaceae > Microcoleus. The sequence goes on along the minus strand of JANMLZ010000067.1, from coordinate 4,909 downwards.
GATTTCTAATTGGTCTACTTGTTCCGGGGTGGCTAGCTGCATTAACAGCAGTCTGTCGCGTGTTAGCAGCGGGTCTCCCAAATCGTCATTTTTGTAATAAAACTCGACCAGCGGGCGATCGAGCACTGTACCAAGGGCAATACCAGTTTGTTTGCAAAGACTACCGGCGGCAATGTTTCTGACGACGACTTCTAAGGGCAAGATTTGGACGCGGCAGACTCGCATTTGGTTGGGGGCTGGCGTGTCGATGAAGTGGGTGGGAATACCTTTGGCTTCTAGCATCCGAAACAGGTGGGCGGAGATGGCATTGTTGATTTCGCCTTTCCCGGCGATACTGCCGCGTTTCTGGGCGTTAAAGGCTGTGGCGTCGTCTTTGAAGTGGGTTAGCAAGATTTCCTTGTCTTCGGTGGAGTAGAGGATTTTGGCTTTGCCTTCGTAGAGTTTGCGATCGGCTGACATGGCGATTAATAATGTAGATGAGTTTTAGTTTTTAGAGTAGCTCTCTGAGGGCATTATTGGCGAGTTTTTGTCGATCGGCTGTCCCACTTCTGTCTTTGACCGGTGAGTACGCCTGCGGATAGATACCGCCACCGGCTGAGGCGTAAATGCTTCTTCACAAAGCACAATAGAGATTAAACCTGTTGGGTTCGCGATCGATGTTCAGTGAACCTCACCCTACAGACTCGCGCTGAAAAAACATCTGTAAAATGGCTGATTTATGGAAGAAAAAAAAATTCATATCCTCTTGGTAGAAGATGATGAGGTTGATGTGATGAACGTCCAGCGAGCGTTCAAAAAAACTAACAACGTCAATCCCCTCTACATAGCCGCCAACGGATTAGAAGCTCTAGATATATTGCGCGGAAAAGGAAAAATAGAGCCTGCAATGCCTCAAGCGCGCAGGTTAATTTTGCTGGACTTGAATATGCCTAGAATGAACGGGATCGAGTTTTTGCGAGAATTGCGCCAGGATGAAAATTTGAGGTCAATTCCGGTGATAGTCCTCACAACTTCTAATGAAGATAGAGATAAGGTAGAAGCTTATAATTTGAATGTAGCGGGTTATATTCTTAAACCTGTGACTTTTTCTAACTTTGTGGAAGTTATGGATACCCTCAACAAATACTGGATGCTGAGCGAAATTCCCTAATTTAAACAGTTGACAGTTGACCCTTCGACGGAGTTTATCCTGAGCGGAGCCGAAGGGCTCAGGGCGACGCAGTTGACAGCGAAGCGATCGGAATGGAGATTTAAACTGTGTTCTTATCACAATCTGCCGACCTGAGTAAGGGCTTCAAACCCCTGCTGTGGGATAATTTCTCAGTCGTATATTGTTTTAATTCTTTTTTGCATACCGCAGCTTTTTCAGATTAATCCACAATTCGGTTGTTATGGACAAACTGATCAAAATTCTGATAGTAGATGACGATGCAGTCGATCGCATGGCTGTCAAACGCTTGCTCAAGTCCGCAGGAGTTTCAGTAGAAGTTACAGAAGCAGAAGATTGCGCTGATGCCTTGGCAAAACTCTGGGTCAGCCGAAATAATTATACCCAGACGATACCAGATAAATCTCAACATTTAAACGAGGTTGAAGAAGCCGAAAAATCGCTGCTATTAAATCAGATATTTGACTGCAAATTTGACTGCGTATTCCTAGACTACGGCTTGCCAGACGGAGACGGGCTGACTTTGGTCCAAGATGTGCGGCGATCGGGGCTGAAAGTTCCCTTAATTGTACTCACAGGTCAAGGCGACGAACAAATTGCTGTGGAATTGATGAAGGCTGGAGCTTCTGATTATATCACTAAAGGCAAGATGTCTCCAGAGAGTTTGTCGCGCAGTTTGTACAATGCCCTTCGCGTTTATCGCGCCGAATCTCAGGCGTTCCATACCAGTCAAAAACTTAAGGAAAGCGAGGAACGGTACAGATTGGTTTTAGAGGGAGTAAATGACGGAATTTGGGATTGGGATTTAAGTAAAGATGAGGTTTATTGGAACGATCGCCTTTTGGAAATTATCGGTTTGCCGAGGGAGCAATTTGGCAGCACGATGGAAGCTCTATACAAGCGTCTGCACCCCGAGGACAAGGACGGCATCGTCCGGGCGATCGAGGCTCACTTAGAGCAAGAAATCGACTACAATGTAGAATTCCGGCTGCTGCACTCCTCTGGTGCATACCGCTACTGCACTTCTCAGGGAAAAGCTCAGCGGAATTCCCAAGGAAAAGCGCTGCGGATGGCCGGCATGATTAGCGACATTACCGATCGCAAACAGGCAGAAAATGCTCTAGAAAGAGAACGGCAGCAACTCAAACAAATTATTACTTGCGTGCCGGTAGCGATGGCAATGTTCGATACCCAAATGCGCTATTTAGCTAACTCGCACAAGTGGCTGACTCAATATAATTTGGGGTGGCAGTCTCTGATTAATCTCAGTCATTACGAATTATTTCCAGATACGCCTAATCGCTGGAAAGTAATGTATCAAGAAGTGCTCAAAGGTGACGTAGCTTCTGTGAGCGAAGATGCTTGGGAACGAGCAGACGGCTCTGTTGTGTACCTGCGCTGGGCCGCTCACCCTTGGTACAATCCCGACGGCCAAGTCGGGGGAATTGTGATGGTTGCTGACAAGATTAATGAGTTGGTGGAAGCGCGGGAAACTGCCCTAGAAGCGAGCCGGGTGAAGTCGCAATTTTTGGCGAATATGAGTCACGAAATTCGCACTCCAATGAATGGGGTTTTGGGCATGGCTCAATTGCTGCTGCGCGCTCCTCTGGAACCGAAACAGCGGCAGTCCGCTCAGACTATTTACCGTAGTGCTGAACATTTGTTGAGCGTGATTAATGATATCCTCGATTTCTCTAAAATTGAAGCTGGAGAAATGCGACTGGAGAAGGCTGATTTCGATCTGGATAGCTGCATTGAAACAGTGATCGAAATGGTTGGGCCTTTGGCAGAGGAAAAGGGTATTGAATTGAATATTTTAGTTGATAGTTCGGTATCGCGAAAGTTGGTCGGCGACTCGGGCAGGTTGAAGCAAATATTGCTGAATTTGACCGGAAATGCGATCAAATTTACCGATCGCGGTCAAGTGTTTGTTCACATAACTGTCAAGCGGGGCGATCGATTCGGAGACGACAAACAATCGGCAAAATTGCTATTTTCGGTGCGGGATACGGGGATTGGAATTTCGCCAGAAGGGCAGACAAAGCTGTTCCAATCTTTTTCTCAGGTAGATGGTTCTCCTACTAGAATGTATGGCGGTACGGGTTTGGGTTTGGCTATTTGCAAGCAGTTAGTCGAGATGATGGGAGGCGCAATTGGGGTTCGCAGTTTTCTCGGCAATGGTTCGACTTTTTGGTTCGCTGTACCTTTGGAAAAACAGTTGCAAGCTGAGTCTCAGACTGCCAAACTTGCGGGTAAGAAGCTGTTAGTAGTGTCTGCAAGTGCTTTGAGGAGGGCGGCGGTACGATCGCTCGCTCAAAGTTGGGGTGCCCGCTGCGATGAGGCAGAAACTGCTGCTGATGCTTTGACTTGGTTGAAAAATGCCGCAGGCGCGATTTCCGAGCATTCCGGGGAAGGGGGAAAATGCTGCCATGCGGTGCTGGTGGATCTGCAAATGCCCGATTTTGATGCTGAGGAATTTGGTTTGGAAGTGCGATCGATCCAGGGAGTTGGCTGGTTAATCGCCATGACGGCTTTGCGGGAACAGGCGAAAGCTGAAGCGCTTTGCAGTGTGGGTTTTAGTGGCTATTTGATCGAGCCGGTGCGGCCTTCCCGCCTGCTTGAAGCTTTGCTAGCTTCTGTGAAGGAAACGGGAGAGTTTGAAAGCTTGGAGGCTACTAATAATTGCAAGTTGCCAGTTAATTCTCAATCTGTTACTTCCAATTTGTCCTCATCGCTGAAAATTTTGCTGGTGGAAGATCACCCGATAAATCAACAAGTTATTGTCGAACAGTTGGCAGCTTTAGGCTATCATGCTGACTGCGCCGCCAACGGTCAAGAAGCGCTGGATTTGCTAGCTCAGAAAAGCTATGATTTAGTGCTGATGGACTGTCAAATGCCTGTACTTGACGGTTACGAAACAGCGCAAAAGTTGAGGGAACGAGAAAAGGGCGATCGGCATACTTTTGTAATTGCTTTAACCGCTCACGCAATGCCGGGGGAACGAGAAAAGTGTCTGGCGGCGGGGATGGACGATTATCTCAGCAAACCTGTAGATTTAGATGCTTTGGCGGTGGTGTTGAAAAAGTATGAAGCCCAAAATATTGAGTTTGAAAATAAGGATGGAGTTAAAAGTATTAATTTGGAAGAAAATGCTAGTTTAGTAACAAATAATACAGAAGTTTTGGAAAAAGTAGAGGTTGTGGCTGTGGCGGCACCAAGGGCGATCGCCCTTCAAACTTGGGAGCACCCAGACTGCGACGGACTGTTCGACAGGAGCAGATTGGAGCAACTCCGACGGGTTAATGTTAAATTGCCCGATCGGCTTTTGCAAGCATTTGTCGGAAACGCCCAAGCCGATGTAGCTGCTGCCAAAATTGCCGTAGAAGCTCAAGATTGGCAAGCAGTCGAATATCAAGCACACCGTCTCAAGGGAACTTCTGCTAATGTAGGAGTTGCTCAGATGTCAGATTTAGCCACACAATTAGAACATCAAGCACGAGGCTTTCAATCTGAACCGCCAGCGGCCCAATTGTTAATCATTGAGGAGATTGAGAATATATTAGTCAGTTTGTCCAGTCATTTAGCCCGAGTTCAAGAATTTGTCGAAACTCGAATGTTTGGTTGATTTGTATAAATCGTAGACGGTGATTGAAAGAGACTGTTGGCGAATTAAAAAAGTACGGGCAATTCATGAATTGCCCCTACCGAATGGTTTCCAACCTTACCGATTTAAACCCATCG
>JANMLZ010000047.1:0-44651 GCA_031372825.1 Cyanobacteria bacterium OTE_58_metabat_593 | reverse complement strand
GGTAAATGGGCCAGATACCGTTTGACAATTTTGGGGAAGTTAGAAAATAGCATTTCAGTTGATTATTCATAATTTATCACTCTGAAATTATACATTGCTCGGCCAATTTTAGCAATTTTCTCCTATCATTCAACACTTCTGCCTTAGTCCCTACCCAAAATAACATTGTAGGGACTAAGGCACTCGTGGTCTCCTCTATCATGTCGAAGAGTCCAACCGGAATAGATATCTTGTCTATTTTCACAGCGGCGGTGGAGTAATGTGCAGCGTAAATACTGACGATGGGTTGTGTCGCACACACGATCGCACAAACCCTGTTATTTTTCGATCAAAGTGCGTTCTTTAACATTGTTTGAAACAGCGTATCCAAAGAAATTCCCGACGCTTTTGCCATCGCACAAATCACACTCGTCTTAGCAAAAGAGCAATATAGTCCTGCTTCCAAAAACCAAGGCTGCCCGCTTGGATCGATCCGGAAATCAAAGAGACTGTAATGTTGACAACCTAGGGCTACATGACATTTTTTCGCAGCATCCCAAACCTGATCTGTAATCGGATCGCTCGGATCGACTATCCACAATTTGTGATTATCCTTAGCAACCAGCGTCAAGTCACCAGTTTCATCACGTTTGAGCTTATCTTCATAACTCCGAATTGGCCGCTCATCTTTGTCCATCAGGTACTCTTCTAGCGGCAAACAGACCAACTGACCATCTTGAACGATGATACCGCATCTGACTTCTCTGCCGAGTTCAATAAATGTTTCTACCAATACCTGATCTGAATAACCAAATGCTGTGTGCAAAGCAGTGTCGTAGTCAGAGGAATTTTTGATCAAGACTACTCCTAGAGAATTATCGGCATCCACAGGCTTGAGCACTGCGGTCGTAGCAATTTGAGGTCGATCGCCCCGGCGCACCAATTCTCCTTTCGGCACTCTGACACCGGACGCAGCCACAACGGCTTTTGCTTTCGCTTTGTTCGCAGTCAGCGCCATCACATCAGAAGTATTTCCGACGTAGGGAATCTTCAGCAAATCAAATAAAGATCGATACTATGTCATGCCAGGAAGGCAAAACATTTGCGGTAACATTACGTCAATGTTGAGTGCTGTCAAAACCTGCACTGCTTCAGCTAAGGACAAGGGCTTGGCTACGGCGAGATCCTCGCGACTCAGGGATTTCGGAAACCGCCATTGGCGAGCGGGCGAAATGTAGGCAATATGAAATTCATAAAGTGCTGCATTAGCAGTAAATTCCAGACAATTTTTAGCATAAAGCCTGGATATATCGCAGTAAAAATCATCAACAGCAGACCCTACCAAATGCAAAACACGCAATACCGACATAATTAATCTCCCGCCAATTCGACAAGCTTACCAATATTAAAATCAATCCGAATCCAGCCTTTTAACTGCCGCAAATTTCCCAGCAACAACAAAGGTATTTGCCAGTGGTGAACCATCAAAAACGGTAGTGGATCGAACCATTCAAAAATTGCATCTTTGCCGCCAACAATGATTTGCAACCTGCGCCAAGTCTGGGCCGGAGACAGCAAATTCGTTGCCAACCGCCAAATTTCATGGTAAATCCAATAGGTTTGGCGACTAGATTGGAGTGGTTGAATTACATCAGACAAAGGTTCGCTTTCTAAATAAGCTTTTGCAACATCGAGATTGTTGTAAAACATGGTAATCGCTGAATGAGTGCGAGGGTTGCACTCGATCGCATAAATGCGTCCATCATCATGGGCTTGAATGAAATCAAAGGAAACTTGCCCAGTTAAATTCAAACCACCAACAAACCGTCTCACCCATGCTTCGATTTCTGGATGATCCACCATTTCATAATTAATCTGAAATGCTGACGACTTGCAACAACAATGCAGCCGCAGTTCCCCATTTCTGACTGTACTGTGGGTGCAGTATTCTTGCCCGGGAATAAACGCTTGCATAATCCAAGGATTGCGCTCAGAAATTGGCAAATTCTTGACAAATGCTGCTGTCTCTGCTGGTGTACTGCACGGTAGTTTAGTCAGGTCTAATCGGCGCACAGAGTCGTAGGGAATACTCTTAATAATGTATTTGTGCTGTTGTCCAGAAAAATCAAAGTCCTGCACCTGACTCGGCTGGGTGATGCAGTAGGACTCAGGTACATAAAGACCTAATGATTGTGCGACTGCGGAAAACTGAGATTTGTCATCCAATTGCTGAACTATTTCTGGATCGAAGTGCATGACGAAGCAATGAGGAGATAATGCTTTTTTAGCTAGAGCATCGTAATAACTAGCAACTGGACTGCAAACCGGGACGTAAACATCAACTCCTTCTTTTTGGACAATTTCTAATAGCGCATCAATATAGTCCTTGGCTTGAGGATTTGGTACAGTATAAAACTTGTCAACTGCCCAAGAAAAGCGATGCCCGGTTAACCAGTATTTGTGTGATTCGATCAAAATTACCCGATGACCGGCCTGATGGAACGATCGGGCTAACTGCAAAGCCTTGGTCATCTTGCCACCGCTGACCAGGATCGTTTGAGGATTGGCTGCTACTGTCCTAGACTGAAATGGTCTAACTAGGATTGCCGCGAGCAAGGCGATCGTCGTTACAGTGATATTTAGCGGTAGTACCAACAGCAGCAGCAAGAGAGTTGCCACTGTTTTTACTGAATTTTGCAGCCACCCGTTACCTGCGATTGTTTGACGATCGGGCTGCATCGCTGCGATCGATATTTTTTGCGTCACGCTTTTCTTCTATTACAAAAAACAAAAATTGAAAGATATTGAAAAATGACAATCCTACACTTTATACCAATTTTTTATGAGGCTGCATAGAATCCGATCCCCCCTAACCCCCCTGGTGGGAGGGGGGGACAAGAGTTAGTCAAATTCCCCCTTTTTTAAGGGGGATGCGAGGGGGATCTGGATATGTGCAACGACCGATTAAATTGGTATTACTGCAACCAGTAAGATGTAGGATTGTCGCCTAAGCTCGGCGGATCAGCGTCAAGCCATCTCTCACCGGAAGCAGCACCTGCTCTATCCGAGGATCGTCTGCAACTGACTGATTGAAATTGGCGATCGCCGCCCCGTTAGCAGTAGCCTCACCCGATAGGTAAGGCTGTCCTTGCATGAGGGTATTGTCTACACAAATCAAAGCATTAGGTGCTAGGAGTTCGGAGTCTAGCAACAAGTTCAAATAGTCTACATATCCAGCCTTGTCGGCATCAATAAAGACCAAATCGAACACCTCGCTTTTGTCGGCGGCTAACTGTTTGAGAGTCAACAGCGCCGGAGCAACCTTGACGGAAATTTTGTGCCCGTCGGGAGACTCCTTAAAACATTGCTGAGCAAACTCGGCCACATAGGCATCTACCTCGCAGGCCACCACTTGACCATCATCGGGTAGAGCTTCAGCCATCGCGAGGGCGGAATAGCCGGTAAACATACCGATTTCTAAGACTCGCTTAGCCCGAGTTAAATGCACAAAAAATTTGAGAGTTTGACCTTCCAGATGTCCTGAGAGCATTTCTTGCTCCAACTGCTGTACAGTCTCGCTATCGGAAAACCGCTTGCTCCAATTTTCTGCTTGGGTGCGCTTAACCAGGGCTGCTAGAGCCGGAGACTCCGGCGTTGTACAGCGGTTGATGTAAGGATCTAACCCACTTGCTAACTCACTAGCTTGTCTCAATAGAGACTTGAGATTTGGATCAACGCTGTCTAGAGCTTCTATTTGCTCTGTGAGATGCTCAAGCTTGGTCGCCAGGATGCCCAGCGGCGTCACAGCTCTTGGGGCTACTGTCACGCGTTCACCCCTGCTGCAATCGGAGCGCTAGCTGTCTCTAACGACATATACATATCTTCACCATCTCCACCGCGAGCATAGCCACGGCAAATTTCCTTGTGGATTGCGAGGGTCTCATCCAACTCGGCCCGGGTCAAATCATTCATGAACACACAGTTGCCGATCGGCTTGGGAACTGCGGCCCGCACCAAACCATCCCGTGTCCGACTGATCGATTCTGTGGCTTTCCACAACAACTCAGAAGTGAGATAAGGGCTATCAATCGCCAAACCGATGCGGCTCATCAAGCCGAGAATCCGATCGCGATCTTCGATCGAAATATAGCCTCGGTGCTGAGCAATAGTTGCCGAGAATGCCATATCAATGTTGACACTATGACCGTGGAACATGGGAATCTCCGGCGTTAGTTCCAGGGTAGGGCTCCAGGTATGACCGTATGCGATCACTCGATCGAGATCGAGCTCGTGCAAGTTAGGTACTTCCAGCCCCAACATGGTGTTAATCGCGTCATACGTCACCTTGTGAGCGATTTCCCGGAGTTCGGGAGTCCCATTCAAGTAGCCGAAGTGAGTATGCAAAAGTGCTTCGCCATGCTTTTCGAGCAACTCAAAAATTTCGCTGTTGGCGACGACAGCAATCTTGATCAACTCTGCCATCCCGTTACGCACCTGATCCACAGGCAGCGTTTTCAAGAACGAGAAGTCTAGAATCACCTTTCCAGAAGCGTGATAAGCACCCAGACGATTCTTTAACTTACCGTGGTTGACGGCGACTTTGATCGCGACACTCGCGTCAATCAACCCAATCAGCGTCGTGGGGACTCGAATATAGTTAGTGCGACGGCGGTAAGTAGAACAGGCAAACCCAGCCACATCAGTAGTTAAACCACCACCAACGACCAAAACAGGCTCTTTCCGCACCAGCCCAAAGTCTGCAAACGCATCTACAATCTTCTCAAAAGTCCGTAGCGTCTTGTCTGTTTCCTTGATCGTGACCGGAAAGACTGTTAAGTCAATCTCATAATGCTTGAAATAAGCCTGCATCTGCTGACCGTACAAACCGTAGACTGTTTTGTCTACAACCATTAAACAGCGCCCGAAGTGACGGTAGCTCTCTGCAATTTCAGAGTTCTCAAGTCCAAAGGCTCCATCCACGTAAAGCAGGCTGAAGTCAATCTTTTCATATCCCTCAATATGAAAGGCTTTTTCGGTAGCCCTAAAAGTTGCTTGGACGTTACCCATGAGATATTCCTGATATCTTGACATCACATAACTTAACATTTTTTTCGATCGCGATCGCGAGAATGAAACTTTTAACCCGGTTTCTGTGTCTCATGCTACTCATGCCCCAGATCCCAGGATTTTTCCGACAGCTAACTAAAAATCTACTGTCAAGATTGCAGTCTGTTTTGCACGGGCAGGGGTTGGGTCGAGGGGAGATATTATTCCCCGCCCCTCCCATTTAGATCTGGGCGTGCGGCTTTCACCGCACCCAGCTCCCGATGTTCTTAGCTTTCGCTCTTGCTCATGTGAATATAATCGTGGCAGATGAGAGTGAATGGCTAGAAGGTTATCTTTCTTCCAATTGCTATGGTTGGCATCTACATGATTGAGGTGTACCCTCTCGTCACTGAGCATTTTTAGACCACAGTATCCACAGGTATGATCTTGCCTTTTTAAGGCTTGGGAGGTTGCTCCGTCATAGAGCTTACTGTTACGTTCGCTCCAGTAGGCTATGTCTCCGTCGTAAGGTGATTTCTCCCCTTTGACATTGACAAATTTGTTTTCGGAGTAAGGAACCGCCGGGAACGCTTTTTCCATCAATTTCTTGACAGTGTGACGACTCTGTTTTGATTCCTTATTGAATACCTTGAATGCTCTGTTTGAGAGGAACCACAGTGAGAACCGTGACCCATCTAACTTACAGTAGCAATGGTAATTTCTCCAACCTCTAACTACAGGGGCTAATTTCTCAGCTTTGACTGTAGCACCATAATTCGAGTTGTTAACGATGTGTTTTACTTTCTGACGGAACGCTTTAAAATTGTCCACTGATGGAACGCATCTAAATTTCCCGTTGCGAAAGCACTTTGAAATGCCAACCAAGGAAGTCAAATCCATCTGTCGTAGCGGTTAGCTTCGTTTTCTTTTCACTGACCTTCATCCCACGTGCTGCCAGAAATTCGCTGACTTTATCAAGTATTTCCGATGCGTCATCTTTGGGTTTAAGAATGATTACCATGTCGTCCGCGTAACGAACTGACTGATGTATTTCCTCGATTCCGTTGAGAGCAATATTGGCGAGTAAGGGACTAACCACACCCCCTTGTGGGGTTCCTTGTTCTGGGAATTCTGGATTGACTCCTGCTTTTAGACAGCGGATATTCCGGTCTTAATGCCCACTGGGGCGATGAGTCGTTCCATGATGCTTAGGTGGTTTATCCGATCGAAGCATTTTTCGATATCGAGTTCAATAACTCGTTTTTTTATTCCATTAGCTTTTGAACTTAGATTTAGGAACAGAATTTTCTGCGCGTCGTGCGCCGATCTTCCTGTCCTAAACCCATAGCTTCTGGAGTGAAAGGTTGCTTCGTGCGCTGGCTCGCTTCGCGTATTTTGCGAGGCATTGCCACGCTCTGTCCGCGATAGTCGGTATCTTAAGGAGGCGGATACTCCCATCCTTTTTAGGGATTGGTATTGAACGTAACTTCTGGTGTTTCCAGTTGTTACTTTTGGCTCTGAGTTCTTCACTTAGTGCAAACCTTTCCTCATGTTTGAGTGAGGCTTTTCCATCAATTCCCGCAGTCTTTTTGCCAGCATTTAGTTGAGTTACTTGACGTATCGCCAGCATCCTTGCAGCCGTGGATTTCAGAATTAGCTTTTGAAGGGACTTCGCTTGGAGCTTGTTTCCAACCTGAATCGCTTTAAACACTCGTTTTTGTAGGCGAAATAAGTCCCGTCGGAATTTCTTCCAAGGTAACGTCTTCCAAGATTCACTAACATTGCTGTTGTGTCTAATCATGCTCTGCTCTAACTTATGTTTTCTGAACACCTTGCAACAATTACGCTGCATCCTACCCGAACTGAGGGAGTTCCGCTGCTCGTCTAGCCTACTCGGGGTTCGACTTCCCCTAGACCCTCAATTCGTTTTTCTTCGTTCCCTCGGGCGTGATTGTTCGTTCCTTTAGGTGTAGCCACTTTAACTACTGGATTCCCTGGACTCTTACCGATGTTAGGACAATACTCGGCGGGAATAAACTCCAGTAAAGTCGGGGTTAATGGTCTGTGCCCCGCTTAATAGTAAGTTACTTTTCTAGGCTCAGTTTCACCATTGGAACTCCCCATTAACGCCAGTGTCATCCCACATTAGATGTCTGATTGCGTCCTGTTCCCAGCTTCACTCTCCAAGAATCGAGCTTGGTCGGTGTGGGCAGATCGGGAGTCATACCTGAGTCTGGTAGAAGGGACTTGCACCCCGATCAGACCGAGAGTTCAGCCTTGTGGCTGGAAGAGTTATGTACGGACTTTCACCGTGATTTACTCTTCAACGAATCGCACTGTCCCTCTATTTTCATTTTTGGGGCGATCGACCAGACTTTATGAGAGAGTTGGCTGTTGGCTGTTGGCTGTTGGCTGTTGGCTGTTGACTGTGACTCGAAAAACTTACCCGTTGCTAGATGATTTGGTGGCGGATTCAGGACGGATGATGAAGCGCGGATTTGATCTGACTTCTCAGTACCGTTGTAATTGCTTGCTTGTTACGATTGCCGCTGATTTCTGGAATGACTCGCAGAGGTTTCTGTCCACAAACAAAAACCGGGCAACTTCAAAGCTACCCGGAAATCCCAACTTTAGACCTCAGACAAATCTAAAATCTAAAACCTCAAATTCTTAAACAGCTACAGTCTTCTTAACAGTAGAGCTCAATTCGCCCTTAGCATACTTAGCTGCAAAATCGTCCAAAGACATTTGCTTGATATTCGTACCATGGCCGGCTGCGCCAAAAGATTGATAGCGATCGCTACAAACTTTTTGCATAAACTTGATCGATGGCTTCAGGAAGTGACGCGGATCGAATTCGTCTGGCTTCGCAAACAAAGCTTGGCGCACCGCAGCGGTAATTGCCAAACGGTTGTCAGTATCGATATTGATTTTGCGAACGCCGCACTTGATGCCCTTTTGGATTTCTTCCACAGGTACGCCGTAGGTTTCGCGGATTTTGCCGCCGTTGCTGTTGATGATTTCCAGCAATTCTTGGGGTACAGAAGAAGAACCGTGCATTACCAAGTGAGTATTCGGCAAGCGGCGGTGAATTTCTTCAATGCGGCTGATTGCCAAAATTTCGCCAGTCGGTTTGCGAGTGAACTTGTAAGCGCCGTGAGAAGTGCCGATCGCGACTGCGAGAGCATCAACGCCGGTTTGCTCAACGAAATCAACAGCTTGTTCGGGATCTGTCAGCAATTGATCGTGAGAAAGAGCGCCTTCAAAGCCGTGGCCGTCTTCTGCTTCGCCCATTCCTGTTTCCAGAGAACCCAAGCAACCCAGTTCGCCTTCGACGCTAACGCCGATCGAATGAGCAACATTCACCACATCGCGAGTAACTTGGACGTTGTACTCGTAGCTAGCAGGAGTTTTAGCATCTCCTTCCAGAGAACCGTCCATCATGACGCTGGTAAAACCTTGGCGCATGGCTGAATAGCAAGTACCAGGGGCATTACCGTGGTCTTGGTGCATCGAAATGGGAATATGAGGATAGGTTTCAACTGCGGCCAAAATCAAGTGGCGCAGGAAATTTTCCCCAGCGTAGGTGCGAGCGCCGCGAGAAGCTTGCAGAATCACGGGGCTGTTGGTTTCATCAGCAGCGCGCATGATCGCTTGGATCTGCTCCATGTTATTGACGTTGTAAGCCGGTAGGCCGTAACCGTTTTCAGCCGCATGATCGAGCAGCAGTCTCATAGGTACAAGCGCCATAGATGTTCCTCCTAATTATTTGTGGTTTCTGGGCAGTGGATTTTGGACAATTTCAATTCTTACGACAATATTAAGACAATTTGCCACCGATCGCGCATGATGTTTCCACATTTCAACGGAAAAGTCTAAATACTAAAATTTTGAGTTGGGGCAATTCATGAATTGCCCCAACTCAAAATTTATAGTTTTATCCTGCTTTATGGGTCGCCCGGGATTTGAACCCGAGACCAATCGGTTAAAAGCCGAATGCTCTACCGCTGAGCTAGCGACCCGCGTCAACATTGTTACCGCACACAATTTCTAATAGTAGCACCCATCATTTTAAATAGCAAGTCTTTTTCAAAAAAAAGTTGCAGTCATGCGAACCAGCATCTGGCAAGTCGCTCCCGGCTGCAAATAAATCAAGTGCGCCCCAGTGTTGAGCGCATTTCTCGGAGCAGTCCAAGGTTCCAAACAGTAAAAATCCTTGCCCTTCACCATCCAGAAAACCAACTTCCCGTAGCTGGAATTGTAACTGACGGTGAGCCGCAAGCTGCGGGCCGCGTCAGTGACAGTAGCAGCCAAGCCTGTGAGCTCGTCAAACGAAACATCAATTTCATCCAGCGTCGGGTCAAAAACCCCAGTGAAATAACCCTTAGAGTGGGTGTTCTGATCTCTATACTGCATCCCGGGAATCTCAAAGCGCAGATTTGTCTTGTCTGGAGCTAAAAAGTAAGGGTGCAAGCCGCTAGAAAAGGGCATGGGCTCGGCACCAAGATTAGTGTATTGCTGCACAATTTCCAAAGAATTGCCTTTAATTTGATAAGTAAAAGCTAACTGGAAATCAAAGGGATAAACAGCCTGGGTCTTCTCGTTGCTCTCAAGCACCAGGGTAAGAGCGGCGCAACCATCTGTAACTTGTTGTGTCGCCGTCCAAGGCAAGTCGCGAGCAAAGCCGTGCTGTTTGAGCGGACGATCGACTCCCTTGTGGGTGTAAGTATTGTCGGGGAGATTGCCGCAGATGGGAAACAAGATAGGAATCCCGCCGCGTACAGTCAGATCGGGATTGGCGAACCGTTCCGCGTCCAAGTAGAACATTTCTTTGCCTTCAACCAGCCAGCTAGTGGCAATACCGCCCCGTTCCGGCACAACTTCTAGAGTAGAGTTAGCGGTTTCGTCGGAGAGGATATAGGTTTTGTACTGCTTTTGCTTCAGCGCGATCGCAAACACATTTGTCATTGGTACTAGGTCGTCGATCATTGGTTGTTATTGACATACTCCTCGGCGTAAACGCACGAGGATTCTAATTCATGACTCAATGAAGTCCACTTACTATTTCAAGTTGCCCATCAATAGCAGAGGTGGTCTTCTCCTCATGCTTTCCCTCTTTCAAGGCGGATTCCTCTTGCTAAAGACGGTACCGTGTTGCCGTTCACCACCCAACATTTTCATACCTTTTTTGAGGATGTTGAGCGCCGCATTCGTATCGCGACAAATCTCTACTCCACAATTAGCGCATGAGTGAGTTCTGGTGCTGAGTGATTTTTTCGCTCGACGACCGCAATTAGAACAATCTTGAGATGTGTAAGCTGGGTTAATCCCAATCACTACTTTATCCCAGATTTTCCCGTAGTATTCCAGCCATTGAATGAATTGATACCAACTAGCGTCGGAAATTGACTTGCAAGAGTGATGATTTTTGATCGTGTTGGCAATCTGCAAATCTTCGTACACCACGACATCGTTAGACATCACTACGTTTCGGGCAAGCTTTATCGCCCAATCTTTCCGCTGGCGTTGAATTTTGAGATGAACTCTTCCTAGTCGTTTCCGTGCTTTATGATAGTTGTTTGATTGAGGTTTTGCACCTTTAACAAACTTCTTGCTTAACCGTCTAGCAGCTTTTTTTAATTTGCATTCAGACTTTCGCAAGAATTGAGGGTAGATGACAGCATTATCATTTTGGTCCTTGGTGAAGTATTTCAACCCTAGATCCAATCCCACAACATCACCTGTATACACTCCTTCCTCTTTGCGGGTGGCATCAAAGCAAAATTGAGCATAATACCCATCCGCTCGTCTCACTACCCTGACACGGTTGAGTTTTAAGGTGTGGAGGTCTGACCGTGTTTCTTTGTTACAAAATAGCGATAGAGTCCCAATCTCAAAACCATCTGTGAAGTTAATGCTCATACAATCGAAGGATAGTTTCCAGCCTGAAACCTTATACTCTACTGAGCGACAATATTTTTTAAACTTAGGATAACCCTTCTTTTTCGCACGTTCTTTACATCTAGTATAAAAGCTAGAGATAGCTGCCCAAGCACGTTCTACACTAGCTTGTCTGGCTGCTGAATTCAATTTATTAGCGAAAGGAAACTCTTTGGCTAGATCCTTGGATAGTGTATACAAGTTTGCCTTACCAACCTTCTTGTTATCCATCCAAAATCTCACAGCTTTATTTCTAATAAACTGCGCTGTCTGGATGGCTTCATCGAGTGCTGAATACTGCTCTCCTGTTCCGTTTTTTAGCTTTGCTTCTCTTACTATCATGAGACGATATTACCATGCCTAATTACTTTTTATCCAGCAGAGTCCCAAATAAAGCTGTCGTGAACGACGGGGCTTTTACCCAAGTTTCCGGTAGTAAATCGTTGTTAATAATCGGTCGTTGGTAGTTAATTTTCACCCATTACCGCCCGGACTCGGGCCCGGAGTATCCTCACTCCGACCTCCACCGACTAACCAATGCTCGCAGTTATAGGAGGCAGGGCGATCTGTGGCCCGGAGGGGTTGCGGATTTTGTCTGGAACGATCGTGTTTGTCGGCTGCTCTGTGAGTGCGACTTTGAAAGATAGATCCCGACTCGGGGGAAGATAGCTTTGGGGACTGGGAACTCCTCCTTGACTCGGAGATGGAGGCGAAATAAACGGTTCTTTGATAAATGGTTCTTTGGTAAACGGATCGGCTTCCCGGCTGGGATTTTCAGGTTTATTGCGGTAGATGCGCGGCGGCAAATCTTGATTCCGAGGCGGGCTTGACTCAATTGCAGGCCCTGTCCCATTCTGAAAAAATGAGGAGTTGTCCGGCTGTTTGGGGGCAGCAGGCAAAGCGGGCAAAATCAAATTAGGTTTGGGTTGTTGAGGGGCTGGCATATTGCTTTCACCCGTCAGGGGGGCTGGGGTACTGCTCTTTGGTGCTCCTGGCAAGGTCGAATTTGGAATCTTTGGTGCTGTTGCTGGGTTGATTGGGGCATCGAGAACTACAGAAGATCGCATCGGTCGATCGAAGATACTAGAAATTTGCTCGACGTGTTTGAGGATGCGCGAGCCCGCAGCTCCCTTCACAACCCTCGGTTGAAATTTTTTCACCTCCACAGGCAGAAATTCTACCTTCATATTCCTGTCTTTGAGCGATACTTTCAGGACTGCGGTATCGTAATCGCTGCGAGCATTCCCGCCGAATATAAAATTACCCAGGGAGTAAACAATCGGGCGGCCCTTGTAAATTTCTGCACCTTGCAGGACGTGGGGGTGATGTCCCACGACCAAATCTGCTCCAGAGTCGATCGTGAACCGAGCCAAATCTATCTGCCAGTCTCCGGGATAATCTGCCAATTCGACTCCCCAGTGGTAATTAACAATAATCCAGTCTACCTGACCCCTGAGAGCTCGAATATCCTCTGCCACGCGATTGTTGCGACGGGCGTTAGTGCCAGCTTTCCCTTGGTCGGCGGCGTGAAGGTCGGCATCGTAATAACCGAGGTACGCGATCCTCTGACCCTTAACCTCAATAATATCTGGACGCCTCGCTTCTTTAATATCTCTGCCGGCTCCCAGATGCCCAATCCCAGCATTATTTAGAGTATTTATAGTCTCCACCAGCCCCGGTTCCTCGTAATCCATAGCGTGGCTATTTGCCAGATTGACAATATCCACTCCTCCTGCTGTTAATACTTTCACGGATTCTGGATCGGCTTTTAAATTTAATTGTTTTTTACTGCGGCTCAAGGTAGAGCTAGTCAGGGGGTTTTCTAGGTTAACCATTGCCACATCTGCTTGCCGGTACTCGTCCATATTGGCGAAAGCCAAATGGTAATCGTTGCCGATCGATCCTGCTAGCGCATCCAATAGATTTACATTTCCTCCGAACATCAGCGTTACGGTTGGGTCATAGGGATTGGCAACTTGCTTTTGGTGCACTACGGGTACTAATTCTAAGGCCGCTTGCACCGCATCTGGACGTTTTGGAGGCGGCCCCGACATTACCGCAGCTTGCTGGTACGGGGAGACTGGGGATACTAACCGCAGGGCCAGAGCCTCGTGGTAGCTCACCCAACACCCTAGAATAAATGAGGCCAGTGCCGATCCCACTAGCAGCAGAGAACGATATGTTTTAAATTTAACCCAATCGACGACCAGTAGGGAACGGTAACGTCGGTGGCGGTTTGCCGGAGTGACAATTCGTACTGACTGTTTCCAGAGAATCTCTGGTTCCCCAGCTAGCCGCGCATGAATTCGCACGCCTTCTACTGCTGGCGAGTTGAGTCTCCAGAGTTGGTGACAGATAAATTTGACTAAGCCTTCCCGGAGAGTGCTCCCCAGTAATGTATGATCTGGCGCCAATCCGCGCTGGAATTCTACTATGATTTGGACGCAGCCAGCGCTTGCCTGTTCGACGCGGGCATAAATCCCTTCGGGTCTGAGCAAGCTGTCAATCCAGTAATTCAGGGCTTGAAAGTTGCCTGATCGCGCTAGCTCCAAGATAGACGGCTGCGACCAATTTTCTGCGTATACCATCAATTAGTCTCCTTAACACGCTCTTGAGCGCTGACTCCAATTGTTATTGAACGGAAATGCAATTCTCTTAGCTTAACCGCCACAGGTTCCGCTGCCCGTTTTGAAGCTTGTTGTTGGCCGCCACCATTTTTTACATTTAGAGGCTGCCTGTTGTCAGTGATTTTTATCACAATCGGGTCGATCAATTTGAGATTTGAGGTTTGAGATTGAGTCCAACTGCGGTACAGACCGATCGAACTCGCCGTCGAAACAAGAGGGTTCCCGAGCGACTTGAGGCAAAAAAAATCGAGATTTCCTTGCAGAGTCTGTTGTTATTGTCGTTGTTTGAGTGTCGCTTTGGAGCGATCGCGTCTATTTTAGATTGGGGATTGAGTCCTGATGCGGTAGTGGGGGCGATCGAACTCACCGTCAAAACAAGAGGGCTGTGGGCGACTAGAGGCATAATAGATCGAGATTTCCAAAGCAGAATCTGTTTTTACGATCGCTGTTTGAGTGTCGGTGTTTGAGCTTTCAGTCCGTCAATGCCTGATTCTGGGATCTATTTTGGTAAATGCCTCTGGGGAGAGATGCCACTGGCTGCAAAATCTGCAACTCGATAAATGGCGTACTCGATAGATTTGGTGGTAAAATCAAATTTAGTAACTCCCATCGGTGTTGAAGTTTCAGAAAACGTGAAACTGGTCAGTCGATATGGCTGTACCTTCCGATGTAAAACCCAAAGTACGTTACTGTAAACGGGCAATCTTTTTGAATAAATACACTGCGCAGGAGAACTGACAAATGCTACAGCGCAAAATCTATCAACTCTGTTGTGATGGTCGTGAGGTTTCTATTTTTCTTCGAGATCAGCAACGTTGGATAGAGCGCGCTCGTATCCTAGATATTGAAGGGGATCTAGTCACGCTGCGCTACGAAACCGACGAAGAAGACGAAATTAGCTCCTGGGAAGAAATGGTGCGTCTAGAAAGTATTGGAGCTGTGTCCCAGAAGTTGGCTTCGGTGTCGAGAACTAACTGCGAACCCCTAGTTTCTGACGACTGTCCTGAAGCTGAACAAATTCGCAATCACTACCCGGACTCGAATTTAGATTAGTTTTGTACTCACGCTTGAGGCAAAAGGAATATTTGGGGGAAAAGAAAACGACTTTTCTCCCTTTTTTTTGGAATAATTAGGCAAAAAAAGCGGGTTTAAGCCAAAAATTTTCTGGATTAAGCCTCTTTAGTTAGTCTCCGAAAGATGGGGGTCATATCGTTTCCGGTTGCATCGGAATTATTAGCAGCCAAAATGAGGAGACGGCTTGGCCTTAGTCCCTACAATGTTATTGTCGGTAGGGAGACGGCACTGCCCATAGGTGTCAACTTAAGCCTGAAAGCCCTGAGAAATCTGGTTTTTACGCCTAGTCTAGATCCCCTCGCATCCCCCTGGTTGTAGGGGGACTTTGATCGAACTCCTGTCCCCCCTACAACCTGGGGGGCGCCGGGGGGACAAGAGCCTTAATCGTCAGACAGTAGTCTCTGAAGGGGTTTGACGTTAAGTTGACACGACGAAAGGCACTGCCGTCTCGAAAGCTGATCATGTCTGAGTGTAACCGGAATTGATATCAAACCCTGATTCTTTGGTTAGGTTAGTGTTTCAATTGCCTTATATTTCCCCGTCTAGCAAAAGTTCGGGTTCGGGTATCGCTTCAAACACCGGACAGAAACCGTCGGGAGTGACTTTAAAGCCAAACAAAGCACTGGACTGGTTCCAACAGCGCTGGCCGCGGTAGTGCTGGCAATTGCCACAGCATTCGAGGTTGGCTTGAACGGCACCGCCTTGAAAAAGCAGTTCCCGCTGGGAAAGGCCGCGCAGTACCAGTTCTTCACCTTGCCAGCGCGCTTCTACCAAACCAGTATCGGCAAAATTTGCCCACCGAGGATCGGTTGTAATCGGACTCGGTAAGCTAATGGCTACTTCTGTCCCCAATTCGGTGAGTTCTCCCTCATAGTTAGTTTCTGGGATCGGGGGCTGCAAAAACATTTCCCCGATCGGCAAATCGACGACGGTTCCTGTCGCTGGAGTGTGCAACTGGTAACGGTTTCGCAATTCGTCCAAATTAGCCAAGTCTGCCAAATAGGCGGGGGAACCGTGGATCAAAATTACGTGTTGGGGACGCAAGTTGTGAATTAACTGTGTAGTTCCTGGCCCGTCGCAGTGTTCGGCTAATAAATAAGTTTCGACAGGTTGGACTCCTGATTGCTGTAATTTACCAAGGGATTCTGGGACTGGATATCCGGGTTTTTGAGGTGCAAGTACAATCCAAGGGTTTGTGCGATCGCCCAGGTATAAATTTAAATCAGCAGTTTCGTCAGTAATCACAATACACGGACTTTGACCCAATAATGGTGGCTGTTGGGGATCTGGGCGGCGGACGCGAGGTTTGACCCTTTCATCCCAAAATAAAGGTTGGTGTAGAGCAAAATTTTGGACAGCCGTGGGAAATTGTGGCAGTAATTCCAGATAGGCGTCGCATCCGTCAGCAACAATGCCATCTACCCAAATATCTAAGTCGCGGCCGGTGAAAAAGTGGTGGCTGCGGAGTAACATCAACAGTTCTTGACCTAAACCAAGTGCCGGTGTGGGCAACAGTACGGAGTACCCGTCGGCGATCGCGCGATGAATTCGTTCTGCTAACTGATTTTCGAGTTGTCGGCGGTGAGGATGACGCGCAGTGCCATAACTGCCTTCCAAAATGAGCACGTCTGGTTTGAGTCCCCTGAGTTCTCCGAGGGGCAACCCTTCTACCAAACGAGAATTGGATAGGAAAAAATCGCCTGTATAAACGAGGCTGTAGGTGCGGTGTGGCGCTGCATAGGTCAGGAGTACAGCAGCCCCTCCAGGCAAGTGTCCAGAGGGGAATAACTGGACGCTGAGTCCCCGTCGCAGTTCCACTGGCGACTGCCAAGGTAGTGATTGACAGAACTGCAACTCTGATGACTGACTGTGTTGTGGCCAGTTGAGGGGTAGCAGTTGCGTTGTCACTTCGCTAGCGTAGATGGGCAACTGCGGGAAAGATTTGTGAAGTGCTAGTAAGCCTCTGGCGTGGTCGGAATGGGCATGGGTACACAGGACTAAATCGGCTGGCATTGGGCGATCGAGACCTGTTGACAGTGGTGCGATATCTTGAATACCGCAGTCGAGTAAAATCCGGTGCGGCCCCATTCGCACTAACAGACAGACTCCTTCATTGGCGTGACCGGCGCCGTAAGGTAAACAATCGAGTTCCATCACTGCGGTTAGTTCCCTGTTTTGCACGCAATTTGCAGCATGAGGAGATTTTAACCGTTTGTTAGGACTCTATGATGCGATCGAGTGAAAATGTTTGCAATATTGGGCATGGGGCCTGGGGCCTGGGGCAATTAATCTTCCTTCTTCCTTCTTCCGATTGATTGTAGGGACACGGCACTGCCGTATCCTGATTCGACTTGACATTAGCAGGTAATCGACAGTAAAAATGAATAGAACCAACAACAAAATTTATGTTTGATCTTGAAGGTGCGATCGACAATAATTGCATTCATAATTAACTAGCTTCTAGGATATTGTTTGTAACAATAAATCGGCTCAAATACGGGTAAATACGGAGTATTTATTTGTAAACTTTTAAATCTAAAATCTAAAATCTGATTCAATCCAATAATTACTCACTCAATAGTATGGCAACAGCTATTCTTGACCTGGATCTCTACACACTCCCGCCAGAAATTACGGTTGAGGATCGTTACAGCAAAGCCTTGATTTTAGTTAGACTGCACGGAAAACCGATCGGTCAAGCTCTTTTGCCAGTAGTCGGAGGTCACATTGTCACTGACGAATTACGGGAAACACTGAGGAATGCTGCTGGTGACAACTTGTGGAAAACTTGGCTCTACGAAGCTATGGAATGGGACGAACGCGGGCCTGTGGAAGCAGTGCCGATCGCCACAGTGGTAGTTTGTACGCGCGATCGCCCGGAAGATTTGGGGCGCACTCTTGAAGCGTTTATGCGGCTGCCTGACGACGGTCAGGAATACTTAGTAATTGACAATTGTCCGGCTACCGACGCCAGCAGTGAATTGGTCAAAAAATACCCAACAGTCCGCTATGTGCGCGAGGATGTACCAGGCTCCAGCGCGGCCCGGAACCGAGCTTTACGTGAGGCTAAACACGAATTCGTAGCGTTTACAGATGATGATGCGGCTCCCGATCCGAATTGGCTGCGATCGCTGTTGCAAAATTTCAGCGATCCGCGAGTTATGTGCGTCACGGGGCTAATCATGCCCTTGGAACTGGAAACGGAGGCGCAAGAATGGTTCGAGCGCTACAGCCCCCACGGGCGGGGCTTCTATCGCCGAGTTTTTGACGGGGCGGAGTGCAACCCGCTGATAGTCTCTCCGGTGGGGGTTTCGGCGAGTATGGCTTTGCGGAAAAGTGCGATCGACTCCATTGGCCTGTTTGACGAAGCTTTGGGGGCGGGAACGCCCACTGTCGGCGGGGAAGACTGCGAACTGTTTGCTCGCATTTTGCGATCGGGCTACTGCATCGTCTACGAGCCCAGAGCTTTGAGTTGGCACTGTCACCGCCGCACCTGGGGAGAATTGCAAAAAACGCTCCAAGGCTACGGAATCGGAGTTTATGCTTTCTGGACGCGGATATTTGTGGTCAACAGAGAATTTAGCGTGCCTCTGTTAGCTTGGGAATGGCTGTGTTACAAGCAA
Organism: Cyanobacteria bacterium OTE_58_metabat_593; assembly: GCA_031372825.1. Lineage (GTDB taxonomy): Bacteria > Cyanobacteriota > Cyanobacteriia > Cyanobacteriales > Microcoleaceae > Microcoleus. The sequence continues at coordinate 26,362 of JANMLZ010000047.1, read as the reverse complement.
ATTCCAGAATTAATTGCTTCAGTGCGAAAGCAACCGGATTCTATTCCTAGTGATTTGCTGTTGGCTCAATTATGGGGCTGCATTAGCGGCCCGATGGCTTATTTTGCCTCAAGAAAGCGGTTGCAAGAAATTAAAGAAGAAGTCATTAGTTAGTTATCTGAAAAAAAAACTTGACATTGGTGGGTAATCGAAAGTAAAAATAAATAATAGCAATTACAAAAATGAGGCTTTATATTTTGATTCGAGAGCGACGAGCGGCAAGTATGCCATTGATAAGTTGCTATCCGATACAACAATCTTGGCTGAAATACATCCGCTAAAATACTGAGTATCTATTAGTTTTTTGCAACCTAAAATCTACAATCTACAATCTACAATCTACAATCTCATAACTCATGGCAACAGCTATTCTTGACCTGGAAATCTCCAAACTCCCGCCAGAAATTGCGATTGAGGAACGTTACAGCAAAGCCCTGGTTTTAATTAGACTCCACGGAAAGCCGATCGGTCAAGCTACTGTTACTGTAGTCGGAGGTCGGATTGGCGGTGACGAATTGCGGGAAATACTGATGAACGCTACGGGCGATAACCTTTGGAAAAATTGGTTCTACGAAGCCCTGGAATGGGACGAACGCGGGCCTGTGCAGGCAATGCCGATCGCCACAGTAGCGGTTTGCACGCGTGATCGCCCGGAAGATTTGCGGCGCTGTCTCGACGCGCTGATGCTGATGCCAGATGACGGTCAGGAATACCTGGTAATTGACAATTGTCCGGCTACCGAGGCCAGCAGTGAATTAATCAAAAATTACCCAAAAATCCGCTATGTGCGCGAAGACGTAGCGGGGGAAAGTTCTGCCCGCAACCGAGCTTTACGTGAAGCTAAACACGAATTAGTAGCGTTTACAGATGATGATGCAGTACCCGATCCGAATTGGCTGCGATCGCTGTTGCCAAATTTCAGCGATCCGCGAGTTACGTGTGTCACGGGGCTACTCATGCCCTTGGAACTCGAAACCGAAGCGCAAGAATGGTTTGAGCGCTACAGCGCCTACGGGCAGGGCTTCGAGCGCCGAGTTTTTGACGGGGCCTACTGCAATCCGCTGATGGTAGCTCCTGTGGGGGTTTCGGGGAGTATGGCTTTGCGGAAAAGTGCGATCGACTGCATTGGGCTGTTTGACGAAGCTTTGGGGGTGGGGACACCTGCTAAGTGCGGTTCAGACAGCGAACTGTTTGCGCGCATTTTACGGGCGGGCTACCGCATTGTCTATGAGCCGAGAGCTGTGAGCTGGCACCGCCACCGCCGTACCTGGGAAGAGTTACTCAAGTTGCTGCAATGCTACGGCATCGGAGTCTATGCTTTCTGGACGCGGGTATTTGTGGTCAACAGAGAATTTAGCGTACCTCTGTTAGCTTTGGCATGGCTGCGTTACAAGCAAATTCCAGAGTTAATTGCTTCAATACGAAAGCAACCGGATGCGGTGCCGATAGATTTGCTGTTGGCTCAATTGCGAGGCTGCATTAGTGGCCCGATGGCTTATTTTGCTTCCAGGAAGCGGTTGCAAGAAATTAAGGAAGAAGTCATTAGTTAGTTATTGGGCATGGGGCATGGGGAATTGGAGACTGTTAACTGTTGACTGTTGACTGTTAACCAATAACCAATAACTAATAACTAATAACTAATAACTAATAACCAATAACCCTTCGACTACGCTCAGGGCACCGCCAATAACTAATAACCCTTCGACTACGCTCAGGGCACCGCCAATAACCAATAACCAATATGAACCAAGAAAATCCAACTGTCAGCGTCATTATTCCCACTCATAACCGAAGTTCTTCGCTGCGGCGAGCAATGGAAGCTTTGCACTCGCAGACTTATCCGATCGACCTGATGGAAGTTACAGTAGTCGCAGATAGCTGCATTGACGATACTTTGGCAATGTTACAAGACTACAAAGCTCCGTTTAAATTGCAGGCGATCGAGGTAAATTGCCGCAGTGCTGCCATCGCCCGCAACACCGGAGCAGCGGCTGCTACGGGAGAATTGCTGTTATTTCTAGATGATGACATTGAAGCAATGCCGCTGTTGGTGGAAAGCCACGTCCGCGCTCATTCTTTGCGTGCTGGCTGCGCTGTCATGGGGCCTTACCCGCCAAAGTTGCAGGGAGGAACCAAATATTTTGATGTAGAAGTGAGGGCTTGGTGGGAGGAAAAATTTTACCAGATGAGCCGCTCGGATCACCGGTTCCACTACCAAGATTTGCTTAGTGGAAACCTTTCTCTGGATGCAGAACTGTTTGCTCGTCTCGATGGCTTCGATTCGGCTTTCGGGAACTGTGGCGGGGAAGATTACGAGTTTGGGCTGCGTTTGCTGAAAGCTGATGTATCTTTTGTTCTGGCTGCGGGCGCAGTGGGCTATCATTACGAACACGAAACCAACAATCTCGATCGCTCTTTCCGCCGATCGCGTCAGGAAGGGCGATCGGATGTTTTGATCGGTCAGCGACACCCGGAACTCAGACCGACGCTGCACATAAAAGATTACGAAACTCCTTATTCTAAGATAGACAAGATTTTGGTGGCGGTCGCGTTTTTCTGGCCGGCGGTTCTGGATTGGCTGGCTGTGTCCGTCAGGAAATCCCTAGATTTGCTCGAAAGCTTGGGGATGCGGGAAACTTGGCGATGGTTGCGGGCAAAATTGCGCGGTTATTGGTATTTGCGGGGTGTGATCGATGAACTCAAAAGTCGATCGGCAATTTCTAGTTTTATGCAAGGAGGCCCGGTTCGTACTGATTTGGGCGGACATGAAATTAATATCGATTTGCAGCAAGGTTGGGAAGTGGCAGAAAACTTGCTGGACGCGGAACGACCGACTGGGGTTTACCTGTATTACGACCAACTGAGAGTCGGCCACATTTTTCCGCAAGCGGGGATGGAACCGATCCGAGGCGCTCACTTGCGCTCGATTCTGGCGCTTTACTTTGCCGAACCTCTGGCTCGGGCGATCGGGGCTAACGGTATGCCTCGCACTGCTGAAAAGATCGAGGAAAAGCCAAAAGTTGCTGTTGAAAATTACGAGCAATTAATGACTGAGTAGGTAGAGTGCGAATAAACAGTGCATCGATCGGGCGGGTGAGTCGGACTTAAGTACCAAATAGTTTGCTAAGCTTATCGACAGTTAATTACCGAGAGGAGGTTTAACCATGTTTGCCGTCAAACGAGCGCTCAAATTGAATAATAGGGAAGCGACTTTGATGGCAAAACACGCAGGATTTCGGCGCGTGGTATTTAACATGGGGTTAAGCTTGCGGACTCAAATGTACAGTGAAGGGAAACTTACAGACTCAAAGGTACTCAACGAAGTTAAAAAAGTTCTTACTAACTACGTTAAGAAACAGCCAGAATTTGGTTGGATGAACCAGTTATCCAGTCGAGTTTACCAAAACGCTTTAATTGATTTGAAAGATGCGTTTAGTAGATATCGTTCTGGAAAAGCAGGTCATCCAAAATTTGCCAGCCGCCGAGACGGGCAATCATTTACGGTTGATTCTTCTAATGGCAAAGTGTGGCTTTGTGCTGGCAACACCATCAAAATTCCCACACTCGGAACGTTTCGAGTGCACGAACCCCTGAAATGTAGTTTTGTTACCCAAACTTTTACGATCGCCAAAGAAAGTGCGAGATGGTTCGTTTCATTCTGTGTTGATGCGGATCGAGTGCCCGTTGTTCATCCTCAAGGTGCAATTGGAATAGATGTTGGTGTGAAGTCTTTTGCTACGCTATCAAACGGTGAAGTGTTTGATGCGCCCAAGCCCTACAAGCAAGCAAAAACCAAGCTTGCACGATTGCAGCGTAAGGCTGCAAAACAGGTAAAAGGCTCAAACAATCAGCGCAAAACCTACGACAAGATCCGTCGCATTCATACTCTAATCAGCAATATCCGCAAGGACTTCTTGCACAAACTAACCACCTATATTGCTAAGACATGGGTAGAGATTCACATTGAAGATATCAACGTCAAAGGCATGATGGCGAATCACAAGCTCGCAGGGGCAATTGCTGACCTTGGATTCTACGAATTTAAAAGGCAATTGACCTACAAATGCCAGATGTACGGAGCGAAGAATATCTTAGTCGATCGATGGTTCCCGTCGTCTAAAACTTGCTCGAACTGCGGCTTCATTAAACCGATGCCGTTATCAGAGCGGGGCTTTGATTGCCCTGCGTGTCGCATGGTTCTAGACCGCGACCTCAACGCAGCAATTAATATTCTCAATTGGAACCCTCGGCTTGAGGGGGATAGCCTGCTAATTCTGGGGACAGCCGACTGCCCTACAGCGCAGGAAGTAAACCGCAATCTCCTGATTTGTCTGGAATTGTCTTAGTTTTATGGAGCAGCAAGTTATGGCAATAAAAGTGATGGAAATTGAGTTTACCGAAGAGATTAATCCGATTCGGCAACTCGAACTATACGAAGGAATTCGTATTTTAGTTCGCTACCGGGGACGACCTCGGGGCTGGGCTTATGTTAGTAACAATCCCTGGGAACAAACAATTTCCGCCGATCGAGTGCGACAAACAATTGTGGATCAGTTAGGCAAAGAGTTGATGCGATCGACTTTAAGAGAGGAGTTCGGCGCTGTTTCTGAAGTAGTGAGCGATCGCGACTTGCCGCCGATTAGTGTTGTCATCTGCACGCGCGATCGCACAGATTTGCTCAAAGGCGCTCTCGAAGCAATTCTTGCCCTAGACTATCCCCACCGCGAAATTATCGTTATAGACAACGCTCCTTCCAACAACAGCACCGCTGAATTAGTGGCGGGATTACCTGTACGCTACGTGAAGGAAGAACGGCCAGGATTGGACTGGGCGCGGAATCGTGGCATTGCTGAAGCGCGGCACGAGATTATTGCTTTTACTGATGATGACGTGCGGCCCGATCGCGGTTGGCTGAGGGGTATTGCTGCGGGTTTTGCAGAAGAGGAAATTATGGCAGTCAGCGGTTTAGTGGCGGCCGCCGAACTGGAAACCGTGGCGCAACAGCAATTTGAACTGATCTACGGCGGAATGCTGCAATACCTCGACAGTTGCAAATTCAACGGTAGCAAGCTTTCTGTGCAGGAGTTACTGTGGGCGAGCAAATATGGCGTGGGGGCGAATATGGCTTTCCGGCGACAAGTTTTCGAGACTGTGGGCAATTTTGACGTTGCTCTCGATGTGGGTACTGCGACTCGCGGTGGTGGAGATATTGAGATGTTTCATCGGATTCTGGCGAAGGGATACGCCACTTTTTACGAGCCGAGCGCTTTTGTGTGGCACTTGCATCGGCGCAATGACAAGGCTTTGAGCAAGCAGTTGCAGGATAACGGGCGCGGTTTTGGGGCTTATTTGCTGACGTGCGATCGCAACCGCACTGTGCCGCGCTTGGAAATTTTGAAATTTGCGATGTTTGATTGGTTCGGTTGGTGGCTGGTGGGCCGCTTGAAGGCTCCGGGTTCACTCCCGCGCCATTTGGTAGTCAGCGAGGTGCTGGGAGCTCTAGACAGTTTTTTTGCTTACAGAAAAGCGCAGTTCCAGGCGCAGCAATTAGCTGAGCTGGAACCCCAAGAGCAGCCGCAGCCCCCAGCGCAGCAAGTCGCCGGGGGTGTGCGGTGAGAAGTTCTCAAAGGCTGGTTTACGGGCGCAGAATCGCTCATTTGTTCGATTTGCTGCGGGAGTTGGTCGATCGCGACATGAAACTACTTTACAAGCGATCGACTCTGGGAATTGCTTGGACTTTGATCAATCCGCTGTTACAGTTGGCAGTATTTTCTTTTGTATTCAAAACCGTAATTCCGGTGAATGTTCCGCAGTTTTCTTCCTTTGCTTTTAGCGGTTTATTAATTTGGAATTGGACTCAGACAGCGCTCTTTCAATCGACGGGATTGATTACTAACAACCGGGCTTTAATTCGACAGCCAAATTTTCCGATCGCGATTTTGCCGATAGTGACAACCACTACTGGATTAATTCACTTCTTGCTAGCGCTACCGGTGCTAATTATCTTTCTAGCAATTGATGGGATTCAGCCGAATTCAGTGCTGCTATATATGCCAGTTTTGATGTTAATTCAATTCTTTTTAACAGTGAGTTTGGCTTATCCCCTCGCCGCCATGAACGTTACTTTTCGTGATACCCAGCACACTTTGGGCGTAGTTTTGCAGATGCTGTTTTATCTGACTCCAATTTTCTACAACCTCGACAGTATACCGAAAGAGTTTCTGCCTTTTTATCAGTTTAATCCGATGGTGCAACTGATAGAAGCTTACCGCGCCATACTTTTGAAAGGTACGCAGCCGGACTGGCAATCACTATTAACTGTAAGTTTGATTATAGCAGTTCTGTTGCCGATCGGACTAGGAATTTTTAGACGACAAAGCGATAGTTTTGTGGAGGAATTGTAATGCGTCAAGCTATTGTGGTTAAGGGTTTGGGGAAGCGGTTTAATAGCTATAGTGCCGATCGACCTTTTACGATTATGGAGGCGGCTTTGTGGGGATGGCGGCGGATGAAACCGCAAGCACATTTCTGGGCGCTGCGGGATATCAGTTTTAGTGTTTCTCCGGGGGAAATGCTGGGAATTCTTGGCAAGAATGGCGCGGGAAAATCGACGCTGTTACAACTTGTTGGTGGTATTGGTCGCGCTGAGGAGGGAACTGTTAAAGTTAATGGCAGAATTGGCGGTTTGTTGGATTTGGGTGCAGGTTTTCACTCGGATTTAACTGGGCGAGAAAATGTGTTTGTCGGTGCGGTAGTTGCTGGTTTGACTCGTCGGGAAGCAGCGCGCCGATTTGATGACATTGTGGAATTTGCCGAGTTGGAAAAGTTTATCGATAGCCCGATGCGGACTTATAGTACGGGGATGCAAATGCGGCTGGCTTTTTCGGTGGCGATTCATACCGATCCAGAAGTGCTGTTAGTTGATGAGCATTTGTCCGTTGGTGATGTGGCTTTTCAAGCTAAATGTTTGAACAAGATAACTGAGTTTAAGACTAAAGGTTGTGCGATTGTTTTGATTTCTCACAATGCTGGACAAATTCAGAAATTGTGCGATCGGGCTTTATGGCTAAAATCCGGTGAAATCGTTGCTTACGGGGAACCGGAAGTGGTGGCTGGTCAGTATTTGTCGGAAATGCGATCGGAAACTGAAAAACGCACTCCCATGCGTCTTCCTGAAGTTACAAGTACGGGTTCGGAACTACGAGTCAATCAAAATCGCTTCGGTTCTTTGGAAGTAGAAATTACCGATGTCAAAGTGTTACCTGATGAGGAAATTGACAGCGGTGATGCTGTAACTATTGAGATCCATTATTCGGTTCCGAAGCAAATTTCTGCTGCTATCTTTGGAGTGACAATTAGCAGAGAAGATGGGCAAAGTTGTTTCGACACCAATACGAATCAAATGGGTCGATTGGTTCCCCTAGTTAAAGGTGAGGGCAAGATTAGGCTACATTTGGATCGGTTGGATTTGGGAAATGGTCAGTATTATGTGAATGCTGGGGTTTACGAAAAGAATTGGGCTTACGCCTACGACTATCACTGGCACGTCTATCCGCTATATGTGCGATCGACTGTACACCAAAAAACCATCCTTTGTCCGCCCTACCACTGGGAGTTTGAGGGCAAAATGCAGTTGTTAGACTTGCCAGAAAAAATCGATAAAGCTCACGCATTGAATAAGAACAATCCCGGATATGCCAAGATTTCGACTCAGTTAAAATCTAAACAAAAACCAGATTTTTTAATCCTTGGCGCTCAAAAGTGCAGCGCCGAATCTTTGTATGGTTATCTGGACAATCACCTGCAAATGATTAAAGAAGGTGCAAGACAAGTCCACTTCTTTGAGTTAAATTTTGAGCGAGGTGTTGAGTGGTATAGCAAGCAGTTGACGCGGAGTGTAGCGGGTGAAAAAGTGTTGCTGTGGGAGATGACTCCTTACTATATTTACCATCCGTTGGTGGCCCAGCGGGTTTACAAGTGTTTCCCGGATGTTAAGCTGATTGTGATGCTGCGAAACCCGGTACAAAGAGCTTGGCTGCATTACAATTTAGAAGTGGCGGTGGGTTGTGAAAAGTTGGATTTTGAAAAGGCAATTGCCTCTGAGGGCGATCGGCTAAAAGGTGAAATTGAGAAAATTAAAGCCGATGATGGTTATTATAGTTTCAATCACCAGCATTATTCCTATTTATCCCGAGGAATTTATGTCCAACAAATCAAGAATTGGCTCGATTATTTCCCGAAAGAACAGTTACTAATCCTTAAAAGCGAAGATTTTCAGAAAGATTCGGGGAAGGTGTTTTCTCGGGTGTTAAATTTCTTGGATATTAGCGCGAGTGCTGTCAAAGAATATGAGAGTAATAGTGTTGAGGATTACAGTAATATGCCAAAGGCGATCGAACAAGAGTTGATCGGTTATTTTGAACCTTATAATCGGGAACTTTCTGCATTATTGAAGGAGGATTTTAGCTGGAGTTAAGATAAGAGTTTTCAACCGCAGAGACCCTTCTTGGCGCAGAGAGAAGCATCAAGTATACTTTTTTCTGCTCTCCCTCTTTCTGCTCTCCCTCTGTGTCCTCTGCGCTCTCTGCGGTTAAAAACTCTTACTCAAAAACAACTTATTAAGTAAATAAATGAAACGGATATTTTTAGTTGGAGCTCCGAGAAGTGGTACGACAATTCTTCAGAGTTTATTAGCCGCCCATCCAGAAATTATCTCTTTTCCTGAATCCAAGTTTTTCCACTACTTGCTGTATGAGGAGTTTGCGACAAAATTGCCAAGTAGGCTATCAACTTTTTTCAAGGATGAGATTAATCGCCCTGAATTGTTCAATGATTTTGATGACAGTCAAACACAGGAAAACAAAGCTAGTTGGTTTGTCAGCATCTTAGATAGTCTGGCTGTAGAAGAAACCCAAAATATTTGGCTGGAGAAAACGCCGGAACATCTATATTTTATTGAGGATATTCAGCGTCTAGTACCCGATGCTAAATTTATCCATATTTTGCGAAATGGTATGGACACCATAGCTTCTATGTATGAGGCTACGAGAAATTTTAGCGAGTTATGGGGCGGTGTTTGGGACTTAGAGCACTGTATTGAGCGCTGGGAATATGCCATGTTAACTAGCCATAAATACGTTAATAATTCCAATCATATATTGGTCAAATACGAGGAACTAATCGACAATAAAAGTGCAGTGTTAACTGATATCTGTAATTTTATTGAAATCGAGTATGACTCTGCAATGCTGATTAATTATAAAGCAAAAGCAGCTAGTTTGAGTTTAAATTTACCTTGGCATCAAGGAATTGCCAGAGATATCCAAAGCACTAAAATTCATAAATATCATCAGATTTTTAATCGCAATCAGATTCAATCTATTTTAGTCGCAATCAACTGGGTAAATCCTCAAGTTGCTTACAAGTTTAAGGTAGAGGTGACTCAACCAATTTTAGATATTCAGATTCCGCAAATATACGATCGCACTTACTGTACAATTCAACTAGACGGCGTTGAACTCGGAATCATTGAATTGCCTGTCTGTGACGGGATTGTGGCTGGTGTAGTGCTGGCTGATGCGATCGCATCTGAGTTTGCTTGGCCAATACTCGATCGCTTTTTTCGACAAAATCCCGAAAATCCGCATTTTGGATGGACGCTATTTTTACAATCAATTTGGAATCGTCCCAATTGGCTTGAGGCTTATTTTTACAATCCCGAAACAGCCGATGAATCATTCACAATTAACTTGGATAGAGACTTGATTGCTGTAGAGGTTAGCGCAGAATTACCCAACATCAAAGTTGAGCTTTCCGAAATTGATGTGCTGATCGCAGTCGGCGGAGTTGCTATCGGTATTATAACTGTTGCGGTTGACAATAACTTTGTTTCTGCTCAAAAAGTGCGATCGGCAATTACTCAAAATAGCGGTTTTGAATTGTGTATAGCTGCTGTGCGAGAAGCTTTGGTGGGAAAATCACTACACGGTGAGATGTCGCTGCGATCGCGCTTAACCGATGCTGCTCAAAAAATAACGAATGCACCCAACTGGTTGAATGCAGAGGGTTCTGGGGGTATTTACCCACCCCATGCGGTGATGTTTGGGAGGCGCGAAGGTGCGATCGACACCAGTGTCAGCCGTCGGGCCGCACTACCAGCAGCCGCGATACGAGAATTAACAGCAGCGGCGACAATTGCGGGGGAACCAATAACCCAAATTCCTTTAGAAAATGAGTTGCCAAAACAAGTATTTTATGCACCGGAAATCATTTGGCGCAAGTCACCTCATCGAGAAATCTCTCAATCATTTCAACCTAAATTTTATGACAATAATACTGTGACTGAAAACTTGCCAATTCTCGCTTACAATCACATTTGTACAGAAATCTTTGAACAACACTTGCAGTATCTAAAAGATTCGGGTTATTATAGTGTGAGTTGGCAAGATTGGCAAAATGCGAAACTGGCTAAAATTCCTTTACCCGGTAAAGCTGTATTGCTGACTTTTGACGGAGGCTATCTCGATTTTTTTAACCATGCTTTCCCTCTACTAAAACGCTTTGACTTTACAGCGACTGTTTTTTTAGTAGCAGAGTCCATCGGAAAGACAAATAGCTGGGAAAAAGCAGACTCTGAACAAGTACAATTAATGGGATGGCGCGAAATTCGGCAATTACGAGACGCAGGAATTGAATTTGGTTCCATGTCTGCGACTTATCAACCTCTGACAGGCTTATCGCCCACAGAAATTGTGCGGGAAGGATCAAAATCTCGTGCTATCCTGGAACGGGGATTGGGAAAACCAGTTAAATGCTTTGCTTATCCTTACGGGAGTGTTGATAAAATGGTAGAAAAGTTAGTTTGTGCGATCGGTTATACTTATGGTGTGTCCTACGAATCTAAATTCAGCAATTTTGAAGATTCTTTACTATCGCTTCCCCGAATGCAAGTCACCACAGAAAATGCTTTGCAACTAGGTTTGTAATAAAAATTCATAATTTTAGTAATATTAGTAGGGTGCGTCAGCCAGATATTTTTCACTCAATCGAAAATTTTTCAACTGACGCACCCTACAAGTAGTGTTAGTAGTTAGTAGGGTGCGTCAGCCAGATATTTTTCACTCAATCGAAAATTTTTCACCTGACGCACCCTACAAGTGGTGTTAGTAGTTAGTAGGGTGCGTCAGCCAGATATTTTCAACTCAATCGAAAATTTTTCACCTGACGCACCCTACAAGTGAAATCGCTTGATCAATCCCTTAATTTTCCTAATCAAATAACCACCAAATCCTCTCGAAATCTTCTCAAACTTATAATCAAACAAAATATCCATCACATCTTCAGTTTTCATATACTTTAAATAATCAATTGTTTTATCAGTAAGTACATCATTCACATCATCGATATACTTTCTCACCGCCAATCTTTCCGAAATATGCCATCTCTTGTCAAACTTACGGTGCATTTCCGTCTCATAATTCCCAAAATCTGAGATTTTTCCATCCAAATATTTCTGAATGTATTTCCCCGCTATTTCCGCGCCATCCATCCCGTGTCTAATACCTTCACCACCCAGAAAGTTCACCGTCGAAACAGTATCACCGATCGCAATTATGTTATCCTGACAATAGATATCCTGCAAACCCTGACTGTATTTCAGCGTGGAACCGTGCTTGTCAATAATTTTATAATTTTTAGACTTCAGATACTCATCAATCAGTAAATCTATATATATTTTCAGAGGTTCTAAATTCTTAACAGTTTTGGTATCTAAAAAAATGCGTCCCGCACCAACTTTCAGGCGATTTTGTTCCATCGGAAATATCCAAGAATAACCTTTCGGCATCCATTTGTCGCCCAAAAAGAAGATTAAGTCATTAGCATATTTATCATAAACTTCTGGTTCTACTTCAATTAAATATTCTATACCAGTTCCCGACAAAAAATCTGGTTTATCATTCTCCTTCTCATACATAATCGCCCTAGCAAAACCAGTCGCATCAACTAATACTTTCGTGCTAACTTGGATGATTTTGCCGTCGGATAGCTGTTTGAATTCTACGATAGTTTCGCCGTTGGCTTGTGAATGTTTTATGTAGCGACAACCAAGCCAAACTTCACTTCCATTCCCATGAACTTCACTAGCCAGAAATGCTCTAAATTTAGCAAAGTTTAAAACAACTCCCAAACTTTTAGGAGATTCCCAAGTCTGACTGACTTTGCTAGTTTCAATAGTAAGTTTGTGCCAATAACTGCCGATTACTGAGTCAGGCAAATCGAATTGTGAGAGGGTTTCTAGAGGTGTGGCGGCGCTGGAAAAGTCATTTTTATTAAAACTATCATTTTGTTCTGCAAGTAACACTTGGCGACCAGATTTTGCAAGTATTCTCGCACAGTGACCACCTGCGGGGCCTGCTCCCACTATTACTATATCAAAACTTTGTAAAGTCATCTTACTATTAATTCGCTTCCAATGTCAAAACACCCGCCGAAATATCAACTATTAACCGCCGATTTTTCAACAACTGGCGGCCGATTAGAATTTCAGGTACTCCGTCACCCACATGAACAGGGATGTCAAACTCTTGGTCATCAATTCTGATTTTTCCTGCATAAAGATCGAAATCAAATTCTCCCCTTGCTGTCTGCATTTCTTGTCGCCTAATATAAATCCAATCAAGTCCCTCTAAATCTTGCTCATCCATTGCTAGCCAGCCCGAAAAACCTGTATCTAGCAGAGCATCAACAGGTAATTCTAAGCCGTTATTAGCAATCAAGTCAACTTCAAAAAATAGCTCGTCTCGATCGCCAAATGTTCCTTCTATCATATCGTGCCACAAACCCCTGTAGGGTTGATACGGAAAAGGTACGGGATAGCATTTGGATGTTTTTGGCGACACATTTTGGTAGCCACCATATCATCCTTGTCCATAAAATGTTCCCCGCTGTCGGGTTCAACCGCCATGTACCAGTTGTAGTGGGTTTTAATCAATTCTGGTTTGAGGCGATCGAAAATTACTTTGCAACGCTTGCGAAATATGGCTCTTTCAGCTCGCCACTGGGCTTTTTTTTCTTCTGACCATTGAATTTCTGGAAATAATCTTCCCCGACGTACTGTGCGAGTTGGGTTGAGATAAGTCATTGTTGATTCTCCCTTGTTGTGAAATCTTTCATTCAATCATATCATAATATCAATTTCGGCTATGCCGGAATGATATAGAGGAGACGGCAGTGCCGTTTCCCTACCGTAATTAATTGTAGGGAGACGGCACTGCCGTCTCCTGATTTCTGCGTTACCAGGCAGAGCCTGGTAACGAGTAAAATTAGACGCTAACAGGTGACTGTTTGCGGCTGAATGTTGCTAATATCCGATCGCACATTTGTGACGGATTCAATCCCAAAGTAGCAAAGGATTGTTCAGGCGTGGCATGATCCACCAATGTATCAGGTACACCCAACCGCATCAATGGAACCAGGACATTATTGTCTAACAAAGCTTCGGCTACTGCTGAACCGAAACCACCCATTAAACAACCTTCTTCCATTGTGACAACTTTGCCAATTCGCTGTGCCAAAGGTAAGATTAATTCGGTATCCAAAGGCTTGACAAAACGCGCATTAATTACAGTTGCTTCGATGCCGTGTTCGCTCAACATCTCGGCCGTTTGCATTGCCGGATAAACCATTGAACCGTAACCTAAGATTAGCACGTCGTCGCCATTACGGAGGATTTCCGCTTTGCCGATCGCCAATTCTTCCCAACCTTCTTCCATCAAAGGCACGCCGTAACCGTTGCCACGCGGGTAACGCATCGCGATCGGACCGCTGGTATGATTCACTCCCGTGACTACCATCCGCTGCAATTCTGCCTCATCTTTTGGAGCCATAATTGTCAGATTTGGCAAACAGCGCAAGTAAGAAATGTCATACATTCCTTGGTGAGTTGGGCCATCAGCACCGACGATTCCGGCTCGATCCAAGCAGAAGAAAACAGGCAATTTTTGGATGCAGACATCGTGAACAATTTGGTCGTATCCGCGCTGCAAAAATGTTGAGTAAATTACTACAACCGGGCGCATCCCTTCGCAGGCTAAACCAGCCGACAATGTGACGGCGTGTTGTTCGGCAATACCGACATCAATGTACTGTTTCGGGAGTTTTTCCTGAAGTTTGTCTAAACAAGTTCCCGTTGCCATTGCCGCAGTAATTCCGACAATTTTGGGATTATCTTCTGCTAGCTTAACTAGGGCGTGGGCAAAAACTTTCGAGTAGGCTGGAGGCTTGGGCTTAGTCGAAGGAATGCCTTTACCAGTGGCTAAATTAAACGGGTTTTGGGCGTGATATCCTACTTGGTCTTTTTCGGCGATCGCATATCCTTTGCCCTTCACCGTCACAACGTGAACTAACACCGGGCCTTGGATGGTATGACCATGTTTGAAAGTAGCAATTAACTCTTCCAAATTGTGTCCGTCTACCGGCCCCATGTAGGTAAAGCCTAATTCTTCAATTACGGCTCCAACTTTCGACACAGCTAACCGTTTCATGCCTTCCTTGAGGCGTTCCATTTCTGGGGTAAAAGTTTCGCCCACAAACGGAATTTGTTTGAATTGTTCCTCTAAGTTATCTTTGAGAAATTGCACCGGCTGCGAGAGTCGCATCTTGTTCAAATAGCGGGTAATTGCGCCGACATTCGGCGAAATTGACATCTCGTTATCGTTGAGCACTACCATCAGATTAGTTTTCGGCATATGGCCTGCGTGGTTAATCGCTTCGAGTGCCATACCCCCTGTCAGTGCGCCGTCGCCAATGACTGCTACAGTTTTAAAGTTTTCGCCTTTGAGGTCGCGCGCCATTGCCATCCCTAGAGCTGCGGAAATGCTCGTAGAAGCGTGTCCAGCACCAAAATGGTCAAATTTGCTCTCGCAGCGCTTGAGATAGCCTGCAACGCCGTCTTTTTGGCGCAGGGTGTGAAAATTGTTGTAGCGACCGGTGATCAATTTGTGTGGATAAGCTTGGTGGCCGACATCCCAAGTTACTTTGTCGCGATCAAGGTCGAGGGTTTGGTAGAGTGCTAAAGTCAGTTCGACTACGCCCAATCCGGGGCCGAGGTGCCCGCCACTGGCTGCTACAGTTTCTAAATGCTTTTCTCGAATTTGTCGGGCAATTTGTTCGAGTTGATGAATCGACAAGCCGTGTAATTGATTTGGGTGAGTCAGTTCGCTGAGATGCATATTTTAAAATCTTGCTCCTGTGAATCAGGACGAATCCTTAACAGCTATAGGTTGAGCCTGCAACGCTTAAGACGTGCAGTTAGAATAGTTTAACGGTTATTTGCAAAAAACAGTGAGGTGTAACAATTTTATTATTTCTGAATTGGTAGTAATTGTAAATAAATTGTTAAAATTTTATATAAACACTAATTATGTTGCAAATCACTAATTATTAGTTTGTTGGGAATTTTTAGGAATTTCAAACTACTTTTTGTAGTGACGGCTGAGTTTTTAGCCATCTTGTTTCCACGATCGGACTATGATGCAAAATCATTAACTGCGATTTGGTAAGGGCTTCTAGTGCGTAAGTACGACCTTGCAAATCGCTAAACTCAACCTCAACAAATTCTGCATCATCAGGACACGGCAGTGCCGTTTCTTTCGCAATTAATCGGGGTAGGGAAACGGCATTGCCGTGTCCTCATAGCGAGCGCTTAGCTCGTTGTCGTATAAGTTGTCGAGTGCGATCGCACACCATTTGGCTTGGGTAGAAAGTTGGGCGTTAATCAACGTAAAAATTCGGGATAATTCTATGATGCCAGCCCATTCTGGAATTTCATCGACAGTTAGCAAATCTAGTTTTTTTCTCTCTAGCAATTCTTCCATACGAAATTGGAGCTCGTCGGTAAATCTGAATAAGTAAATATTCCCAAACTCTACCATTTTAAGGCCTTGGGGTATTAAGGAGGAAGGTTTTACCATTAATTGAGTATTCATAGGAATTAAAGCTCGCAGATACTCTTGAAATATTGTATAGCACACTTCGACTACGCTCAGTGAGCAGAAATGCGATGAAGAAACTATCTGATATTTTATACCATTCTTAATTACTTGTTTAGAAACAGGCAAGATGCCTGTTCCACGAGAAAATTCACTCTTTGTGGAACAGGCATCTTGCCTGTTACTGACATTGGTACAATATGTCAGATCGCACTTCTGGCAATTTCTCGGCCCCAGTCGTATCAAAAACGATCGCGTGTTTAGTCGCCGACAACAACCGCCATAAAATCTGTATATCCGTCAGCATCGCCCCGGCGGTGGAACCGAGCAACCACCAATCGCTGCATATTTGGTAATTGCCGCACAATACAACACGGATGAGAGTTTAATTTTGGCTTTGATGTTGGTATCATAGGAGAATCCTTCCCCACTCCAAGCGGGGTGTGATAGAAAAGCGATCGCCCTTAAGTTTTCGAGGCTAGGTGGGCGATCGTTTTCAGTGTACATAAACACTATATGTTGCATACGCATCAATGTCAAGTTAAAACATGGGATACGTGAGACTGCGGATTCGAGAACTAGCTGAGCAAAAGGGTTGGACGCTAAAGCAAGTTGCCGATCGATCTGGAGTCAACTACAACACTGTCAGAAGTTACGTTCAGCGCGATACATTAAATACAGTCGATCTGTCTGCTGTCTACAAAATAGCCCGCGCCTTCGATGTAACAATGGAAGATTTGGTCGAGATTTTGGAAGATTGAGGGCAATTAAACTTGCCAACTCGTCACAGAATCTAAAGCGATCGTAACCGCAAGCGATTGCTTTCATAAGAGATCGCTACTCGGCGAGCGTTTCACCCTCAAAGCCCTGGACTTATGTATTTTCTTTCCTCATCTACTTAGTCCTGAAGTTGACACGACGAAGGGTAACGTATAAGTCTTTACAGATGTTGCGTCCAATTTATGTATAGGCGCATTTTTAAGAATTGCTATATTTGAGCAAAAGGCGATCGCCATAGAGTTAAAATATTCTGACAGCAGTTTTGTGTTTTTTTTATGTCTAAGCGCAAAAAGCAAGAATGGCTCAAAGAAACCTTAGAGCTCAAAGAAGACCACAATTGGAAATCAAAGCCTGGAACTCGCATCTTTGTAGCAGGAAGAGGTGCAGTCCGCTTTGATGTCCCCCAAGATTGGCATTTTGAACCGGATACAAAGTCGTTCCGGTTTACGGACAAAAAGCCACCGGATGAGGATTGTGGTTTAGAAGTTTCGTTTAATTTACTTCCCCCCGGAAACTGGGCAGAATTTCCCTTGGCTCCCTTATTAGAAAAGGTGGTGGAAGAGGACAGCCGAAATCCGTTCGACAGGGGAGAAATCATCCAATTGAAGCGGCAAACTGCTCGGATTGTTTGGACGGAATTTAAATTTATCGACCCCCCAGAACAGCGGGAAGCTTATTCGCGAATCTGTGTGGGATTGGGTTCAAATGTTCAGTGTTTGATCACTTTTGAATACTGGGCTGATGATGCAGAACGTTGTACTCCTGTCTGGGATACGGTGATGGAGACGTTAGTTTTAGGATTGTTTATTAGCGATCCTAGAACTGGATTTGCACGACCAGATTAGAGATGTGCAGAGTTTGGGGCGGCGGGTTTTATGAGTCTAAATCCCCGATTTTTTGAAGAAGTCGGGGATCTAAAATAATTAACGATCGCAAGTTTGATAGATTTAAGTCGATCGGCTAATCATGAAAATGCTATAATTATTAACAAGTTGTGCTTAGGGAGACTAGGGAAATGCAGACCGCATCATTTGAAGAAAAAATGTGGGAGAGTTCGCCAACAAAAACTCGCACTAAACTATCCGATAGTGAAATCAACCATAAGTACGAGTTAAGAGAGAATAGAATTCTTACTGAAATCAACCGTGAAAAGCTTCCGAGTTTTGTCCAGGCTTTAAAGCAGCCTGGTTATATGGAAGTGCGACCATTTTACCAAAGAAGGGCGCGTTGGACTACCAAAATGCAATCCAAACTAATCGAATCATTTCTCGTCAATATTCCAGTTCCATCAATAATTTTATACGAAAAAGAATACTATTCATATGAGGTTATGGATGGTCAACAAAGAATTACTGCGATTCAGGATTTTTATGAAAACAAGCTTTCATTAACAGGGCTGGAACTTTGGCCTGAATTAAATGGACGTACCTACAATCAACTTCCTCAAAAAATTAGAGCAGGTATCGACCGTCGTTCTATATCATCTACAGTAATTATTGCAGAATCAACCTCCGATCCTGAAGAGGCTCTATTCTTAAAACAAAAAACCTTCGAGCGCCTTAACACTGGAGGTGTAGATTTAAGTCAACAGGAAGTGCGAAACTGTTTGTATTATGGAAAGTTCAATGAACTGTTGCTAAAATTATCGCGCCATCCCATATTTGCAGAAGCTTGGGGAATTCCGACAGAGGATAACAGCCCCGAATTGGAGAAAAATACCCTTTATAAAAAAATGGAAGATGCTGAGTTAGTTCTGCGTTTTTTTGCTCTCAGAAATGTTGATAATTACCAACGGGGAATGGAAGGCTTTTTAGATTTGTACATGATGAGAAGTTTAAAATTTGATGAAGATGAGATCGATTACTTGGAATCTCTTTTTCTCAAAACTATTACAATAGCTCACCTAATTTACGGAGAGCATTTATTCAAACCGTTCGACCATAAAACTAAAACTTGGTCAAACAAGACTTATAAAGCATATTATGATGCAATTATGGTTGGTTTTAGCAGGCACTTGCCAGATGAAAAAAAATTAATTGCTCTAAAAGATCGAATTATTGAAGAGACAAAGAACATCTTTAAAAAACCTGAATCTCGTCTTCTCACAGGAGGTGGAAAAACCAAGGCAGAGATTCAGGAGCGAATCAGGATATTTGACGAAATGCTTTTGCAAGTTATCGGAGAGTAACTTGCGATGTTTGATGAGCTTCTCAAGACAGTCAGTCTCAAAATTTCCACTGTCCGTTCGATGATAAAGATTAACGATCGACTTAGAAAAATCGTATTTCAAGATAGCTCAGATATCAAACAGTTGAAAGAAAATCCTGAATTTGCCGCATTAATAGAAGTAATCTCTAGCAAACGAGAATGGCAAATTTACGAACGCTGTGCCGTAGTAACCCGATTGTATGCTATTTACGAGCGCTTTGTTGAGGATTTAATTTCGGATTGGCTGCGACTTATGCCGGATTTGGTTCCACGTTATTCAGACTTGGGAGAAAAAGTCCAGAATACCCACCGAGAGGGTATAGGGCGTTTGTTGATTGACATCAAAAAGAATAGGTTTCAACACCTTTCAGTTGAGAAATTAGTGAAAGGATTATCCTGTGGGATTACTGACACTGGAAAATACGAGTTACTTCCAGATGCTTTTCTATTGCACGAGCAAAATTTACGCAAGGAAGTCCTAGAAACAGTCTTGAGAAATGCTGGAATTGATGAGGCATGGAAATGGGTAATTAACCACAAAGAAATCAAATACTTTGTCGAGGAAATTCGCAGCAGTCAAAACACGGCAGAAGGAGAACTAAAACAATTGGTTGACTATCGAAACAAAGCAGCACACGGCTTTGTCAACGAGATATTGGGAATTCAAGAACTGTTAGACTTGGCTGATTTTGTTGAGGCTTTATGTAAATCCCTTGCCGATTTAGTGACCTATAATATAATTTTACTCCAGACTAAGCGAGAAGTGGTAAGAGAGATTGGAAAAATTACTGAGTGGTTCAAAAAGCCGCAAGCAGGCGTAGCCAAAGTTAAGGAAGTTACATTAACTTTAGGAGAATGTGTTTTTCTAGTTTTAGTTAACGAGCAATTGTCGTACTGCTACTCTGCTAAAATTGAGAGCATTCAGCTTAACGCTCTTTCCCACGATCGTGTGGAAATAACCTCGGAAACAGAATTAGGCTTAAAGTTCGATCGGGATGCCAGAATAGGATTAACTATTTATGTAACTAAATCAAACCTTTGATTGAAGTATAGTTTCAAAATAAAATTATTCTCGAAGGGCGATCGCCCAAATACAGTACAAATATCTTTTCCGCTGACAATTGCCAACTATTCTAGGATGGGTTGATTAACCCTCAACCCTTAACTCTCAACCGTAAGGTGCGTCGCTACTAGATGGTCGATTTGTATTTGGGATGGTTGGTGGCGACGCACCCTACAACTGAGCAAGAACTTGCGATTAACTCAACCACCGCCCCAAAATCCCAACAAGAGCGATCGCACAAATACACTACAATTATCCCACCATCCCGCATCTACTCACCCCTCAGCCCATGCTTTGCGACTACCTAGTACAAATCCTCACCGCCCGCGTCTACGATGTAGCCCAAGAATCCCCCCTAGAAGTAGCCCCCAATCTATCAACGCGGCTCAACAATAAACTGCTCCTGAAACGCGAAGATATGCAGTCTGTCTTTTCCTTCAAACTGCGGGGCGCGTACAACAAAATGGCGCAACTTTCGCCGGATTTGCTCGCACAAGGGGCGATCGCAGCTTCCGCCGGAAATCACGCCCAAGGAGTCGCCCTCGCTGCCCGCCACCTGGGAACTCGCGCGATTATCGTCATGCCCGTAACTACACCTCAGGTGAAGGTTAATGCGGTGATAGCGCGCGGTGGAGAGGTAATTTTGCATGGGGATACCTATGATGATGCCTACGCTTTTGCGCGCCAATTAGAGGCCGAAAAAGGCATGACTTTTATTCACCCTTTTGACGATCCGCACGTGATTGCGGGACAGGGTACGATCGGCATGGAAATTCTGCGGCAACATCAAAAACCAATTCACGCAATTTTTGTGGCAATTGGTGGCGGTGGATTGATTTCGGGAATTGGGGCTTATGTGAAACGGTTGCGGCCGGAAATTAAAATTATTGGTGTTGAACCGATCGATTCGGATGCGATGAATCAGTCTTTGAAAGCGGGGAAACGGGTGCGTTTGTCGCAAGTTGGTCTATTTGCGGATGGTGTGGCGGTGCGGGAAGTGGGGGAAGAAACTTTTCGGCTTTGTCAGCAGTATGTGGATGAGATTATTTTAGTAGATACGGATGATATTTGTGCTGCGATTAAGGATGTTTTTGAGGATACGCGATCGATCTTAGAACCAGCCGGTGCATTGGCGATCGCAGGTGCAAAAGCTTACGTGGAACGGGAACAAATCGAAGCACAAACGTTGATTGCGATTGCTTGCGGTGCGAACATGAATTTCGATCGCCTGCGGTTTGTCGCAGAAAGAGCGGAGTTTGGGGAACGGCGGGAAGCTATTTTTGCAGTCACAATTCCCGAACAGCCGGGAAGTCTCCGCAGGTTTTGCGAATGTCTGGGAAAGCGCAATCTAACTGAATTTAGCTATCGAATTGCGGATGAAAAAGCAGCGCATATTTTTATCGGGGTGCAAATTCAAAACCGCGCTGATGCGGTAAAAATAGCCGCCCGTTTTGAAGATTGCGGCTTCAAAACTTTGGACTTAACTGATGATGAATTAACGAAATTGCACTTGCGGCATATGGTGGGCGGCCGTTCGATGCTGGCGGATCATGAATTGTTTTATCGATTTGAATTTCCCGAACGTCCTGGTGCGCTGATGAAGTTTGTGGGTTCGATGAGTCCTAACTGGAATATCAGCGTTTTTCACTATCGGAATAATGGCGCTGATTACGGGCGAATTGTGGTGGGAATTCAGGTGCCGCCGGATGAGATGCAGGAATGGCAGGCTTTTTTGGATACGCTGGGTTATCAGTATGGGGATGAGAGTCAGAATCCGGCTTATAAGTTGTTTTTGAGATAGGTTTTATGAAGGAGGCGGTTGAAACCAGGGCAACCACGGGGGGATTGCCCCTACACAAACTTTCGTCCGCCTGCGCGGGCTAAGAAAATGGACGCGAACAATGCCATGTCTGGTTTTCGAGGCATCACACTTGCGATCGCAAATTCTGCACATCCTGAACCCTAAGTCCGGTGATTTGGGCGATAGTTGGGTCATCTAGGCGATCGAGTAACTGCCGTGCGATCGTCTGTTTTTCTTCTTGTCTGCCTTCTTGTCTGCCTTCTTGTCTAGCGTCTCGCTCGGCTTTAATTATCGTGCCTTGTTGGTCGTAAATAAACATTTCTTGCCGTTCGATATTTGCTATTTCCTCCGGGCTTAAATGCACTCGATCGGCAATGTCAAAAGCTTGATTAATTTCGGGGATGCTATCCATTACTGGTGGGATTTCTGTTATCGTTACCGCGTATTTCATGAAATAGAGCCATTTATCTGCCAGAGTTTCTAGTCGGTCTACTGTTTTGGTGAATTTTGGTAATTCTACAAATACTAACTTGAGATCGTTATCGGGATATGGTAAGTTAGAAATCTCTTCTTTGTAGACAAATCGCGAAATTAAGTTGTTGGTGTTTTTAAACATCTCGAAATCAGTAATCGTTAAGGCAATTACTGGTCTGAGCATTCGATATCCTTGTCCTTTCTGCAATTGAGAGGCGTAGGTTTTGTTAGCATTGTACACAACTCTCTTATCAGGAGACTCTACGTTTAATATATGGATTTCAATAATTACTATCGTACCGTCGGCAAGCTTGACTTTGACATCTAAAGAGGAGTCTTTTAAGCCTTCTACTTGTGGCGGCAGGTTAGGATCGATAATTTCTAAGTCTTGAATGGTAGGATTGCCATCGTAAATCATCGCGTTGAGAAAACTGATCAGAATGTCTGTGCTTTCTGAGGAACCGAAGATTTTTTTGAAGGCGTAATCGGTTTTGGGGTTGATGAATGTCATGGTGGGAAACGGGAATTGCGATCGCGATCTCGATTCTATCATCAGGTCGAGCTTAATTTTTGGGGTTAGGGCACACTCCGAAAAGAAACCGGGTTTTTTACGAAAATACGGGTTGAAACCAGCAGATTTGGCAAAAAAACCGGTTTCTGAACCCCATGCGAAGTCCTAATTCATTGCCTGCATCAAAGCTGCACCAGCACCAAAATTATCGTAGGGCGTTGGTAGGTAGTAAATCTTGTAAGGTTCCAAAGGGGAAATATCTTCACTGATATCTTCTTCCGCCATTAGAATGCGGATTAACTCCCGTTTCTCGATCGCAGAAAGTTGTCTAATAGTAGGGAGTAATTCTGTTAGTGCGATCGGTTGTTTTCCTACGATGCGTCTATGTTAACCGTAGCAGGTCAACGTAGTAATTGCAACTTCTAGGGGAGTTTGACAGAAAATGCCCAAAAATTGCTATAATAAGAAGTCTTGAAATTTTAACACTAAAGGCTGAGGTTAAGGTCGTGACAATAACTTCACAAGAAACGGATGTAGAGATTCAACAATTCCCGATTCTTCTGGGACAGGGAGGGGAAATTACCATTCCCCAGTTATTGCAAGATGCTCTCAATGTCGATCGGGGAGATATGCTGGTGCTACTCCAAATAGGTAATCTGATCGTGCTTGCTCCCAAACAACCTCAAGCTCCCCAACTAATCGATCGGATTGCAACGATTATGGAAAGTGAAAATGTGGGTTTGACTGATTTATTGGCGGGTTTAGAAGCTGAGAGAGAGGCGATTTGGCAGGAGAAACAGTCTTGATGCGTAGGATATTTGCCGACTCCAGCGTGTTAATTGCCGGATGATGAATCGCACTTCGCACACCACAATCTATTCTGGTTTTATCCAACCTTTGACGATCGCCTTCCCAACATTGACATAGGGATTGTCTAAAAACTCTTCGATCGCAGCTTCACCGCCAGCCTGCAATGCACTAACCGCACGACGCTTGAAACTGGGGGTAGTTTCATCATTAACGTGAGTAATCTTTTCCGCATCAGTAGCGGTGGGATTAGTTACCTCTAACTGTTTGAGCAGTTCTTGAATTTCTGTGGCTGCTTCTGCAAGGGTTTGCTTTTGCTCAGCTAAATGAATATGTTGGTTGGCTTGCTGTCGTGCGTTATCTGAAACTTTATTGGCTGAGTTGGCGATGTTCGCTCCACGGTAGTCATTATTGTAAGTTTCTGACATTGATTTACTCTCCGATACGGGTTTACACTCTACATTTCCATCGACGTTTCCTTGAACCAAAATGCCATTAAAACTACTATTATTCATGTCTACAGATTTCCGTTCCATAGCTGATACTCTCCTCAATTGCTAATGTTTAGTTTTAGTGCCATGTTTGCTCAATCACCAGAAAGATACGAAGTATTACCACCGACATTTCCATTTATTAAGTTACCTTTTACTTCACTGTTGTTGATACATATTTCATAAAATACGTTGTTTTTTTCTTTTTCTATAAAATCATATATGCCTAAAACTATCTGTTTGAGTTTTGCTAGTTCATCCGTAACAAATAGCGTTTTGTCACCTGAATTTAGAGTAATTAACAAACCGTGGTATTTGGGCTTTTTCAAGTTCCAAACTACACCTCCAATTGCAACCAATACCAACAAACCACCTAGTGCACTGTTACCTATACCAGCTATCAATGAAGCAAAAAAAATACTGACAATTATCGACCAAGGAATCGTTCCAATATCGACCGCTCCTTCACTAAAACTTGTTATATTGTGAGTTTGATAAACAGTATTTGAAAAACGAACTGTTCTTTGGGTTATAGTAATAACTTGATTTCGTTCTAAAGTGATGCTCTGATTACTTCCCAATGGGTTTGATGTTGCCATTTATTATACCTATAAAATTGATGTTTGATGCTATGTGACGACACCCTTTTCAGCTCTGAGGCACAACTACGCGCCTGTTAATAAACACTCTAGTAAGATGCTTGTGTCTGCTTTACTGATACTAAACCGATCGCACAAAAATTAAAAGCGGAAAAAGACGGATTTTTATTAAATTATCGTAAACAACGGAAAAAGACGGATCGAGACGGATAAAGTCGGCTATAATAACCGATGTCCTCCCACATCCCGGATGATGCGCCTCCAAGAAATACTTCAATTTATAGATGATGCTGTCTACGCCAAGACACGCAAACGCTTAAATGACTTGCAACGCGGAATTATCGAAGGCACGCTGAAGCGCCAAAAGTATGATGACATTGCAGAAAATTGCGGTTGTTCGGCGGGTCATGTTAAGGATGTCGGTTACGAGCTTTTGCAAATGTTATCTGATGTCTTTGATGAACCAGTTGATAAAAGGAATCTGAAATCAGTCGTAGAACGGCAAAGTAATTTAAATATTTCTTTGGGCGCTCGAAGCTTTAATAGTAATAATAATATAATCGGCTGTGTAAATATGGGTTCCGAACAAACCACTCCTACCCCAGATGAAAGTCAGCCGGAAACTCCCGACTTGCAGGAGGAAAGCAAAAATCAAACTAAGATTGAAACAATAGATAAATTACGGCAGTTTGGCTTGAGCGATGAGCAAATTGCAGAAGCACTAGATATACCTTTAGAGCAGGTTAAACAGGTGGACTTGGATGATTAAGTCTGTGCTATTTGCGATCGAGTATCGCATCATAATTACCATGAGAACCTATCCAAAACCACAAAACCCCTTCTGGCTTGTCAAAACCTAATGCTCTGTAGTTTCTTCCTATTCTCACAGACCATAAATTACCAATCTGCTTGAAGTGTAGTGATGGATACTTCGGATCTGCTTTGAGCAACTCATAGTTTTTGTCCGCTAATTCTTGAATTTCTCTCGGCAGTTGACGGTAATATTCCCAAAATTCAGGCGTTGTAAAATGCTTCAAATTTCCCTACACTTTCCGTCACTAAATGCTTGTTCTGCTTGTCGAATTAAGGGGTCAAATTTGCCTGCTTTCAGATCCTCTTCAATTTGCCTATCCCAAAGAGATTCTTGGAAGTCTTCAAACCATTCGACAAACTCTGCGAGTTCATTATGTGGAAGTTGCTTTACTGCTGTCTTGAGTTCTGTAATGTTCATGGGTAAGTAATTTTTTTCCTAATATTCGTTTACCTGTTTGGTATAATTATATCGCATTCATCGAGCTTTGAAACTGGCGCTCGAAATATGTCTTTCATTGTTGAGTCTCGCGCGCTTTGCCGGAAACGATCGCAAATCCCTGCAATAAAAGTTTCGCCATCAATCGGTGGAGTATGTTCGGACACGGCAACCGCAGCATCTATCTTAACTCGTACAGCATCGATCCATTGGCGATCGGCGCGATCGTACTCATCTAACAATCGCAAAGCAACTTCCAGCACTTCTTCGGCAGAGCCATATTTACCAGTTTGCAGTTTAGTCTGAATGAATATCTCTTGGGTTTTCGTCAGAGTAATGCTCATAGTATTG
>JANMLZ010000045.1:0-18341 GCA_031372825.1 Cyanobacteria bacterium OTE_58_metabat_593 | reverse complement strand
TGTGTTTTTTTTATTTTTTTTAATATTTTAAATTTTTTTTTCGTATCCATAATAAAATATTTTACAATTTTTGGGGGTTGGGGCGCCCCGCCGTTTCTTGGGGGCGGGGGGGCACGCCCATCCCACAAGAAGAATAAAAATTGTAAGTTATTTAATTCTCATTCCTTAGTTCAATAAGCTGATGTGCATTTAAATGGTAGAGTCAAGTTGGGTAAAATGCAGAACAGCTTACCAATAAGCTATTCTACATCTAAATTGTATTTTTTGTGCGGGCTATACGGCCCACCCCACAAGAACTCGATAAGCTGAGGCTTGTAAGTAAGTAGGCGCTAATAAAACAAAGTATGTTAAGTAATTTGACAATTACTGAGATTCGTTCCTAGTGAGGGCTTAAGCCCTCTTTTACAGGGCTTAAGCCCTTACTACAAACCTTGAATTATTTACGCCGACTTACTTGTAGTAAATAAAACTTACGGCTAATCCTCGGAAACCCGGTTTTTCAGGGCAAATTCTAGTATAAATAACAAACATACTCTTAATTAGTTCCGCTTGAGAATGATCAAATTTTTAGGATTAATGGTGTTGGGGATCGTATTGTCGATCGCCTCTGTAGCTGTGGCCGCTCAACCTTTGTTTGTCGCTTATCCTCCCGCCAACCACAAAACTACAGCCGATCGCATCTTTTTAATCGGTACAGCCCCCCCAGCGGGACAAGTATCGGTAAATGGCAGCCAAATTTCGCGCACCGCAGCGGGCCATTTCGCCCCGACTTTTCCGCTGCAACTAGGCGAAAATGTGTTTAGCTTGCGTTACCAAAATCAGCAAGTCAAAATTCAGGTGACGCGCCAGTCGAATCAGCCGGAAGTCCCCGCCGGATTGGCTTTTGCGAAAGATTCCCTGACGCCGAAAGTCGATGTGGCGAGTTTACCGGGGGAATATATCTGCTTTGGGGCGATCGCACCAGCGAATGCTCAAGTTTCGGTAAAATTGGCAGGCGTTACTATTCCTTTAAAAGCCCGATCGCAAGTCGAACTCCCAGACAACAAATCCGTACTTTTAGGCGAAAATTCCCCAATTAAAAAAGGTGGCAGCGAGCAGTATCAAGGCTGTGCTAAAACCCCTGAAAACTCCCCCTCATCTAAGGGAGAAAAACTTGAATTTGGAGTACCATTGTTTGAGCTAACCGTGAATAATCAAACAATCTCTCAGTCGGGTACTGGCAAAATTTCGATTCTATCTCCGGCCGAGTTGGAAGTAGCAGAAGTGACAGCAGAACCCGGTGTTGCTCGCACCGGGGCGAGTACGGATTTTTCTCGGATGACGCCGCTACCCAAGGGAACGCGGGCCGCAATTACCGGGCGCGAGGGAGAATGGATTCGGCTCGATTACGGTGCTTGGATCAAAGCATCAGAAGTGCGAATTGTCAAGGATGCAGTGCCTCCGCGATCGATTATTCGCAGCGCGCGATCGCGCCAAGTTTCCGGCTGGACAGAAGTCTTATTTCCCTTAGAAACACCCGTTCCCGTCACCGTCCAAGAAGGAGAAAAAACTTTCAATCTAACACTGTACAATACTACCGCTCAAACTGACATTATTCGCCTCGACGATGACCCGGTAATTTCGCGTTTGGCGTGGCAACAAATATCGCCGCTGCAAGTACAATACACTTTCAATCTCAAATCTGCCCAGCATTGGGGTTATAAGTTGAGATACGATGGCACAACTTTAGTTTTGTCTCTGAAGCATCCCCCAGTTAGATCGGGCAAGATGCCCGATCCACAAGAAAAGCCGCTTTCTGGAATTAAAATACTTTTAGATCCCGGACACGGCGGGCCGCAAGATTCAGGAGGTGTCGGGCCGACAGGCTACCGCGAAAAAGCAGTGGCTTTAATTGTGTCGAAATTGGTGCGGGAAGAGTTGGTAAATCGCGGTGCAAATGTGGTAATGACGCGGGTGGAAGATGTCGATTTGGATTTGCCGCCGAGGGTGGAGATGATTCAAAAAGAAGAACCCGCGATCGCAATTTCACTGCACTACAACGCTTTACCAGATAACGGCGACGCGATTAATACCAAAGGCGTCGGTGCTTTTTGGTTTCACCCGCAAGCGCACAGTTTGGGAATGTTTCTGCACAATTATTTAGTTGCCAAATTGAACCGCCCGTCCTATGGTGTATTCTGGAACAACCTAGCGATGACTCGTCCTGCGGTTGCTCCGTCTGTTTTAATGGAATTGGGATTTATGATTAATCCCGAGGAATTTGAATGGATTGTGAATCCGACAGAACAGAAAAAGCTAGCAGAGGCGATCGCCCAAGGTATTACCGAATGGTTTGCCTCTGTCAAATAACAGTTCTTTTAACCCAAGGAGATTAATGTAGATGCTGATTTTTACTCAATCCAAAGCCTTCTTCATTGCAGCCGCAGTTGCCAGTTTAAGTTTTTCGCTTTACAGCTTTCCCGTTTTCGGCAAAGAGCAAACTCTTTCACCCGAAAAAGTAACAGCTTTAAAAGAGCAAACTAAATGCTCCTTTATTAATGTCAAAAGCGGTACTGTTAATATTCGCAAAGGCCCTGGAAACCAGCACGCAGTCGTTGTTAAACTGAAAAGAGGAGACGGAGTTAGGGCTGTCAGCCGACAAGGAAATTGGGTTAAAATTGCGGCGAGATTTACTGGGAATCCTCCTAATGAAAGTTTTACAATCCTTGACGGTTGGGTGAACAATCAATATATCAACGGTTGTTCGGAAGATCAATTTGATATGTGGCGGAAGTAGCCCTCAAAAAAGCCGATCTTGCATCTACCTGTGGGGATGTTAAACAAAACGAGGTTTAAAAATTGGATGAGATGTTAAATAAGGCGATCGCCCTATTTATTCGTTCATTTTTAGCCAGCCAAACACCTGTTCGGCTGTAAGATTCAGAGGGATATTTTCGGGTACCGGAACGCGATCGCCTCCTTCACAGAATTGCGGTTGCTGGTTGGGCAAAAACGCTAAGGATCGCAAATTAAATAATTTACACAATTTTGTGGGATGGGCGTCCCGCCCGTCCTTTCTGTACGGGCGGGACGCCCATCCCACAAGAACCGTCAAATTGTAAGTTATTTAATTCTCATTCCTAAGATCGATCGATCGTCTGGATCGATGAGCAAGCCCAACTGACAGCCATGTTTGAGACAGCGAATAATTTTCCGAGTTACACGGTTTGAGCTTTGTTGTGGCGACAGGATTTCCATCGTCCAATACGGCGCAATTAGCACATCATTCACTGGTTCGTCGCTCTCATCAAATTCAATCTGTTCCCACAATAGTACAGCAATATCGGGAACAATCGATCGACCGTCAAAGGTGCACCGCAACTCGGGAAAAGCATAGGCTATCTTGGGAGTTTCCGTCACCTGATTAATTTCGTTGCAGGCTTTTACTCGCAATAAGCTGTGCTTTATCTTAGGCATCGGTTTTTGGAGAATCTCCCCCTCAATGTATTCGCTGGCCGGTTTGGTTTCTGGCAGTTTTAGAAATTATTCAATGGTGAGACGCACAGTTGCGATCGTCATAAATCAGTTCTACTCTTCATCGGAATGATCTAAGAGAGGACACGGCAGTGCCCTAAACCAACAATTTATTTTAGTAGGGTCACGGCCCTGCCCTGTCCTCTATATAATAATATATAATAAATCATAAATTTGGAGACGGCAGTGCCGTATCCATACAATATTTTTCTCGTTAGGTAAACGGCACTGCCGTCTCCTCTATGACTTGTGTATTTTACTGCTTAATTTACCTAATTTTGGGGAACAATCTGCTGTTTAAACTCAAATACATTCGGATTTGTGCGGTCATAAAAAGCCCGCAACCAATGCACGTTTGGAGAACCAAAAGTTTCAACTCTGGTAAAATTTAGAAGTCTGGGAAGTTGAGTTTCGTCGGTAAAACGCGGTAAAGGTTTGTCGATTCGGAAGTAGTGAGTATCGCCGTGTACGAATACGACTTGGCCTGGAAAATTGCGCGTTTCCGCTTCCAACGCCGCGATAAAATCGTTGTAGCCACTTCTTCTTTTGTCCGTGGGCTCAAGTTCAAATCCGGGATTTGCTTGGGCGATCAACATGATTCCTTTGCTGTTGCTGCGTTTGGCTAAAGCAAAAGATTCTTCGATCCAGGCTAAATTAGCTTTATTGCGATCGGCATATTCTAAATCGTCCTCGGGAGTGCGGCCCAAATTGTTGTTGCTTCCCACCATATTAATCCCAAAAAACATAACGCCATGATAATTCCAGCGGACATTTTCGCGGTATTTAGCAAATTCGGAGTTTTCGCTTTGACGAGTTAGAGTCAAAGTCCGTTTTCCTTGACTTTGATTTCCCTGACTGAAAACTTCCCGTAATTTAGCGAGTCTTTCCACCGGATTGTAATTGCCTTTGCGGTGACAGTCAGTCCATTCATTGTCACCGTAAATTAGAATAAACGGCATCTCAAAGTTTTGAAATAACTGCTTGCGGCTGACAAAAGTTGCATCGTCGCAGAGACTCCCACCGCTTTTGATGTCGCCGTCGTGGACGACAAACGCTGAGGGCGATCGATTGATATCTGCAATCAAATTTGGAAAATTTGCTTCTTGTTCTGGGCTATAGGGCAAATCGCCAATTAAAGCAAATTCAAAAGGTTTATCTGCCGAACTTTGGGCGTAACTCCAATTACCCAAACCGATAACTGATGCAAAAATTATAAATCCAACAATCAAATATTTCTTAAACATTCCTTCTCCTGCGGTCAACCATCGATCTCCTAACAAAACTTGCGAACATCTCTGCGAGCTTCTCTTCCTCTGTGCTCTCTGTGTTCTCTGCGGTTCAAAAAAGAAATACCGTATAAATTGCAATTACTGATGATACCATGAACACCATAAATTACTATAGATAAATTATGAAATTTCGCCCGATGCTCTCGGTAATAGCTGGATTTTTAATGGCTAGCTGCAATATCCAAAAGCCCGAAAATAACACGCAGCGGACAGAAAGTCAACCGCCAATTGCAGCAGTTCCCATCAAACCAAAGCCGGAAATCAAAGAAGCAAAATTAATCGCTGTCGGCGATATTATGATGCACAGCACTCAAACGCGATCGGGCTACGACGCAAAACGCCAAATATACAACTTTGACAGTTTTTTCGCACCAGTAAAAAATATCCTGTCAAAAGGCGATTGGGTAATCGGAAATCTCGAAACACCCTTAGCGGGCGAAGATGCGGGCGGATATACGGGATACCCGCTATTTAACGCACCGGCTCAATTGGCGGATGCTGCTAAAAAAGCCGGATTGAATATCTTGACAACTGCGAATAACCATGCTTTAGACCGGGGAGAAAAAGGGGTGATTAGGACGATCGCCAATTTGGGCGATCGTAAAATAGCTTTCACAGGAACAGCCGTATCAGCCATCGAAGCTTCAAAACCTTTAATCAGCACCAAAAACAACATTTCGCTAGCCATTCTCGCCTATACCTACGGTACAAACGGTATTCCCATACCCAAAGGCAAAGATTATTTAGTTTCGCTAATCGACGAAAAAAAGATACTCAAAGATATTGCCAAAGCCCGCAAACAAGGAGTCGATATTATCGCAATTTCCCTACACTTCGGCGATGAATATCAGCGACAGCCAAACCCGCAACAAAAACAATTAGTGGAAAACCTATTAAAAGCTGGTGCAGACATCATTCTCGGCAGTCATCCCCACGTCGTCCAACCTTACAAAATATTTAAGTTTCCTGGCAAAAACGGCAAAACCAGAAAAGCAGTAGCAATTTATTCCATGGGAAACTTCATTTCCGGTCAAACGCAAGACTATACAGACTTGGGCGTAATTTTTCAAGTAACTATTCGTAAGAAATTCCCCGAAAAAACCGCAGAAATTACTGGGATAAAAGCTCTTCCGACTTGGGTACATCGATATACTCTGAATAATCAAGTGAAGTATCGCGTTTTGCCGTTAGAACAAATAGTAACTCAGAAAAAAGACTCGCTGTTGGCAACTTCGCAGTATCCGGTTTTAGAAGCACAATTACAAAAAATGAACAAGCATCTTAACTCTTTGAATAGTCAGAAAAAATCAAAGTAATTTGGCATTGAAAATTGGGAATTGGGCATTGGTGATTGGAATTGGAGGCCTAGCCGAGCGATTTGTATCCCCAGGCAGTGCCTATTGGTAACGTAACAACTTAAGCTAGGGAAGCAATCATGTATCCAACGGAAGAGGGTGTAGTGGAGTAGAGCGACTTTTCTTTTTGTGATTATATTCTTCCGATACGCCAAGATAATCAGATGGTTGATATCTGCCGAATATCTCAGCGAAAATGTTAGGCAATTTTCGATAAGGAGAAATACCCATATCTTTAAGCATGATGTCAATATATTGTTGGAAGCGAGTGTTAATCGCACAGGATCGCGAAGGTTCAAATTGAATATTTGCGCGTTTCCACTGGCGGATATATTCAATACTTTTTTCCATATTTTCGCTGGAAGGTAACTCAAGTTCAGCACGCAAGTAAGCACACAGCCATTGTGTGGCGATCTCGACTGCTGGGACGTGCATATATCCATGATTGAACCCGGCAAAGGCAATGCCAGGAATGCGAGGATGAAGCAAGTGGCGATATAACTGCACGCCATCGGGTTCGGTTTCCAACATTTTTCGATATTTATCAGGCAAAAATGGAAAAATCGGCGTTTGCGAACCCAAAGATAGAACGACTAAATCGCATGGAATCTCGCAACCATTTTTCAACTTTACTGCTTCTCGCGAAAAACCAGATAATTCTGCACGGTGGGGCGAGATTTTTCCTTCTGCAATAAACGGATAGTAATTTTCAGGCGCAACCGCTGTGGCTGAACGTAAATCAGGCAATAGTTTGTGGTCTGGTTGTACAGCTTGGATTCGACCCTGGGCGGCTTGGCTTTTTCCAGAAACATTTCGCTGAACTTGAAAGCGGAAGATGGATGCAATCAAATCCCAAAAACCTGAAACAATGAAGCCAAGGCGATTGTGCAGGAAACGTTCAATGGCGGTTGGATGTGCCCAACTTGTCATCATCACTGTCCCAAAGCGGCTGAATAATGCGTAGGTAAAATGTACGCCCAAAATCCATTCGGGAATAAGCCAGCGCGGTGTACGAAATACATGATTTACTTGCGCGCCTTGTTTTGCTGCGAAAGTCGCCATGTCTAAGGCGCTCTTTCCGAAGCCAACGATTACAACTCGTTGATTATCGAATATATCAAGCGTGTGGACATCTCGTTCAGTGATGATTTTCCCGTCGAAATCTTCGATACCTGGAAATTGAGGTTGATACTTTCCTTCTGTATATTGCCCAACTGAGATAACGACGTATCCAAATAATTTTTCGTGAACGCCCTCCTGGTTTTTATATCTTAATAGCCAGCCATCTTCTGTTTCTTTTAGTTCGATAACTTCGTGATTTAACCGCACATCAAGCTTTAGATGGTTGACCGCTTGCTCCAAATAATTCAGGATTTGTTCTCCGGTGGGATGTAAATCAGGGGTGAATGGCCAGGGAAAATCAGATAAATGATACTGTTCCCTGATATTTTGCAGGTGTACGTTTGGGTATGCAAGTGCCCATACTCCGCCAATCTTTTCGGATTTCTCGAAAACAACTGCTTGGAAACCATTTTTTGTGAGAATATTGGCTGTCGTAATGCCTGATATTCCCGCGCCAATAATGGCAATTGGCATACCGTTTTTGTATTGCATATATTTCAGTCTCCTGATTGGGTAAGGTTATTAGAGTAATTCTCCTGACGGAGTGACAAAAAACCGGAAAGCCTTGCACTCAGAAGGGTTTAAATTGATCGCTCTCAAAATTACAGAGGCGTAGTCACCCCGTCAGATCCGCGACCTTAACCCCAACTGCTGATATAGCAATCCTAAATGATTCGCGTAATTGCTGTAGGGGCAAACCCCCCGTGGTTGCCCTAATTCGTGGGGTAGGCATTCTTGGCACTACCCCTACATAATCTGTACAAATGATTTAGGATCGCTATAGTAGCTTAGTTAGTTATAGACGCTTGGGGGAGAGGAATTCTTGCAGTCTGGCTGCTATAACCTCAGTTGAGGCGAGCTGGCACATTCCGATCGCCCCAAGCGTCTATAACTAATAACTAATAACTGCTTAATCAGCCAAGCGATCGCCCCTTCAACATCAGCAACCTGCTCAAGATCGGGAATCGCCGGCCGCTGCACCATCACCACCGGAATTCCCAGTTCCCTAGCCGCGATAATTTTTGCATAAGTAGCACCGCCCCCGCTGTTTTTACTAACAATTGTATCAATCTGATATTCTAACAGCAATTGCCGCTCGTCTTCCAATAAAAAAGGGCCTCTTGCTAATAACAATTTACCGTTAGGAATTGGAGTATTTGGTGCAGGAGGGTCGATCGCCCGCATCAAACACCAAATCGACTCCAAACCAGCAAAAGCAGCCAATTCCTGCCTCCCAATGGTCAGAAACACCCGCTGAGACTGCGCTGATAAAGCCGTTACAGCCTCCGAGTGGCTGGCAACTTCAATCCAGCGATCGCCCTCAACCATCTCCCAAGCGGGGCGCACCAACATCAAATGTGGGATATTGCACTCAGCAGCAGCAACAGCAGCATTGGCCGAAATCTGAGCCGCAAACGGATGAGTTGCATCAATTAACAAGTCGATCGGGCGATCGAGCAAAAACTGCACCAGCCCAGCAGCCCCACCAAACCCGCCAATTCGCACCGTACCCGTTTTTGGGGTAAAAGGCTGCTGAGTGCGTCCTGCTAGCGAAGAAACCACCTCAATATCAGGGATTTGAGATGCTCTTACAGCCAGTTCAGCAGCATCTCCCGTTCCGCCCAAAATTAGCAACCGTTTTTTCACCAAATTATCCCTAACTCAACCAAGCAACACTCACGATTTCGGTTAATAATGTATTCAGTAAAGTTTAAACGACAACATCTATGATGCGATCGCTCTTGAGATTTTTTACAGTATTAATTGTCACCGGATTAGTTTGCTTCGGAAATATCATGCCCGCAGCAGCACAAGTTGAGACAACAAATATTACCGATTCCCAGCAGGAATTAGGAGAACTCATTCAAAAAGCTTTTGAAGCTACAAACGAAGGCAAATTTCCTGCCGCTGAAAACGTTTGGACTGAGATAATTGAAAAGTTCCCAGAGCAAGCCGCCGCTTGGAGCAACCGAGGCAATTCTAGAGTCAGCCAAAATAAGCTACAATCAGCAATTTCTGACTATGAAAAAGCAATGGAATTAGCTCCCAATGCTCCCGATCCCTACTTAAATCGCGGCACAGCATTAGAAGGTTTAGGACGCTGGGAAGAAGCGATCGCCGACTACAATCACGTGCTAGAATTAGAGCCAAAAGATCCAGCCGCTTACAACAATCGAGGCAACGCCGAAGCAGGTTTAGGACAATGGAAAACAGCAATTGCCGACTACAGCAAAGCCTTTGAATTAGCCCCAGAATACGCCTTTGCCCGCGCCAACCACGCCCTCGCACTTTATCAAAATGGGCAAACAAAAGAAGCAATTCGCAACATGAAAAACATTGTCCGCAGATATCCCCAATTTGCCGACATGAGAGCCGCCCTCACCGCCTGTCTTTGGGAAGCGGGAAATCGCGGCGAAGCTGAGAGCAATTGGGTAGCTGCAATCGGTCTTGATTCCCGCTACAAAGACCTCGATTGGGTTGCAAAAACCCGTCGTTGGCCACCAATTGTAGTTAGTGCTTTGGATAAGTTTTTGAACTTGAAATAATGTAATATCAAATCCGGCTGGGCCGGAATGATGTTGACTGTTGACTGTTCACTGTTAACTGTTCACTGTTAACGGTTTGAACAATTCCAATGCTACCGGAAACGATGTAAGATATTACCCAGAGTTAGGATACGGCAGTGCCGTATCCCTACAATTAATCCGCTGATGTTTACCTCTCTCAGATCGTTCTAATAATTATTTGGGGTAGGGAAACGGCATTGCCGTTTCCAGAGTTGCTCAGATCAACTAAACTTTATATGAATTCCCAAATTCTTGCTAAATTCAACTCCTCGACATTCCTAAAAACCGCTGCTGCACCAGCATTTTGCAGAGCCACAGTATAAGCCTCGCAACGCACAGTATCATCCAAAACATGAGGTGGCAAAATTCCGATTCCTAGCCAAAGTCGATTTGGTTGTACTTCCCGCGCCTTCACAACTGTGTAAATATCGGCAACAGTATCTCCGGCATAAATCACGGGCAAATTCTTTGCTAAACCGTGCAGGTTTTCTAACTGTTCAATGGCGGCAAAAAGTCCAGTCGGATCTGGTTTTCCCGGTGCATCTTCCATCGCCACTAAGACTGGGGAATTTAAACTCAGTTTCCCTGACAAAACATAAGCAGCTTCATCGCGCATTGCGCCGCTAAAAAAGCCCCAAACAATCCCTCCAACTGTTAATTTTTCTAGGTAAGCCGGACTTAACAGCAGCGGTTCCCCGCAAATGTAACCAGTCCAATTTTGCTCGTCAGCCCCGCGATAGCGAGTTTGGAAAAAAGCGACTAATTCGTCATAGTTAACAGAGAGTTGGTTTCTTGATCGACCAATCCCCTCAAAATAACGGCAAACCAACTCAAAAGACGCTTCCCAGTCATTATTCCAGACTCCCTCAGACTTGAGAGAGTCGATATCCCGAGAATCCGGGCGAAAAGCACCCGCCGTGAAATGCTCCACCGCATCTGCGAGTGCCCGCCTGTAGGAACCGGAGACATCCCGCACCACACCGTCAATATCAAAAACTACAATCGCTCTGTCTACCGTGCTCAATTCCCAACCCGCAGTTAATTTTCTGCATTTTACCTGAGCAAATGCCTAATTTTCCAGTAAAGATGCCAAGAGTGTGCTAAGCTTAGCGATTGTAGAAATTTTTAATAAGTTCGATCAGAACCCCGGAGGTTTGCTTGTCCAAGTTCATCTTAAAAGTTCTCTGGCTAGAAGAGAATGTTGCCCTCGCCGTTGACCAAGTTGTCGGTAAAGGAACTAGCCCGCTGACAGCTTATTTTTTCTGGCCCCGCAAAGATGCGTGGGAAGAACTCAAAAACGAACTCGAAGCCAAACACTGGATTGCTGACAACGATCGCGTCGAAGTCCTCAACCAAGCCACAGAAGTAATCAACTACTGGCAAGAAGAAGGCAGACGGCGCCCGATGACTGAAGCTCAGTCAAAGTTCCCCGAAGTGACTTTTACCGGCAGCAACTAAGCCCAGCTTTAAGTTGCTCCCAGATAAATTGCCTGTTATAACTAACAGGAAAAGGGAGAGAGGGGAGAAGCCGAGAAGATTTGACGCTTTGCTTTTTCCATCTCGCCGCAAAACATCCAATTTAAATGTGCTACAGCTTATCAAAATATTACAAACTCCGATTTTTCGACCTACTCGATTTTTGTAGTTAGTCGATTGAGACTTATCGAAGATAAAGTAGCATAGGAATTAATATTAACCGAAATCAGGACACGGCAGTGCCGTGTCCCTACAATTAATGTAGCGTAGGGAAACGGCACTGCCGTGTCCTCTATATCAATTCCGGCAGCGCCGGAATTGATATAAAAAATAAAAAATAAAAAATAAAAAATAAAAAATAAAAAATAACTAACAGTTAACAACTAATCACCTCTTTCCGGAAATCATGGGCGCAGAAACGACGATCGACCAAACCGCACAGCTACCGCTGGTAGTAAATCCCGACATTCTCCAGCAAGCTATCCTCTACAAAGTTAATACTCGCGTAAACGCTCGCGGGGAATTAGTTTTTCCCTGCATACCGGGAATGCTCAGTGAGTATCTCAAGTCTATAGAAAAGCTATTTAGCACTCTCGACAGACCCTTGCCAGAAGACCGCAAAGATGAGCTCAGCAAGCTTTTAGCCGCTAAGTTAGAGCAAGGCTACCGCACCTCCACAGCATCGGTGCTGATCCTGCAATACGAATCGGTGCAGCCGCCACAAACTGGTTTAGCTTGCAAAGTGATTCTTACTAGCTCAACCGTTGGGGAACAGTACAAAAATTGGATAGACACCCGAGAACCTCCGCTTTTTGGCTCTCATCCCGATGCAAAATTGATGGCAACGGCTGCTAAATTGGGAAATCCCGATCGCATCCGCATCTTGGACGTGGGGGCTGGTACCGGCCGCAATACCTTGCCGCTGGCGAGATTGGGCTATTCTGTAGATGCGATCGAACTAACCTCCGCTTTTGCAGAACAATTGAAAACCGCCGCAACAGCCGAAAACCTTCCCGTGACTGTGACCGAAGGCGATGTCCTCGACCCCTTAATGCGGATGAAACCAGCCCGCTACCAACTTGCAGTTGCCGCCGAAGTCATCTCGCATTTTCGAGACAGCGATCAAGTACGGCTGTTTCTAGCTAAAATGTGCGACTTCCTCTGTCCCGGAGGCGTGTTGCTGTTCAGCACCTTTTTAACCATCGGTGACTACCAGCCCGATCCCCTCGTGCGACAAGTGGCCCAACTCTCCTGGTCTACTTTATTTACCCCCCAAGAAATTGCTACCGCCATGGAAGGGTTGCCCTTAGTCCAAATCTCCGACGAATTGGTGATCGAATACGAACGCCACCACCTACCCGCAGGCGCTTGGCCGCCGACGCCCTGGTTTCCGAGTTGGGCAACGGGTCGAGATGTGTTCCCGATGGCAAATGCCCGCCCGCCTATGGAATTGCGCTGGATTTTGTGTCGCCGCAGTTAAAAAAAATCAGCTTTTTCGATACAGACACAGCAATCACAACTCTTGATACAAGACAACAGTTGCATGAGCTTTTGCGATCTCAAAAGCATAAAGCCGACTTGCTGTCAAGATTGTTTTGTCGATACACAAAAATTTACAAAAATATATATTATTATGTAAAGGTAGCGAAGCTCGTAGGCGTAAGCCGGGGCGTAGCCATCGCCGCTGCGCGAGAAACCCAGTTTCTGATTAGATCCTATGTTGCCAAACCTTTGATCTCTTGCCAAAAATTAGGTCGATCAGGCAGCAAGTAAAATTCGTTAGCGCAGCCCTCGAAGAGGATCGCCATCTCGAATCAGTGCAACTATAGTTAAAATGAATCAGACAAACCTATTCCCTTAGACAGATGACATTGTAGAGGAATCGGATAATCCCATAAATTAGCTCGCTAATCAGCGATGCTCCTGAGAAACAAATATGCTTTTAACACGTCCACTACAAGCGTTTGGAGCAATCTTCAGGCACAAACCTTCCACAAATAGAGCGATCGACCAAAAAAGCAGTAAAAATTATGGTGAGGGGAATATTTTTCCCGCTCCAAATCAAGAACTTGACTGGTATATCGAACTGGAAATGCTAATGAGTGATGCGAAATCTTCCTGTACCAATGAAGAGATTACCGCTTGGCTGCGCGGATTGCTGACAATTGCTTGGGCAGACGGCAACTTTGACGAAGACGAGCAAAAAATGATTGCGAATCTAACTCAGGACGAATTGCATCCAGTATCTTTTGAGGCCGGCTTTGAACCGATTTCCCCAGAAGAACTAGCCGCAGTGTTAGGCAAAAGCACCGCCAACGGCGAGAATTTTTTGAGAACAGCCGTAATGGTAGCCTTAGCAGACGGTACGTACTCGCTTTCGGAAGACGAGGTACTTTACAAGTTTTGCATAGCTTTGGGTCACAACGTTGAGGCGATCGAATCTCTGCGACACACCATCGAAGACAGCAAATGCGATCCCCAGGGCCCAATCAGCCAAATAGTCTTCGATCCAAATGTTGCCCCCGCCCCCGGAACACCCCTTTCATCTCTGCGGCCTCAACCTCACCACAAAAATGTCCTGCAACCAGTCAAAGACTGGCTTGACGCCTGGGAAGTTCACGATCCCAGAGTCGCACATTTTGTCTGCAAAATGATTCCGTCGCAGTGTCCGTTTGAGCGAGATGTCGTATTATTTGGTCGCAAAATCGTCCACATTCCGGCGATGTGCCAGATTAACCCGCTTTACGAACAGTTGGTGGGGATGCGCTTTCGAGCTCTCTGCTATTTGGCAGATGATTGCAAGGAAGATGTATCGACATATTGTTAGGGCTAATTGGGGAATTGGGAATTGGGAATTGGGAATTGGGAATTGGGAATTGGGAATTGGGAATTGCTAATATCAATTCCGGTTACACTCCTAATGACAAGCGAGGAAACGGGGGTGCATTTCTATTTTGCAAGGGCGAAGCATTTCGGCAGACAATTTATTAGTGAGAACCAGAGATTTTATGCCGAAATGCTTCGCCCCTACGAAGATATTTGCCAAAATGAGATGCACCCATTTTTACTAATATAAAATCTACTGTGATAATACCAATTTAAAAAACAATACTACAACTTTTAAATCACAATCAACAGTCAACAGTCAACTACTCAATCTGATACAAATTATTAAAAGTTGCAGACCCAAGAGCTGGACACGGCAGTGCCGTTTCCCTACAGGCGATCGGGTACAATCTCTCGGTAGGTACTAATTTTTTAAATTGATATAACTATATTTTTCCGGCAATTGTAATTCAGCCTTTGCGGACTCCAGGAAAACCCGAATATTGTACTTGGATCTGGTATCATAGCTAGTGACTAATGACTACTGACTAATGACTATTGGCTACTGATTAAATTATGCAATTTATCGATCGAGCAGATGTTCAAGTCGCAGCCGGCAAAGGTGGCGACGGTATGGTAGCTTTTCGCAGAGAAAAGTATATACCAGCAGGCGGGCCGAGCGGCGGCACCGGCGGGCGGGGCGGTTCTGTGTTTATGGTGGCGGTGGAAAGCCTGCAAACGCTGCTGGATTTCCAGTACAACCGGATTTTTAAAGGCGAAAACGGGAAGAAGGGCGCGCCGAAGAATATGACTGGGGCCTCTGGGGACGATCGTACGATCGAAGTTCCCTGCGGTACAGTAGTTTACGACGCGGAAACTCAGGCAATCTTAGCAGATTTAGTCACGCCCGGACAGACTTTTTGTGTTGCCAAAGGTGGCAAAGGCGGTTTAGGAAATAAGTGTTTTCTGACAAATTCTAACCGTGCTCCAGATTATGCGATGCCGGGAAAAGAAGGAGAACACAAATTTTTGCGCTTGGAATTGAAGCTGTTAGCTGAAGTGGGAATTATTGGCTTGCCAAATGCTGGCAAATCCACCCTAATTTCGGCTTTATCTGCCGCTCGTCCCAAGATAGCAGATTATCCGTTTACAACCTTAGTTCCGAACTTAGGCGTAGTCAGAAAGCCCAGCGGCGACGGTACTGTTTTTGCTGATATTCCAGGATTAATTGAAGGGGCTCACGAAGGCGCGGGTTTGGGTTACGAGTTTTTGCGGCACATTGAACGAACTCGGTTGTTGCTGCACTTAGTCGATATCACCGATGAAGATCCGATCGCCGATTACATCACAATTCAAGAAGAATTGAAGGCTTACGGACGAGGTTTGGGCGAGAGACCGCAGATTTTGGCTTTTAATAAGGTAGATGCGATCGATCTTGAGGATGAGGAAATTGGAAATACGATCGCGCGATTGAAGGAAATCAGTGGTGCTTCGGTGTTGATGATTTCCGCTGTGAGTCGAGTTGGGTTAGATGAATTGATGCAGCAAGTATGGCAGAAACTCGACGAGATGAACGAGAGTGAAGCGGAGGCCCTTTTAGCAGTCTCCGTCTTGTAATCTGAGGCGGGATTGTTGAGCATTTACCCGAATTGGCAAGCCCAAATTAGGAGACGGCAGTGCCGTTTCCCTACAATTAATCACGGTAGGGACACGGCACTGCCGTCTCCTCTATATTATTTCGGTGCAACCGGAAACGATATGATATTAAATTTGGCAGCATCGGAACTATTCCCATGCAACCACAAACGATAAGCTGCTGCACATTTAAATTGTATATTCAGAGCGGGCGGGACGCCCACCCACAAAAATTTGATTGTTTATTGACATACAATTTAAATGCAGAAAAGCTTATAAGTTGTAAACACCAACAAAAATCGTGTCAATCCCAATGGAAACCAAACCGCCTCTACCACCTTTTACCCTAGAAACAGCTAAAGCAAAAGTTCAAGCCGCCGAAGATGCCTGGAATAGCCGCGATCCCGAACGAGTAGCCTTAGCTTACACCGAAGATTCAGAGTGGCGAAATCGTGCCGAATTCTTCAGTGGAAGGGCAGAAATCAAAGCTTTTTTAACGCGCAAATGGGCAAAAGAATTAGATTATCGTTTAAAAAAAGAACTGTGGAGTTTTACTGATAATCGAATTTCTGTGCGTTTTGAATATGAGTGGCATGATGATTCTGACGACTGGTATCGCGCCTATGGTAATGAACAGTGGGAATTTGCCGAAAATGGATTGATGCGAAGACGTGAAGCTAGTATTAACGATGTGCCAATTCAAGAGTGCGATCGGAAGTTTCGATAATCAAACCTTGTCTCGAAATTTATCAAGTCCGTTGAGAATCAATTCCAGCCCAAATTCAAAATTTTGAATCCCGTCATACCGTTTCTCGATAACCGCATGGGTGAGCGTATTCATGTATGGATATAGATCGGCGGAAATGAGTGGAAGTCCGATTTTGGCCGCTTCGGAATAGTTTTCAGTCTCGACTGGAAAGTTCAACTCCTGAAGGGTAAACCCATAAATATGACTATCGATCGCATTCCAAATATGATCCGCCATCTCCAACGAAAAACCAGCCTCAAACAGACATCCTAAAGTCGCATTAATATAGCCCAACATTGCAGGGCCCACGTTAATCCGGGACACTAATGGCATTGTCGCCCAAGGATGCCGCAATAGGACTTCGTGAGCTGAAATCGATCGCCGTCGCATAGCCGTCTTCCAATCTAGGCTGAAGTCCGGCACTTCAATCTCGCTCACCACCCGATCGACAATGCCATCAATAATGTCATCCTTATTTGCGACGTGGTTGTATAGCGACATCGCCTGAACACCGAGTTCGAGTGCTAATTTCCGCATAGAAAGTGCCTCAATCCCGCCCTCGTCAGCCATACGGAGGGCAGCTTGTAGCACCCGTTCCCGGCTTAACGGGGTAGGAGATGTGGCATCGGAGTCGATCGTCTTAGGCATCTCGTGTTTCCAATTTGTAATCGCTATCTTGACAAACTTACGGCGTAAGTTAAGCTTACAGTGTAAGTCTAAAGGGTAACACCATGAAAGCGATCGTTCAAACGGAGTATGGTTCGCCGGATGTCTTGAGTCTGGAGGAGGTCGATCGGCCTGCTGTAAAAGACAATAGTGTCCTGGTGCGAGTCCATGCGAGTTCTGTGAATGCAGGGGACTGGCATCTGATGCGCGGAACACCGTTTATAGCTCGTCTCGCGTTCGGACTACGCAAACCTAAACTCAAGACGCTGGGGATGGATATTGCTGGACGGGTGGAGGCGGTGGGTCAGAATGTGACGAAGTTTCGACCTGGGGATGAGGTGTTCGGTGACATCTCTGAGTGTGGGTTTGGAGCTTTTGCGGAATATGTCTGTGTGCCACAAGACGCATTGGTGTTCAAACCTGAGAATATCAGCTTTGAACAAGCCGCAGCGGTTCCGGCGGCGGCACTGACGGCACTTCACGCATTATGCAAATATGGTCAAATTCAGGCAGGACAACGGGTTTTAATTAATGGTGCGTCGGGTGGTGTCGGGTCTTTTGCGGTGCAGATTGCGAAGGCTTTTGGGGCTGAGGTGACGGCGGTTTGTAGCACGAAAAAAGTGGATATGGTGCGATCGATCGGGGCAGACCATATCATTGATTACACGCAAA
This sequence comes from Cyanobacteria bacterium OTE_58_metabat_593, assembly GCA_031372825.1. Taxonomy (GTDB): domain Bacteria; phylum Cyanobacteriota; class Cyanobacteriia; order Cyanobacteriales; family Microcoleaceae; genus Microcoleus. Next base: position 472 of record JANMLZ010000045.1, on the reverse strand, counting down.
CGGATGTGACGAAAACTGGACAACCGTATGATTTGATTTTGGATGCGGCGGCCTATCGATCGGTCTTTGATTATTTGCCAATTTTGACGCGCACGGGAACCTATGTCCTCATCGGTGGTTCAACAACGCGACTGTTTCAGGTGATGTTATTCCTTGGGCCGTTGATTTCGCTCATGAGTCGCCGCAAGGTGAAATGTTTGATCCTGACTCACAATCAAGCAGATTTGGTTATTTTGAGAGATTTGCTGGAAGCGGGCAAAATTGTTCCGTGGATCGATCGGCGTTACAATCTAAGCGAAGTCCCCGCAGCAATCCGCTACCTCGAACAGCGGCAGGTGGTAGGGAAAGTCGTCATTAATGTTTGAGTGCAAGACGAAACGCCAGTTAAAATATGCTGAACATACCTCAAAAAATCTATGACACTAACCCTTGACCTACCGTCAGAAGTTGAGCAATATCTCTTGCAGGAAGC
>JANMLZ010000229.1:0-12672 GCA_031372825.1 Cyanobacteria bacterium OTE_58_metabat_593 | reverse complement strand
CGGGTGGCGCGGTATTTATATTATTGTTGTCGGATTTGCGGTGACCCAACCAAAAAAAACTTTTTTGTTACCGGCCACTGCCGTCTCCTCATTTTGGCTGCTAATAATTCCGATGTAACCGGAAACGATATAACTCCCCTTAAAAACGGGGGAACGGGATTATTTTCAAAGTCCCCCGACACAAGGGTGATTTAGGAGGATCGAGACTTCGCTTTTTTGAGGATCGACGGCAGTTTTGGTCGAAAAGTTTTAATATAGAGGCTGGCTTTAAATTTTCTGATGACCTATGTCTCCTACTTCCGTTTCTCAGGTGTACTCTTCTGGTAATTCCAAGGGTGCGAATCAGTCTCGCAAGACTGCTGCTTTGGCTGTTGAGTCGCATAAAATTCCGCCCTTGTTGGGGGCGAGTTTAGCTGAGTTAACGGAGTGGGTGCAGCAAAATGGGCAACCTGCTTATCGTGGCAAGCAGTTGTACCAGTGGATTTATGAGAGAGGTGCGCGATCGATCTCTGACATTTCTGTATTCTCGAAACAGTGGCGCGAGACTGTTGCTAAAATTCCGATCGGGCGATCGACTATTCATTTGCGATCAGTCGCACCGGACTCCACCGTTAAGTATCTCCTAAAATTGGCAGACGGTCAAATCATTGAAACCGTCGGCATTCCCACCGAAAAACGGCTGACTGTGTGCGTCTCAGCCCAAGTTGGCTGCGCGATGGGATGCGACTTTTGCGCTACGGGAAAAGGCGGTTTTAAGCGCAATTTAGAAGTAAACGAAATCGTCGATCAAGTCTTGACAGTACAGCAAGATTTTGGGCGTCGAGTCAGCCACATTGTATTTATGGGGATGGGCGAACCCCTACTGAATTTCGATAATGTGGTAGCTGCTGTCAAGTGTTTGAATGAAGATGTCGGAATTGGACAGCGAAATATCACCATTTCCACAGTCGGAATTCGCAATCGCATCAGCCAACTAGCCGAACATCAACTGCAAGTTACCCTCGCCGTCAGCCTCCACGCTTCCAATCAAAGACTGCGCGAAGAGTTGATTCCCAGCGCCCACCCTTATCCTTTGGGTGAGTTAATGGCAGAATGCCGCGAATATGTGCGATCGACTGGGCGCAGATTGAGCTTTGAATACGTGCTTTTAGCTAATGTAAATGACTTACCAGAACACGCCGCCGAGTTAGCAAGTCAGTTGCGCGGTTTTCAGTGTCATGTCAATTTGATTCCTTACAATCCGATTCAGGAAGCTGAATATCAGCGACCAACTCCCAATCGAATTAACAATTTTGTGACGGTTTTGAAAGAGAAGAAAATTGCAGTTAGCGTGCGGTATTCTCGCGGCTTAGAAGCAGATGCCGCCTGCGGACAATTGCGGGCTTCGGAGGTTTAGATTTAGATAGGCAACGGAGGAAACGGCAGTGCCGTTTCCCTACCCACAATCAGGATACGGCAGTGCCGTTTCCCTACCCCAAAGAGGACACGGCAGTGCCGTTTCCCTACCACGATTAATTGTAGGGATACGGCACTGCCGTATCCTGATTGTGGGTAAGATCGATTCCGATGCTTAAATTGTTCGGAAATCGTTAACACCAATTAACGAAGCATTCACTCCGGTTAAAGATGCGATCGCAATTCCATTCACTTTAATCAAAGCATTATTATTACTCTGACTAATTTCCAGTTGGTTGAAACTCAATCCACCAGACAATCCTAACACATCTTGGCCTTTGACAAAATCGGAAATAATATCGAGTCCGAGACTGTTTCCGACGACAAATATATCATTGCCCAAACCGCCAATTAAGCTGTCGTTACCTAAACCTCCAAACAAGATATCGTTGCCTTCGCAACCGAGAAGTGTATCGTTACCTTTGTCTCCATAAATCGAATCATTGCCCTTACCGCCGTCAATTAAATCATTGCCTTGACCGCCATAAACTAGGTCATTTCCGGCATCGCCAGACAAAGTATCGTCCCCAAGTTCTCCAAAGAGAGTATCATTACCTTCGCTACTTAGGATTAAATCCTGACCGTTTCCGCCGAACAAAGTATCGTTTCCTTTGCCGCCGTCGATAAAATCATTACCTTCATTGCCCAAAATTAAGTCATCATCTTCTTGGCCGTTAAGTGAATCGTTGCCTTGATTCCCGAAAATAACATCTTTACCAAAACCGCCAATAATGATGTCGTTTCCTTTGCCGCCCAACAGGATATCGTCTCCCTTGTCGCCATTAATAAAATCGTTGCCTTCGTTGCCGTTTAAAATGTCGGCGCTATTCCCGCCAATTAGGTTGTCGTTACCTGCTTTGCCATCGAATATATTGGGGTTGTTGGTGCCAACATAACCGTCATTTTTGGGAGTGCCAATGAAGATGCCAGAACTGCCGTTGATGATATTATCGACTGGATTTGGTCGATCGAGGTTTGGTCGTTCAATGCGATCGGCAATACAGCTTGGATCGGCTGTGGGCGTAGGCGTAGGCGTTGGTGTCTGTAGGGGCGGTGCCCCCGTGCCCGCCCCCGTCGGTGTGGGGGTTGGCGTTGGTGTAGCCGTCGTATCTACGATCGTCAAAATCGCCGTTTTTTGATTGCCAAAACTAGCATTATTTGTGGCATTTGTCAAGCTGAGATTGACGGTTTCATTACCTTCGACTAAGGTGTCATTGGCGATCGCAATACTGAAAGTTTTGCTAGTTTCACCAGACAGAAAGTTTAACGTGCCCGATGTCGCAGTGTAATCATTGCCGGCGGTGGCGCTACCATTAGCAGTGGCGTAACTGACTGAGGCGGAAACATTGTTACCACCTGTCCGATTAACTGTAATTGTTTGGGTTGTGCCGTTTTCATTAACGGTGTAAGTGCCACTGCTGAAATCAAATGTTCCCGGCGCTGATACATCATTATCGGCGATCGCCACCGAAGCAGTTTCAGTACCAGCAGCCCCCAAATTGTAAGCAGCCGCACCGACTAAAGTCAGCTTCACAGCCTCGCTATCTTCCACAAGGCTGTCGTCAATTGGGGTAATAGTAACATCCGCAAAAGATTGACCTGCTGGAATGATAATGCTACCCGTTAAATTCGGCGTGTAATCATTGCTGGTGGCAAAGCCCGTACCGCTAGCAGTAGTATAATTCACTGTCAGCGGGAGTGCGGTACTGCCCGATCGCGTAATGCGGAAAGTACCGGGATTTGCAGCAGCTTCGGCGGCGGCTGCGTCTGTCGCAGTAATAGTTACAGTCGGTAAGACAAGGTTAAACCGGGCGACACTCGGATCGTGATCGCTGTCTTGTTGGGCAAATTCTGAGTTGATATGAACAACATCAAATCCGGCTAAGTTTTTAGCTAAGTTATTGCTAGCTAAAATGTGGTCGAGAACCTGGGCATTACCTTGGAAATTGTAAGTATAGCGCTCATTTTCCGGCAGAGTTTCGATTAAGTTTTGCAGTACAGCAGTGCCACTACCACCGGGAATTCCTCGCACCACATTCAGCGGTTCGGAAAATGCAAAATCATTCAAATCTCCGGCAACAATCACATTCGCGTTGGCATCAACTGCCAAAATGCTATCGACAAAATTGTTGACAATTTGTGCTTGTTGCAGGCGCTGAGTTTCTGAACTGAGAACAGGTGGTTGGTTGGGGCCGAAAAGCGGTTGATCGCCGCCTTTTGAGTTGAAGTGATTGGCAATGACAAACACCGATTGGCCGTTGAATACAAATTCACCGACTAAAGGCTTGCGGCTGGTATTAAATGCTGCATTAGTCGGGTCAATTCTGCCGGGACTTGCTGACAGCGCGGGCGCGCCGCTGACTGTATTAACCGTGGTTGCGGTTGTGGAAGTGCCGCCCGGGCGATCGACAAAACTAACGCGGCTGGGATTGAACAAGAATCCGACTCGAATATTGCCACCAGGTTCGCCGCCATCTTGGTTATTTACCGGGTTAATTTGCCGGAATTCATAAGTCGGGCCGCCCGCTGTTTTAATTGCGGAAATTAAGGTGTTGTAAGTTGTATCTGCCGCAACTACACCGTCATTTGTCGCGCCGTTGTTGTCTTGAATTTCCTCAACATTAATAATGTCAGGACTTTTGAGATTGGTGACAATACGGCTGGCTAGTGCTGGGAATTTGGCGGTATCGCTGGGATCTAAATTTTCGAGGTTGAAAGTAGCAACTGTTAGCTGGCTGGCAGTTCCAGTTAGGTTTGTCACTTCCTTAGTCAGTCCGCCGGAAGTGATGCTGGATTGAGGAATTTGAGCGGTATTTAAAAGCTCGTAATTGCTGAAACTGTAACCGATGATGCCTGAAACTGTGCTTAATTTGTCGGCGACGTTAGTAACAGGTGACAAGCTGCCATTGGTGGGAGGATTCAGCAAAGTGTCGTCAATTTGAATCCGTTCTGGGTTAAAATCAGTTGCAGAAACGGCAATCCCACCGCGACTGGTTCGGCCTGTAGCATTCACACCGTTATCGGGCAAAACGTAGAATTCACCAAACTCGTTTGTAGGGCCGACAACTACGGGATTGTTGACTTGCACCAGCATTGATTCTAAGCTTTCATAGAAGTCGATGCCTTCCGTTGTCGGGTCGAAATCGCCGCCTGTTTCCACATTACCCGTAGCAGTGAAGTCGTTTTGAATGGAGGTTGTCGGTTGAATGCGGCCGCCGGTACCGATAATAGTTGGAGTAATTGTTCCGAGAGATGCGATCGCCCCTACAGCGGCCCCAGCAACCGTAGCGTTAATTTGAGTTAATGTTAGATTGGTAGCGTTATTGGCGGGGCGGAATTCGTCAACTCGACCAGTTACTTGTACCGATTGTCCGACAGTAGGATTCGGTATTGTCGAACTTCCTAGGAATACAAAAACCGCTTCCGATGTCGAATTCGGATTAGCCCCAGTGTCGGCTGTCGGGTCTTGCATATAGAAGCCGCGACTGCTACCAGTGGCAATTAGGGCTGTTACTACACCCGGAACATTGCTAACAGTTTGAGTGGCTAAAGGTGAAGTGTGACTTGCGCCTTGAATGTTGCGAATACGAACCGGAGAAGCGCCCAAAGTTACGATATCGCTGCGGAACTTCTGGAAGTTATCCTGCGGCAGTTCTTTCGAGATAACATTGTCGCTGTACCACACATTGTCGCCGTTATCAACTAATAGCTGAATCTGACTACTATCAGTTAAGTTACTCGGCACTTCGACAATTGATTCAAAACTACCGCCTGCATTTAAAGCTGTCAAATTTGCCGATCGCACTTGTGGCGCATCAGCAGCATTTCCAGTCCAAGTATACAACCGGAAGTCTTTCGGTGCCGTACCCGTAGCGCCATCGGCTGGGCCGGCGACAATTAGGTATTGGTTGTTAGCATTGCGATCGATACTGCGAATTCCGCGCCCGCCCAAATCTAATTGAATCGGAGCACCAATTGTCGCGCTAGTAGCCTTTCCCGTTACCAAGTCGGCGAAGTTGGTAATCGGTGCGATCAAAGCTTTAGTGCGATCGCTTGCGGGAACTTGCGGCGCCCGGAATGCAACATAGCCAGTAGTGCCGTTTGGGGCGATCGTCAAACCTTCGATATTGAAACCGTCTAAGGTAGTAGCTTCTGGGATTTTGCCCGCAGCCGCGCTAGCAGTAAAATTGAAACCATTCGTATTTCCCCACGCGATCAAATCGGTGCGGAGGTTGTCATATTTGCCAGCAAAAGTCAGATTAGTTGTCGCGCCGCTACCGGAAATATCCGTAGCAAACAACCGATAGCGATTCGGGCGTAAATTGCCGCCGCTGGCGTTGCTTTGGGAACCTAACCAATAAATTCTATTACCGACGCGGGTTGAAGCTTCGATGTCTACTTCTCTGGGCGCGCCCCCGGAGATATCCGTCAAACCGAGAGAGTTGGTAAAGTCAAAGGTTTTGACTGGTAAACCGGAATTTGTGCGATCGTACAAACGAATTGTTTGGTCTTCGTCGTCGCCAACTAGCATATAGTTAGAGTCGATCGCAATCGCCGTACTAGCATCGCTTGTTCCAGTCAGAAAACGGCTAGTTGTCGGAGTTCCCGAAGCAGCAGAAGCCGCGTATTTCAGAACAGTAGATGTTGTGTTTGTGCCGTCACTTACAGTAACAGTCAAATCAGCAAAACCGACACCCGCAGGATTAATTTTCAGATTGCGACTTGCGCCAGTTCCACTAATCGTTAAATTGGCATTGGGAACCACCGCAGTATTGCTGCTAGTTGCGGTTAATGTCAAACTCCCAACAGCAGTTTCGGCATCAGCTAGAGTAAAGTTAACGCCGAAATTCTTAGCCGGATCTGTCGGGTCGTTGATGACGCCTGATAAACTAGGAACTGTTAAAAATGTAGAAGCTGCACTCGGTGCGATCGTGGGCGGAGTGTTAGCAATCGCTGTCACAGTTGTAGTGACGGCGGTAGTCGAGGAATTGTTGGTTTCGTTGCTTTCGGCGATCGTACCGGGCGCCGGATCGGCAACTGCGGCCCCAACAGCGCTAGTGACAGTGCCCGCAGTAGTACGAGTCACATTAACAGTTAGGGGAATGCTACCACCAGCCGCGATCGTACCGCCAGTAAAAGTCACAACTCCCGCCGCTTGAGTCGCAGTAAAACCAGTACCCAATGCCGAATTGTACGTCACCCCCGCAGGTAAAGTGAAGTTGGCGCGAACGACCGTCGCAGCAGCAGTACCGCTGTTAGCCAATGTCAGCGTGTAGTTGAAGGGAGTGTTGACAGTTGCTGTCGCAGGGGCACTGCTGGTGATAGTTAAGTCGGGTAAAGGATTGGTTGTGGCGATCGTCACAGCCGCCACAATATCTGTCAGTGCAGTAGGATTAGTCACAGTTGTAGCTGTGCGCGGAGTCGTCCAAGTACCCGTAACGGCATTGTAAGTTCCAGTTAACTTCGTAAACGCCCCGCCAGCCGGATCGGGAAAAAGTGTCGTATTAGTTCCATCCCCAAAAGTTCCCTGGGCGTTATTGTAGATATCATTTGTTGGCAATACATAACCGCCAGTAGCAGGATTTGCCGTCCCTACACTGGTGCCAAAAAATACAGCATCAATCGGAACAGTTGTGTTAGTTATACTCGCAACCGGAACATCAAAAATCGCAATCCCGTCAGCATTAGCGCCCCCATTTCCCAAGGGCCCGCCAGTAGCAGCAGTTCCAAAACCATCACCCGCAGTTGTGCCAGTATTGATAGTTTTCAGCCAATTTGCCGCAGAAATATCTGTAGTACCGATACCATTAATTAGTTTGCCAGAACCGCCTAGATAAGCAACTTGTCCAGCCGCGAGACTACCGGAATTAATACTGAAACCGTAGGTTAAAGCAGCCCCGCTAACCCATCCGTTGGCGATCGCAGTGCCATTATTTGCCCACACCACCGTGTAGGGAGTTGCTGCAAAGTCGATCGCCTGCGTAGCAATTACCTGCAAATATTCATAAGGGCTATCTGTACCGGCTGGATTTGCCATGTAGCCCGAAATCACTAACTTTGCTGCCATAACACTTATTCCCTACTTTTTGCCAGTTTTTGATTCCCAAAGATAGATGTTACGATGCTAAAGTTAAGGAATAGTAACTATTTATTTAAGTAATCGTTAATGGATACAAAGTCAAAATAACTTATCTCAAATCCATTAGCTACAAGTCGTAGGGTGCGTCAGCCCGCATGATTTTCACTGATTAAAAAGCTCAACTCTGACGCACCCTACTGCTTTAGTAGGGTGCGTCAGCCCGCAGCGTTTCCCTTGCCTAGTAAGTGATCGAGCTGACGCACCCTACAGGCTAGCCGTAGGGTGCGTCAGCCCGCGTGATTTTCACTCATTAAAAAGCTCAACTCTGACGCACCCTACTGCTCTATCTACAAGCGTTTAACCAGTATCCACCGCAACTCTAATGGCGGTGTTTCTGGCACTGAAAACAAATCGCGCCCGCTGGCCCAACTCACAAACCAAGGTGTCGGCGGCCACGCACCATCAGGCAAATGTTTTTGTTCATATTCAATCACCGATTCATCGGAAATAATTTCTAACGGCAAACCCTCTATTGCTGCTTGCAATTCTTGTCTGGTAATCAGATAAGACCAACATAATTCTGACATTTGTTTTGCCATTTCATCAGGTTCGTAGCCCTCGACTGCTAAGAAAGCACTGAATAAGATAAAGCCGCCGCTTAACACAGCATCGGACATTTTACCGAGGAATAAACGGACTTGTTCGGGATAGCGGAAATGAGAAAGAACTTCGGTAGCAATGGCTAATTTGTACCGATAGGTTTTCATCCTTAATAATGGGTCTAAAACGTCGCCTTGGGTGACATTTACGGCCAAGTTTTCGGTGGTGGCTGCGGATGATAGTTTTTCGGCAAATATGGGCGTTAGCTCGATCGCATCCACGGAATGTCCTAACCTTGCTAAAGGCAAACTATTGCGCCCTGGGCCCGCACCAACATCTAAAATAGGTGCTTTTCCCGGTTTGCCTAATTCGGCAGCAATAGCGATGACTTTGGCATCGGGATGACTGCCGAATAAAGGTTCGGGGCGAATGGAGGGCCAGCTATGATATTTCTCGGCCATCGATTCGATTTGAATCTTGGTATTCAGAGTAATACCGCCAGCTAAACCTGTTTGGGAATTGGCGGGAAAGTATGAGACTATGAGATTAGCGTGGGGGGAATTTTTGAATCCTTCTGCTAAGGCATTGGCGATTAATGTTCGCAAGTTTTCGGTTTGGGCGCTGTCCAGGTTTTGCCCGAGATTTGTTAAGAAGTCTGAGAGTAATTTAAGATAATCATCTAACATTGATGGCAAACAAGGCATATAGAATTCTCCCTTGATGCCGATGTTCTTTTTCAGCCTTTCTTTGAGAATGAATTTGAGGCGATTGGAGTCTGTCAGCGGCGGGCTTGGTTTGGGCAATTCGGGGACAGATGGGATACTGGTGAGATTTTTAGTCACAATATTTTTGATGAGATTCGGCAATCAGGGCGATCGCGCCTAGCATGATTTTGTGTTCTTGCACCTGAATTCTGGCGTGCAGTGTTTCTGCGGTATCATCAGGGAATACTGGCACCGCAGCCTGCATTAAAATCGGCCCGCTATCTACTTCCAAATGCGCGATATGCACCGTACATCCCGTTATTTTAACCTTGGCGGCGAGTGCTTGCTCGACGGCGCGAATTCCGGGGAAACTCGGCAGTAAGCTGGGGTGAATGTTAATCACGCGATCGGCAAAAGCATCGAGCAAAACTTTGGTAACAATTCGCATCCAACCCGCCATAACTACCCATTCTATATCATATTCTTGGAAAGTTTTAACAATTTTTGTATCTAATTCTTCGCGGCTTTTGCAGTCGCGGTGATTGAGCAGAATCGAGGGAATGCCGTATTTTTCGGCTCGCGCTGCGGCTTTGGCTTCCGGGTTGTTGTAAATTAAGACTGGGATTGTAACGTTGAGCTCTTGGTTTTGGATAGCTTGGGCAATTACCTCAAAGTTACTGCCGCTTCCTGATGCTAAAATTCCTAGTTTTAAGGGCTTACTAAGAAAAGCATTTTTTTCGACTTTGGCGGCAGGAATTGGGGGGACAATCAAACAATCTCTGGAATTGGTATTTGCTGTTATCATAAAAGTTTTTAGTTTGCTCTCAAAATTGTATCACCTGTAATATCAATTCCGGTAACATCGGAATTAATATTACCCGACCGAAATCAGGACACGGCAGTGCCGTGTCCCTACGATTAATCTGGCGCGCAAGAAACGGCACTGCCGTCTCCTCGCTTGTCGTTCCGGCACAGCCGGAATTGATATAACAGGTGCTAATCTGGGCGAGAGGCAAAAAAATCATCTCTGAGAATCGAATAAACTTTTAAATCCCAATATTCCCCTTTGACAAATAGCTGTTGTCGCAATATCCCTTCCAATTGCATCCCCACTTTTTCCATAACGCGTGCTGAACCAATATTGCTAATTTTACATTTAGCCTCAATTCTATTCAACTGCATTTCCCGAAAGCCGAACTCCATCATTGCATTGACAGCCTCGCTCATATATCCTTGATTCCAATATTTTCGAGAAATCGCGTATCCCATTTCAGCGCGACTATGTGTCATACTCCATCCCACATATCCGCAAGTACCAATAAATTTGTTATCGACTTTGTGAACTATTCCCCAATCGACAAGTTCTCGTTTTTTGTACATTTTTAGCAGCGATTTGATAAAATACTTAGTATCTTCGACCGAGGTATGAGTTGACCAGGTTGTGTATTTTGACACTTCGGGATCTAAACCATACTCAAACATATCACTGGCATCGTTTAAACTAATTTTTCTGAGCAATAGCCTTTCAGTTTCTATAGTGGGTAAATTGGCTAATATATCGAGAAAATTCATTGTAATATTGACCTATATTGTGATACCATTTAAAACTAAAAGCTAAAATTAACAAGCCAATGATTCCGATTAAATCTGGGCGTTTTAACTGGTTGGACAATGAGTCGATCGCAGCTTGGACTTTCTTGGCGCCGGCTTTGCTGTTTCTGGGTATTTTTTTGATTGGGCCGATCGCCTATTTATTTTACCTCAGCTTTACCAGCGGCATTTTTACCCAGTCGGGAGTGCGTTTGATTGGCTTGAACAACTACTGGCGTCTCGTCACAAACCCGGATTTTTGGCAAGTTATTCAAAACACAATCTATTTTACTACTGCTACAGTCATTCCCAGTTTAGTAATTCCCTTGGGTTTGGCAGTTTTGCTAAATCGCTCGTTTGCTTGGCGGGGAGCTCTCCGCACCGCTTATTTTATCCCTTCGATTACCTCTTTAGTTGCAGTTGGCTTGGGTTGGCGGTGGTTGTTTCAAACGGATGGCCCGGTGAATAATGTGTTAATGGCGATCGGCTTAAATCCGATACCTTGGCTGAGTAGCACAGTTTGGGCAATGCCAGTGATAATTCTGCTCAGTGTTTGGAAACAATTAGGCTTTAATATGGTAGTATTTTTAGCAGGATTGCAAGCAATTCCGGTAAATCGTTACGAAGCAGCAGAATTGGATGGAGCAAATGCTTGGCAACAATTTTGGTACATCACTTTACCCGGTTTGCGGCCGACTTTAGTATTTGCTACCGTCACTACTGCTATTTTTACGCTGCGGAGTTTCGAGCAAGTTTATGTCATCACCGGCGGTGGCCCTTTGAACTCTACTAATTTGCTAGTTTATTATATTTACGAGCAAGCTTTTTCGCAATTTGATTTTGGGTATGCAGCCGCAGCCGCAACCTTCCTGATGGCTATAGCTTTAATATTAGTTTATGTTCAGTTGCGAGTTTGGGGCGAAGATGCTTGATTTGCGATCGAGTAGCATCCTTCCTGTATGGGCGGGGCGGGTTTGCGAGATTGTTTGTTTTCGGCAATTATGGTTGGTAAAACCCGCCCCTACGATCGCGCAAATCATACAATTAACTATCCCCAATGCCCTGTTTGGCCAATGCCCAATAGACATACTTCTGATAGAGACCAAAATAGCTGGGATTTGTTACCGTAGAAATTCTATAATTTAAGTTATTCAAGCTATGCCGAAAAATATTCGCCATCGCGCCCTAAAAATCTGTCTTGTATTTCTTGCTTGCGTCTTAGCAATTGCTGTTTCGCCAATTTTCACGCCCGCTCAATCGACTACTCAATTAGAGTTTCGCATTACTCAATTAGAAAGTCAAATTTCCGAACTCAGGGGACAAATCTACAGTTTGCAGTCTCAAGGTTCTGGAGTTAATCGGCCTCAGTCTCCGAACCGTCCGGGTTCGGGCCGCGCAAATCCTAGAATGCTGTCGGGAGATCCGCTGTTTGACAATTTAGCAACTTTGGCGATCGAAACTAAGCAGGATTTGATCGAAATTAAACAGCGGTTGTCTCAGCTAGAATCGTCGAGAAATCGCTAAAGAAGTTCGGCAGCGGATTGTGTAACGGATGTAACGGATGTAACGGATAGAATTCCCGATTACCCATCAATTCTGCCGTCATCGGGAAGAGGGAAGAAAGAAGAAGGAAGGAAGAGGGAAAAGGCATTAGGCAGATTTTTGTCCCCCACTCTTCCCATCTCCTGTCTCCCCATCTCCCTCTCTCTGACTTTAAGGTACCCAAAAGCAGGGTTTGCTAAAAGTCAAGTTGCAGAACTATTCAATGATATGGAAATAAAAGGCTGCAACCACAAAGTTGATACCTAGTAGTACCAGAAACCAGGCCATCCGAAATGTGTAAGGGAATTTGCCCGTTTTCATCACGGAGTCGGATTTTAATTGGTTCTTCGCTATCTCTGCTGCCATAAGTAAAACTCCTAATTCATAAGTCACTCTATCCACAAATAGCAGAGAGCGTCACACATTGGCACACTCTTAGAGTGTTATTTTTTTTGACACTCCCCAGCAGTCAAGGCGAGGGGATTCTTGGTTCTGCGACATACCTTAAAACTATCTATCCTTGCGGCAGTGTTTAAACCAGGTATCCGTTCAAAAGAACCAAATATCGAGCTTAATTTAGATAGCCTCAGAGGGTTTGTCTCCCCAAGCTTTCGAGAATTGCTTCTCTTGTTTCTGTGTGCCCCACAGTACATTTTAGAAATAAAAAGTTTAGTCTCTGATTTTGGCTTACATTAGTTAGCC
>JANMLZ010000144.1:0-14636 GCA_031372825.1 Cyanobacteria bacterium OTE_58_metabat_593 | reverse complement strand
AAAACCGATCCCCAGGCTTCAACCTGTCCAGTAGCTGTCCAGCAGCCTGTTTCACCGTTTCCAAAGGACGTCCACTCATCGAACCGCTGTGATCGAGAATCAGGCACAGATTTAAGGGTACGCTGGAGTCTTGATCCGAAGAAGTCGCAGACACCGAAATAGCTAGCTGGCGCTGGCTTGAGGGCGCAGCAGCATCAAGGTTAGCGTCATTCAAGGCAGGGAGCAAACTAACTTTCATGCGGGATACCTAAAGATTGCGTTACTATTTCTTTAAGAATAACTGCTATACAAATACTATACAAGTCTAGACATTTGCTTCTTACTTCATCGGGAGCATGGGAGCGGCTATCCCTCAGTAAGCTTTCACGGTTTAGCCAACCGTGATAAATTCATTGCCGCATTCAAATCCCTGTCCATTGAATGACCACAACTTTCACAGTTGTAAATCCTTTCTTTCAACGGCATATCTTGGATATGTCCGCAATTTGAACAAGTTTTACTTGACGGAAACCAGCGATTAGCAACAATCACTTCACAACCAAACTTTTTAGCCTTGTATTCTAGCTGACACTTGAATTCGTGGAATCCACAGTCGGCTATCACTTGTGCTAATTTGTGGGTTTTTAGCATCCCAGAAATATTTAAATCTTCTACTACTATCGTTGCGTGGTTTTTGCATAAGTAAGTAGTGACTTGATGAAGAGTATTTTTTCTCTTGTTTGCTATTTTTGCATGGTGTTTTGCTAACTGGATTTTAGCTTTGTCTCTATTTCCAGAACCCTTTACCTTTCTCGCAAGAACTCTTGATAACCTCTTGAGTTTTGCGAGATGCGCTTTGTAGTGCTTTGGGTTCGGAAATACTACGCCAGTTGAAAGCGTAGCCAACTCTTTTACCCCCAAATCAACTCCTACAACGTCATGAATTTTGACCGTTGGTTCGTGGCGAGAGCTCGTAAGCAAAAGCGATAAACCAACTGTCGGCAGTGCGCGAAATGGTGATTGATTTGCAAGTTGTGTGAGGCAATCCTTCGTGGGTTTTTACCCAGCCGATTGTTGGCAGCTTTATAGACGTACCGCCCACAGGGATAGGCTTACCACTCGCATCAATAGTGAAAGAGTCGTGATGCCCCTTCTTTTTGAATCTGGGATATCCACCTTTTTTTGAGAAAAATTTAGAGAACGAATCTCCAAGATTGTCAAAGGCGTATTGAGTTATTTTCTGACAGATTCCCGTCTCCTTAATCCATACAAATTCAGGTTTTACATGATTGTTGAAGAATTTCTTGAGCAGGTATTTATTGGGCTTTAATCCATCTTTATAAAGGCTGTTCCAAGTAGCTAATCCCCAATTGTAAGTAAACCTTGCTATGCCAGCGTGTTTGCTCATCATTGTTGCTTGACTTTTGTTTAGCTTTAACTTTGTTTTGATGGATAAAAGCATTGCTCGACCTCATTGTTGATATTTCGCCCCTAAGCAGTGTCCTTACTGACAATCTAAGCTGTGAATGCGAATCGCGCAGGGTTTGAACAAAATGGTATATCGTAGATTTGTCTACAAGTGTACCACCTTGTCTATTTAATCGCTAGCTAGGTACTAGCTCCGATTATTTTACTTCTTGCTGTGCGTTTTGCCGAAGCATCGACGAGATACGTCGTTACTTGATAACAGATCAGAGCTAGTCGCACTAAACTTTCAGCTTTGTGAAAGCGGTGCGCCACTTCGGTTTGTCTCAGAGGTTGCCTGAACTAGATACTGCTTGTATAGCGGCATATTTCAAGCAGTCACAGTTGCCGATCGCCAAGCAATCACGCTTATCGATTTTATTCGATCGAAGGAGGGCTCTGATTGACAAACTACTAATTTTTCCCGATCCTCCCAAAGAATACCGGGTTAAACAATGAAAAGAACCTTAAATATTTTTCCTGAAAAGTTACTAGCCAAGAATTATACCACGCAGATATCGTGTTTGCTACAAATAAAAAAAGTTGTGGAGCAAGCCGCGAGACCTGCTCCACATCAAGGATACTTTGACCGATGCGATTAGCGATCGACCGATCGACCAATCTTCAGAAGCCGATCGGCAAAACAAGACCTTCACGGGCCATAACAGCCTTCGGAAAAGCGATTTGCACATCTTCAGCGATGCGATCGAGAAAATCGTCATTATGAGCCGGATCGTGGTGAAAAATCACCACTCGTTTCACCCGGGCCTCCTTAGCTATTTTCACCGCTTCCTGCCAAGTCGAGTGTCCCCAACCCACCTTCGGAGATTTGGGGTTGTGATATTCCTCGTCTGTATACATCGCATCGTAAATCAGCACATCAGCATCGAGGGCTAAATTGTAAATATTCTCATCTAGCCGATCTGGAAAATGTTCCGTATCCGAACAGTAAACAACAGATCGGCCCTGCCAACTCACCCGATATCCCATAGCAGTATTCGGGTGATTCAGAGAACCCGTCCTAATCTCAACATCATCCAGCATCATCGTCTGGTTGTGATTGAGTTCGTAGAAATTTAAATCCGCCTGCAAACCCATCAGCGGCACAGGCGAATTCGAGTGCAGTACCCGTTCCACAAAGTGCCTTTTCAGGCAATCTCCATCCGGCGGAACCGCCCCGTAAATATCAAAGCTATTGCCGCGGATGAAAGCTGGGGCGAACAGCGGGAACCCTTGAATATGATCCCAGTGATAGTGAGTAAAAAACATATAAGCTTGCACGGGCATTTCTTGCACCAACTGGTCTCCCAGCATCCGCAAGCCAGTGCCCCCGTCAAAAATCAAACGTTTTCCACCGACTCGCATTTCCAAACAAGAAGTATTTCCGCCATAGCGAACAGTTTCCTGTCCTGGTGTCGGAACACTGCCACGGACGCCCCAGAACTGTACTACAAAATCATCTATACCTTTTATTGCTTCGGAGGGTTGAGGGCAATCATCAAGGGGAGTTGCCACTACTGAGGACAAGCTGATTTCCATTTTAAAATTCAGGCTTTAAGGTTCCACATTGTCCGTGATGGCGTAGCAGATGGTCGCACAACACTAAAGCTACCATCGCCTCCACCATTGGCACAGCTCTTGGCAACACGCAAGGATCGTGCCGTCCTTTGGCAGCCAGAAGCGTTGCTTCACCCTCTCGGGTAACTGTGCGCTGGGTCGATCGAATTGTTGCAGTTGGCTTGAAAGCCGCTCGCAGAATGATATTTTCACCGTTAGCAATGCCACCCTGAATTCCACCGGAGCGATTCGTTACTGTACGAATTGCCCCCTGTTCATCAGTATAGTATTCATCATTGTGTTCGCTGCCTTTAAGCAGAGTCCCGGCAAAGCCCGAACCAATTTCAAAGCCTTTGCTGGCGGGCAAGGACATGATGGCTTTGGCCAAGTCAGCTTCGAGTTTGTCGAATACGGGCATTCCCAGGCCTTTGGGTACGTTGCGGGCGACGCATTCGACTACACCGCCGATCGAATCTCCGCTATCCCGAACTTTTTCGATCAGTTGAATCATTCTTTCGGCGCAGTCGGCATCTGGACAGCGGACTATATTGCTTTCTACTTGTTCTAAGGTAACAGTGTCCGGGTCGGCGACGGCTTCTAAGTCAAAAATGCGTTTGACGTAGCCGACTATTTCTACGCCTGCTGATTGTTTCAGAATTTTTTTGGCGATCGCCCCTGCTGCTACTCTACCTATTGTTTCCCTTGCCGAACTTCGGCCTCCGCCTTGCCAGTTACGAATTCCGTATTTGGCGTCGTAGGTAGCATCAGCGTGAGAAGGGCGGTAAGTTGTCGCCATTTCGCCGTAATCTTGGGGGCGAGTGTCTTGATTGCGGACTAAAATGGCGATCGGCGTTCCCAAAGTTTTGCCTTCAAACACACCGGAGAGAATTTCGCAAGTATCCGCTTCTTTGCGAGGAGTGGTAATTTTGCTTTGGCCTGGGCGGCGGCGATCGAGTTCCGCTTGAATTTCCGCGGAGTCGATCGACACCAAAGGAGGACAACCGTCAATTACTACGCCGACACCGCCGCCGTGAGATTCCCCAAATGTCGATATCCGAAATAGATGCCCAAAAGTATTGCCCATGATGCTTTCGCCTGAAACTTGATAATTTTTAGCTTAATTGGAATAGAGATTTACTGTATTTCTGAAAAATATACCATTCACAAGTGTGCCAGTGGCGATCGCCCCACAGAATCCTTCCCTTCCCGCAGCAGAATATTTACGAGGGAGATTGAGAGATAGGGAGATGGGGAGAGAGGGAATTGGGAATTAGGATCTGGCATTGTTCCGGCATGAGCATAGGGAATTAATCATTAATCTGACTTTTTCCGTTACATCCGTTACAAAATCCGTTGCCAAACTTCCTTCTTCCATCCATCCGCTACATCCGTTACAAAATCCGCTGCCGAACTTCCTTCCTTAATCTTCGTGTTCTTCAAAAGGATCTCTCAATTCCTTAGCGGGAGGGCCAAAAGCCGTGTAGATCGAGAAGCCGGTCATTGCCACCAGACACAAGCCCAGTGAGATGCCAAGAACTGCTGCGGGTTCCATATTTTTGTAATATTATGAGTGCTCAACCCCATAATATTACAAAAAATCACATTTTGTCTAAAAATCTAGTGATTTTAGGCGGAGTACGGTATGAGAGACAACTCAACTCCCGCGAATGGCAGTCCCCCATGTAGATTTCTGAGAAATTGCGATCGCAATTAACGGTGAAAATATGTCAAACTTTTCTGTAGAGATTCATTGCAGGTTACTTATGGCACAGCGGACTTGGTTGGGAGACATACTCAAACCCCTTAACTCAGAATACGGCAAGGTAGCCCCAGGTTGGGGAACCACGCTATTGATGAGCGCGTTCATCGGACTGTTTTTCGTGTTCTTGTTGATTATTTTGCAAATCTACAACTCTTCGCTGATTCTAGAGAATGTGGATGTTGATTGGTCGAGTCTCGGCCGCTAAAAATTGATCGCAGAAAAATAAGGCTAACAGTAAAAGCTGAGGGTAGAGGAGAAAGGGTAGAAGCTATGTTTGCCCATTTTTCCTTGCCCTTTCCCGTTACGGGCTCTGTATGAAATGCTAACTAATTAAACAAAGTGTAGGAGAAAAAACAATGAATATTTTTGGCATTGGTTTGCCGGAAATGGCAGTGATTTTTACGATCGCCCTATTGGTATTCGGCCCGAAAAAATTGCCAGAAATCGGTCGGAGTTTCGGGAAAGCACTTCGGGGCTTTCAAGATGCTTCGCGGGATTTTGAGTCGGAGTTTACGCGCGAAGCCAAGCAGTTAGAAGAAGCAGTCGCAACTAGCAGCAAGCCGGAAATCGAAAAACTCGCCGCAGCTACTCCCAAGGAAGATAGCACAGACAGTTAAATGAACAAGACTCAGCAGTCGGAAATACCCACAGAGTTAGTAATTCCTCAGTTAATCGTTGGCTTGGGAAATCCGGAACCAAAGTACGATCGCACGAGACATAACATCGGCTTTAATGCTGTCGATGCCTTGGCTCAATCTTGGCAGATTTCTTTGGGGGAAAATCGCAAATTCCAAGGCATATTTGGCGAAGGAAATCGGCCGCGCGGACAGAAAATCCGCTTGCTAAAACCGCTGACGTACATGAATCTTTCCGGCCAAGCAATTCGGGCGGCGACGGATTGGTACAAAATACCTCCCGAGTCCGTGTTAGTAGTATACGACGATATGGATTTGCCGATCGGCAAAATCAGAATGCGGCTTGCAGGTTCCGCTGGCGGGCACAACGGCATGAAATCGGCGATTTCTCATTTGGGCACAGACAAATTTCCCCGCCTGCGAATCGGCATCGGCAAACCTCAAAACGATCCTTCTAAGAACGAGAAAGATACGATTTCCTTCGTTTTAGGAAAGTTTTCATCAGATGAAACTCAGTTATTAGAAAAAGTGCTTAAACTGGTTAGAGAAGCTGTGGAACTTAGCCTGCATCAGGGAGTAGAAAAATCCATGAGCCTTTACAACAATCGCACGATCGCAGTCACAAACGCGGAAACAAAAGCGTGAGTTCGAGACCTTTGCCTGAAACTATTGCATATGTCCGGGTTACTGGTCAATCTTGGCAAAAAGGCACGATTGAAGGTGAAGTAACTGCCGGCAGTTTTGAGTGGCAGTTTCAGTGGCGTTTCAGGGAAGAAAAAATACTGATACTTGAGCCTTCTCAAGGTAGGGCTTTGATTCAAGAACCGCTGCATCGTTTTCTGGAGAAATGGGATTATCAGCTAGAACCTGGTGGGGATTATTCGTTTACGGTTCGCGCTCAGTTTTGAGATTTTTGCGCTCGTCATTGCGAGGCACGAAGCATAAGAAACCGGTTGTACAAAATTGACTTGATGCAACGCCCTTACGCACTAACAACCGTAGCTTGACCTTTAACTACCTTAGCTAAGATTGCCAAAATATTCGGCACCACAGGCTTCAAATCTGCCAGGCGGTTAGAGGATGCTTGCAAAACAACGACGGCAATGTTAAACTGTGGCAGATTTTGCTGAAATGACAAATTGCGATCGACCGTAATAAAAACATCAAACTCCGCCTCTACTAGAGCCAGAAGTTGACCATTTTTAATTCCTGCCCATCCCATCTGTGGAACTGTTTTTACCTCATAGCCCACAAACTCTTTTGCCAATCTGCGATCGATACACTCATCCAATATCAACTTCATTCTACGCAACCATCGCAATCAATTGTTTTCTAAGAACTTCCAAGAGAGCAATTACTTGCTCCCTAGTTACAGTGGGAAATCCATCTAAAAAATCATCAATTGACTCTCCGGCTTCTAAATAGTCAAAAAGTGTTTGGACAGGAACCCTAGTGCCAATAAAAACAGGAGTTCCGCCCATGATTTCACCAGAAATGCTAATTATCTGAAAATTCTGAGACATAAGCCTAAGTAGTTGTAGGGTGTGTCGCCTGCGATAAATTCCTAACTCAATACCAACAATCTGATAGCGACGCACCTGATGGATATATTACTGAATAGCCGGGGTTTGAAGCCCTTACTCATGAAGGCAGATTGTGATCAGAACGGAGTTTAAATCTCCGTTCTTATCACTTCGCTGTCAACTGTCAACTGTCAACTGTCAACTGTTTAAAAGCCTTTGGACTGTTCGGACATCTGCCGCATTCCCATAGCCAATGTACCTAAAAACAATAGCCCGATCGCACCAGCCAGCGGATTACCATTCACTCCTGTCACCCAATCCGGTACAGAACCAGAATATTTGATTAATTTACCGACATTAATCATATAATATCCCCAGACTATACCTGCATGAAAGCCGATCGACAAACCCAGCCGATTTTGGCTAATTCGCTTTCCCCCAACCAATATCAAACCCAGCAGCAACAACCCCGGAAACTGCGGCCAACTCCGCAGCATTGCAGCCACAGGTTTGATAAAATGGGATACGGCAAACAACAGGCTATTCGCCCACAGAGATACGTGATCGTTGTAATCTCGTTGCAACTCATCCAGCAACCAACCACGGAATACCAACTCCTCCGCAAAACCCACTCCCAGAGCGCTCAACAGCCCTTCTGCGATGATTCTCGGTAAATTATCTGAATTTTGCCATGAGACGAAACCAAGCAGTCCTTGCACCCCAAATAAGCTGAAAGTGAGCAAAAGCCCGATCGCCAATCCGACTAAAAACTCAAAACCATTCTGTCTGGTATTTATCAAACCATAACTTTTGAGGACTTTGTTTTCTCCATAAACCTTTTTTCCCCACAGCCGCACCAAGAATAGAAACTCTGTAAACAACAGCGCCATTGTGAGAATAGTTGCCAGATTGCTATCTTTAACTAACAAATAAATTGGTACTGCTAATGGCAACCAGATTGATAATAAAGCTAACAGGAAAATTGGGATTCGGAAAAAGAATGGATAACTAGCTATTTTGATAAATTTAGTCATTGTTTGTAAATTACTTACCAAAATCATATCTGTACGGACACAGCACTGCTGTGTCCTTAATCATATAATCTGTAGGGACACAGCACTGCTGTGTCCTTACCCGGATTAATGCACGAAGCAGACATAGAAAGCTAGAATAGCATTGTATCGATCGCAAGTTTAGATAAAACATAACTATAAAATTAGGGAAAAATGACTGAAGACTTCGATTTCTCCAATGTCGATCGCGAATTAGACAATACAATTCTCAGCTTTTCAGATATTCAAGCAGAACTCAACCTGCGCCACGCTAAAGATGCTTTGCGAGACATCGTCGAACATCTGGACTTGACTCCCAGCGAGCGAACTGGACTGGAGCCGGAAATTGGCGGGTTGGAGAAAATGCTCGACAAGCTAGAGCGCGCTTGCGTCCAAATCGCTGTATTTGGCATGGTGGGAAGGGGCAAATCTTCGGTTTTGAACGCGCTTTTGGGTCAAAATGTGTTTGAAACTGGCCCGACTCACGGCGTGACTCGCACGACAACGATTGGAGAGTGGGATGTCGGAGATGGAGTTGATGACGATTTGGGCGATGGCTTACGCCCCGCTACGCTACGACTTTCGCCGATTATTTACCGTTTGTCGCAAGTAGAATTAATCGATACTCCCGGAATCGATGAAGTTGACGGCGAAACTCGCGAACTTTTGGCCCGCCGCGTCGCGAAACAAGCTGATTTGATTTTGTTTGTGGTAGCTGGAGACATTACGAAGGTGGAATATGAAGCACTTTCGCAATTGCGAGAAGCCGGAAAACCGATGTTATTAGTGTTTAATAAAATTGACCAATATCCCGATGCAGACCGATTGGCAATATATCATAAAATCCGAGACGATCGCGTGAGAGAATTGCTATCTCCCGATGAGATTGTGATGTCGGCGGCGTCGCCTTTGACGGCGAGTGCGGTGAGGCGTTCCGATGGCAGTATGGGCGTGAAAATGATTCGCGGTTTGCCGCAAGTTGAAGATTTAAAATTAAAAATTCTGGAAATTTTAGACAGAGAAGGTAAGTCTTTGGTGGCGCTGAATACGATGCTCTGTGCGGGGGATATTAACGAGCAGTTGGTGCAGCGCAAAATGGAAATTCGAGAGGATGCTGCTAATCGGATTATCTGGAATGGGGTAATGACGAAAGCAGTGGCGATCGCCCTAAATCCAATTACTGTGATTGATATCCTCAGCGGTGCGGTGATTGATGTGGTGATGATCTTAACTCTATCTAAAGTTTACGGTATTGCGATGACGGAAGCGGGCGCTGTGGAATTGCTGCAAAAAATTGCAATTAGTATGGGGGGAATTACGGCTGGGGAATTGATCGCAAATTTTGGTTTAAGTTCGTTGAAAGGATTGTTGGGTTTGGCGACTCCGGCGACTGGTGGTTTGGCTTTGGGCCCATATTTTTCTGTAGCTGTGACGCAGGCTGCGATCGGAGGGGTTTCTTGCTACGGAATCGGCCAAGTTACTAAGGCTTATTTGGCCAATGGTGCGTCTTGGGGAGATGATGGGCCCAAGGCTGTTGTGACCAAGATTTTGTCTTCTTTGGATGAGGATTCTATTTTAAATCGAATTAAGGATGAATTGCGGGCAAAGTTGAATTTGGGAGACGAAGGAAGAGGGAAGAAGGAAGAAGGAAGAAGGAAAAAGGAAGAAGGAAGAAGTTATTAGTTATTTGTTCGTTGCCACCAATGCCCGATACCCGATGCCCAATGCCCAATTCCTAATATTATGTTATTAACCATTTCGACAAATCGCTTCCCAGCTACAGATTTAGGTTATTTGCTGCACAAACATCCCGATCGCCATCAATGCTTCCCGATGACTTTCGGACAAGCCAGCGTGTTTTATCCAGAAGCAAGCGCAGACAGGTGTACGGCCGCTCTACTGTTAGATGTCGATCCGGTTGGTTTGGTGCGGGGCAAGTCGAAATCGGACGATCGCCCTCTCGAACAATACGTCAACGATCGCCCCTACGTTGCCTCTTCGTTTCTGTCTGTCGCCCTCGCCAAGGTCTTTAGTACAGCACTATCCGGTCGCTGCAAAGACCGCCCAGAACTCGCTGAAACGCCCATTCCTCTGACAGTTAATCTGTCGGTTTTGCCCTGTCGCGGGGGCGAAAAGTTTCTGCGCGAAATGTTTGAGCCGCTTGGCTATCAAGTGATAGCAAAACCGCTGATTCTGGACGCGCAATTTCCCGAATGGGGCGCGAGTCCTTACTTTGCTGTGGAACTGCAAAATACAGTTCGGTTGGCGGATTTGTTGAGCCATCTTTACGTGCTAATTCCGGTGTTGGATGACGATAAACATTACTGGGTTGGGGATGAAGAAATCGAGAAGTTATTGCGTCACGGCGAAGGTTGGTTGAACGCGCATCCGGCGCGAGAACAAATTGCCGATAGCTATTTGAAACGCCAGCGCCGTCTGACGCGCATTGCTGTAGCACAGTTAACAGAAGCAGATAATATCGACGATGCGATCGAAGTTTCTCACCACCAAGAAGAGGAAGTTTTAGAACAGCGAATTAGTCTGAACCAACAGCGTTTAGAATCTGTGATGGAGGTTTTAAAAGCCAGCAATGCTAAGCGAGTTGTTGATTTGGGCTGCGGTGAGGGAAAATTGCTGCAATTGCTTTTGAAAGAAAGTGCGATCGCCCAAATTACCGGAGTCGATGTTTCCCACCGCGCCTTGGAAATTGCGGCGGAAAGATTGCAAATAGAACGCTTGTCTACCGCACAGCAATCTCGCATTCAACTAATCCAAAGTTCGCTGATTTATCGTGATAGTCGCTTGACGGATTTTGATGCGGCGGCGGTGATTGAAGTGATCGAACATCTCGATTTAGACCGATTGGCGGCTTTCGAGCGGGTGTTGTTTGAGTTTATCCGGCCCAAAAGTGCGATCGTTACAACTCCGAATATTGAATATAACGTGCGGTTTGAAAACTTGCCTGCGGGCAAATTTCGCCACCGCGATCACCGCTTTGAGTGGACGAGGGCAGAATTTCAAACTTGGGCGAATGGGATTGCCGAACGGTTTGAATATGCGGTAGAATTTCGCTCTGTGGGAACCGAAGATTTAGAAGTAGGTTCTCCTACGCAAATGGCAATATTCACGATGCAAAATCTATTATAAAAATAACTGGTTCCTAGGCTCTGCCTGGGAACCGATGGCTAGAGGCTCTGCCTCGCGAGGTTCCATGAAAATTCGAGGCAGAGCCTCTGGATCTGTGTTACCAGGCAGAGCCTAGTAACGAGTAATACTGAGAGTCTCTTTCTGCTTACAATATAGTTAAACTTGAAAAAATGCAGGCTTTAGCCATGAGTAAATCTATTCAAACTCAGATCCTTAAAATTGATAATTCTCAGGGCATTCGCATTCCCAGATCGTTGTTAGAGCAAATTGGTATTAGCGAAGCAGTAGAAATCGAAGTTCAGGGCGATCGGATCGTCATTCGTGCAGCCGTAAAACCGCGTGCCGGCTGGGAGGAAGCGTTCGCGAAAATGGCAGAGCAACATGATGATGTCCTGCTTGATGATGTCACCGCTACGGAGTGGGAGGAGCTTGAGTGGCAATAAAATCAGCGCTGACGAACAAAAAGCAGTTTTAGATAGTTTGGTACAGATGTTGGCTGAATAATATTATTAAATTAAAATTACAATTTTCACTGGTTCCCAGGCTGTGCCTGGGAACCGATGCCCAGAGGCTCTGCCTCGCGAGGTTCCATGAAAATTCGAGGCAGAGCCTCTGGATCTGCGTTACCAGGCAGAGCCTAGTAACGAGTAAACGAGTAAAAAATCTATATTATTAAACAATGAAAATTACGCTTCCAGAACTATCCTTAGTCGTTCTCATCGGTGCATCCGGTTCCGGTAAATCCACTTTTGCCCGCCAACATTTCCTACCTACAGAAATCATTTCATCGGATTATTGCCGGGGGCTGGTTTCCGATGACGAAAACAATCAAGCTGCAACCGCAGATGCTTTTGAATTACTGCATTTTATTGTTGCTAAACGGCTTGCCGCAGGCAAATTAACTGCGATCGACGCGACAAATGTTCAGCCGGAAAGTCGCAAATCTTTGTTAGAATTAGCTCGAAAATACCATTGCATTTCGGCCGCAATTGTGCTAGATTTACCCGAAAAATTGTGTGCCGATCGCAATCAACAACGTCCCAACCGCAATTTCGGCAGTCACGTAGTTCGGCGACACGTCCAAAGTTTACGCAAATCGCTGCGAAACCTCGATCGCGAAGGATTCCGCTACGTTTACGTCCTCCACTCCCCAGAGGAAATCGACGCGGTAGAAATCGCCAGACAGCCGCTGTGGAACAACCGCAAAGGCGATCGCGGCCCTTTTGATATCATCGGCGATATTCACGGCTGCTGCGACGAATTGGAACAATTGCTGCAACAGTTGGGCTATCAAATTGTTGGCAAAACCAGCGACTCTGCTTTCTGGGATTTTCCCACCTACGCGCATCCAGAAGGGCGCAAAGCCGTCTTTTTGGGAGATTTGGTCGATCGAGGTTCGCGCATTCTCGACACCCTCAAACTCGTGCGAAACATGGTAGTTGCAGAAACAGCATTGTGCGTGCCCGGAAATCACGACATTAAATTGCTGAAAAAACTCAACGGCAAAAATGTCAAAATCAACCACGGACTCGAACAAACCTTAGCAGAAATAGCAGCTTTGCCCGACGAATTCCGCGAATCTGCTGAAACAGAAATCCGCCAATTTATAGACAGTTTGATCGGTCATTACGTCCTAGATGGCGGGCAATTAGTCGTCGCACACGCGGGGATGAAAGCCGAATTTCAGGGACGCGCATCAAGCCGCGTTCGAGATTTTGCACTCTACGGAGAAACAACCGGCGAAATCGATGAATTTGGCTTACCAGTCCGCTACAATTGGGCCGCCGAATATCGAGGCACAGCAGCAGTTGTTTACGGACACACGCCAGTCCCCGAAACAGAATGGTTGAACAATACAGTTGATATTGACACAGGCTGCGTTTTCGGCGGCAAACTAACAGCTTTGCGCTATCCCGAAAGAGAATTTGTCAGCGTTGCGGCTGCTAGAATTTACTGCGAACCTGTGAAGCCGATCGCACTTCCTGCTGTTACAACTCCTCTCACCGCCCAACAGCAGTTCGACGACGTATTAGACATTGCCGACGTGCTGGGCAAACGCATCATTTCCACTCGCCTACAAAGCAACATTACGATTAAAGCAGAAAATGCGATCGCCGCCCTGGAAGTAATGAGTCGGTTTGCCGCAAATCCCAAATGGCTGATTTATTTGCCGCCCACAATGTCTCCCGTAGCTACCTCCAAACAACCGGGACTTTTAGAACATCCAGCCGAAGCATTTAGCTACTACCAACAGCAGGGAATATCGACAGTCATCTGCGAAGAAAAGCACATGGGTTCCCGCGCCGTGGTGATTGTTTGTCGCGATGAATCTGCTGCTAAACATCGCTTCGGTATTCTCAACAACAGCATCGGCATTTGTTACACTCGCACGGGACGGCATTTCTTCAATAGTCATGATTTAGAAACAGAGTTTTTAGACAGAATTCATACTGCTTTAACTATTGGCAATTTTTGGGATAACTTTAAAACAAATTGGGTTTGTTTGGACTGCGAATTAATGCCTTGGTCTGCCAAAGCTCAAGAATTATTGCAGAAACAGTATGCCGCAGTGGGCACAGCTTCTAATAGTGCATTTGCGGATGCGATCGCAAACTTAGAACAGGCTAGCCAGCGGGGAGTGGAAGTTAGCGAGTTGCTGAGTCGCTACCAAGAGCGATCGCAATTAGCCCATCAATACGTTAAAGCCTACCAGCGCTACTGCTGGCCAGTGAAATCCATCTCCGACCTCAAATTAGCACCTTTCCACATCTTGGCAACCGAGGGAACAGTGCACGCTGATAAAAATCACTTTTGGCACATGGGACAGATTGCAGAAATTTGTGAAGCTGACCCGGAATTGCTGTTAGCTACTGAATATAAAGTAGTAGAAATAGCCGATTCTGACAGCCAATTGGCGGGGATTGAATGGTGGGAAAAACTGACTGATGCGGGAGGCGAAGGCATGGTTGTCAAACCGATGGAATTTACTGTAAAAAATAGCAAAGGAGTGGTGCAGCCTGCGGTAAAATGTCGGGGTAAAGAGTATTTGCGGATTATTTACGGTTTGGAATATTCCTTGCCGGAACATTTAGAAAAATTGCGATCGCGCGGGTTGTCCGGCAAGCGTTCTTTGGCATTGCGAGAGTTTGCTCTCGGTATAGAAGCATTGGAGCGATTTGTGGCGGGCGCTCCTTTGAGACAAGTTCACGAATGCGTTTTCGGAGTTTTAGCGATGGAGAGCGAACCTGTCGATCCGAGGCTGTAAGTTAGCCTTGTAGGGACACTCCAAGAGCCCATAGGTGTCAACAACCAGGTCAAACGCAGTCAGAGACTCTGGTTTGACTATTAAATCTAGATCCCCCCTAACCCCCCTTAAGAAGCAGGGTGGATTAATTGTCGAGAGGTTAAATCAAGGCTATGAAGGCTATTGACCGAAATTATGCAAGGCACTTAACAGGTTTATCTGAACTAGATAAATTAAAAAGCAACTCACTCAAATCTTCAATTTGATTGGCCA
>JANMLZ010000128.1:0-9288 GCA_031372825.1 Cyanobacteria bacterium OTE_58_metabat_593 | reverse complement strand
CCCCCCCCCCCCCCCCCCCCACACCCCTAACCATCCCCCCCCACACCCCCTCCCCCGGTGTCTCGGTGCCCCACTCTTTTTCCTCCCCCCCCCAACCCCCCCCCCCCCTCTCCTCTAATATCATTCCGGCGCAGCCGGAATTGATATTAGTGGGGCTCTGATTATACACTCACAAAGAAAACTCCAGACAAAAATATCCGCAACAAAGTTAATTTTCGGCAAAATTACCCAAATATTGCATCTAAATGACCGCCGCCACCTAAAATAAACTCTGTAGTTTGTTGGGTATGCAATTTGACAGGTTTCCATCACAATTAATGCAACTCTTATGGTGCTAAATATTCTTGCGCTACCTTTAGGCTTTCAATTCACATCCCCGGGCCCGATTATCTTTCAACTTGGCCCCATAGCCATCCGATGGTACGGGCTGCTGATAGCTTCTGCCGTCTTGATTGGGGTCAGTCTGTCCCAATACTTGGCCGAAAAACGCCGCGTCAACCCAGAATTGCTGGGCGATTTGGCAATTTGGCTGGTTCTGGGCGCTATTCCCTGCGCTCGAATTTACTACGTGGCTTTCGAGTGGCCACAATACGCCCAGAGACCTGAAGATATTATGGCAATTTGGAAAGGCGGAATTGCTATTCACGGCGCGATTTTGGGTGGAACAATCGCAGCTTTAATTTTTGCGAAAATTCAGCGAGTTTCTTTTTGGCAATTGGCAGATTTGATCGCGCCTTCGGCAATTCTAGGTCAGGCGATCGGACGCTGGGGAAATTTCTTTAACTCCGAAGCTTTTGGTAGTCCTACGGATTTGCCTTGGAAACTCTATATTCCTGCAAACAGCCGCCCGCCCGCCTATGCTAATTTTGAATACTTCCATCCCACATTTCTCTACGAATCTCTGTGGAATTTGACAGTATTTGGGTTATTGCTGACTTTGTTTTTCCGCGATTTGCAGGGCAAAATTCGCTTGAAAACTGGTGCTTTGTTTTTGGTTTACATTGCAGCTTACAGTTCCGGTAGAGTCTGGATTGAAGGGTTGCGAACTGATAGTTTGATGTTCGGGCCGCTGCGGGCTGCACAGATGGTAAGCTTGACTGGGATTGTTTTAGGATTGAGCGGATTGGCTTGGCTTTATTTGGTCGATCGACCTTTGCCAGATGTTGTCTCCCCCAACGGCGATCGGGCAAAGGTCGATCGCAAATCCCCAGAGGATCAATAAAAAACCCCAGAGAGGTTAGTCTCTAGGGTTCAAACCAGGGTGCATCTACCATCCCTTACTTCTAACCAAAATAGGTGTACCCGGAAGACTGAATAAATTTAGGAAATTTTTTAGCAGCAATGAGTTTGACAGAGATTGAATCCCTAATTCCAGGGGTATACATTGTAGGTGCTGGCCCGGGAGACCCGGATTTGTTGACTGTTAAGGCGCAAAAATTGCTGGCTGCGGCCGATGTCATATTATTTGCTGATTCGCTAGTCCCTAAGCAAATTTTGTCGGGGGTGCGGGCGGATGCGGAAGTTATCCAAACTGCGGATAAGACCCTCGAACAGATTGTACCTTTGATGGTGGAGCGAGTGCGCGACGGCAAAAGCGTCGTCCGCCTCCATTCCGGCGATCCCTGTCTCTACGGGGCTGTCGGCGAACAAATGCAAGCTTTGGCTTCTGCGGGAATAGATTTTGAAGTAATCCCGGGAATTAGCGCTTTCCAACTTGCCGCAGCTAAACTTAAAATTGAGTTGACAGTTCCCGGAGTTGTACAGACAATTATTTTGACCAGAATTAGCGGCAGAACGGAAGTACCCGATCGCGAAGAATTGGCGAGTTTAGCAGCCCATCAAGCGAGTTTGTGCCTGTATTTGAGCGCCCGCCATGTTGAACAAGCTCAAGCTAAATTGATGGAACATTACCCGTCTGATTTGCCTGTAGCGATTTGTTATCGGTTGGGCTGGCCCGATGAAAAAATTGTCCTAGTTCCCCTTGACAAAATGGCGGTTGCTACCCGCGAAAATAATTTGATTAGAACAACTATGTATGTAATTAGTCCGGCGTTGGGAAAATCAGCAGAAGGTCGATCGCGCTTGTACGATCCAGAGTACGATCGGCTATTTCGTCAGTAGTCAACAGTCAACAGTCAACAGTCAACAGTCAACAATTCCCAATGAAAGATTTAACTCGCAGACAATTTATCGCTGTCACCGCATTAACCGCCGGATTTGCCCTCGCAGTTCATCCGATTGCTGCGGCAACTATTACCACAGATACAACTGATTTAGTTGCAGGGGAAGTCAAGATTCCGGTCAAAGATGGGGAAATTCCAGCATACAGAGCAATGCCTGCTACTGGTAACAATTTTCCAGTAATTTTAGTAATTCAAGAAGTCTTCGGAGTGCACGCCCACATTCAAGATATTTGCCGCCGTTTTGCTAAACTGGGTTATCTGGCGATCGCCCCTGAGATGTTTGCGCGTCAAGGTGATGTTTCTAAAATCAGCGACGTTCAAGAAATTGTCAGCAAAGTAGTCTCGAAAGTTCCCGACGCTCAAGTTATGTCCGATTTAGATGCTGCGGTAGAGTGGGCGCAAAAGTCAGGAAAGGGCGATATTAATAAGTTGGGAATTACCGGATTTTGCTGGGGAGGCAGAATTGTTTGGCTGTACGCGGCGCACAACCCGAAAGTGAAAGCCGGAGTGGCTTGGTACGGGCGTTTGGCGAGCGCTTCTACGGCTTTGACTCCCAAACAGCCGATCGACCTTGCAGCAAGTTTGACAGTGCCAGTATTGGGGCTTTACGGTGGCAAAGACGACTTAATTCCCAACGATACAGTCGAGAAAATGCAGCAACTTCTCAAAACTGGTAGCAGCGGTTCCGAAATTGTGCTTTATCCAGATGCGCCCCACGGTTTTAACGCCGACTATCGCCCCACATACCGCGAAAAAGAAGCTAATGATGCTTGGAAACGGCTGCAAGATTGGTTTAAGAAGCACGGAGTTGCATCATAGTTTTGAGTTAAAATTTACCCGCTTCCCGCTTTAAGAAAGCCTCTCTAACGAACCGCGAAGACGCAAAGAGCACGAAGTCAGAGAAAGAAGAGAAAAAGGCAATATTGCCGATCGCCCTTAAGACAGTTGGGTTGGTGGGCGCTCCAAAAGCTAAACTGGGCGGTGTAGAGTTATCGATCGACAGGTAAGCCCGTGCTAGACGAACAAGCTAAAAAGACCATCTTGCGGAAAATCCCTCACGGATTGTACATTTGCGGTGTCAAAGACGGGGAGGAAGTCAACGGTTTCACCGCTAGCTGGGTGATGCAATCTTCATTTACGCCTCCCTTAGTCGTCAACTGCGTCAAGCAAGACTCCAAATCCCACGCCATGATCAAAGCTAGCGGTGTCTTTGCTTTGAGTTTCTTAGAAGCGGGCCAAAAAGAGTTAGCCCAGAAATTCTTTAAGCCACAGCGCCGGGTTGGCAATAAATTTGAAGATGTAGAATTTTATGCTGGGGCGGAAACTGGTTGTCCGATTATTTCGGACTCTCTGGGTTATGTCGAGTGCAAAGTTGTCGGTGCTGTGGAACACGGGGATCACACAGTTTATGTGGGAGAAGTTATCGGCGCCGGTGTTCACCGAGAAGGCGATCAGTTGCTGTTAGAAAGCACTGGCTGGAATTACGGCGGTTAGAAAGTTAGCAGTTGGTAGTTTCGCACTCCATCTCAGAAACCGGGTTTCTACGAGTTTTGGCGATGAGTAACGAGAAATATTCGTAGAAACCCGGTTTCTCGCCCCTGCGCTCATGTAGTTAAGCGGCGTATAATTAATAAAAAATCGGCGACAATTTTGTCGGCATTTTGTGCTGTCAAAATTGGGACGTGGACGAAAATACATTGAGCAGTTATTTGAGAATCGGAAATATGCTTGAGCACTGCATAATATAGGGCTTCGCAAACAAATTTTCCGGCTTCGTGACTGATTTCTGTTGCGGCTAAATCAGCGACTAGATGTTCGAGATTAACTGCTGTTTTCAAAATTTCGCCCTCGCCGCAGGCGCAGGATCCTACGGTTAATTTTTGTCTGGTTTCTGCCATGCCACAGCAGATAATAGTGTCGGGTTGGAGTTGGTTGATTTGGGCGATCGCCAATTTCGGTGCTAGCTGGACATCTACGGGCAGTTTCTGCAAAAAAGTCAGGGAATAAGGCAAAGATTGAATTTGGGAAATCTTGGTTAATAAGTCGTCGGAAGAGTTGGACTTTTGATGGGGAAGCCAAGTGTCAAATGATGTTAATAAAAATTTTGCCATGATAAATGATTGGGAATTATTAACAGTCAACAGTCAACAGTTGACAGTCAACAGTCAACAGTTGACTCATTGTATGCAATAATAGCGATATTGATAATATAAGGCAAGTAAGTCAATGTCTGTCATCGCAGTAGTAGACTATGACATGGGCAATCTGCACTCGGTCTGTAAAGGCTTGGAAAATGTGGGTGCAGTGCCACAAATTACGGATTCTCCTGCTATCATCGAGCAGGCTGATGCGGTTGTTTTGCCGGGAGTGGGTTCCTTCGATCCGGCAATGCAGAATTTACGATCGCGCAATTTGATAGAACCGATTAAAAGTGCGATCGCCTCGGGGAAACCTTTTTTAGGCATTTGTTTGGGCTTGCAAATCCTGCTTGAAAGTTCCGAAGAAGGCGTAGAACCGGGATTGGGCGTTATTGCGGGGAAAGTGCGCCGATTTCGATCGGAACCGGGGTTGACAATTCCCCACATGGGATGGAATCAATTGGAATTTGCTCAGCCGAATTTGCCGCTGTGGGAAAGTTTACCTGCTCAACCTTGGGTTTATTTTGTACATTCTTATTATGTCGATCCGGTAGATTTGGAAGTGCGATCGGCAATGGTGACTCACGGTACTCAAAACGTGACGGCGGCGATTGCTAAAGACAATTTGATAGCCGTACAGTTTCACCCAGAAAAGTCTTCGACTATCGGATTGCAAATGCTGTCAAATTTTGTCAGTCAGGTGAGGACAAAAGTAGCTGCTTATTAGTATGGGAATTAATATTACCCACAATCACGACACGGCAGTGCCGTGTCCCTACATTAATCGGGGTAGGGAAACGGCACTGCCGTGTCCTCCATTTATATCATGTATGAGTGTTACCGGAATTAATATTACTATCGGTCGATCGCATATTTCCGAACTACAGGCTGTAACGTGAAAGCGACATTACCGCTGACTGTGATTTTTTCAATTAGCGATCGCCATCCCAGGGATTCCAGCGCTTCCATCAACTTCGAGCTAGAAACTGGTGCAGAAAGTCCCCGGCGCAATTGAGCGAGTTCCATTGGCACTCCAGCAGTTGCCAACTGCTTCATCACTTCTGTTTCTAACGCCGAAAGCCGCTGAAATTGCTGGGATAAAATATGATTGATTTGACCTAGAAATACCGTATTTTGTCTGATAAATTCCGAAGTTTTACCGTTAAAAAGTTCTAAAATCATTGCCGAAACAATCCTGAGTGCCAAAGGATGACCCGCGTAACATTCAATCAATTCATCCCATTCTCTTTCTTTTATCAAGCCTCTTTCTTGCAGGATTTCCCGCGCTGCCATATTTTCTAAACCTGTGAGTTTATGAGAACGAACGGGGCGGGTTTGACCTTCTAACAAAGCAATGTCTCTGGATTTTTCCGCAGTGGTAAGCAACAAACAGCTTTGATGGTTGGATTCTCCTATTTGTTTAAATAGCCTTTCGTAATCTGCATAGCCCGATCGATATTTGCCAGCCAAACCGCCCGTATCTAAAATCGTTTCCACGCCGTCAAGCACGATTAAACAGCGGTGCGCTAGCATTTGCTCAATCAGAACGGAAATGCCGTCGCCGAGGTTTTCCGGCAGTTTTTTGCCCTGACAGTGGCAGATAAATTTAATTAGGTCAATCGCCAAATCTTGACAAAGTGGCGCATTCGACAAACTGCGCCACATCACGAATTCAAACTCGTGCTGAATTTGCTTGGCTAATTGCGCCGAAAGTGCAGTTTTGCCAATTCCCCCCATCCCGAAGATCGCAACTAAGCGACAGCGATCGACCGAAATCCAGTTTTTCAACAAACCCAATTCTTCCCGGCGGCCGCAAAAACCCGAAATATCCGGCAATTCGCTGGAATTTGAGCGGGTTTGAGGAGTTGTCGCGGGTGTGAGCTCCCCCGAAATATCTCCCGAAGTTCGATCGTCGGATTCGAGTCGCAGTCCAAAAGCGGCAAACAGACTCTCAATTTTGGCTGTGTCAGCCGGCGATCGCCGATTCAATATATTAGACACCGTATCCGTGGAGACGAAAGACGGAGATTTTGGATTGAGTCCAGGATCCGTAAGTTCTGAGATTTTTTGTAAACCGGGGCGATCGGTAAATTTGAGATAAATTGCGTCCCAGATTCTCTTCCATCCTTTGTCAGTAAGTATTCTGCCGCGATCGCGCCTTGCTTTGGGTAAAGTCATTTTGATGCTTAATTTTAGATTTTATATGTAGAGTGCGTGTCCGTGGTGTGCAAAAAACTCTTGTGGGATGGGCGTCCCGCCCGTCCGTCGCAAGGGTTCAGCACTTAAGGGAGTTAACAAACTCCGCTACTTAAATTTTATAACGCCTGAAACCCTTTCCGAACAAAGCTCGATCGCAATATTTCCATCGATCCTTAACTCCTGGTTTAACTCCCGCTTCTTCGGGCGAAATCTTTTTGCGGTTCTGCAAAACTATCAACAAGTCAAGAAAACAACCGCAAACAAGGAATCAACAATGAAATTATTTACTTCTTCCTCCAAAATCTCTCTAGCTTTGTTAACTGCTTTCGCCGCCGCCAGCACAGTCATAACTGCGAGTTTATCCAACATCAAACCAGCCGTAGCCGCGCAATTTTGCCAGTGCGTACATTACACAAACAATCGCTTTCAACTGCGTCCTCCCTATGTTTGGAGTGCCAAAGATTACGGTTCAGTGTTGCAGCGTAACGGCTTCCGTCAAGTTGGCCCTCAACCCGGTGCAGTCGTTGTTATGCAGTCTTCATTCCCCGGTGCCGATCGCACTCACGGACACATTGGAGTAGTAGAAAGAGTTAACGGTAACGGGACGATCGCCGTTCGAGGTAGCAACCAAGGAAGTCGCGGCTTGTTCGGGGAATTCAACTGCAACAATGTCAATGTTACCCAGTTTGGAACTTCTATTAATGGCCGCCGCGATGTCTCGTTTTGGGTGCGATGAGATAAGTCCTCGGTTTAGGTAGAGTTGCGCGATTGTACTTTTTCTACGGTGTGCGATCGCCCAACTCTCACTCTTAAAAATATTCACCCTAACTATTGACAAGGAACAAAAAATATGATTGCTCAACATCAACTGCAAAAAGGATTCGGGAAAGTAGCGATTGTTGGAGCGCTGTCTACGATGGCGATCGGCTTAACCGCCGAAATAAGTTTAGCAATTCCCCTGATGCCAATTCTCCGCCGTGCTGTCGAAGGAGTATTGGGCATTCCATCTAATCCTCAAAATCAACTAGAAAATCAACAGCAATTTCCGCAAGGAGCCGTTGGTTATCCTGAAACTTTTCCTCCGAATGGTGCACCTCAATATCCCGGACAACCTAATAGTTTGCCGCAACAGCCAACTTATCAACAGCCAACTTATCCGCCCGCACCGGGATATCCAGTTTATCAGCAACCTTCTCCTGCCGGAGCACCTACATATCCTCCCGCGCGGCAAACCCAGCCGGTGATTATCAACAACTTTTAATCGGGCATTATTCTTGGACGGAAATACTCTATTTGGTAAGGTGCGCGCTGCGCGCCTTACCAAATTACAAATTATATCAATTCCGGTTGCATCGGAATTAATATAACCCGAAATCAGGACACGGCAGTGCCGTGTCCCTACAATAAATCACGGCGCAAGAAACGGCACTGCCGTGTCCTCTATATCATTCCGGCGCAGCCGGAATTGATATTAAAAAATTACAAATTACAAATTACAAATTACAAATTACAAATACAAATTACAAATTTATGAATACTCCTCCTGTGTCGTTTCCAGTTAAAGTGCTGTTAGTATCATTGGTAGTCAGCAATGCTGTACTATGTGTAAAACAAAGCCAGACACCAATGCCTGACTGCAATCAACTAGAAAATAGTGTAAAATCGGGATTTTAAATGAGTCTGAGAATCTGCGGCAACCGCCAAATCAAAACTCTGCCGGGACTCGCAACTCGCCCTACACCTTCGCGAGTCAGAGAAGCTTTGTTTAATATTTGGCAAGGGACTGTGGCCGATTGCAGGTGGCTTGACATTTGTACCGGCAGCGGTTCGATGGGTGCAGAGGCTTTGTGCCGCCAAGCCGCGAGTGTTACCGGCATCGAACAGTCGGCGAAAGCTTGTGCAATTATCCGCGAAAATTGGGAGCAAGTAGCAGAATTGTCTCAGCAATTCCAAATACTGCGGGGAGACGCGATGGCGAAATTGGCGGCTCTAGCGGGAGAGCAGTTCGATCGCATTTACTTCGATCCGCCCTACGCCAGCGACTTGTACGAACCTGTGTTAAACGCGATCGCCAGCCAAGAAATGCTAGCACTCCTCGGCGAAATCGCGATCGAACACAGCCCGGAGCGATCGGCACAACCGATTTCCGGTCTAGAAATTTGCCGCCAAAAAGTATACGGCAATACAGCATTAACCTTCTATGCTCGCAGTTGCTGACAGCAAAATTAGGAGACGGCAGTGCCGTGTCCCTACCCAAAATAATAAAGCATCGGATTTCACCGTCCTAGTTTATTGGGAATACCATCGCAGCCACCGGGAATAGTCTCTCTCGATTTCGAGCCACACCAAGCGCAGCAGTATTTGCGTTGTTCGTCCGACAACCGCCTGACACCAGTGAAATCTGCCCGTTCCACGACAGCGCCGGTATGTTCCCCCGTCGTGTAGTTGGGAAATTCACTGCGACTGCGGGGGGAAGCGGTTTCAACCGAGCCGTAAAAGAATATGGCACCTTTCATATCGGCGCGGACGAGATTGGCGTCGTACAAAACAGCGCGGGAAAGGTTGGCTTTGACTAAATCGCACTTGCTGAGATTTGCCCGGACGAGATTGGCTTCGCTTAATTCTGTCCACCGCAAATCAGTGCTGGCGAGGTCGGCACCGGCTAACATGACATTGAGATCGATGACGCGGATACCGTGGTCTCTGTCTTCGGCATAACCGCCGTCACCGTCAAGGATGGGGCGACCTAAAAGCCGATCGCGCTTCAG
>JANMLZ010000115.1:0-82685 GCA_031372825.1 Cyanobacteria bacterium OTE_58_metabat_593 | reverse complement strand
AACACCAATTACATTACCGCAAACACCAATACCATTACCGCCAACACCAATACCATTACCGCCAACACCAATACCATTACCGCCAACACCAATACCATTACCGCCAACACCAATACCATTACCGCCAACACCAATACCATTAAATAGAGCGCGATCAATTTTTCCAGAACCGAACCAACCCTTTAACCGCGAACAGCGGCAGAACCAAAATAGAATATCTCGAGATATCGGAAAACCCGGAGAAAGAGTGCCGCCCGAAAGAATGCAATCTCCCAGAGGAATGAGAAATTTAATCGGTGGAAATCCCAGAGATTCAGTTTTTCAGTCAGCATTTCGGAGTGACATCGGCAGGAACTTGGAGGTAGGCAAAATATCGGCAGCTTTGTCTCTGCTGGACAAATCTTTCAGCCAAGAATTCCGGGAATATTTCGGATTAAATCTCAGCGAAGAACTCATCTCTCCAGATGAAATCAAAAGAAAGTTAGTATCCGTGGGCGAAGAAACTGGTACGAAACCCAGCTTAATTTATCTGTTCTCGCAACCGGAAAAATTAGATTTAGTGTTAGTAGATTCTTGCGGTGCAGTGGTTCACAAAACCGTGCCGGAAGCGAATCGGGAAGAACTCCTGAAAGTTGTAAATACGTTTAGGAATGAGATTACCAAACCGGGCGTGCGGGGCACTACGAGTTATCTACCATCTTCCCAACAGCTTTATAAGTGGATGATTGAGCCTTTAGAGGATAATTTAAAGAAGTGCGAAACTGATACTATTTCCTTTGTGGTCGATCGGGGTTTGAGAGGAATGCCCTTTGCGGCTTTGCACGACGGAAAGCAATTTTTGGTAGAAAAGCACAATCTTAGCTTAATGCCCAGTATCAATTTAACAGATATTCGCTACGTAGATATCAGAAAGTCTCAAGTTTTAGCAATGGGTGCGTCGCAATTTTCCGAGTTGAAAGCTTTACCTGCGGTTCCTGCGGAAATAGCGACTATTTCGCAACTGTGGCCGGGAGTTAGTGTTCTGAATGAGGGTTTCACTTTGGAGAATTTGAAACGACAGCATCAAAGCCGACCTTTTGGAATTATTCACTTAGCTACTCACGGCGAATTTCGGCCCGGAGCACCGGATAATTCTTTTATTCAGTTGTGGGATAGTCGGTTGAGACTGAATCAATTGCCGGATTTGAAATTGAATGATCCGCAGGTGAATCTGTTAGTTTTAAGTGCTTGTCGAACTGCGGTGGGAGATGCACAGGCGGAGTTGGGTTTTGGGGGATTAGCGCTGCAAGCGGGGGTGCAAACGGCTGTAGGGAGTTTGTGGTATGTTTCCGATGAAGGTACTTTGGGATTGATGAGTGAGTTTTACCAGCAGTTAAAGACGGCGCGAATTAAGGCGGCTGCGCTGCGACAAGCGCAAATTTCGATGTTGCGGGGAGATGTGCGTTTGGAGGGCGGCAGGTTGCGGGGTTCGAGTCGGGGTGAGGGTGTGGAGTTGCCGGCTTCGCTGCAAGGATTCGCGGATTTGAAGTTGTCGCATCCTTATTATTGGTCGGCTTTTGTGATGATTGGAAGTCCGTGGTAAATAGACTAACCTAAACAGGCTATAATTAAAATATTGGTTTTTGCCAGACATAAAAAGCATCGACTGTAGACAATTCCTCATCAGAATATTCGCTCAATTCGCCTCTAATGTCGCTCGTCAAATCTGGTTCGGAACCATAAGATTCCAGAAATTCCTCGCAGCCTGTGGTTTCTTGTTCAAAAAGCGCTCGCCACTGAGAAAGTCGCCACTCATTTAAATACGAACTTGGTTCGATAGAATCGCTGGTTGATGCGCGCAGATGCGCCCATAAAGGCATCGGAAAACCAGTAAAAGCACGGAGGTCGTGATGTCCGCTATTTGAGGTATTTGACACTCCCGGGTCTGAAGACGCGGGGATTCTTAAGGACAAACTTTGGGGGATGAATCCGCCCAAAGTTTAATTCTTAAAGGGTTAGTCAGCAACCCGCTACCCACTCGCTCAATAATTGAGTCTATGGCTACTTTTGATTTCCTAATGATGTTTGCCGCACCGTTAACATCTGCATTCAGAATTAATTTCTGAGCGGAACGGTACAAACCTCGTTTAATTCTTTTACCAGACGGTTGCCAATTGTCGGGTTTTTCACCAACTTTCACTGGCAGTAAGTCTCGGTCCAAGAAGCTGGCTTTTGAGGTGTAGGATTCGTCTTGCTCTACAAATCTCCATCCTCTGACATCGCACTCTTGTTGTAGTCTATCTTTGACTTTAGCTGTGGGTATTTGGACAAAGTTTTGATTAGTTACGCCCCCCATATTTACTTCTTGCTTATGTCCTTTATTCCAGCCAAAAACTATGACATTGATTTGGTGATTTTCGCAATACTCTATTATGGTTCTAACTGCTTTATTTACTGCGTCTCTCATTTTTCTGGCGCGAGTTTCTGACAACTGTTGCAGTCTTTTTGACGAGAAACCTTTGGGTAAGTTGTATTGAGCGTGAGCCGATTGGACTCGCGCTTTTTCCTTATTAAACCACTGGTTCCAAGACTTCAGCTTTCGACCATCAATGATGAAAGGCTTACCATTACTAGAAACACAAGTCAACCAGTTATTGATGCCGTGGTCGATTCCCAAAACTCCTGTTATTTCCAGACTACAACTAGGGGCTTGTTCAGTTAGACTTTCATAGACATACTCAACCCAGACCTCGCCATTTCTAGGGATTAGCCTGAGTTCTTTAATCTGGCAATCTTTCAGCCTTTCTGGTAAAGTCACCCAGAGCGCATCTGTCCCAAAGTGTTCTTTGCCTTTGGTTCCCAAAGGTAGCCTTACCCGATTACCTACTATTTTTAAAGCTTGACCAGGATAGGAAACTTGGTACATCGCCCCTTTAGTCCTGTACTTGGGTAGCCTCGGTTTTTGATTAATCTCTCCTTTCTTGGCTAACTTTTCTAGGGTTCGGAAAGAGCTAAAGGATTCAGCGACCGATTTTAAAGATTGTTGCGCGACTTGCGAGTAGAGTAACCCGTAATTCTCGTTGCCTTTGGCAATTTTGTACAAATCTGGGTATTTAATTGCACCTTTGTCCTTAAAGTACCGTTGCCGACTTTCGTAAGTCCCGACATTAAACAGATTGTTTGACCACCTCAACAGTTGCTCGACAATGGTTTTGTCGAGTCCTGTTAAATGCCAAACGTCTTTTTGTACTGCGTACATCTTTTTTTACCCTCCTTGATTGATTTTACTATAATTGGGAAATATTTAACTGGCAGGATTTATCCTGCAATGCCCTTTCATCCCTGGACTAAAGTCGCAGGGTTTTCAGGGTATTTCTTATAAATGAATGCCGATGTACAATACTCCCCCGGGTCGCAGTGATTTAATGGCGTTTTGTAGAGCAATTTTAGGCTCGTTCAAATGCTCGAAAGTTGACCAAGAAACTACGAGATCATAAGCTTCTGACTTGGGAATTGCTTGGCAGATATCTCCTTGGATAAAAGTAGGGTTGGGTAACTTCGTAATTCCCAGTGCTTTTTGCCAAGCAAGCTGTTTTGTGCGATCGACCAATAGCAGTTTGCGTCCTAGAGTTTTTGCCAATCGCCCGAAGCCATTGTCTTGGAACATTCGCAGATAACTTCCCACATCGAAACCGCAAGGAATCACATCTAGGTCGATCGCAGAGACTTGATTATTGATCCCGAAATAGCGAGCACGTTCCATCTGCTGTCCACCACCTATTTCCAGAATATCGAGTTGACGAACGGGTTTGCCGAGGGCTTGAGAAATCCGCTGTTCGTCTCGGTGAATGCGCTGTAGGGCCACAGCTACGGCATGATCCGTTTTCGTTCGTTCACGCACTGCGTGTACCACCTGTCTAAAGGCGTTAATTACTCCGAAATTTGCATAAGTTTGGAGATTGTATGGTTTTGACATCAAAAATTTTTCCTATAACCAGATTGGGACTTTACCAAGTGTAGATCGCGATCGACCGAATTGGGAAAAGAAGCGAGAGCGATCTACACTTTTCCCAATCAAGTCTTTTAGTTACTGTCTAAGTCTGGGCAAATTTTCTGCTATTGCAGTTTCAGTACCGGATGTTTTTCCGTAGGTATTGCTTAGCCAGCAAATTTCCAAATCTCTGGGAGCAAGATCCACGAAATTATTAACCACCCGTCCGCGCTGCTTCCCATCAATACTTATTTGCCAAATCTTCTCAATACTATTAAACTTAAAATTCTGAATCATGCGCTCAAATTTATAATGGGTTTTGTGCAGATTCACATAAGTTGTGAAGGAACGATAAGGATTCATTTTCAGCTGAGGATGCTGCGGATCGAATTCCCTAGGATGTAGGTAAACTAATGCTGGTTTTCCTTGATTGTTGAGTTGCTCAATCCCAGCAGCGATCGCAGCATAGGGTGCAAGGCGAAAGTAACCGCCTCCAAACAAATACACTTTTTTATTGAAGAGTGTAGTAGGAGTTACTGGAATTTCCAGAATTTTGTTTCCTTTGGCCGTGGTAAGCCATACTGCATCTCCAGAAAACCCCGGCAACCCACCGTGATTTCTGTTCATGGGAAATATCGAAGCATCATACTGCAAACCTAATTCTACGAGAATGTCTAATGCCCACAGAGATGAATTGGCGATCGAAAAACCAGGAGCACGATATCCCAAAATTGGTCGTGAAGTAATTCGTTCCAACACATCCAGAGAACGAGCTACATCTCGACGGAACTGGTTGGGAGTTAAATTGTAAATTAATTCATGGCTATACCCATGAGTACCAATTTCATGACCTTGCTTTGCAATTTCTCGGACTAAATCTGGAAAATGTTCGGCTACCCATCCCAGGACAAAAAATGTTCCTTTGGTGTGATGTTTGTTGAGTAAATCCAAAATTACTTGTGTATTTTTGGTAACTGTGCTTTCCAGTTTATGCCAGTCTTCCAGGCTTGGTATTGAATCAATATCTAAAATGTGGAACCAATCTTCGATATCGATTGTCAGGACATTTTCCACAGAACTTTTGGGGATATTTTCTAATGGGTGTAACATCTTCTTTTTCCTGAGTGTAAGTTTACTAATCGGTAAAAGGGTTTTGATAAATGTTGATTTTCTGTTTAAAAGCCAGCCCTAAAAAAGGTGGATCGTTGATTAAATATCGTTTCCAAAGTCGTCGGGGTTCACTGAACAATCTGTAGGGAGTTTCAAGTCCGGCATTGCTCATCCATTTAGGTGCTCTTTTCTTATGACCAGCTTCAAAGTCAATGGTGGCACCTATAGCTAAAAATATTTTGATGCTTTTTAGCTGTTCTCTATATTTGATAATCCATTTTTCTTGCTTGGGCGAACCAACTCCTACTGCTAATACATTCGCACCCGATTTTTCAATTAAATCGACGATTGCAGCGCCTTCCTCTTCATTTTTTTCAAACCCAAAGGATGGCGAATGTGTACCCACTACAATCTCTCTTCCAACTTTAATATTGATATTTTCCCGAGCTTTTTCAGCGACTCCTGGGGCTGCTCCCAACAAAAATATTTTGATATTATGGTTGTATTTATGATACTGATAGAAGGTTGGCAAAAAATCGGAACCTGAAATCTTTTCTTTGACGGGTGTTCCTAATAAATGCAAGCAATACATTAATATTTGTCCGTCACAAACTCTGTAGTCTGCAAGTTGATAAGCATTGTAGAAGTCTCGATCTTTTTGCAGGATCATTAGATGATCTACATTGGGGGTAAAAACTATACCACCTTTTTCGTCAAGTTGCTGCAACAATTCTAATGTCGATAAATTATCAATAAAAATATTTAGAACTTTAATTTTTTCCATATTTTTGAGATCCCTGTAACTAAAACAATGTAATAATCGAGAAACTTACTTAAATATTGCTTGGGTTTTCGATTATTTTAAGATAATTGATGATTAAGTTTCTGCCCAATATCTTAAAGCATTGTTGTCAGTAATCGCATTCGTAATCGCGAGGCTTCATCAAATCTTTAAAATGTGAGTATCATTAGAAATAGTTATTGAAAACTTTATGGAAATTAATAAAAAGTATCAATAACTTAAAAAACATGGTTTTACCATTAAGTATTGGTAACATTTTGTCGCTTTTAACGCTCTTTAGTCTCATTTTTGTTCAAAAATGACCAACTTTCCCTAACTTAAACGGGTCTAATAGGGAAATCGATGCAGAATTAACTTTATCAAATCTTTATAAAAGATTGGTACAAATACTTACTAAGGATGGGGATCTTCTCAAAACTTATATTCTGAATACTTATACTGAAGCGATTTATTACAAAAAACTTAACACGCCCAACCATAGTTGTTGTACATCTATGATGTAAAATGCAAATCTTGCGAGTGAAATTTCCAACATTCTCGCGCAATTTCCCAATCT
The DNA here is from genome assembly GCA_031372825.1 of Cyanobacteria bacterium OTE_58_metabat_593. Taxonomy (GTDB): domain Bacteria; phylum Cyanobacteriota; class Cyanobacteriia; order Cyanobacteriales; family Microcoleaceae; genus Microcoleus. The sequence goes on along the minus strand of JANMLZ010000115.1, from coordinate 76,247 downwards.
TCCTGGGTGTGAATCGCCAAAACTCTCACGGCTGAATCAGCGGCCGAAATATCTGCATCGCCTTGCACTTGTTGATTCTTCTCCCCATCCAATTTTAAACCCATAAACCCAAAAGCTTCGCAAGCAGCCGATCGCACAATAGCAGAATTCTCCCCAACACCCGCCGTAAAAATCACAGCATCCAACCCTCCCAAACTCGCCAGCATCGCCCCAATTCCGGCGCGCAAACGGTGAATGTAAATATCCAAAGCCAGTTGAGCTCTTTCATTACCTTGGCTAATCGCCTCAACAATCTGCCGCATATCGCCAGACACCCCAGAAATCCCCTTCAAACCAGAATTACGATTCAGAATATCATCAAGTTTTTCAGCAGTTAAATCCGATCGCCTTAACAGATGAATTATGATACCAGGATCGATCGAGCCCGATCGACTTCCCATCATCAAACCTTCCAAAGGCGTAAATCCCATCGTCGTGTCCACACTCACCCCGCCACGAATAGCGGCCAGAGAACATCCGTTGCCCAAATGACAGCTAATCAGCCGCAAATCCGTCAAATTTCGCCCCAGCATTTCGGTAGCCCTACGCGCGCAATATTGATGGCTAATCCCGTGAAAACCGTAGCGGCGAATCCCGTTTTCTAGCCATTCGTAGGGGCCAGGATACACAAAGGCGGCGGGCGGTAATTGGGCGTGAAAAGCTGTATCAAAAACTGCTATTTGCGGCACATTTGGGAGGATATTCTCGATCGCCTCAATGCCTTCGAGGTTAACGGGATTGTGTACGGGGGCGAAAACTGCTAAACGGGCGATCGCCTTTTTAACATCCAGTGAAATCAACGTACTTTCCTGATAGTCTTGTCCGCCATGTACGACGCGATGGCCGACAATATCAATCTCGTTTAAATCGTTAATAATTTGAGTTTTGCCTTTCCAAAGAGTCTCCAGCATTCGAGAAATAGCATCTGTGCGAGATTCCGATGCAAACTCCTCCTCAAACTGAACACCTTTTGCTGTTGTGACTTTCAACTCTGATACACCCTGCTGGTGAGTCCAATCGATTTTAGCTGACCACAGAGGTTGCAAAGGTCGATCGGGCAAAACATCATTTAACTCGTAAAGACAGCTTTTTTGACTGCTAGAACCTGCATTGAGCACCAATATTTTCATCGCTAAACCTCAAGTACCGGGTAAATTGCGGAGAGTTTCATCCATGTACGATCGATCGCCCAAAACCTCCAACATAGGCCCGCGCACATCAAACTTGACAATACTAACAGAAGCTGCTAAAGCGGCAATGCGATTGCGATAACTTCCCAAATCAATTCCCAACAAACCGCACAGAATAATCCGAATAGTCGCCTTGTGGGAAACCACCAAAACATTACCATTTTTGTACTTTTCCTGAATTTCTGCGATAATTAAAGAAGCTCTACTCGCAATTTGCACAGAAGTTTCGCCACCATTCGGTGCATTCCAAGCCGGTTCAGTCAGCCAGTTAATATAATCTTCAGAGTATTCTTGTTTGACAGCTTCTAAGGTTTTGCCTTCCCACTCACCGTACTTAATTTCTTTCAGTCCGTCGCGCAACTGCATTTCAATACCCAGAGTATCGCATAAAGGTGTTGCAGTAGCAATTGTACGTTTCATCGGACTGACATAAACAGCATCCCAAGGCAATTTCGCGTAAGTTGTGGCAAACTGTTCAGCCATTTGAGCACCTTCGGCTGTCAATTCTGGGTCGAGGTCTCCGCAGAAACCGCCACTTTTGCTGTAAACTGTTTCACCGTGGCGTAGAAAGTAGATTTTTAAGCTCATATCGATATCTTATTTGATTGGTGAACAGGATTTTTTTTATTAACCACAGAGGGCGCAGAGGGCGCAGAGTTAGAGAAGAGAGAGATGAGTAATTCCGATATGTACGGATTTGATATGAGAGCATCCCGTTTTTGTAGGGGAGAAGCATTCGCGCTAAAAATCTCTCATATAGTCGATAGGATACAGGCGCGAATGCTTCGCCCTTGCGGATATGTTTGCACAATCAAGATGCTCCCTTTGGTATTGATTGTATGTGAATTTTATCATATTAGCAAAACAGTTTAAAAAAATCTTTCAAATCATCAAGAGCAGGATTATCCCAATCCCAAATATCTTTTTTGTGTTCCATAACATAATCAAACTTAGACATACTGCATTTCTCTCCTGCTCGTTTCTGTTCCTTCTTTAAGCAAGTATCAAATCTAATATAGTTGCTAATCCAGAATTTATCAAACTCTTTCTGGTTGATTTTCTTTCCCTGGTTTTCTAGGCAAGTTTTCCAGCTATCCAAACAATCAGCATAGGTCGAATCTTTAGCTTTTATTGCCTTTAAAAGCGTTTCCAGTTCCCCTCTACCTCCAACATTTGTAAAGTAACAAGCCAATTTTGCCTTTGTGCCAAGTTTTGTACAAATATCGATAAATTGTTTAGTGCTTGACAAGCTTTCAGCTTCAAACACTTGTTTTATACATTTATCTACGAATTGCAGCCGTTCTTGCTCTGAACAATTATCAATGTCGATAATAATTCCAATCTTTTCGATATCTTTTCGGTCAATCTTTCTTTCTAAATTTTTTAAAGCTTTGGTTAACTCTGTTTCGCTCAAGCCTTCCAAACTTTGATAATCATCTATATAAATAGGTGATGCTACCTGGATATCGCAGTTTAGTTTTTCAACCATTGCCTGCATGAAAATTTTATCATTTTTACTTTCTACTATGACAATATTACTCACCTCTCACTCCTTCTTTATGCTCTAGTGCGTAATTCAACGTTTCCAAATCGAGCCGACTTCCGATTATTTGATTTGTTTTGAGTTTCCTTGCTAGTTCAAAATAAGCGCTGCTGCATTCCTGATTTGGTTCCAAACCCACATCAGCAAATGCTTGAAGCATTTCTAAACTGTGAGTTGTGGCAAAAATCTGGGTATCCAGTTCAACCGCCAACCGAAATAAAATCCTCCAAAATTCCCGCTGGTTTGTATGGTGAATGCCATTCTCTATTTCATCAATTAGCAATATTTTATGCTCGCTATTTACCAGTTTCAAGATAATGTCTGCAACTCGGTTAATGGCATCTCCGAATAATGGAAGAGGCAAACGTTTTCCACCTTTTTTTCTCAAGTATAGCGTGGGTTCGCCAATTGAAAAGCTTTCTACTGATTCGATCGCCGGATCGATAACTTGAAAAGCTTTCAAAACTTCGCTATTTTTTTCCTTCAAACGCGCCAAATCAAATTCTTCCGTGAGTTCGGCTCCAGAAGACCTTATACAAGATGCAATAAAAAGCCATTTAGCCAGCTCATTACTTTGAGACATTAAGGTTGTTGAAGTAGCTATCACAGGGGAACTAATTGTTTCTTTATTGTCTCGATTTAACTTAATATTCAAGACTAACAAATCATCTTTATACTTCAAAAATGAATCTCTTAATCTTTCTACATTTTGATCGGAAAAAATATTATCCACATTTCCAGATTCATCTAGCCAAATTTCTATTTTACTTACGAAATCACTCTCATTTTTTCCATAAATTACTATAATGGCATCTTTGTTGCGGTCATAAAAAAAGTTGTCCCATCCACTCTTAAATCTTGATTCTGAAGATTCCATTCTAAGAGTCTTTAATGCGGATATACTTCCAGCATCTTGAGCAACATTAAGAAAAATTGCTTCTAGCAATGTTGTCTTGCCAGCATTATTTTTGCCGCCGATTAAATTGACTCTTTCAAACCCAGAAATTTTGATTTGCTCAAAACACCTAAAATTTTGGATTTCTATTTCTTTAAGCATTACCGCCCCTCTTGAATGTACAAATCCTGACTCGCGATTGATTTATGCTAAGATAACTTTGAGATTGGTGCTTTTAATTATACACTCTATGCAGAATGTAGACCTATTTGAATTCATTGAACGCCATCCAAGTAAGGTGAGTGGTGCATGGGTATTTCGAGGTACGCGCGTACCTGTTGCCGCCTTTTTCGAGAACCTTAAAGATGGGGCCTCTATTGACCAGTTTCTTGAATGGTTTCCGGGAGTAACTCGCGCCCAAGTTGAGGTATTACTCGATCGCGCCCTAGCCTCATTTTAGCATCAGAATTATTCATCTCTCTCTTATCTTTCTCTGTGTTCTCTGCGGTTAAAAAAAGAGAATTTCTTAACCGCAGATGACAATTGATTAACGCAGATTCACGCAGATGAAGACAAACTATCGCACTTACCCAGGAGCACCCGATCGCACGCTTTGATCTCCTGTCGCCGTCGGATCTTTAGTTTCCTTCAGCATTTCAGACGAAACCGCGCCACCGTGTGGCCACTTCCAATCGCGGATTTCCGGCATATCGTCGCCGTGTTTATTGATATACAACCTGTGCTCGATCAATTTGTCCCGCAGCGCCTGTTTGCCATAAGCCGCAGCATAACTCAGTTTCCGAACACGGTCAATTACATCTCCAACCAAGTGGAATCGATCGAGATCGTTAATCACCACCATATCAAACGGCGTGGTAGTCGTCCCCTCCTCCTTATAACCGCGAACATGAATATTCGGGTGATTTGTCCGGCGATAAGTCAATCGGTGAATCAGCCAAGGATAGCCGTGAAAAGCAAAAATCACCGGCTTATCTGTCGTGAACAAAGCATCAAAATCCTTGTCAGACAAACCGTGAGGATGTTCACTCGAAGGCTGAAGCGTCATCAAATCCACCACATTCACCACCCGCACTTTTAACTCAGGATAATCTCGACGCAGAATGTCAACAGCGGCCAAAGTTTCCAATGTCGGAACATCACCCGCGCAAGCCATTACCACATCCGGTTCGCCACCTTTGTCATTGCTAGCCCACTCCCAAATACCGAGGCCAGCCGTACAGTGTTTAATCGCAGATTCCATATCCAAATATTGCAAAGCCGGCTGCTTCCCAGCAATAATCACGTTGACATAATTGCGACTACGGAGACAGTGATCGGTAACAGATAGCAAAGTGTTCGCATCGGGCGGCAAATAAATCCGCACCACCTCCGATTTCTTGTTAATTACGTGGTCGATAAAACCTGGATCTTGGTGCGAAAAACCGTTGTGATCTTGCCGCCAAACGTGAGATGTTAAGAGGTAGTTGAGAGATGCGATCGGTCTCCGCCAAGGGATCTCGCGAGTAGTTTTCAACCATTTAGCGTGTTGATTGAACATCGAGTCAATGATGTGAATAAACGCTTCATAACAAGAGAAAAATCCGTGCCTTCCTGTTAGCAAATAGCCTTCCAGCCAACCCTGACACAGATGTTCGCTGAGGACTTCCATCACCCGCCCATCGGCGGAGATATGGTCATCTTCCGGCAAAATTTCTGCCGCCCACACCCGATTCGTCACCTCCAACACCGGATCGAGGCGGTTTGAAGCAGTTTCGTCCGGCCCGACAATGCGGAAATTAGCGTTCTCCTGATTCAGTTTCATCACATCCCGCAGGAAGCGGCCGGTCACGCGGGTTGCTTCACCCATTACAGTGCCTGGTTTCTGCACGTCTACGGCGTAGTCGGCAAATTCTGGCATTTTCAAGTCTTTCAGCAGCAGACCGCCGTTAGCGTGCGGATTTGCCCCCATCCGTCGATCGCCCTTTGGTGCAAGTTCCGCCAATTCTGCAATCAATTTACCCTTGTCATCAAACAGTTCTTCGGGCTTATAGCTTTTCATCCAATCTTCCAGGAGTTGGACGTGGCCAGGCTTAGAAGCCATTTCTGCTAATGGAACTTGGTGCGATCGCCACGAGCCCTCAGTTTTCTTCCCATCAACTTCCTTCGGCCCCGTCCAACCCTTGGGACTTTTAAGTACAATCATCGGCCACTGAGGGCGATCGGAATAGCCCTTAGTCCGCGCTTCCTGCTGAATCGACTTAATTTCGCCGATCGCCGTATCCATCGTTGCAGCCATCAACTGGTGCATCGTTTCCGGATCGGAACCCTCCACCCAATAAGGTTTGTAGCCGTAACCCACCATCAAACTTTCCAATTCCTCGCGCGGAATGCGGGCCAACACGGTAGGATTCGCAATTTTGTAGCCATTCAGGTGCAAAATCGGCAACACGGCCCCGTCGCGAACCGGGTTGAGAAACTTGTTAGAATGCCAGCTAGCAGCCAGCGGGCCAGTTTCCGCTTCCCCATCGCCGACAACCGCCGCCACGATTAAATCGGGATTATCGAAGGCCGCCCCGTAAGCGTGGACGAGGGCGTAGCCAAGTTCACCGCCTTCGTGAATCGAACCCGGAGTTTCCGGCGCGACGTGGCTGGGGATACCGCCGGGAAACGAAAACTGTTTGAACAGCCGTTGAATTCCCTCTTCATCTTGGGAAATATTCGAGTAATATTCGGTATAAGTTCCTTCGAGATAGGTGTTAGCCACCAAGCCCGGCCCGCCGTGTCCTGGGCCTGCGATGTAGATGGCGTTTAAGTCTTGGGCTTTGATGAGACGGTTGAGGTGTACGTAGATGAAATTGAGGCCTGGAGTGGTGCCCCAATGTCCGAGGAGTCTGGGTTTGACGTGTTCGAGTTTGAGGGGTTCTTTGAGTAGCGGATTGTCGAGGAGATAGATTTGTCCGACGGAAAGGTAGTTAGCCGCCCGCCAGTAAGCGTTGATTTTGCCGAGTTCTGAGTCGGAAAGCGGTTTTAATTGGGGGATTTCGGTCGTTCCTAGCATCATACGCGATTCAATCCTGTGTTTTGGTTGTTTGTTTGGTAAACTTTGTTTTGAAATTAGTACGGGGTCTAGAAACCGGGTTTTTTACGAAAATACTTGGTTACCCGCAGATTAGCGGAAAACCCGGTTTCTTTGGTGGGAGTGCGTAATTTATGTTCGCTCCATATTTCACAAGCAAACAATTGAATTGTATACCAGTTTTATCTAAATTAAAGTTTAAATCAACGTTAATTTTTGAGTGACAAGCGGGCAATTTTGATCCCCAGGCTTCGGCAATAAAAAGATACTTCTCAAGGTAGAGGTGAGAATAATTTATATTAGATATGCAGATTTTTAATTGTGGAGCTATAATACCAAATAGATACCTAATTCATAAATCCCAAAATTTCCATGACAACCAAAGAATTAGAAGCACAACTTTTGGCCTTAACGCCGATCGACAAAGCTGAGGCAATCAGCATCTTAACCCAGAGTTTGAAAAACAGTGGCCGCCCGATTACAAAAACTCCCGGCGTGATGGGCGGTGATGCTTGTATTGACAAAACTCGCATCCCCGTTTGGTTACTCGCCAGCTATCGAAATGACGGCGCTACCGATGCTTTTATCCTAGATTGCTATCCCCAGCTCAGTGCTGCTGATTTAGTAAATGTTTGGGCTTATACTGAAGCTTATCCAGACGAAATTGAGGAAGCAATTCGACAGCAAGATGATGCTGACGAAATCTTAGATACACCTGCAAATCTCAAATAAACCTATGGCGCGTATCTATGCAGACGAACAATTTTCCCGACAAGTTGTGCAAAATCTGCGGTCTTTGGGGCATGATGTCCTGACTGTTCAAGAAGCAGGAAATGCTGGACTACCTGATGAGGATGTATTAGCATTTGCGATCACTCAAAATAGGGCTGTTTTGACCGTCAATCGGCGCGATTTCTTTCAACTGCATAAGCTGGAACCTGACCACTCTGGTATTATTGCCTGCACGCGAGATGACGATATTGCTAAACTGACTGCCAATATTCATGATGCAATATCTACTGCTGAGACATTGACGGGAAAAGTGATTCGAGTCTATCGTTCTGGGCCGCCGTCTATATCTTAATTTAGCGAGTAAGGTGCATCAGCTATTGAAGCCCTGAATAACTCGCTAAATTCTTATCTTTCCGACTGCTGCACCTCCAGCCAAGCCTCTAAATCTGGCATAGTAGCAAAATCCAACAGCGCCTCACTCAAATCTTCGAGCACTAGCAAGGGCAGATTGGCAAGGCGCGATCGCATTTCCTCAGAAAGTTCTTGCCGCAACCGACGGGTTAATTGTCGGACAATCAGGGCACAGGCTTCTGTCTGCCGTCCTTCCTGCCGTCCTTCCGCCTTAGCTTCTTGATAGAATCTCGTTTCCTGTAATGTAATTCCCAACATTGATTCCACCTCGGCTCGACTCAACGATGTAAATTTGTACGACAAAATAGTAGCTAATAGGTCTATTATGTCACGACCTGCTGCTGGTGGAACTTCTTGCTGCACTCGGCTCAGCAAATATCTTGCTTCTGCTGGTGCTTGAGTCTCCCCGACAGTCGTCAACACCATCAGCGCAATTCCTAAAGGCAAAGCGCGAATATCCCCCAACTCATCCAAGCATACTCGATGCACTTGATTGCTGTTGAGCAAAGCTCGATAAGGATAAACATCGCTTTGTTCGACACTGCGTGATGGATAAATCACTACAGCTTGCCAATCCCTGTAGCGACTGCGATTGCGGTAAAAGTATAAAAACGATTCGCCAAACAATCGTTCGTAAAGCTGTTCGTCTTTCTGAAACTGAACTTCACAAAAATAGACAATGCCCGGTTCTTCAGATTCTGGGGGCAAAAATACGCCGTCAATTTCAAATTTAGGTTCTTTGACTGCAACCGAGTCAAAGCGATAATTGGCAGCATTTGCTGGAGTTGTCGCCAGTAGATCGAACAGCAAAGTGGGCGCTTGTCCGAACAGTTTGTAGAAAATTGAATCCCGCCGCATGAAAGATGTGCAAAGAAAGAGAGACAAATTAATATTACTGCATAAGTGTGGGCAATTTACGGTATAGTATGCTTTCTATTTCTGGATTACCGCAGTTTTTTAGTTTGGTCAATCGCGCATATCGTCTTTTTGGTGGCTAAGGAGATTTTAGACCAAAGCGAGGTCAGAGATAGGGTGGGTGGTGCGATCGAACGCACAAATGATATAAAACTGAGTGATTTAACTCAAATTAATACTGAGTCAGTGCAAATTATGCAAAATAGAGCGATCGCACTTTCATCGAGATACTGAAAAAAGTGCGATCGCTCTTTTGTATGGGATAAAAAAAGCTTGCCTTTTTTATCTATTAATTATCTACCAACGACCTTCTGACTTTTGTTGAAACATACTTTTTGCAAGTTCCAGTATATCGTGGTAGCTCATGTAGTCTTCTAAGCGGTAATGTAGCTGTTGTCGCTCATTTTTAGTTAGCTTGAGTTTTGTAACCACTTGCTCTACTTTATCTTGTGCTGATTCACGATTCTCAGTGCGATCGTCTTTCATTGGCTTATTTGACATTTTATCTCTCCATTAATAAACAAAACTCAGGACAAATTACTGCACAATCCGATCCTATAACTCCTCTTCGTCTTTAGACCCACCAGAGCCAAAAAACTGATCGGCTGTAATGTTAGACTTGAATTTTTTACAACGATCTTTTATCAAATCTTCAAACGCTGCAAGCCTTCCCAGTTCTTGACCGCTACCAACTTTAACAGTAATCCCTTCGATTAAATCTCCCATTCTTATTTGTAACCGACCACAAAGACGCATCGCCTCTATTGTTTCAGGGTCATCACCACTGCTACCTCCGAAAATTATCGTTCTCATAATGCCTTGTTTGTGGGCAATATTTTCCTCTTCTGGTGTCAAAGTTATTTTGATATATGTTTCGTAATAAGCTCCTCCCAAAGGTCCTTTTTTCTCTGTACGGTCAGCGGAAAACTTCATAGTGAACTCCTTGTGAATAATTAACATTATGTTGTTGAATCAAAACAAATTTTTGAGACAGACAACTGTTTTGTATCTGCTCACACAGAAACTGGGATAGCAGTTGACTTATCCCAGAATGTACTCAATCAACCAACTACTTAATGCTTGGTTCTACCGTGTTGTCCACTATACTCAATACAAGTAATACAAGCCATAGCTGTTTGAGAAGAATTATCCCAAACCCAACCAACAGGTCTAGCGTTAGAAACTTCTGGTTCAGAAGCATGATGAAAAGATACTTGTAGATTATCCTCTACGGCTACTATCCCTGAAGGAAGCGGGGCAAAGTCACCTGTTTCTGGATCGTGCATATGTGGCATAAACACACCTAAACCATATTCAGATAACTTCTTCAACATCTCTTGCACTTCGGGTGTAGCAATTGCCTGTTGAGCTTTTTCAACTATTTCGTTCATTTCACTTCTCCTACACAAGGTTTCTGGTTTGTCCGCAAGTCTTCCGAGTGGCTAGAACCCATCGGAATCTGAATTTACATGATTATCGTATAACTATTGATTTATCGGATAGAGGTTTCTTAAGGAAAAATATAGGATTTCATTGTCCTTTACACGATTTCCTGATATGGCGTTCTCCCTTGGCAAGCGCCTCAAGGCTACCCGCGAAGCACTCGGATTAACCCAAGAGCAAGTTATTGAGCAGTTAGAGCTGCGCTACGGGATAACCCTGAGCCAACAAGCCATCTCGTGTATCGAAAACGGCAAGCGCAAAGTAGACGCCGAGAGGGAGTTACCCGCCTTCGCCGCCGTGTACGAAAAACCGATCGATTACTTCTACGAAACCCTGGAGTTGCCCGTCGCCACACCCCCAGTCGCACCCGCACCCAAGCGCCGCTCAACAGTCACCGTTGACATGGATGCTCTGACTCACCGCGATAAGCTAGAACTAGCAGCAGAATTAATTCACAACGTTTTGCAAGAAAATTAACTAATAGGAATTAAGTTAAGCTGATTATGTATTTTGATATTTTAGGAGAGCCTTTCCATAATCTAAAATCGAGCGCTCGATATTATAAATTTTGGCGAGGATCGCTAGAGGGAGGATGCCACCCTGCCTTAATCCATAAACGACGAGCTCTGATAATCGCTCCTTCATTATGATACCGATCGTTAAGGTCTAATCGATCGCAGGTTCCCCTACCTGTTGGAGTAATACCCATTATTTCTAAACCATCCGCAGACCAGGTAAAATGCTCAGACCATTGCTGTTGACGGGGGTTAAACAAAGTTACTTCTTGTTCTGTTTCTGGGTCAGTAGCAGTCACAAAATTATAGCGATTATTATTACACCGATGACAAGCTAAAGCTAAGTTTTCAAGCTCATCGCTACCACCAATCGAGCGAGGTAAAATATGATCTATCGTAAATAAAGTAGAGCTACTTTCTTCCGCTGAATGGCAATATTCACAAAGAAAATTAGCTCTACTTCTTACTAAATTTCTAGTAGCGCGGTTTACGGACATGAGGCTGCTATAACTTTAGCGTTAATTAAGGTGAAAATTCGATCGAGTTCGAGTAAACTTGCTAATTCTACAACCTCTTCTGAAGTTAAAAGATTAGCCTTTTTTCTCTCGGCTAATTCTTCTAATCTGGCTTGTAGGTTTTCCGTAAATTTGAATAAGTAAAGATTTCTGACTTTCTGCATCGAAATTTCCCGATCGATCCAGTAAGAAGGTTGTACCATAAGTTCAGATATCATGGTGTTTTAATTACTCCAATTACTACATGGATAGTTTTGATTATATCATTAAAACAAAATGTTCCGATGCCACGGTTTCTACAACCTGGATGTGAATCCAATATTAACCTGCTGTTGCCAAAGAACGAACAGTTAAGATTTCATCAGAGCGGAGAACTTCTACAGTAGAGATAGGGACGGCTATAACTGTAAGAGACTCACCAACAGCATTAAATACTTCCAACAGACAGCCTTCTTCACCACCACTAGGATGAGGAACAAAATCAACCAATGTGGCAATATCTCCTGCTCTGAGTTGATATTCTGGTAAGTCACGAGTTAAAGCAACTTCCTGATATAGCTTTAGAGTCATGTTAAGTCTTCTTAATTCGTGAGTTTTGTAAGGACACAGCACTGCTGTGTCCTTACTAATTTCAACGTCTCCTCACTAACTTCACTCTGTTTTCTTCTTACTCGCCGTAGTAGTCGCTGCCTTCTTAGTAGTTGTTTTCTTCGCCACAGTTGTTTTCTTCGCAGCAGTTTCCGACTTCGCCGCAGTGGTTTTCTTCGCAGTAGTTGTTTTCTTCGCCGCCGTTTCCGACTTCGCCGCAGTTGTCTTCGTTGACTTCTTCGACTTGCTAGATTTTCCGCCGCCCGCTGCTTCCTTCGCTGCTAACAAATCCAATGCTTTTTGTAAGGTGAAATTCTCCACAGATTCATCCTTGGACAAGGAAGCATTGATATCCCCGTGTTTGACGTAGGGCCCATAACGGCCATCGTAAACATTGAGGAGTTCTCCCGATTCTGGATGCGCGCCCAATTCCTTCAAAGGTGTGGCTGTTTTGCTGCTACCGCGAACGGCTTTTGGTTGCGCTAATAGTTCCAATGCCCGATCGAGCCCTATAGTCAAAACATCATCAGGAACCTTGATCGATCGATAATCCTTACCAACCTTACCCTGGTCGTGCACCACATAAGGCCCATACATCCCCAAAGCAGCCTGCACCTTCGCCCCCGTATCCGGGTGAGTCCCCAACAAGCGCGGCAGAGTCAGCAAGCTCACAGCCATCTCTAACGTCATGGCATCCTTGTCCGTCCCCTTCGGCAAAGAACTCCGCTTCGGTTTCTTGTTAGTTTCAGTAATTTCTCCTAACTGAACGTAGGGCCCATAAGTACCAATCAACACAAAAATTGGTTCCCCGGTTTCCGGGTGGAGGCCCAATTGTTCCGGGCCTTCAGTCTTTTGCTTTAACAGAAACTCGACTTGTTCCGGGTCTAAATCTGCCGGAGTCAAATCTTGGGGAATCGATGCTTTTATCGGCCCCTCTTCCCTTTCAGCTTCGAGATAAGCGCCGTATTTACCGATGCACACTTTAGCAGAAATATTCTCCAATATCACAGTTCGGGCAACTTTGGCATCGATTTGACTTTCCTGTTCTTTGACTTGGGTTTGAAGTCCAGTTTCTCCTCGATAAAACTTGTCCAAATACGGCAGCCATTTAGCCTCGCCGGTGGCAATTTCATCCAGGGTTTGTTCCATTCTGGAAGTAAAACCGGTGTCTACTAAATCGGGAAAATGCGTTTCCAATAAAGTTGTGACGGCGAAAGCGGTGAATGTGGGAATTAAGGCGTTGGCGATTAATTTCGCGTAACCTCGATCGACAATTGTACCGATAATACTCGCATAGGTACTCGGACGACCCACGCCCTCGCTTTCCAGCATTTTGACCAGGGAAGCTTCGGTATAGCGGGCGGGCGGCTGAGTTTCGTGGCCAACGGCTTCTACATCTTTGCAATTAGGTTTATCCCCCACTTTCAGCGCCGGCAAAATCACCTCTTGGTCTTCCAAAGCCGCATCTGGGTCATCGGAACCTTCCACGTAGGCGCGCAAAAAGCCCGCAAAATCGATACGTTTCCCGCTGGAACGGAAACCGGCATCTTCCACCAAAGTTAGCAGCGTGACGTGAGTTTGGCGCGCATCGGCCATTTGAGAAGCCACAGTCCGTTTCCAAATTAAATCGTAGAGGCGGAAGTCAACGCCATCTAGTCCGGTTTGCTGCGGAGTCCGAAAAGTGCTACCGGCCGGGCGGATAGCTTCGTGGGCTTCCTGGGCGCCTTTGCTTTTGGTTGTATATTTCCGGGGCTGCGGGCTGAGGTATTCGCTACCGTACAGTTCTTGGACGCAACTGCGGGCGGCGGTAATCGCCTGTTCGGATAAATGTACCGAATCCGTCCGCATATAGGTGATAAAACCGCGTTCATAGAGACTTTGGGCAATTCGCATGGTTTCCCGCGCCCCCAGCCTCAGCTTGCGGTTAGCTTCCTGCTGCAAAGTCGAGGTTGTAAATGGTGGCGAAGGTTTGCGGGTGACTGGCCGTTCTTCGAGATTGGTGACAGTCCAAGGTTTGTTTTGAATGCGTTCTAGTAAAGCCCGCGCCTGTTCTTCGTTCAGCAAAAGTACGCGGCGGCCTGCGATAATTTTCCCGGTATTTTCATCGAAATCGCTACCGTTGGCAACTTTCACATTGCCGACTGTCACCAATTTCGCTTCAAATGCACTCGCCTGTCCCTTGGCGGGAGGTTTGGGAGGGGTCAAAGTTGCTTTCAAATCCCAGTAGCTACCTTGGCGGAAGGCGCGGCGTTCCCGTTCGCGGAGTACCAACAGGCGGACGGCGACGGACTGGACTCGGCCGGCGGACAAGCCCCAAGCGATTTTTTTCCACAGTAGCGGAGAAAGGGTGTAACCGACGAGTCGATCGAGAATTCGGCGAGTTTCTTGGGCTTGTACGACTCGATTGTCGATATCGCGACAGTGAGTCAAAGCGTCACGGATGGCTTCGCGGGTGATTTCGTGGAACACCATCCGCTTAATGGGAACTTTGGGTTTGAGGATTTGCAGCAAATGCCAGGAAATGCTTTCGCCTTCTCGGTCTTCGTCAGTGGCTAGAATCAGTTCTGTGGCGTCTTTGAGGGCGTCTTTGAGTTCTTTGACAATTTTCCTTTTATCTTTCGGGATGACGTAGAGGGGTTCAAAGTCCGCATCGACGTTTACGCCGAGTTGCGCCCATTTTTCTCCTTTAACGGCTTCTGGTATTTCTTCGGCGGAGGATGGGAGGTCGCGCACATGGCCCATTGATGCCTCTACTCGGTAGTTTGAGGGCAGAAAGTTGCGAATGGTACGGGCTTTTGTGGGAGATTCGACGATGACTAAGGTTGACATGGCATCTTTAATATATATGGATGGCGGCGCAGAAGCGGGTGTTTAATTTACAGAGTGTATGTCAGATGTCAAGGCTTATGGGGAAATTGATGGCTTATTTTCAAACTACCTTAATTTGTAAGTTATTGCCGATCGGCTCAAAGATCACATGGCTGATGGGATTTTACTGCTTTTGACCCAGATGGGCGCATCGTGTCTCTAAAAGATGCACTGGATGCTGAGACTGCTGGATGCGGGCTGATAGTTCCTGAATGTCGGTAAACTCACATTTTGCACTATTCTCAAGAACAGGCAAGATGCCTGTTCCACAAAGAATAAATTTATTGTGGGTGTGAGGTGAACATCCTGTCCGCCCATAAAAGCCTGATTAAGATTCGTTAGTTAAAGTTGGCAAATTACTCTAGATTAATCTCAAATCTTGCCACTCTAGTGCTTTTTTTTCCACCTCTTTGATAAACCCATTCTTGCCGTTCATATAACCTTGAATATCCTCTGGATATTTTTTCGCCAACTCGCGCTTCAATTCACTGTATTTCTGTGCGACTTCAGGATGGGCAATCGTATAATCGCGAAATACCAAATGACGTTTTATTTCCGGTGATTTAGCCTCAAATGTGTGAAGATGGTGAGTTCTTTTACCTAATGTACTATTTTTGAGGAAGAAGCGGCGGCCCGGCAGTCCAAACTCCCCCATTGCTTCGTATCCGAGAATTGCCATTGCTGGATTATGCTCATCTACTTTAGCAATGTCTTTCACCTCAATCAAGAAATCAATAATCGGTTTTGCATAAATGCTCGGAATCGCTGTGCTGCCGATATGGTGAATGGTAACAACATTTTCTCCCATTGCTAATGCAATCTGTTTTGAATCTTCAAGGAATATAACTCGCCATGTTGGATCGTGGGGAAAGATTTCTACTTTTCTCGAATCTTTAAGCTGATTTAAAGACATTATTTTGACCTCACTCAATATACCTTCAATCAATATTGTGGAACAGGCATCCTGCCTGTTCAAGACAGGTAATTCTTGCTATGTCTAATCAATGTTAGCTCTGACGGTAAGTTCGATCGCGCTGTGCACGGGAGTACATGGTCTCTGGTTTGCGCGTGCGATCGACGAAACAGAGCCTCTAGACATGGGTTCCTAGGCAGCGAGGCAGAGCCTCTAGATAGGGTTCCCAGGCAGAGTCGGGGAACCAGTTGAACCGAAGATATCGCAACAAACACGGACAAAACTGGGATCGCAAGGCTGTAATCAGCTACAATCCAGTTTGGTAAAGAATTTCTAACATTTCACTGCCCATTACAGGCTTCCCTAGCCTGTATTACCCAACTTGTCTGAAAATATGGATTTTGCTACTCTTGCCGCCCAGCTAAATGCTGGAACTATATTGCCAGAGGGAATCATCATTGTCACCCTCTTGGTTGTGCTCGTCGGCGATTTAATCGTAGGCCGCAGTTCCTCTGGTTGGACTCCCTACGTGGCTGTTGCCGGTTTGCTCGCCGCCGTCGGTGCTCTTTGTTTGCAAGCGGATAACACTAATACTATCTCGTTTCTAGGCGGTTTTAATAGCGATGCCTTGAGCTTAGTATTTCGTGGAATTATTGCTTTGACTGCGGCTGTCACTATTTTGATATCCGTTCGCTATGTATTGCAAACTGGTACTGCTTTAGCGGAATTTATTGGCATTTTGCTCACCGCTACTTTGGGGGGAATGTTCCTTTCCGGTGCTAATGAATTAGTGATGATTTTTATTTCGTTGGAAACTCTCAGTATCTCGTCTTATTTGCTGACAGGTTACACAAAACGTGACCCGCGTTCCAATGAAGCTGCTTTGAAATATTTGTTAATTGGTGCTTCTTCTTCGGCGGTTTTCCTCTACGGGCTGTCGCTGCTGTACGGGTTGTCTGGTGGCGAAACTACCTTAAGTGCGATCGCCTCTCATCTTCCTACTGTTAATGACGGTCAATCTCTCGGTTTGGTGATCGCATTGGTATTTGCGATCGCCGGAATCGCCTTCAAAATCTCAGCGGTTCCTTTCCACCAATGGACTCCAGACGTTTATGAAGGTTCGCCAACACCCGTTGTTGCCTTCCTTTCAGTCGGTTCCAAAGCAGCGGGTTTTGCCCTAGCAATCCGCTTGTTAACTACGGTTTTCCCCGTACTTATCGAACAGTGGCACTTCGTATTCACAGCCTTAGCCATACTCAGCATGGTGTTGGGAAATGTAGTAGCTCTTGCCCAGACTAGCATGAAGCGGCTTTTGGCTTATTCGTCGATCGCGCAAGCCGGTTTTGTGATGATTGGTTTAGTTGCAGGAACCGAAGCCGGTTATTCCAGCATGATATTTTATCTGTTGGTTTACCTGTTTATGAACCTAGGCGCTTTCGCCTGCATCATCCTGTTCTCATTGCGGACTGGAACCGACCAAATTAGCGAATACTCCGGTTTGTACCAAAAAGATCCATTGCTAACTTTAGCATTGAGTATTTGTTTACTTTCTCTCGGTGGAATTCCGCCCTTGGCTGGATTTTTTGGCAAAATCTATCTGTTCTGGGCTGGCTGGCAAGCTGGACTTTACGGCTTAGTTATCTTGGCATTAGTTACCAGCGTAATTTCGATTTACTACTACATCCGCGTTGTCAAGATGATGGTAGTCAAGGAACCTCAAGAGATGTCAGAGGTTGTCAAGAATTATCCTGAAGTTCGCTGGAATCTTCAAGGAATGCGGCCTTTGCAAGTCAGTGTTGTACTGACTTTGGTTGCGACAACTTTGGCGGGTATTTTGTCGAATCCTTTGTTTAATTTGGCTAACGATGCTGTTGCTAACACTCCCATGTTGCAGTCGGCTTTGAGTCAGGTGCAACCTGTTGTAGCTACTGCAAAAATCGAATCTAATTCGTTTTCTAGCCAGGATTAATTTTACCTGGTTTTGAAAGTTTAAAAAACGCCTAACTCTGTGTGGTTGGGCGTTTTTTTATTGTTGTGATATACTGTTAATTATGTTTTTTAACCGCAAATGTAGGCAGATTAACGCAGATTAAGCTGTTACGCATTTAAAATAGTATTGTAGGGTGCGTCAGCCCACAGCGTTTACCTTACCCTTTGGGGTGATCGAGCTGACGCACCCTACAGGCCTCGTTAGTGGTTTAAATGCCTAACAGCTTAACGCAGATAAAAGTTTGTACAGAGGTGAAAATGTTAGTACAAAGTAAGCAAAAAATTTATACTGTTGATGAGTACCGGGAGTTAGAGGAAACTGCTGAGTTTAGAAATGAATACCGCGATGGAGAAATTGTACAAATGACAGGTGGTACTATTAATCACAGCCGGATTATCAGAAATTTGAGTAGAGTCTTGGGAAATTTGCTTGAGGGGCAGCCCTATGAGCTTTTTCACAACGATTTGCGGTTGTGGATTCCTCGGTACCGACGCGGAACTTACCCTGATGTAATGGTGATTGAAGGAGAACCCATTTTTAACGACGCACGCAGTGATGAGATACTCAATCCTGTCCTGATTGTGGAAGTGCTTTCTAAGTCTACCAAGAATTTCGATCAGGAGGATAAGTTTCGGTTTTATCGATCGATTCCTCAATTCCGTGAATATGTATTAGTCAGTCAATACGAATTGTTAGTCAAACAGTATATTAAAACTGAATCGAATCAATGGTTATTTCAGGAGTATGAGGAAGAAACAGCAACAGTTTCTTTTGCTTCCTTGGGAGTTCAAATGTCGATGAGCGAAATTTACAATAAAGTAGTATTTAAAACAGATGAGACAGAATTGCATCAGTAATTTAGTTCGTAGGGGCGAAGCATTCCGGCAGTAAATCCCTGGTTCTAGCTAATAAATTGTCGGCCGGAATGCTTCGCCCTTCTTCCAAAATTGAGTGCATCCACTACAAACACCTATTAAATTTAAGGTAAAATTAGATGAATGTAATTTGGTTACTGTTAAAAGCTTCTTGGTTAAATGTTTCCATCGCCATACTCACGGGCTTAATCAGTGGCGGTTCCAGTGCTATGTTAATTGCCCTAATTAACCGCGCCATCAGCGACAATTCTAATGCTAGTTTAGTCTGGTATTTTGGGGGATTGGCAATCTTGGCTCTTTTGAGTGGCTTTGTCTCTCAATTTTTGTTGATCTATCTATCTCAAGAAGCAGTTTATAATCTGCGACTGAGTTTAAGTCGTGGCATTTTGTCTACTCCGTTGCGAAATTTGGAGGAGTTGGGCGCTAACCGCTTGTTGGCAACTCTGACAGATGATGTGGGAACTCTTTCTAATACTATATTTCTAATTCCTTTTCTCTGTGTTGATATAGCAGTTGTTGTCGGCTGCTTGACTTATTTAAGCACGATTTCTGGCACGGTTTTTGTGGTGGTATTTGGTTTTTTAGTGCTGATGATTGGTACTGTACAACTGCTGCTCAATAAAATGCGGAAATTCTTCGATTTAGCCAGAGAAGAACAAGATGTATTGTTTAAGCATTTTCGTAGTATTACTGATGGAATTAAGGAACTAAAACTGCATTCCTTGCGCCGTCAAGAGTTTTTTACGGAAGAATTGCAGGTAAGCGCTGATGCTTCCCGCGATTATAATGTAACTGCTTTGAATACGGGTGCTGTGGCGATTGGAGTTGGGCAATTGCTGTTTTTTATGCTAATGGGTTTACTATTATTTATTTTACCTAAATTTGTGCCAGTTTCTACTCCGGTTTTATCGACTTACATTCTGACAAGCACCTATTTGATGTCTCCGTTTCAGAATATTTTGCAAAGGTTGCCGGCGATTTTTCGGGCTAATACTTCGGTGGAGAAGATTGAGAAAATGGGATTGGCTTTGGCTAGTCAATCTGAGATTAATTCTGTGGTAACAAGGGTTGAAACTGCGGATTGGCAGACTCTTGAATTGAAGGAAACAACTCACCGCTATCCGGGAGAGAAGGAAGACAGCAATTTTATTTTGGGTGAGTTAAGTTTGAAGTTTCATGCGGGTGAGTTGGTGTTTATCATTGGTGGGAATGGCAGCGGTAAGTCTACTTTGGCTAAGTTAATTACTGGTTTGTATATTCCTGAATCGGGAGAAATTTTGCTAGACGGACAGCCGATTACTGATGAAAATCGAGAATGGTACAGGCAGCATTTTTCGGTGATATTTTCCGATTTCTATTTGTTTGAAAGGCTTTTGGGGATGACTAATCATGATTTGGATCAGCAGGCGGCTGAATATTTGCGGGAGTTTCATTTGGATAATAAAGTTGAGGTGAAAGATGGTATATTATCTACTACGGCTTTGTCTCAGGGACAGCGAAAACGGTTGGCTTTGCTGACTGCGTATTTGGAAGACAGACCGATTTATTTGTTTGATGAGTGGGCTTCGGATCAAGACCCGTTTTTCCGGGATATTTTTTACAAGCAGTTGTTACCGGAGTTGAAGCGGCGGGGAAAAACGGTGTTTGTGATTAGTCACGATGACCGCTATTTTGATATTGCCGATCGCGCAATTAAACTAGATTACGGTAAAATAGAGTATGACCGGCACACTGGATAAGTATCGAATCGTCGAAACTCTGACGGAAAGCCAGGTTTCCGATTTGATGGAATTGTACAAAAACGAATTTTGGTGTAATCAGCGTACCCGCGAGGATGTGGTGAAGATGCTCGCCGCAACTGATGTTATCATAGGATTGGTCGATGAGGGCGATCGGCTAATTGCTTTTACTCGCGTTATCACCGATTTTGTTTACAGAGGAACGGTTTTTGATGTCATCGTCAACCCGACGCATCGAAAGATGGGACTAGGTGTGAAGTTGATGAATGCAGTTATCAATCATCCAAAATTGCAAGCTGTTGAATCATTAGGACTTCACTGTTTACCGAAGATGATACCATTTTATGAACGGTGGGGCTTCACTGATGATGCGGGAAACCTGAAATTTATGAAACGAAAAAATCCCTGAGATTAGTGATTTTCCTTCATCAGCGTTCATCAGCGTTCATCAGCATTTATCTGCGGTTAAAAATCTATAACCTCTAAATTCCCAACTTTTCCCGCATCACATCTGGTGTGTCTCTAAAACCTACCAAAACAGCCGTTCCATCCTTGACAAAAAGAGGACGCTTCAGTAGCATCGCATCACTAGCAAATGCCTCAATCCACTCTTTATTCGTCCAATTGTTCCTAACTTCGCCCAAATCGCGGTAAGATTGACCGGAAGTATTTCGCATTGGTTGAAAACCTAGAGAATTTACCCAGTTTTCAATCATCTCGCGAGTGGGAAGATTTTCTTTGGTATTGATAAACTCATAGGCGATTTTGCTATCTTCCAGCCACTGGAAGGCTTTTTTGCAGGTTCCACAGTTCGGGATTCCGTAAACTTGAATTGACATAATATTTGTTGACTGTTGACTGTTGACTGTTGACTGTTGACTGTTGACTGTTGACTGTTGACTGTTGACTGTTGACTGTTGACTGTTGACTGTTGACTGTTGACTGTTGACTGTTGACTGTTGACTGTTGACTGTTGGTCGCTACTAATAACAAATAACCAATAACTAATAACCAATAACCAATAACTACTAACTAATAACTAATTTAGCTTCTTCAATCCATTTTTGCACACGATCGACTGAAGGAGTTAAATCGTTGCGCTGCATCATCGCTACGTGCATTCTCAAGATTTGTTCGTGCAATCTTCCCACCGGCATTTGCGCCAATTGAGTCGGAGAAGCGACGCCGGCATGAAGCAGTAGCCCGCAATATTGGCAGCCTACACTCGGAATGCGAGCCAATAAGGCCAGAGCAACCCATTTGTTGACATATTTAAGGTTAACCTGCAATTGATGCGCCAGAAGCGCCTTAGCCTCTGCTGTTTTAGTCATGCGAATTAGTTGTTGAGTTGTCGTAATTCCGCATTCTTCCAGTTGAGACTGGTTTTCGTTGCTCAATCCGGGCAAATGTGCGATCGGCCAATCCCGTACTTGTGGAGAATTGCGATCGGATTTCTGAGGAGTTTTCATAGCTATGTCAGTGAATTTACTTATACTCTAAAGTCTAGAATAGAAAATAGTCAAGAAAAAGGACTGAAGTCCTTACTACAAACAAAACTTTTCATGGAAATTACCAAAGATTACGATTTGTTAAGAAATGCTTTGCATCAACGCAGGCAAAAACTGGCTAGTTTAATTAATTTTCCGGCAATTCTTTGGTCGGGTAGCAGTATTGCTCGTAATTATCCGGCTCTAAAGTTACCATTTCGCGCGAGCAGTCACTTTCTTTATTTTGCTGGTTTGCCGTTAGAAAATGCGGCGATTCGCTTAGAATCGGGCAAGTTAGAACTATTCTTAGATGATGCACCTGCTAGTAGCACATTGTGGCACGGGGAGATGCCGAAAAGAGCAGAAATTGCTGAATTAATTGGGGCTAATTCTGCTTTCCCAATGGCTGATTTGAAGTCGCGGGGAATGGGTGCGGCAACGATCGCCATTCAGGACAATCTGACGGCCCTGCAACAGTCGCAAATCCTCGATCGACCTCTTGCACTTTCCAAATCGCCCGCAGGCATCGATCTCGAACTAACTAAGGCTATTATATCTCTTCGCCTCACCCACGATCCAGCAAGTTTGGCAGAGTTGCGAGATGCTGCTGCTGTGACTGTGGAAGCTCACAAAGCGGGAATGGCGGCAACTCCAAAAGCTCGGATTGAAGCCGGAATTCGCGCTGCAATGGAAAGTGCGATTATCTCGCACAACATGACTTGCGCTTATCCCAGCATCGTGACTGTACAAGGGGAAGTTCTGCACAGCGAACATTATCACAATGCCCTACAAGCAGGAGATTTGCTGTTAGCAGATGTCGGTGCAGAAACATCAATGGGATGGGCGGCTGATGTGACTCGCACTTGGCCAGTATCTGGCAATTTTTCTCCGACTCAGCGAGCGGTTTACGATGTAGTTTTAGCGGCGCACGATGCTTGTATCGATAAAATTAGTCCGGGTGTGGAATATCAAGATATTCACCTTTTAGCTGCTAGAATTATGACTGAAGGATTAGTTGATTTGGGTATTTTGCGCGGGAATGTTGATGATTTGGTGGAAATGGACGCTCACGCAGTGTTTTTTGTACACGGTATCGGACATTTAATTGGGTTGGATGTTCACGATATGGAAGATTTGGGAGATTTGGCTGGTTACGAAGCAGGGAGAGTTAGAAGCAGTCGGTTTGGATTGGGGTTTTTGCGGCTGAATCGAGTTTTGCGATCGGGTATGCTGGTATCGATCGAACCTGGATTTTATCAAGTTCCGGCCATCTTAAATAATTCAGAAACTCGCGCCAAATATAAAGATTTGGTAAAGTGGGATTTGTTGGAAAAATTCGCAGATGTCCGGGGAATACGGATTGAGAATGATATACTTGTTAGCGAAGGGGGTAGAGAAGTATTAACAGATAAATTGCCAACAAAAGCTCTGGAAATTGAAGAGTTAATGGCGGTAAATACGTAAGTGTAGATCGAGTTCGTTAGCGCAGCCCTCGAAGAGGATCGCCCTCAGTTCCATCCGGTGTGAAAAAAGATAAATAAAGATGAATAAAGCTTGGGAAACAAGTCTGTTGATGCTCGTTGAAAAACTGGCCGCGCAAGTCCAAAAAATCGCACCACGGAGACTTGCGCGCATTTTTCGCAAGCGTGTATCCGCGCCGCCCCCGATGCAGGCTGCGCCTTTGCCCAGCAACGAAGAAGAGAGGCTAAAAGCACTTCACCGCTACAATGTTCTCGATACAGATGCCGAAGCAGCTTTTGATGACCTAACAGCTTTAGCATCTTATATTTGCGGTACTCCTATTGCTTTAGTCAGCTTAGTAGATTCTAACAGACAGTGGTTTAAATCGAAAGTCGGTCTGGAAGCGCCAGAAACTCCCAGAGAGTTGGCTTTTTGCGCTCATGCTATTTTAAATCCCAACGAATTGCTAGTTGTACCAAATGCTTTAGAAGACGATCGCTTTGCGGGGAATCCCCTAGTAACTTCCAATCCGAATATTCGGTTTTATGCTGGAGCACCGCTAGTAACTCCTGACGGTTTCCCGATCGGCACTTTGTGCGCCATAGATACAGTTCCGCGCCATCTCACGCCAGAACAGCTAGAAGCGCTGCGGACTTTAGGAAGGCAAATTATCAGCCAAATGGAGTTGAGAATTAATCTAACTAAATTAAAGCGCGCGCAGTTTCGCCAAAAACAAGTAGAAGCAAAACTCCGTTCTACTGACGAACAAATTGTCAATTTTTTAGAAGGAATGAGCGATGCTTTTTTTGCTCTCGACCCCCAGTGGCGATTTACTTACGTCAATTACAAAGCATCGCAATTTTTGCAAAAATCGCCGGAAGACCTTTTTGGTAAGAATTTTTGGGAAGAGTTTCCCGAGTTAGTAAATTCGGTATTTTATGAAGAGTCTCACGAAGCTGTAGCCAAGCAAGTGGGAGTAACTTTTGAAAAATATTATCGCCCCTTAAAAGTGTGGTTGGAAGTCCGGGCTTTTCCTTGCCACGATGGCATTTCGGTGTTTTTTCACGATATCACCAAGCGCAAGCGGATGGAGTCTGCACTCAAGAAAGAACAGAAAAAAACTGATAGTTTACTACTAAATATTTTGCCAGAGGCGATCGCCGATAGGTTGAAGCATGAACCGGGATTAATTGCAGATAAGTTTGAAAAAGCCACCATTCTTTTTGCTGATTTGGTGAATTTTACTCAAATTTCTACCACGATGTCGGCGACTAAATTAGTATATTTGCTGAATGAAATTTTCTCGACTTTTGACCAACTGACCGAGAAGCACGGGTTGGAAAAAATTAAGACGATCGGGGATGCTTATATGGTAGCAGGCGGCATTCCGATCGAACGCGCAGATCACGCAGAGGCGATCGCCGAAATGGCGCTGGATATGCTATCCGCAATTCAGGAATTAAATCTGAAGCTAGACGCGAAATTTGACCTCCGCATCGGGATTAATAGCGGCCCGGTGGTAGCGGGAGTAATCGGTACTAAAAAGTTTATTTACGACTTGTGGGGAAATGCGGTAAATACAGCCAGCCGCATGGAATCTCACGGCATACCAGGCCGCATTCAGGTTAGCTTCTATACTTACGAATTGCTGTGGGATAAATATGAGTTTGAAGAGCGCGGCTTGATCGAGATTAAAGGTAAAGGGGAAATGCGGACTTATTTCTTGACTGGTAGAAAGACAGCAAGCGAACTCGAAATCGGAGAGCAAATAGGGAGCATTTGAATTTTATAAAAAGCGTTTTTTTAGGAGTGTTCGCTGTGAGAGCTAGAAGTGAGATACAGCCATTGTAGGGACACGGCATTGCCGTGTCCCTACGGGGAACGATAAAGCGGCTGCGATCGCCTGCGAAGCAAAACGGCCGCAGCAGAGCGGTCAAATCAGATTATGCTATACACAGAGATATCCCAGCCATCCAGCAGGCGGTACTCGACATACATAAAAATACTAAGTTGAATTCGCCGGAGCTTTTAATAATGGTTCAATTTCATATTCAAACAGATAGCGATATTCCAGCATCTACCCAATTATTCAATCAAATCAGGTTCGCGATCGCCTCGCGACAATTTCCGCCCGGGCACCGTTTGCCGAGCACCAGACAGCTAGCCATGCAGACGGGTTTGCACCGCAACACCATCAGCAAAGTATACCGACAGCTCGAAAATACTGGACTCGTCGAAGCCCAAGCCGGATCGGGGATTTACGTCCGCGCTCAAGGCCACGAAGGCGGCAACAAACTCAAATCCGCAATCCTCGATGAATATCCCCTTGCCAATAAAATAGTGCAAGAAAGTCTCGATCAACTGCTGGGACAGGGCTGTACGCTCAACCAAGCTAGGGAATTATTTTTGGCCGAAATTGACTGGCGGCTCCGGTGCAGCGCGCGAGTCGTCGTCACAGCCCCCACAGAAGACATCGGCGTGGGTGAGTTGATGGCAAAAGAACTCGAACAAGCTCTGCGTATTCCCATCCAGTTAGTGGCGATGGAAGAGTTGGGTACTTTTCTCGATCAAATCTCTTCTGGTACTGTGATCACGAGCCGATATTTTATCGGAGAAGCAGAATCGATTTCGGCACCGCGTTCGGTGCGAGTCATTCCCGTAGATATCTACGACTACGTTCAGGAAATCCAGCTAGTGGGGAGTTTGCCGAAGGACAGCTATTTGGGTTTGGTCAGCCTGAGCCCGGGAATGCTGCGATCGACTGAAGTGATCATCCACAGCATCCGGGGCGAGGATTTGCTGGTGATGACGGCTTTGCTGTCAGATGCCTACAAGATTAACTCGATCGTGCGATCGGCCAGAACAATTTTTTGCGACCAACCGAGCTTTGCTACAGTAAAAGCTGCCATCAATGCGGCTAGAGAAGATATTATCCGTCCCCCGCAACTGATATGCTCGGAAAATTACATCGGTTCTAAGTCGATTAATTTGCTCAAGCGCGAGTTGGGCTTGGGGTAAGTCAGTTGGCAGTTGACAGTTGACAGTTGACAGTTGACAGTTGGTAGTTGGCAGTTGGCAGTTGTGATTTGTTGTTCTAATTTCCAATAACCAGTAACCAGTAACCAATAACCAATAGCCAATAACCAATTACCAATTACCAATTACCAATAACCCATGCCAATTGAAATCCAACCTTCAATTAATGTTAAAACAGCGATCGAAAGCCGACGGGCCGCCCGCAGCTTCAAACCCGATCGCATTCCGCCAGCAATACTGACAGAGATTTTGCGCTTGGGAGTGCGATCGCCCTCCGGTTACAATTTGCAGCCTTGGCGGTTTATCGTACTTCAAGACGCAGCCAGCAAGGAAAAATTAAAAACTTGCGCTTTCGATCAGCGCCAAGTAGTAGAAGCCCCAACAGTATTAATCTGCTGCGGCGATAGACGTGCCGCCGCACCAGAAAACATCGAAGCCGTCATCGAATTAGGCAAAGCAGCAGGCGGAATGAACGACAATTTAGCCGGTTATCTGCGGCAAGCAATCCCGCAATTTTTCGAGAACCGTCCTTGCTTCGAGTCCCTAGAAACTTGGACAAACAGGCATACAATGCTCGCAGTAGCTCATTTAATGATTGCAGCTAAAAGCTTTGGAGTAGACAGTTGTCCGATCGAAGGTTTTGTGGCTGCTTCGGTGAAAGAAGCCTTTCAAATTCCCGAAGAAGTAGATGTTTGCTGTTTGCTGCCGCTCGGTTATGCAGCAGAACCTTTCAAACAATACGGCGGGCGTTTTGACGTGACTCAAGTTTATTTCAGCGAAAGTTATGGAGAGGCATTGCAAATTTAAATCTGAGAGTTAAGATTTGAGGGCTGAGATTTGAATCATTCGGTACAAGTTCAAACAAATCGGAAATACCGACAATTTCGCAATCTAAAATCTCCCAGCTAAAATTTCAAGTGTGGTGATATCAGACAGAGGAAAAGTATGACAGTAGCAGAGCGACAAAGCAAGGCACAAATTCTAGAAGTAAAATTGCAGAAATACTTGCAAGCAGCCGGCTTTAAAAATTTACCGCTTTATATCAGTTGCGATTTTCAAGATGAATGTTTGACGGTGGTGGGAGAACACCCGCGCAGTTTAGTTCTCAAAGCCAAACCGACTTTTGCGGTGCTAGAAGCAGCCATTCTCGAAATAGAACCGGAATCTATTCAACAGATTGGACTTTGCTTGAAAATTACCGGGCAAAAACAGCCTTACGCTTTCCATTCTTTTACGATGCACCACCCTGTTTTGTCCCGGCCGAAAACAGTACCAGCGTTCAAAAAAGCCGAGATACCCGCAGCAGAAACGGCGATTGTCTTAGCAGAAAATGCGCCGGATGCGGCGGATGCGGTGGAGGATGTGCCGTTAGAAACCGATGTTAAAAATGCGGGGGTTGATGAATATTTTCCCGATTTTTCTGAGAGTTCTAGCAATTCCGATGCGATCGCCTTTAAGGTTGCTGCAATCCCGGCAGATATTGCAGACAATCCCTTCGATGTGCTGGATATGGAAGCGGTAACAGTTGACCAAAAGCCCAAGCAGTCGCCGTTTGCGATGCTGGCGGCGGCCGGAATCGTCAGCATGGCGGCGCTAGTTTTGGCAGGCGGTTATTACCTGCTGAGCCGCCCTTGCGTCATCGGAGAATGTACTGCATTAGCTAATGCCAAACAGTTGAGCGAAAATTCGGCGAAGACGCTGAAGACTTCAAAAGTTGCTAGCAGTCCCGAAGAAGCGCAGGGACAGTTAAAACAGGCGATCGCCCTTTTGGAACCGATTCCTTCCTGGTCAATTCATCGCGGTGAAGCTCAAAGCGCTCTGGAAAACTACCGGCAGCAAAGTCAGAATTTAAACTCTGCGATCGATGCAGCGCGCCTCGCGCGATCGGCAGGCGAGAAAACCGAAAATCCGCCTTATTCTGCCGAGAGCGGGCTCCAAGCGCAATCTCTGTGGCAAAGTGCGATCGATCAACTCGGAGAAATCCCCACCGACAGCCCAGTTTATCCGTTTGCTCAGAGAAAGACCAAAGAATACCGGAAGAATTTAGCCAGTGGAAACAAGCAATTAAGCACAGAGAAACAAGCCGAAAAAACGCTGCTAGAAGCCAAAAGTACAGCCCAAATAGCAGAAGCTCGCGAAGCAGTAGCGGCTACTGCGGAGACTTGGGCACAAGTGCAAGCAGGTTGGGAAAAATCCCTCGCAATACTATCAGAAATATCCAGCAGTACGCAATCTTACCAACAAGGTAAATTGCTAGTTCCGAAATATGAAACTAAGCTTTCACAAGCACGCGAGCGCAAAAATGTCGAAGGAATTTCGGAAAATGCGTATACCCAAGCTGTGACTTTAGCAGCGGAAGCTCAAATTTTTGAGGGCAAAAACGGCTGGTTTAAAGCATCAGAATACTGGCGGAGAGCTTTGAGTTACGCCGAGCAAGTTCCGGCTGCAACTTCTTATTCTCAGAAAGCTAAACCGCTGATCGATTCCTACACAAAATCATTGCAGCAAGCAGAAGTAAGGTTACAGGAAGAAAGGAGACTGCAAAAAGCGCGCACTGATTTAGATAAAACTTGTAAAGGTCAACCGAAGATTTGCGACTATACTGTTAGCAAAGGTTTGATTGCGGTGCAGATGACTCCCGATTACGTGCAGAAGCTGCAACAAACTTTCATCCAAGCAAACAACAACAATGCTGTGAAGACTCGCCAAGCTGTAGAAAAGCACGTTGAAACTTTGCAAAAGGCCTTGGAGGCGATCGGCGATAATGCAAAAATTCCGATGCAAGTGTACGATGGCGATGGCAAGCGGATTGCGAGTCACGAACCTAATTAGCCGGGATTTGAAGATATGGTAGGGTGGGTTGATGTCGCTAATTAAATTAAGCCACTAATCGGTAAACATTTAACCACGACTAACCCACCAACCGCCACGCAAAGTCAAAATATGCGATCGCAAATCCTGTAAAGAACGCTATAAAAAGATGTTATAAATTAAATGCTAGAAAAGGTCAAACTTCATAACTTCAAAAGTCATAAAGATACAGAACTAAATTTTGATGATTCACGCCTACACGCACTCGTAGGACAAAACAGTTCTGGTAAAACATCTGTTTTGCAAGCATTACATTATCTCAGTCTGCTTGCTAATTCATCATTTGACAATATTTTTCAGCATGAAAGAGCGCCTCAATTTATTACAACAATTGGGCAAAATAATATGTCTGTTACTGCAAGTGGTTTTTGGGGATACTATCCTCGGACTGATTGGGAAGCTTCCTATAGCTGGACACAAAGCGTTAACTCTCCTTGGTTTCCGATAGCATCATGGAAAGTGGATCGAGAAGCTGGAAATATGCAAGGATGGCCAAGTTCACTAAGCGATGCTAAATATCCACTTCCTAAATCTTTGAGACACTCAGTTCATCTTAAGCTAGTAGCTACTAATCTTGCTAAAGCAGCTTACAGCGATGCAATTACCCCGCTAGTTAAGTTCGATGGTTCAGGGTTAGCACCTACCTTAGACTATCTTCGTGACGAAGCTCCAGATGAATTTCAATCTTTACAAGAAATGTTGAAACGGATTGTACCAGGTGTACGCGAGGTAGGGGTAAGGCGAGCTAAGGTTATGGTAAATCGCCAACGCTTAATCGAAGTCGATGGCAAATCTATCTCCTACGAAGAAAGTCAGGAAATTGCAGGGCAAGAAGTTGTCCTAGACATGAATACTGGTAAGCGTATACCAGCCCATTCCATTAGCGAAGGAACAATGCTTGCTCTCGGATTACTGACTGTTTTGATGAATCCCCGTCAACCTAATTTAGTCTTACTAGATGATGTTGAACAGGGACTTCATCCAAAAGCACAACGAGAATTAATCGCTGTTTTCAAAGAAATTATTCAACAAAACAACAACCTGCAAATTATTTTTTCCACCCATTCTCCTTACATTGTCGATGAACTTACTCCGTCTCAAGTTCATGTATTAAGTAACAATAACTCCGGTGTGACTCGTTGCAAAAGATTAGATGAACATCCTGATGTAGAATGGGCAAAACAAACTTTAACCACCGGAGAATTCTGGGATGCGGAGGGAGAAGATTGGGTGGTTGCAGGAGAAATTAATGATTGAGTTTGTGGTGATTGTCGAAAGTAGTGCAGACGCACGAACCGCTACTAAATTAGCAGATCGCCTTTTAGTAGATAAAATTGATTGGTTAGAGTATGAGACGCTGCAACACCTATTTGAATGGAGTGGTTTAGAAGCTGGTACAGAGAATTCTTGCTGGAAAAATATTGATGATATAACTAAACGTCTTTCAGATAAATTTAAGTTCCCCACCATCAGATCAAATGGAAAATTTAAAAGTGATGGTCAATCAGCTAATAAAATTATAAAGTTAATCAGTTTTCTACAATACAAACAAAAGAGAGATATTAAAGCAGTTATTTTGATGCGTGATTTAGACAATCAACCTCGGCGAAGAGAACATATCGAGCAAGCACGTTTAGAACACATCGATCGACAACCTAAATTAGCAATTATTATTGGTACAGCCAACAGAATGCGGGAAGCCTGGGTTTTGAACGGGTTTGTTCCATCAAATCAAGAGGAAGCACAAAGCCTTAAAGAGATCACGACCGAATTGACGTTTAATCCTTGCGATGAATCACACAGATTACGCTCTAATTCATTGACAGAACCCGATCGCATTAGAAATCCTAAAATTGTCGTGGAAAAGCTCACAGGTGGCAAGATGGAACGCGAACAACAGTGCTGGGAAGACACGGATCTGGAAATTCTGCGAAAAAAAGGTGTTCAGACAGGGTTAACAGCCTATATTGATGAAATCGAAGAACGATTAATTCCAATCATTGAATCTGCTGAATAAAAGTGGAACCTAAACACCTTAAAGCTATAAGTAGCGCATAAAACCACTTTTTGAATAAGTCCTGTTCATTCAAAACTAATCAGTATCCCCAGGAATATCATCCGCAATCAATCCAGTTTGAAAAATTTGTTGCGCCGTCAAATCCAACTCTGGGAAAGTTGGCGACTGAATCATATCATTTCCCCGAAATTGGCTAATTTCATACTCGCCATCAATCAACCGATAAATCGAAATAGTCGGTTGCTTAGGATTACCGATAAATCTGCGGCCACCCAAACCAAGATAATCCACAATCCAATATTCAGGAATCCCAATTAGTTCGTATTCACCTACTTTTTTGCTGTAGTCATCTTGCCAATTCGTGCTAACGACTTCAACAACGAATGGAATTGATGCGCCTTGAGTCACAGTTGAGAACTTTTTCCACAGAACTTCTGATGCTAAATTTGGGCGATTTAAGATCAGAATATCTGGATCATAAGCAGAGTTGTTTTCGATATTTTTAACTAATGCTTGTTTGGGAAAAATGTACGGAAGTTTTAGCCTTCTGGACTCAGCATTTAACTCTGAGCCTAAAAAACTGATAACTTCTTCATGGTCTCCTAATGGCTGTGACATTTCAATAATCTCTCCATTGTGCAGTTCATAGCGTCCGTTTTCTGGCTTCCATTCCGCAAATTCTTCAAACGTTAGCGTTTTAGTTGCTATTTGAATCATGGTTATTCTCCTTAGTGATGCTAGGGCGGGCTAGAAGCCCACCCCACAAAAAACTAAACTCTTGTGGAACAGGCATCTTGCCTGTTCCTAAAAATAGTGCCAAATGCAAGTTCCTACCTACATCATATTACCAATGCCCAATGCCCAATGCCCAATGCCCAATGCCCAATGCCCAATGCCCAATTACCATTTTATCAATTGTGCATCTTGATTAAAAAACTTGCGGCACAATCCTTCAGTCAACAGCAGAGTTGCGATTAAAGTTGCCAGCGCCAACACAAACATAATCAAAATTTGGTAAGATGCCGCATCCAGAGGACTAACGCCGCTGAGCATTTGACCTGTCATCATTCCGGGCAAAGTCACGATTCCAACGACTGTCATTGTGTTTAATATCGGGATTAATCCAGCTTTGATCGCATCTTTGCGGTACTGCTTTACTGCTTGCTGCGGTGTAGAACCTAAGCTTAAATGGGTTTCTATTTCTAACTGGCTGCTATTAACTGTACTGACAAGTCTTTCACCCGCGATCGCACTTGCATTCATCGCATTACCCAAAATCATCCCCGCTAAGGGAATTAGGTATTGCGGTTCGTACCAAGGATCGGGTTGCAAAATTAGCGAGTTTATATAAACTAAAGTTAAGGCTGTAGCGATCGCAATTGAACCCGAAACTAAGGGTAATAGGTGCTTAATTTTTTTGCTAATCCGGTTGGTGGCAACCATGCTAGCTGTTGTCAGCATGATTGCTAAAATTGCTAAAACTAGCCAAGGATTTTTTCCCTCGGGGGCAAATACTACTGCGAGCACGTAGCCGACTAAGATTAGCTGGATCAGGGTGCGCCCTGCGGCGATCGCGATCGACCCCTCCAGCCCCAATCCCTGCCACGCCGAAAGCCCGATCGCGATCGCCACCATCCCCAAAGCCCAACCCAAATCAGTAAAATCTAACTGAATTAACACAGGCACACCCTTGCGATAAAGTGATTGTTTGCACGTCCAAAATATAAGATATTTCAATAAACGTTTCTCAGAAACAGTTTTACTGTAAGAATTTGCTTTGATAATGGTTGAAATTTGTGGTGTAAAGAGTGAATAACGTTCCCCCCCTCGACTTAAGCCGTCAATACGCCCAGATTGGCGACGAGATAGCTGCTGCGGTGCAAAAGGTGCTGGCCTCTGGTGCCTACATCGGCGGCCCCGCTGTAAAAACTTTTGAACAAGAGTTCGCCAGCTACATCGGCGTTTCCGATTGCGTTGGCTGCAACTCCGGTACGGATGCGCTGATTTTGGCGTTGCGAGCCCTCAAAATTGGCCCGGGCGATCAAGTGATTACCACTCCTTTTACTTTTTTTGCTTCGGCTGAAACAATTAGCGCTGTGGGTGCAACTCCGGTGTTTGTCGATATTGATCCTGGGACATTTAACATGGATGTCGATCGACTCGAAGCCGCAATTACCGAAAAAACCAAAGCAATTATGCCCGTCCACATCTTCGGACAACCGATCGATATGACTCGGTTAATGGACATTGCAACTCGACATAATTTAGTCGTAATCGAAGATTGCGCCCAGTCTGTCGGGGCCGAGTGGCAGTCTCGAAAAGTCGGCAGCATCGGCCATATCGGCTGTTTCAGCTTCTATCCGACCAAAAATTTAGGCGCTTGCGGTGACGGCGGGGCCGTAACCACAAACGATCCAGCCCTAGCTGCTGCCATGAGAATGCTCAAAGAACACGGACAGTCTTCTCGGTACTTTTACGAAGAAATTGGCTACAACAGCCGTTTAGACGCTCTGCAAGCGGTGATTCTCAGCATTAAATTACGGTATCTCGACAGTTGGAACGCCCAGCGCCGGGAGAAAGCGGCAGTTTATGGCGAATTTCTGTCTCGCGTGCCCGGAGTTGTCGTCCCCAAAGAATTGCCTTTGGCAAAAGGAGTTTGGAATCAATACACCATCCGGCTAACCAGCCCAGAAAACGCGCCAAATCCCTCTGGCAATTTCCGGGACTCGGTGCGGACTAAGTTGCAGGAATGTGGCATCGGTTCGATGGTCTACTATCCGTTACCTTTGCACCTGCAACCTGTTTACAAATCTTTGGGCTATGTGGCCGGTCAGTTGCCCCAGGCCGAGCAAGTTTGTCACCAAGTCTTGTCTTTACCGATGTTCCCGGAACTGTCGAGGGATCAACAAGAGCGGGCGATTTATGGGCTGAAAGATTGTTTGGCACCCGACGATCGCATCCGGTAGCTTTGGCTTTGGTGTCTAGGCTGACCGAAACCTATGACCAAAGAGCGATCGCAGGGTTTACTATGTAATTCCGAGGTAAGGCTCAGCGAAATTAGTTAAGTTTTTTCACTGAGCACTTGTACTTTTGTGTACTATATTGAATGAAAAGAAACAAATTTAGAATAAGGAAGAGGGAAGAGGGAAGAGGGAAGACAGTTTTAACGACCAATGCCCAATTTACAATGCCCAATGCCCAATCCCCCATGCCCTATTAATTGTAAATTTCATAAACTAAGAGGAAAATAAACGAGTGCGTCAGTATCAATTCACTCAAGCTAGACGCTACGATCCACAAGCGATCGCTCAGTATTACCGCAGCCGTCCTTGGAAAGCAATTTGGCGAGCAATTACCGTTATTTGGTCTTTTGCAGGCTTTGTCATCGGAATGCTGTGGGACAGTTGGCAGCACGAAGTCGCAGCACACCAGCCGGAACGAGCCGCCCACCTGCGACAAATACTGACTCGCTTGGGCCCCACTTTTATTAAAGTCGGCCAAGCTCTTTCTACCAGACCCGATTTAATCCGCAAAGACTTTCTCATAGAACTGATCAAACTTCAGGATCAGTTGCCGCCCTTTGACTCGGCCCAAGCTTTCAAAATTATTGAAGCGGAACTCGATCGCAAAATTAGCGAAACTTACAGCGAAATCTCCCCCGAACCAGTCGCCGCCGCCAGTCTCGGTCAAGTGTATAAAGCTCGTCTGATCACCGGAGAAGAAGTAGCAGTTAAAGTTCAGCGACCAAATCTGTTACCAATCTTGAGTCTTGACCTTTACTTAATGCGCTGGGCGGCTGGATGGTTGGGCCCGTTGTTGCCACTAAATCTCGGTCACGACCTGTGTTTAATAGTCGATGAATTCGGTATTAAATTATTCGAGGAAATTGACTATATCAATGAAGGCCGCAACGCCGAAAAATTTGCGA
This sequence comes from Cyanobacteria bacterium OTE_58_metabat_593, assembly GCA_031372825.1. Classification (GTDB taxonomy): domain Bacteria; phylum Cyanobacteriota; class Cyanobacteriia; order Cyanobacteriales; family Microcoleaceae; genus Microcoleus. The sequence goes on along the minus strand of JANMLZ010000115.1, from coordinate 41,200 downwards.
CCAATTTTGCCGACGACCCCACCGTAAAAGTTCCGAGTATTTACTGGCGCTATACTGCAAAATGCGTTCTCACTCTCGAATGGATTGACGGCATCAAGCTGACCGATATGGCAAGTGTTAAAGCCGCAGGTTTGGATACCGATACTTTAATTGAAGTCGGAGTCCGCAGCGGTTTGCGGCAGTTGCTGGAACACGGATTTTTTCACGCTGACCCCCATCCGGGAAATCTGTTTGCCTTAGCGGACGGCCGCATGGCTTATATTGACTTTGGGATGATGGATCAGATGGAAGAAACAACTAAAGAAAATTTGGTTGATTCAGTCGTTCATTTGATTAATAAAGATTACTTGGAGTTAGCCAAGGATTTTGTCAAACTCGGCTTTTTGACTCCAGATACAGATATTATGCCGATCGTCCCGGCGCTGGAATCTGTCCTCGGCGATATCGTCGGCGAAAAGGTGTCAGATTTTAACTTCAAGACGATTACAGACCAGTTTTCGGGGTTGATGTACGATTATCCTTTCCGAGTCCCGGCGAAATTTGCCTTAATTATTCGGTCTCTGGTAACAGAAGAAGGTTTGGCCCTGACGCTGAATCCCGATTTCAAAATAGTCGAGGTGGCGTATCCTTACGTAGCGCGGCGTTTGTTGAACGGGGAATCTCCGGCACTGCGGCGTCGCCTGATTGAGGTATTATTCAGGGATGGCAAATTTCAGTGGAACAGGTTAGAGGACATGATCGCGATCGCCAGGTCCGATCGTAGTTTTGACCTGCTACCAACCGCACAACTAGGCTTGCAATTCTTGATGTCAGAGGAAGGGTCATTTTTGAGACGCCAATTGATCTTGGCATTGATTGAGGACGATCGCCTCCACACCGAAGAAGTTCGCCGCCTGTGGAACCTAGTCAAAGAAGACCTGCAACCAAGCCGCCTATTCAACGTTGCTCTAGGCGCATTAGCAGAATTTTCCACAGCAGGAACAACCGCCCTAACTCGATTTTAGTCAGTTGTTAGTTGTCAGCAGTACCCTGAGCGTAGCGGTGCGCTGAGCGTAGTCGAAGCGTCGAAGGGTCATTTGTGAGTTATCAGTTGTTAATTCTAATAACCAATAACTAATAACAATCGACAACTGTCAACTGTCAACTGTCAACTGTCAACTGTCAATTACCCAAAAGAATTATTCGTGTATTATTTTCTAGAACCTCCCTATTTTTTTATGACTGCTGGACTCCTAGCAGGAATGGCCTCCGGCTTAGCCTTTGAAGCAACTCTCAAAGAAGCCGTAAAACTGTGGTCAAAAAATCGTGCTACTCGCACTTTAGCTAACCTGCAAGGATTGCAACTATTCATACCTTTTCTGGGAATGGCCGGCGGAATTTGCATATTCTTAGCTTCTGGTGTAGAGATTTTTGGAATCCCCAAATTGTTCGCTTACGCTTTATCTTTCCCCCTAACCATACTTACAGGCTGGCTAATTTGGAGACAGCTAGGTAAGCTTTTATTGGAGTTAGAACGCGGAGGTTCCAGAGCCCTGGATTTAGATTCATTTGAAGAATGAGATTTAACAATCAACCCTCTTTTACGATCGAGAAGGGGGTTGATAGTTCTCTAGTATTATCCTAATTTGAGGTTTTTTGAACCACAGAGAGCGCAGAGAACGCAGAGGAAGAGAAAGAAAGAACATGGATTTAGTCTTGATACAGTTAGATTCTATCTACTCAGAGATTTCGCAACTTAAATTGAAGACTATTAACTTTTTTACTTACCCAAGTTTTCAGATTTCTCTGTAAGCGAACCAACAAATTGGGATGCGTTAATTTTGGCATATTTTCCGGCGACTTCAAATAGCGATAGTGCAGAAATACATCTCGGTAAGGAATCTCAACATCTTCGCCACCACACAATTGATTGATTTTGCTAGCCGAAATACTCATGTAGTGCAAGTAAGTCAGCCGCCGTCCTTTATCGTATAAAACATTATCAATAGCATCAAATTGAGAAGACCAATGATTTCCCGTTACCTGTTCTGGTTGAGAATATGCAAAGTTGTAAAAAGAGATTTTGCAGCGCCCAACTAAATAGTTAAACAAAGGTTGGTCAGTTCCCCGCAATGACAAGATTTCCGATTCTCCTGATGTTAAATATTCTAATATTTTAACACAGTTATGGCGATTCAAAACTCCTTTTTTGGAAGCAAACCAACCCGCACAAAAAATCTGAGATTGCAGTCTTTCAGAATCAAAAATATCTGCGAGTTTTTGGGATGACAAATCAAATACATAATTAAGGTCTGATTTGTATTGAAAATCGTTTGCTACCCAGTCAAATTTATCGAGTTTTTGATAGATGTAATCGAGAGAATTCATTGACAGAGTGTCCGCGTCAAAATAGATAAATTTATCAAATGGCCCGTCAAAACAACAGAATTTCCGGTGCATTCCCAGACAGTGAACGGGTTTCCAGCCTTTAGCTTGCCAAACTTTTTGAGCTTTGGCGTGAGATGTCCAAACTTGTGTTGCAAAGTCTTCCCAGAATTGGATGGAATCGGTGTTTTCAAACAGGGTGACATGATGACGAGTTGCAATTTCTACTCGAACTTTTTTCAGTCTATCATCATAGGGAATGATACAAACTGGAATATTTTTTGCCCCATTGACTTCGAGACTGTTTAATAAAGCGACTAAGTGGTCGAAAACAACATCGTTTGCCAGAATATAAATACCATTTGTCATAGTTGTTAATTAAAAAATTAATCCCGTAGGGTGTGTTGGGCGCTTCCTAATTATCTCGAATTATGTCGAATATCAATATAGCGCCCAACGCACCGAATCATCGCCTCATGTGCGTTGGGCGCTACATTCATCTGGCATTATATCAAATATCAAAACAGCGCCCAACACACCCTACAAATATCGAAATACTCTTTGCATTAAATTAGGTTTTTTTTCATACAAATAACGATAATGTTTCCATAGTTCCCAGTATGGACTACCCGATTTAATCGGTATTCCCGCCCAGTGAATATATTTTAACCTTTTACCTTTGTCGTAAAGCACATTATCTATTTCCTGAAAATGCTTTGAACCCGCCCAACTTCCAGGTTCAGATTCGGTCGCTTTGACAAGGTTACACCGTTGGGAAATTAGTTTAAGTATCAGGTAATTTAGGATAGGTTGGTCGGTGACATTTTGAGTAAAATCAAAATATTCTCGATGCTGCGAACATTCGCGCAATATTTCATACATTTGCGATTCGGAAATCGTGCCTTTACGGGAAGCCCAAAAACCGCTGTTGAAGACATCTTGAAGTTCGGAATCTGTGAAAATATGCTGTTCTTTGACAATCGGTGAAAATACATTTCGCAGTTGTTCGCTAAGGTGGTGGTAGTCGCAGCAAAAGAAATCTACTTCTGATAGTTGGTCGAGGTTGGCTGCGATGTCTTCAAAGACGATGATATCGGTGTCGATGTACAGGAATTCGTCGAGGGGGCCAAACCAGGCGACGAGTTTTCGCATTTTGTTGGGGAGGGCTAGAAAGTTGCGATCGAACATTTGGCCAATTTCCCTGGTAAACTGTTCCACAAACCCCAGATTTGGGAACAATCGCACGTTGTGGAGACGGTTGAGGGCGGCGGCGACTTGCTGATAATTGTCATCGAAGGGAATCAGAAAAATTGGTACTTGACAATTGTACAAACGTATGCTGTTGACAAGGGCGATCGCACTTTCGAGCACCTTATCATTCGCCACAATATAAATACCGCGATTCATACATTTATCCTCAACCTTCTCAATACCCTGGTTAACAAATTCGACCTAGACACCTCAGTATAAGACTTTGGCAGTCCCCTAAAAATCGGACGCTTGGACGGTTCCCGGAGATAGCGGTAGTGCAGAAACAAATCGCGATAGGGAAACTCAATATTTTCGCCGAGGCACACTGCTTCAGTAATACTTGGAGGAATTCCAATATAATGAATATAGGTCAGTCTATTACCCTTATCGTAGAGGATATTATCTCGTTCTTCAAAATGTTTTGAAGTCACAGAAGACCCGGTTCTTTGGCTGTCTGGCAAATGATAAGCAAAATTATAAATCGGAATCCCCGACCGCATAAACATATAGTTTAAAACAGGTTGATCGCCAGTTTTGTAAAGAATTTCCGATTCTCCTTCCTTGAGTTTAGACAATAACCACTCTATTTTTTTCTCGCTAAACAAACCTCGCTTTGAACCGTAAAATCCCGAACAAAATATTTCTGATTTAAGTTGCTGCTGTCCAAAAACATTAAATAGTTTTTCTGATTCAATATTATAAACCTTATCGGGATGATAAAATTGAAAATCGTAGACCACACAATCATAATCATTCAATTTTTGAAAAACCCCGTCTAGTGAATTCATTAATAATGTATCAGCATCCATATAGACAAAATTATCAAAAGGGTTGTCAAAGGCACAAAAACGCCGATGTCCACCATAAATTCTGTACTTACGGTTTATACTTTGAGGACTTGCTGCTTGCATAAACATATCCCAGCGCTGAATTGATGCAGTATCTTCATAAATAAACACGTTGGGACGGTTAATAATTTCTGCTTTAATTTGCTGTATTTGGTCGTCGAAAGGATAAATGCAGACAGGAATATTTGAGCCTAAGATAACTTCAATACTGTTGAGCAAGGCAATTAGTTGGTCGCAAACTGTATCGTTGGCTAGCGTGCAAATTCCGTTCATATTTGCGGACTTTGTTGGTGTAGTTGCGGTTTCAACCGCCGAATTATCTAAAGGGTAAAATGGTAAAAAAGAGTCCTCGCGGGAAAACTAGGACGAGGGAGAAACCGACGCCACTGCTACGCGCAAACCCCAGGACCACCAACTCATGCCCGGCGAACGCGAGAAGCGAAAGGCACAACGGCAATTGACCGCAAGGTCGTACCAGGAACCGCCACGCCGCACTCGGTTATTATCTGTGCCAGTTTCCCAGGAACTTCCGTCAGTTGGTGCGTCGTTATAGTTTCTATGCCACCTATCGCTGCACCACTCCCAAACATTGCCGTGCATATCATACAGTCCAAAGGCATTGGGGAGAAAACTTCCTACATCATTTTTTTGTTTGCGGTAAAGTCCTGTGGAGGCGTTTGCGTAGGGGCTGTTTCCGTCATAGTTGACTAATTCCGGGGTAATGGTTTTCCCAAAATGAAATGGGGTTGTAGTTCGGGCACGACAGGCGTATTCCCATTCTGCTTCTGTCAGCAGGCGATATTTTTTACCAGTTTTTTGCGAGAGTTTGCCACAAAATTCGACTGCCATATTCCACGATACAGATTCAACAGGAAGTTTTTCACCTTTGAAATCCGAGGGGTTGTTGCCCATCAATGCTTGCCACTGTGCTTGGGTGATGGGATATTTGCCTGCAAAAAAAGCGGGTACTGTTACTTGATGCTGCGGACTTTCACAACAGTCTCTACCTTCCTCTGTTTCTGGCGAACCCATCATAAAAGTGCCGCCGGGAATATAAACCATTTCTAGTACAATTCCGTTCCCTAAGTCTTCGGGAAAAAAGCGAGCATAATGACGGCTGCGACTATTTTCTTTTCCTTCAGCATCGACTGTTATGACATCAAAGTCAAATGTAGGGAGATAGTCTTGAGGGAAATGCGGTGTAAGCTTTAAGTCATCCCTATCTTTCAGCAGTGAATAGGCAGAAAATTTTACTGCCATTGATTCATCTCGCAATGCCCCAATTATCAAATCTAAACCTGCATCTCCATATTTCAGCGCTTCAGACAGTGCGGCAATTCTGACTTCGACACCGGGTGAAGCCAAACGACTCTTAACACCGGGAATCCCACCTAAAACAGCCGCACCTAACGGCACTTGAGATTGACCGCCCTTGACTGCATCATATTCTCTGGGTTGATTTTGATTTTCTGTCATTGCACTATTTCCTAAGATACAAAGTTAGACAACCAATTCAGCAAGTTCAATTCGTGGAGAATGATTTGCCTAGCTTCCGCAATTTTCTCCCTCGCTTCATGCCAATAATCCGGGGTTGCTACAACCTCTTGAATAAATTCAACTCCTTTCTGATCCAAACTGGGAAGCCGCAGAAAACTCCCCGCTGGCAACAACTTATCCGCCGCCGCACCGCCGTAATAAATCGGCAAACTCCAACCTAATAAAGCATCCCAAAGTTTCTCGCTGACATACCAATCATTTTCGGCATAATTTTCAATAGCTAAGTTGTAATAATATGGTGCGACAGCGTGCCATTTATTGTTGACAGTGCCGTTCCCGCGCGCCCAAGTTGGCAAGTTTCGCCCGTAAAGGTCAAAGTTTAATTCTTGTTGTTGCAGCAATTTGATAAAATCTAATCGTTGGCGGTGATTGGCGGTGCGACTCACACCGGAAGTAATCCAAGAACAGGATTTAGTTTTAGCTGGTGGTGGCATTTCATCGAGTTCTCGAAACGAGTTGCTGTGATACCAAATCGCGGGCATATAATTGGGATTTGGTGCGAAGTCGTCTGGCCCGGAAATGTAGCCACAATATAGCTTTGATTGTTCGTAATTAGCTTTGGTAATTTCAATTACTTCGGGTAATGGCGGCTCGCGGATTAGGTAAATTATGCGTTCCTGGGGGACACCGCGCAATTTGTCTCGGATGTCGTTTTCGGGATTTTGGGGGCTGGGACGGCGGATTTTGTCGAGCCAGGATTGCTGTTTGGGCGGTTTGGGAAAGTCGAATTGATACATGAGTAAAAAGTCTGGTTCTGGGTGGTTGGCTAGCATTTGAATGTTGCCCCATTTGCCGAAGTTGTGGGGGGTTTGTTGCCACAGCCAGTCGCTTTGGTTCATGCCTGGGTAGGAGGTGATTGTGCCGATGATTTTTTGGTTCATTTTTAGTAGTATGTAGGGTGCGTCAGTTTTGATAATTTTATCAATTGTCTGTCGCCTGCGGACTGACGCACCCTACAAATGAGTCATCCACATAACTCAAAATCCTCTCAATCCGATTTTCCCACGAAAATTGCTTGACAAAATCCAGAGTTTCTGCGTAACCTTCCACCTGCCTCGGATATTTTGTTAAACAAGCTTGAATGCTTTCTGCAAACTGCTGCGGGTTATCGGGTGTGCACCAAGTCGCAGCAATATTTCCCGATTTAAACTCAAGCAAAGATGCAATCTCCGTCGCCACAATCGGAGTTCCCGATGCCATATAATCGAAGAATTTCAAAGGAGATGTGAACGTCGCAGCCTCTGTCTGACAGTGTGGGTGAACCAACACATCGGCGGCTTGCAATAGGCTAGCTAGTTGATTTTGCGGGAGGTAGCCGAGAAATTTGATGTTGTTAACTTGCTTGGATTTAGCTAACTGCTGGTATGCTATTACTTGGGATGAATCGCCACCGGCGATCGCAAATTGAACTTCTGGCAACTCCTTCGCCACATCCACCAACATATCCACACCTTTAAACGGGTAAAGCCCGCCCGCATAAACGGCTAAATGCTCTCTTCCGTCTCCTAATAACTTCTGTCGCCATATTTGAGAATCTGCGGTTTGTCTCGCGAGAAACAATTGGTTGAAACCATTGTGCAGCATAATTACTTTTTCCGGTGGCATCCCATTTTGAATCATGCTGTTTCGCACGGTATCAGCGACAGTTACAGCAATTTGAAACAGCGGATTGCAGACAATTTCTGGCTCAAATTGCTTGGATTCGTGGTGATGCTGTTCGTAAATGGCCGGAATGCCGTTTTGAATTGCCGCTTTGACAAAGTTCCAGTCCCGTGTGTGGACGATTTGAGTGGATTTTCGTAGGTGAATCGGTAGGTAGTATTTTGAGACTATTGTACTGGAACTCGTCCACTTGCTGTCGAAAAGGTCGATCGGGCATGGCATCGGTAAATCAGCTACTTTTAATTTATCTTGAATATTATATATTTTGGCAAGTTTGTCGTCGGGTTTTCGAGGTTGGAAAGGATGAAACCAATCAATCGGATTAAAAGCACTCCAGCCTTTGCGGAGATAGACCAAAACTGTTGGTAAGCCTAGATTTGCTGCGGCATTCGCAGAGTGCGAAACTTGAACTAAACTAGCTACATTGGGTTGTGGCAAGACATTTCTGGTAAAAAATACGTAATATTTATACATGGGAATTGTTGACTGTTGACTGTTGACTGTTAACTGTTAACTGTTGAGTGTTAACTGTTAACTGCTTTTCTAACCAATAACTAATAACTAATAACCAATAACTAATAACTACTTTTTAACAGCCTGACGTTTAATCGTACTTTCGATAAATTCTAAAGTCTTAAAAATATTAGCAGCGGAGTGAAATGATTCTCTGATTAACTCGTCTCTTTCTTCGGGAGAATCTACCATTTCATCAACTAGCAATTTGAGGTAAGCAATCATCGGAGTCAGGCGCGTCCGAATTTCGTAAGAGCCTCTAATTAAAGCTTCGTCGCGAGCGGTTTCTTCGGCGAATTGTATTGAATACAAGCGAGTGTAGTAACCTCCTTTGGCTAATAATTCTTCGTGGGAGCCAATTTCTACGACTTGTCCGCGATCGATCACAGCGATTTTGTCGGCTTTTTGGACTGTGGAGAGGCGGTGGGCGATGACTAAGGTTGTACGATCGCAACTCAGTTTCTCGATCGCCGATTGCACATACCTTTCCGAAACCGTATCTAGCGAACTCGTTGCTTCATCTAAGATTAAAATCTCCGGGTTTTGCAGCAGGGCTCTAGCAATCGAAATTCTCTGACGCTGCCCTCCCGATAGTATCACACCCCGATCGCCAATTTGAGTATCCAGCCCCTCCGGCAAGAGTTCGATAAACTCATAAGCATTTGCTCCCTTCGCCGCTTCCACAATTTCTGCCTCAGTCGCTTCTTGTTTAGCATAAGCAATATTCTCGCGCACAGAAGCATTAAACAAAAACGTATCTTGACTAACAATACCCATCGCTTTTCTGAGACTTTTTAGTTCAAATTCGCGCAAATCCATGCCATCGATCGAGATATGACCGACCGTAGGATCGTAAAATCTCGGCAGTAAATCTGCCAAAGTTGACTTCCCAGAACCCGAAGTTCCTACCAATGCCAAAGTAGTACCGTGAGGTAGAAATAAATCGATTCCTTGCAAAACTAAATTTTTGTGATTTGGATAACTAAAAGATATTTTATTAAAACGAATTCCCGATCGCAAATGAGTATATGGCACTGACCCATTCAGCATAAATGGCTTGTCATCACAACTTAAAAAATCATTCACAACCTCTACACTAGCCGACGTAGTAGCGAATTGACTGCGCCCGCCATTTAACTGAGAAATCAAAGGGATTAACCGAAAAAGCACCAATAAATAAGTCAACAAAACTGTAGAAATAGACTCTAGTTCATTCGCAAAAATTGTGCGACCTATAAATACAATCAAAATAATCACTATCAAATTAACAACTTCGTTAATTGGGGCGATCGCCGCATAGTTTACCTGAGCCTGAAAATCCGCTTGTTCTCGCCTTTGAATTAAATCCTTGATCCGTTGATACTCCCTTTCCTCGTTCCCCGTTGACTTAACTAGCCTAATTCCAGTCATGGTTTCGAGCACCCTAATCGAATAATCTTTCGACATTTCTGAAAGCAGGTGACCAAAATACTTAGAACGGTTAATAATATATTGATTTGTCCAAGCAACTAACCCCAACAAAACTGTAGCTGTCACCGTCAGTTTCCACGATATAGTAAGTAGCAGACCCACAAACACCAAAACGGTGATTGAGGTGGTAAACATTCCAATCGCAGTACCAACTGCACTAGCAGTCCGGCCAATCTCTCCGCCCAATCTATTAATTAAATCCCCGACTTTAGTTTTAGAGTAAAAATCTAAATCTACTTCTAATAACAACCGCAAACCAGTTTCTCGCAAATCAAAAGTCAGGGAGCGCGTCAGAGAAGTAGCTAATAAAGTATTGATATAACTGGCCAGATTTTTCAAGGTAATTGCCAAAACAATCGCCACTGTCATTAAAATCAGCCGCTGGTTTTGAGGGATTCCTTCAAAAGGATACATCAAAGTTTTAATTAAAGGTGGAGCGCCGCGTAACTCGACAGCTTCCTCTAAAAAACTCAAAAGCACTGGTACAATCAGAGTAGTGCTGATACCGTTGAATAAAGCCCCAGAAAAGCCGAGGATCACAGTTAACAGAATCCTGCCCGGATATCGTCTGGCAAATTTTAGGAGTAGTTTATTTGCAGACATGAACCATTCCCAGCTAAACAGTACGGCATTTCAAAAAATTCTTTAATTACAGCCAGTGTTTCCTCCTTCATTCAGTCGCTTGAAAGTTAGTTCGATTAGTTCGATATACCTGAAATTAAATCTGAAAGTATCGGTGCCATTGCTTGAATGCTATATTTTTTTAGGCATCTTTCCCGAGCTTTCATTCCCTGCAAATTCGCGGCTGTCAAATTTTGAAATATCCATTGAATTTTTTGGGAAATTTGAGCGGGAGAACTCGGCTCCACTAAATAACCAGTTCCCCCTAAAATTGCTGGGATATCCCCCACTCGCGTAGACAAAACAGGCTTAGCCATTGCCATGCCATCTGTCAGCTTGAGCGGAAACTGAGCCACGGCTGTGAGAGTTTCTCGCTGAGGAACAACGACAACGTGAGCCGCCGCTACAACGGAGGGCATCATCTCGACTGGAAACCTGGGCAGTTTAACAATCCAACGCCCCCATTGTTGCATCAGTCTATCATCATAATCATCATAAGGACTTCCACCGACGATCGCTAATCTTAAATCTGGCTCATCTAACTGTTCGAGGGCCATCAAAACATCCTCAACGCCTTTGTGAGGTCGCGGCGCACCGGGAAACATCAGAATTCTATACCCGGACAAGCCGTAACGCTGTCTGCTCAATTCAGGATTGTATTTAGCAGGGTCGAACATTGCAGTATCCTTGCCATTAGGCAAATATACACCACCAAAACGCTGTTTTAAAAACTCAGTATGAACGGTGACTGCATCAGCACCGTGGATTAGACTTTCCATCCACTTGACATAGAGGGGATGATCTGGTTCTCTCAATTGACTGTTATGTTTAAAAATATCTCGATAAAGTTGTTTGAAAGAGGGACGGTATTTCCATTCATCTCCACCGTACCAGCTCAGTTCCCAGTCGTCTATATCTAAGATTAGACGGCGGCGACTCGCCAGTTTTTTTAGCAGCGATAAACCAAAGCTTGTAGGTTTAGGTTTGACTGCATAAATAATATCCCCATCTATTTTTTTCAAAAGTTTTTGAGCATCCATCAAAAACCCCGGATAATTTTTACCCGGGATCGCGCATACCGGGATGTCTCTGGGAGGAATAGCATACAATTCCTTGCCAAACTGAAATCCAACAACTTCTACATCACATTTAAGCTTAATCAGGACTTGAGCTAGCAGAAAGGCACGAATTGCACCCGCTCCCGACAAATCGCTCACTACTAATGAAACTTTCACTGGGGATTTTTTTTTAAGATTTGCTTTATTTTCCTGCTTAACTGATTTTTTGTCAAGCTTAGCAATTTAAACACTATTTTTTATAGGTAAATTCTCGGATATGTTGATTTGTTAATCGACCCTGTTTAATTTATTCTCTTAATTTTGTTACCAAAAAAGACCGTTGACAAATGAAGCTGCTGCTCAAATAAAGAAAGCTGAAAAATGTTGGTTTGATTTGCCTATTTTTCCAAGAATTGATCGGTTGCGAAATATGATTGGGTAAATTACTATAAATTATTTTAAACGCCAGGGATTGTTAAGTTGATTTTTAAACAGTTGACAGTTGACAGTTGACAGTTGACAGCGAAGTGATAAGAACGGAGATTTAAACTCCGTTCTTATCACAATCTGCCGACCTGAGTAAGGGCTTCAAACCCCTGCTATTCGGGGAGAAGTATTTTAGCAGTGCGATCGAATATTCGAGTCCAGAGCGTTTTCGTCACATTCTTTGCATACTGGGGGCGGTAAGGATAAGTACAGTGCATTACCTGGCGTTGCTGAATTTAGGTATGATTCACTCGCTATAACAATCCCTGAAACTCGCTGAGTAGGGGCAATTCATGAATTGCCCCTACTAAATTTCGGAGGCAAATCATACTCCTTTCTCAGCAACGCCAAAATTTGAATTCTGCCTTCTGCCTTTATAGTTCTGCTTGCGAGTGGCGTTTTTGATGCCACTGCCAAGCATGGGATATAATATCCTTAATGTCAGGATATTCTGGAGACCAACCTAATGTTTTGATAGCTTTGTCGCTGCTACCAACTAAAGCAGGCGGGTCTCCTGGACGCCGATCGCACTCAACAGCCTTAATCTCTTTTCCCGTCACTTGGCGAGCCGTTTCAATCACCTCTTTCACCGAAAAGCCGCCGCCGTTGCCCAAATTAAAGAAATCTGATTTGCCACCATTTAACAAATATTCTAGTCCCAAAATATGAGCTGATGCTAAATCGTTAACGTGGATGTAATCCCGAATGCAAGTACCGTCAGGAGTCTCGTAGTCTGTGCCAAAAATCGAGATCGAATCTCGCTTCCCCAAAGCAGCGAACAACACCAGCGGTATCAGGTGAGTTTCTGGATTGTGATCCTCTCCTAACAACCCGTTTGGATCTGCGCCAGCCGCGTTAAAATAGCGGAAACAAACAGATTTTAAATTGTACGCAGGGTCAAAATCCGACAAGATCCGTTCTACCATTAACTTAGTAGCACCGTAGGGATTGATCGGATTTTGCGGGTGGTCTTCTGTGAGCGGAATTTTCTGCGGTACGCCGTAAGTCGCGCAAGTAGAAGAAAACACAAATTTCTTGATTCCCGCACCGATCATCGCTTCCAAAAGAGTAATTGTGCCGATGACGTTGTTGCGGTAATATTTAGCTGGGTCGGTAACAGATTCCCCGACGTAAGCGTAGGCAGAAAAGTGCATTACCGCATCAATTTTATGGGTAGCGAATAGGTTGTCGAGCAAAGTGCGATCGCTCGTATCGCCAACTACCAACTCCACTTGCAAAACCTGATCTACTATATCTCTGTGCCCGTAAACTAAATTATCCAAAATCACTACGCCGTAACCAGCGTTTTTCAGCGCTAATACAGCGTGAGATCCAATATATCCAGCTCCGCCCGTCACCAAAATAGTTGGTTTTTCTGTACTCATTTTATTCTGCCTTTTTTTGTAAGTGCAAGAAGTTTGGTAGGGACGCTCCAAGAGCCTTTCGGAGTGTCAGCTTAAGACTAAAACGTAGTCAGAGATTGCTGTTTGACCATTAAACTCAGATCCCCCCTAACCCCCCTTAAGAAGGGGGGAACAAGAATCTTCTCAAAGTCCCCCTTCCCCCTTGGGGGGGCTAGGGGGGGTGGGGATGCGAGGGGGATCGAGACTGGGTAAAAGCGAAATTTATCAAGGGTTTTAGACTTAAGTTGACACTCCGAAAGGCAGTGCCGTGTCCCTACTTATGTGGGGAGTTTACAAAGTTCAATCGATAAACTTAAGCCGACCAATTTGGATATAATCAAATATCCGATTGATTTGATGTCGCTCCTCCTCTGAGATTTTATCATCAGAGAGGATCGCAGAAGTCAAAACTAAATGTTCCCGCCGAGCAATCTTGCCAGACGCGACAATCCGATCGACCATTTGAGAAATTGTTAAGTTGGATTTTTGGGGAGATGTTGGCATTTATTCGATCGCCTTTATGTCAGAATAGTTAAAGCTGCTTGCAGTTGTTGACCCAAAAATTGTCGATACCAGACCACAAATCAATTTGTGGTACAGCAAACATCAGGTATCAGAGTTTTACTCCCAAAGATAGATGCGCGGAGCTGATAATTCTGTGTCCTGCCTTCGGATAGGGTTCCTACCACTAAATTGTATAATATTTTTCTAACAGAGGCAATTTTCTATGCAGGTTTATCGGCTTCCGGTACTATCCGACAACTATATTTTCTTGCTGCACGATCGCGATCGCCACACAGCCGCAGTCGTCGATCCAGCCGTCGCAGAGCCGGTCTTGGAGCAACTGATATCGCTCGGAGCCGAATTGACCGCAATTTTCAATACACACCATCACAGCGACCACGTAGGTGGCAACCGGCAACTGATCGATCGCTTTCCCCAAGTTAAAGTATACGGCGGCGCCGAAGACCGAGGCAGAATTCCCGGACAGCAAGTTTTTTTGCAAGCGGGCGATCGGGTTAATTTCGCAGACAGAACCGCCGAAATCTTCTTCATACCCGGCCACACAAAAGCTCACATAGCCTACTATTTCTCGCCCAACAACCCAGGGGAAACTGGGGAATTGTTCTGTGGCGACACTTTATTTGCTGGAGGCTGTGGCAGACTGTTTGAAGGCACTCCAACTCAAATGGTAGCCTCCCTCGCCCAACTGCGAAATTTGCCGGACAATACCAGAGTTTGGTGCGCTCATGAATACACGCTGAAAAATTTGCAATTTGCTCTGACTGTCGATAGCGACAATCTCGATTTGCAGCAGCGCTTTGCCGAAGTCAAGGCAGCTCGCAGTCGCAATGAAGCCACGATACCATCATCGATCGCCCTCGAAAAAAGCACAAACCCATTTTTACGTTGGGATTTTGCGAGTCTTCAGTCAGCCGCCAACAGTCAAGATTCTGTGCAAACTTTCGCTCGATTGCGCGGGATGAAAGACAGATTTTAATTCACATATTGCACTATTTTCAAGAACAGGCTTTCCGGCCTGTTCCACAAAAAGTATACTTCTTGTGGGGTGGGCATCCTGCCCGCCCAAAAATAGTTATTAACAATGGTGCAACATCTCAATTTTAACGATCGTTGTTAGAAAATGAAAAATCCAGGTAATACTGAACCTAAACCGCAAATTGACCCCTCTGTTTCAACGAATTCTGACAAAGAACCTTACCCAAACGCGGCTTTGTCAACCGATGTCGGGATGGTTTTGCAATTGGCAGATGGCAGCATTCAAGGATGCAATTCTCACGCCCAAAAGCTGCTGGGAATGACAGCAGAACAGATGCAGGACTGCACTTCAATCAACAGTCCGTGGCAGACTATACATGAAGATGGCTCGGATTTTTCGGGCGAAACGCACCCGGCGATGCTGGCGCTGCAAACCGGACAACCTTGCTCAAATACGATTATGGGCTTTTATCAACCCCAGGGAGAATTGATTTGGTTGACGCTTAATTCTCAACCTTTATTTCAGGGAGATCGATCGGCTCCTTATGCGGTAGTTACCACCTTCACTCCGATCGCTCCACCTCAGCCCGAACCCGTAACTCACACGCCCGCGTCACAACTGTCAGATACCCTCGAAAGTATTTCCGACGGGTTCTTTGCTTTGGATAAAAACTGGCGATTTACCTATTTCAATTCTCAAGCAGCGCGGTTGCTGAATCGACCCTGGAAAGATTTCATTGGTAAGACTATTTGGGAAGAGTTTCCCGAAGCTGTCGGGAGCTTGTTCGAGCAGGAATATCGCCGCGCCATCACGGAACAAGTTACGGTGAGTTTTGAATCTTTTTATGCGCCGCTGAATGCTTGGTATGCAGTACGAGCTTATCCGATCGCCTCGGGACTTGCGGTTTATTTTCAAGATGTCACCGAGCAGAAAGCCGATCGGGTTGATTCAATTAAACAAGCACAAACTGCACACCAGCAACTAGCAGAAATCGAGGCGATTTATGCTAGCGCGCCGATCGGACTTTGCTTCATAGATACCGACTTGCGATTTGTCCGCATCAACTCGCGCCTCGCAGAAATTAACGGAATTCCAGCAGCCGCTCACATCGGTAAAACATTGCGCGACATTTTACCAGAACAAGCCGATGATTTAGAGCCGCTTTACCGACAAGTTATTGCAACTAAAATTCCCCTCGAACAGCTTGAAATTCACGGGGAAAATTCAGCACAGCCGGGAGTCGATCGCACTTGGCTGTTGAGTCTCTATCCGCTGACATCCGAGGACGATCGCGTGTCGGGCGTGAATGTGACGGTGCACGAAATTACCGATCGCAAAGCTCGCAAAAAAGAAATTGAACGGCTCAATCAGGAACTAGAGCGGCGAGTTAATGAATTGCAATTAATCCTTGATGCTGTACCCGTCGGGATTGCGATCGCCCACGACGCGCCGTGTCGTGTAATTCGTACTAACAGGTTTGCTCAGTCGATGCTAACAGTGCGGCCGGATGCCAATGTTTCTGCAAGCGGAGACGAAGCCGCACTGCTTCCGTTCAAACTATTTAGCAACGGCCAGGAAATCCCGCCAGCAGAGCTCCCAATGCAGCGGGCTGCGGCTTCGGGCGTCGAAGTACGAGATGCGGAATTTCAAATGGTGCGATCGGACGGGGCGACGTTTGATTGGTTGATGAATGCGGTACCGTTATTTGACGAACAGGGTTCAGTGTGCGGCTGTGTGGCGGCGTTTGTGGATATTAGCGATCGTAAACAAGCTGCTGCTGCTTTGCGCCGCTCCCAGGAACGCTACCGCAGTTTGTTTGAGTCTCTAGACGAAGGCTTTTGCACGATCGAAATGCTGTTTGACGAAAACCAAAAGCCGATCGATTACCGCTTTTTGGAAGTCAATCCCGCCTTCGAGAGACAAACCGGACTGGTACAATCTGCTGGCAGAACGGCGCGAGAGCTCATTCCAGAGCTCGAAAACTATTGGTTCGAGATCTACGGCAAAGTCGCGCTCACAGGGGAACCAGTGCGCTTTGAGCACGGCTCGGAAGTCATGAACCGCTGGTTTGAGGTTTCGGCGTTCCGCACTCCTGAGCCGCAGAGCCGCAAAGTCGCCTTGCTTTTCAAAGAAATCAGCGATCGCAAACAGTCGGAAAATCTGCTGCGACAACAGGAAGAGCAACTGCGGTTGTTCGTCAAACATTCGCCTGCGGGGGTGGCGATGTTTGACCGCCAGATGCGGTATATGCTGGCGAGCGACCGCTGGCTGTCAAGTTACGGGCTCGGCGATCGAAACATTGTAGGCCGATCGCACTACGAGATTTTTCCCGATGTACCCGATCGTTGGAAACAAATCCACCAGCGTTGTCTGGCGGGAGCAGTCGAAATGTGCCCAGAAGATCCGTTTCCCCGGGCTGATGGCTGCGTTGACTGGGTGCGCTGGGAAATTCACCCGTGGCGGACCAACAGCGGTGAAATTGGCGGAATCATCATTTTTTCCGAAGTAATCACCGATCGCAAAAACGCTGAACTTGCACTGCAAACTGCAAACCAGCAAGTTAGCAATATTTTAGAAAGTATTACTGATGCCTTTATTGCGATCGATGCACAATGGCGCTATACCTACGTTAATGCCGCTGCTGAAAAACTGGTACGGCGATCGAGAAACGAGTTGCTAGGTCGATCGATCTGGGAGCTATTCCCCGCCGAGGGAGAATCGAATTCCAGGGTATATCAAGAATTTCATCGAGTAGTTAACGAGCAAGTTTCTGTCAAGTTTGAAGAGTTTTCGCCTTCACTTCAAATATATGTAGAAGTCAACGCCTACCCAGCGGCCGAAGGACTTACGGCTTATTGGAGCGATATTAGCGATCGCAAACGCACAGAAGAAGAACTGCGGCAAAAAAATGCAATTTTGAACGTAATTAACGAGTCAGCGCCCACGCCAATTTTTGTCAAAGATCGAGAAGGACGGATTATTTATGCCAATCCAGCCACACTGGAGGCTCTGAGAAAACCTGCTGCTGAAGTAATTGGTCGGCGCGATCGCGATTTATACGCAGTACCAGAACTTGCCGCCATTGTCACCGAAAACGATCGGCGGATTATGGAATCGGGCGAAACAGAAGTTGTCGAAGAATCTCCCGATGGCATTCGGACATTTCTGGGAACGAAAGCTCCCTACCGCAATGAAACCGGAGAAGTAATCGGCTTGATTGGCATCTCCAACGACATTACCGATCGCAAACGATCGGAAGTCGCCCTGAAAGAACAAACTAAGTTACTGCAAGTAATTATTGACAGCATTGGCGACGGTTTGATTTTGGCAAATCAAGAAGGGGAATTTGTGCTGTTTAACCAAGCCGCCGTGGGGATATTCGGTCAGCTATCCAATGACAAATCTTGTGAGGAGTGGTCGAGTACCTACGGGCTATTTTTGCCAGACCAAAAAACTCTATTTCCCGACGCTGAACTACCTCTAACCAGAGCAATTAAAGGTGAATATGTCAACGATGTAGAGGTATTTGTCCGTCGCGAAGATTCCGCCGAAAATCGCTGGATTAGTATCAGCGGTTATCCGGTAGTTGATATTAGCAACGAAATCACAGGCGGAGTCGTTGTCTGTCGGGATATCACAGAACGCAAACAAGCCGAAGCAGTGCTAAAAGAAAGCGAAGAACGATTCCGCCACATGGCTAACAACGCTCCTTTTATGGTATGGCTGACAGACTCCACAAGCTATTGCACTTTCTTGAGCGATAGCTGGTATGAATTCACAGGTCAAACTGAGGAAACAGGTTTGGGATGGGGCTGGATCAACGCGGCGCATCCAGAAGACCGAGAACACGCCATGAAGGCATTTTTGACCGCCAACGAAGGCCAGGAACCTTACAGCGTGGAATTTCGCGTGCGGCGCTCCGATGGCCGGTATTCTTGGGTTCTCGATGCGGCTGCTCCCAGATTTACCGACAGCGGACATTTTGAGGGTTTTATCGGCTCTGCGATCGACATTACAGAGCGCAAACAAGTGGAAACCGAGCGCGATATGGTTCTGCAATTGGAACAAACTGCGCGCGCGGAAGCCGAGCGGGCCAACCGGATTAAAGATGAGTTTTTGGCGGTGCTTTCTCACGAGTTGCGATCGCCCTTGAATCCGATTTTAGGCTGGTCGCAACTGCTGATGAGCGGCAAGCTGAACCCGGATAAAACCGCCAAGGCCTACGAGACGATCGAGCGCAACGCCCGACTGCAATCTCAATTAATCGAAGACTTGCTCGACGTGTCTCGGATTCTGCAAGGGAAACTGAGATTGACTGTCGCTCCGGTGAATCTGGCCACCATTATCCCGTCGGCTTTGGAAACAGTGCAATTAGCAGCCGAAGCTAAACAAATTCAAATTGAAACAATCTTAAGTCCCGACGTTGGGCAAGTTGTCGGAGATAACAGTCGCTTGCAGCAAATTGTCTGGAATTTGTTATCAAACGCGGTAAAATTCACGCCCGAAGGCGGTCGAGTTGAAGTTCGATTAGCGCAAATCGAACACCAAGTTCAAATTCAAGTGATAGACACGGGTAAAGGGATTGTTCCCGATTTCTTGCCTTATGTTTTCGAGCATTTCCGACAGGAAGACGGCGCGACAACTCGCAAATTTGGCGGCTTGGGATTGGGATTGGCGATCGTCCGCCAACTTGTCGAACTTCACGGTGGTACAGTTTTTGCAGAAAGCAGCGGAGAAGGTCAAGGCGCGACGTTTACGGTGAGATTACCGCTATTAAATGATGATTCTAGAAGACAAGAGGAAGAAGCCGTCAATTTGGCTGTGAGTCCCGCTCTTTCACCTTTGCCACTAGCTGGATTGAGAATTTTGGTAGTAGATGATGAGCTTGACTCCGCAGATTTTGTCGCCTTTGTGCTTCAGGAAGCGGGTGCGGAAGTGATTTCCGTGTCATCTGCTGCTGAGGCGCTACTGTCGATCGAACAAACCCCACCGGATTTGCTCGTTAGCGACATCGGAATGCCGGAAATCGACGGGTATATGCTGATCGAGCACCTCCGCACTCAGCTTGGGCCTGAGTATCGACAATTGTTGGCGATCGCCCTAACGGCCTATGCTGGAGAAGCCAACGAGCGCCAAGTTTTGGCAGCCGGATTTGACAAACACTTAACTAAGCCGATCGATCCAACCGAGTTAGTTGCTACGGTAGTGCGATCGATCGTCGCAGAGCGTCTTGAAAATAACCCCTGAGTTCTCGGTAAGACATTGCACTGTAGTTGATTTGGCTGATTACAGCAGCTTGAAATCCGTTAAATCCGTTAAATCCGTTACAAAATCCGTTGCCGAACTTGCTTGCGATCGCCCCTAAAACTTCGCTATTATAAAAAGTTGCAGTTAAAACCCCACAATCAACGATCATGGCCAAGCGCGTCCAATTAGTTCTAAACAAAGATGTCAGCAAACTCGGCAAAGTTGGCGACGTAGTAGAAGTAGCCCCCGGTTACGCCCGTAACTACCTAGTACCCCAAGGAATGGGATTTCGCGCCACTCCGGGCATTCTGAAGCAAGCAGCACGCCGCCGCGAAGAAGAAAGACTCCGCCAGTTAGAGCTCAAACAGCAAGCTGAAGTCCGCAAAACCGCCCTGGAATCAGCCGGGCCTTTCATCATCTCCAAGCAAGTCGGCGAAGGAGACGCGATTTTTGGTACTGTTACCAACCAAGAAGTAGCAGAGCTGATTTTCAACTCTACCAGTCAAGAAGTCGATCGGCGCGGCATCACCCTACCCGAAATTCGCGAAACTGGTACATACAAAGCTGAAATCAAACTTCACGCCGAAGTTACCGCCGAAGTTGATATTCAAGTTGTACCAATGTAATAGTAACTGGTGATTGGGAGTTGGGCATTGTTGACTGTTAACTGTTAACTGTTGACTGTTGACTGTTGACTGTTAACTGTTAACTGTTGACTGTTGACTGTTAACTGTTAACCCTTCGACTTCGCTCAGGGCGCCGCCAATAACCAATAACCAATAACCAATAACCGTTAACCAATAACCAATAACCAATAACCAATAACTAATGAGCGACTCGATGCCGACAAATGTAGAGGCAGAAGAAGCAATTCTGGGCGGGATTTTAATTGACCCCGAAGCTATTTCCCGAATTGCCGAAATTCTGCGACCGGAGTTTTTCGCCATCAGCGCTCATCAAGTCATTTATCGATCGGCATTAGGGCTATTTTTACAAGGGGAACCCACCGATTTAATGACGGTGACAACTTGGCTAACCGACCGCAACCAGTTAGAACAAGTAGGAGGACTAACCAAATTAGCCCAATTAGTCGATCGTACAGTTTCAGCAGTCAACATCGACCAATATGCAGCCTTAGTTGAAGACAAATATCAGCGCCGCAAATTGATCGAAGCTGGCAACAACATAGTACAATTAGGTTACGAGACATCAGCGCCACTAGAAACAGTCTTAGACCGCGCCGAACAACAAATTTTTAGCATAACTCAAGAACGTCCGCAACAAGATTTAGTATCGATCGGCGAAACCCTAAACCAGACATTTCAAGACCTAGAAAATCGCAATGAAGGGCTGATACTTCCCGGAATTCCCTGCGGTTTTTATGACTTAGATGCGATGACAGGAGGCTTTCAGCGATCGGATTTAATCATCGTTGCTGGGCGCCCGGCGATCGGCAAATGCGAAGCAGGCTCTACCACAGTATTACAAAGCGACGGAAGCCTTGGTACCATTGAAGAAATCTATCAAAAACGTCAAGCTGAATTACTAACATTAGGAGAAGATTGGCAATTTCACCTAACCAAACCATCAGATTTTATAGATGATGGAATTAAGCCTGTATTTCGGGTAACAACAAGACTGGGACGCTTTATAGAAACTACAATTACACACCCATTTTTAACAATTAAGGGATGGCGGCAGTTAGGGGAAATACAAGCAGGCGATAAAATTGCTGTCCCCCGAAAGATGAATGTTTTTGGTAAAGAAACCATTCGCGACTGTGAAGTTAAGTTATTAGCTTATCTAATTGGCGACGGGTGTTTGACACAGAGTGCGCCACACTTCACCAATGGCAATACTGCTATACTAGAAGATTTTGCTGAAGCTGCTACTAGCTTTGGAGGTCTTACGCTCCGATTCAACGATAAAGGGAGACGCGCACCCGAATATCGTGTTATCGGCGATCGAGAAGATTACACAAGGAAAATAGACCTCTTTGGTTGGAATCTACACAAAGTCCTCGAAGAACGAGATTTGTATATCCAAGAATTTGCTCAAAAATTGGGAGTTTCACCAATTTTAGTCTCGTCTTGGGTACAAGGAATTGCATTCCCAAATCAAGAATTATTTACTCGCACCTGTGAAATTTTAGAAGTAGATCCAAAACAGCTAGCCGGGCCCGGAATGGATGCTGTTCATACCACACACAAAAACCCACTGAGATTCTGGTTAGAAGAATTAGGTCTGATGGGGAAAAGTGCTCATTATAAAACAGTACCAGACATAGTTTTTAAATTGGAGCGATCGCAAGTTGCCCTTTTCCTCAACCGCCTCTTTTCAACTGACGGCTGGGCAACCCTACTGACAAGCGGTCAATCTCAACTAGGCTACTGTTCTGTCAGCGAAGGACTAGCCAGACACGTACAGCATCTACTGCTGAGATTTGGGATCATTGCCGCCCTCAAAAAGCGTTTCGTCAAATACAAAAATACTCGCAACCCAGCTTGGTTTATTGATATTACTAATGCAAAATCTATCAAAATCTTCATATCAGAAATTGGCATTTTTGGCAAAGAAGCAGCATTATCGAAAGTAGCAGAAGCACTAGAAAATAAAATATCTCACAATAACCGTGATTTGATTCCAGTGGAAGTTTGGGAATATATAGCATTAGCAAAAGGCAACGAATCTTGGGTATCTTTAGCAAAACGTGCAGGCATCAAAGGTCATTCCAATATTCATGTTGGTAAACGTGCCCTCTCCAGAGAAAGACTTTTAGTTTTAGCAACCGCTTTAGATAATTTGTGGCTGAAACAACTAGCAAATAGCGAGGTCTACTGGGATGAAATAGTTTCGATCGAACCGATGGGAAATAAGCAAGTATACGACCTAACTATCCCAGAGACCCATAATTTTGTGGCTAATGATATCTGCGTTCACAATACTGCTTTCTGTATCAACATCGCCCACCACATCGCCGCTGGACAGCAGAAATTGCCCGTTGCCGTTTTTAGTCTCGAAATGTCAAAAGAACAGCTAGTGCAGCGCATTCTGTCCAGTGAAGCCAAAATAGAAAGTAACCGATTGCGATCGGGTAGAATCAGCCAAAACGAATGGGAACCGATCAGTACAGCCATTGGCAGCTTATCAGAACTACCCCTATTTATTGATGATACTCCCAATATTACTGTGATGGAGATCCGATCGAAAGCGCGTCGCCTGCAAGCCGAACAAGGCGGAACTCTGGGATTAATCTTGCTAGATTACCTGCAATTAATGGAAGGTAGCAGCGACAACCGCGTCCAAGAATTATCTCGAATTACCAGAAGCCTCAAAGGTCTAGCCCGAGAACTCAACGTGCCGATTATTGCCTTATCTCAGTTGAGTCGCGGTGTAGAAGCAAGGACAAACAAGCGGCCGATGATGTCAGATTTGAGAGAAAGCGGCTGCTTAACAGGTGATAGTTTGGTAATGCTAGCAGATACTGGTGTGCGCGTACCAATTCGTGAATTACTAGGGAAATCGGGCTTCATAGTTTGGGCGCTAAATGAAGCCACCATGCAGTTAGAAAAAGCCGTTGTTAGCAATGCCTTTGCTACAGGTGTGAAGCCTGTACTCCGACTGCAAACTCGTTTGGGACGTGCAATTAGAGCAACGGCTAATCATAAGTTTTTAACCATTCACGGCTGGCGGCGATTGGACGAGTTAAAAATAGGCGATCGTATTGCCCTACCTAGATATGTATCTAGTTCCTTCATCCAATCGATGAGCAATGCCGAAATAGCCTTGCTAGGACACATGATTGGAGATGGATGTACTCTACCTCGACACGTTATTCAATACACTACTAGAGAGGAAGATTTAGCCAATACTGTTGCGAATCTTGCAAGAGAAGTCTTTGGAGAGCGAATCATAC
Organism: Cyanobacteria bacterium OTE_58_metabat_593; assembly: GCA_031372825.1. Classification (GTDB taxonomy): domain Bacteria; phylum Cyanobacteriota; class Cyanobacteriia; order Cyanobacteriales; family Microcoleaceae; genus Microcoleus. Next base: position 17,303 of record JANMLZ010000115.1, on the reverse strand, counting down.
CTCGTATTTGTAAAGAACGTGATTGGTATCAAGTTTATCTTCCTGCGGCCTATCATCTCACACATAATGTGAGGAATCCTATAACTGAATGGCTAGATGCTTTAGGTGTTTTTGGTCTGCGTTCTCACCAGAAGTTTGTCCCCAATCTAATATTTGAGCAGCCTCAAGAAGCAATAGCTTTATTTTTACGCCATCTCTGGTGTACTGATGGTTGCATCAAAACAGGTAGGGGTAAATGTCATTACCCTAGTGTTTACTATGCTTCGAGTAGTGAAAAGTTGGCAAGAGATGTTCAGTCACTCTTACTCAGACTTGGTATCAATGCCCGCTTATTTTTAAGTCCACAGCCAGGGAAAGGGCGAGATCAACATCAAGTTTGGGTAACAGGAAGACCTGATTTAGATAAGTTTATTCACTTGATGGGTGCAGTAGGTAACTACAAACAGCAAGCTTTGACAGAAATTGCAGAATACATTGAAGTTCGTTCTAGCAATACTAATAGAGATGTCATACCGCGTGATGTGTGGAAAATGTATGCTGTTCCTGCCATGCAGCAATGTGGTTTAACTACACGCCAGATGCAAGCACAGCTTGGTAACTTATATTGCGGTACAACCCTTTACAAACACAATCTCGGTCGGGAACGAGCATTCAGATTAGCTACAATTGTGAAATCTGATGAACTTACCTTGTTATCTAAAAGCGATATTTACTGGGATGAAATCGCCTCAATAGAAGTTGATGGCGAAGCTGAAGTTTACGATTTAACAGTGCCTGCACTGCATAATTTTGTCGCTAATGACATCGTAGTTCACAATTCCATAGAGCAAGACGCCGACTTAGTAATTATGCTCTACCGTGATGAATATTATAACCCTGATTCGCCCGATCGCGGAATTGCCGAAGTGATTATTACCAAACACAGAAACGGCCCCACAGGAATCATCAAACTATTATTTGATGCCCAATTTACTTCCTTCCGCAATCTAGCATCTCCGAAGCGATCGTAAATCAACCAGAACCGATCGGGACTTACGCAGGCACACTATATGTAGTGTGGTGCGATGCGTTTGCTGTAGTATTAGAACACATTCCCGCAGAATTAGCCGATCGCATTCCTCAAAAATTAACTATTCCGATAAACCTACGATCGCCTTGCAGATACAATTTTTTACAGTCGCCATCCTCAACGGATTGGACAGCAAATTCCCAAAAGCGATAAAATCAGCACCAGCGAATGGTCAGCAATTCGACGCTATATGTTTATTTCCAGTTGTGGACTATGAGACTCGAACGATCACTATATGCACCCTAAATTGTATATAATTTAGTCAAAAAGCAACGGAAAGATTCTATAACAAAACAAAAGGAAAAAAAAAAGGGCAGAGTTACCGCAACAATAACCGTCACCAATCACATCGATGAAATTCTGGGAGAAAGAGGGTTCATCCCCGCAGAGCAAATACGCTCTATCACCATCGATAACGTCTTAGTGGATACAGGCGCAACTAGACTCTGTTTACCAGCAGATATTATCGCTCAATTAGGTTTAACCCTAGTTGGTGAAATTCAAGGAAATACAGCAATAGGATCTAGACAATTTCGTCAGTTCAAAAATGTTGGTCTTGCCGTAGCTGGCCGGGAAGGCAGGTATGATTGTGTAGAACTTCCCGCAGGAGAAGCACCTTTACTCGGCTTAATTCCCCTCGAAGATTTGGGTTTAGAACCGGATTTGAAAAATCAGCGGTTGATTGTTTTGCCAGCAGAGGGAAGCCAAAGCTATATTCGGGTGTAAAATCGAGATAATTTCCATCTCTTTAGTCTCGCGTTGCGCGGACGCCAGTTTGTATAGACGCGGTTTCAAGATCCGAATAATCAAAGAGTTAACGAACCCAGATTTGATATCATAAATAATAGCTCAAAAAAAAATATTTTTGCACTAAAATGTCAGTCACTACTCACCAATTAATTCAGTGGAAACAGCAAGGGCGGTCAATTGTCGCGCTGACGGCTTATGATTATGCGATCGCCCAACTGATCGACCAAGCAGGCGTAGACATCATCCTTGTCGGCGATTCCCTCGCCATGACAGTCCTAGGCTATGACACAACTCTGCCCCTAACCCTCGATGAAATATTGCACCACGCTAAAGCAGTGCGTCGTGGCGTTAAACAAGCATTAATAGTCGTCGATTTGCCGTTCTTAACCTATCAAGAAAGTCCCCAGCAAGCCATGCACTCGGCCGGGAGAGTTTTGAAAGAAACAGGCGCTCAAGCTGTAAAATTGGAAGGCGGATATCCAGCAATGGCGGCGACGGTTTCGCAACTCACATCAGCCGGAATTCCGGTGATGGGACACGTCGGTTTAACACCGCAGTCGGTACACCAACTCGGTTATAAAAAACAAGGAAAAACTGTTGAAGCGGGAGAGAGGATTTTGCAAGAGTCGATCGCACTTCAAGAAGCCGGTGCTTTTGCTGTAGTATTAGAACACATTCCCGCAGACTTAGCCGATCGCATTACTCAAAAGTTAACTATTCCGACAATTGGCATCGGCGCGGGGCCACATTGCGACGGACAAGTTTTAGTTACTTCCGATTTGTTGGGACTTTCGGAAAAACAGCCGCCTTTTGCGAAAGCTTATGTCAATTTGCGAGAAACAATTACCCAAGCCATAACAGATTATTCCCTAGAAATTAGAGAAGGCAAATTTCCCGAATAGGTTCGTATTAAACAGTTGACAGTTGACAGTTGACAGTTGACAGTTGACAGCGAAGTGATAAGAACGGAGATTTAAACTCCGTTCTTATCACAATCTGCCGACCTGAGTAAGGGCTTCAAACCCCTGCTATTCGGTGAGGACTTCAGTCCTTAAAAAAGAGGACTAAAGTCCTCACTACAAACCTAATTTATACCTTCGTTCAGTCCGGCAAAATTAGGACTCTTCGTCCTTACTACCAACCTAATTTATAATTTAGGCTTGACTTCTTCATCGTTATCCCGATCTTTCTCCTTGTCAGCAGATTCATCATCAGCCAAACCCACACCATCCTTAAAACTCCGCAAGGTTTTTCCCAAAGCATTTCCTAACTCAGGAATTTTCTTGGGCCCGAAAATTAGAATAGCCACTACCGCAATAATCCCCAATTCGGGTAATCCCAGACCAAACATACACTTATCTCCTTTAAATTTTTCTCGATCGCGCGTCGATCTGCTGATATCCTTAAAAGTATCTACCTTTTTTCCTGCATCCTGCAACAGTAGAATCAATTTTTATTAAGCGATCGCCCGATAAATTAGAAATGTTAGAAACATCCCAGCCTTCCCTACGCGAGCAACAGCACCATCTCATCCGCGAGTTAGCCGATCGGATGGAAGCAGTATGGCATCGCTATCTCGACCTCCAACCCTACCACCTCCCTGCTGAGTTGGGATATGTAGAAGGGCGCTTGGAAGGAGAAAAACTGATTATTGAAAACCGCTGCTATCAAACGCCCCAGTTCCGCAAAATACACCTCGAACTTGCTAAAGTTGGGCCGATGCTGGATATCTTGCACTGCGTGATGTTTCCGAGGCCGAATTACGCTTTGCCGATGTTCGGTACGGACATCGTAGCAGGCAAAGGTAAAGTTAGCGCTGCGATCGCCGACCTTTCTCCCCTCAATCCCAGTCGCACTTTGTCGGAAAATTACCGCACCCAACTGCAACCTTTGCCGATCGACCAATTTTCTTGTCCCCGCCAAATCCCAGAGTGGGGCGATATTTTCTCGGAATTTTGTCTATTTGTGCGGCCAGATTCGATCGAAGAAGAAAGCAGGTTTCTGGACATAGTTGAATCCTACATGGAAATTCACTGCAAACTAGCAGTCGCATCCGTTCCAGTCTCGGCCGCTGAAGAGGAGAAAGTTCTGGCTGCTCAAATGTACTACTGCACCCAGCAGCAGCAAAACGACAAAACCCGCCGCATACTTGAAAAGGCTTTCGGTCAAGATTGGGCTGAACATTACATGACCGAGGTACTTTTTGATTTTCCTAAATAGCTGAAATCAGTTTACAATGCTTCACAGTAGGTGTGAAAAAACTTAATCAGGAAATCGCCTACTTCATAAGTCATGGGAAAGGAATCACGGGACAAGGATAAATCATTCTTAAAACTTCCAGCAGGGCGAGGAGTTATCGGTTTAGCGATCGTCGTGACTCTCCTTACCACAGGAATCGGTTTTTGGCAAGTATCTCAAATTAGAAAAGCCGAAGAATTAAAGACAGCAGCGGCCGCAACGGCTAGTGCAACCGCAGCGGCTACTCGTACCAGCATTACTGCTTTAGGCAGGTTGACTCCTCAAGGGGAAGTGATCAAATTGTCGGCGCCTTCGGCTTCTGAAGGCGCGCGGATTGAAATATTGAAGGTGGAAGAGGGCGATCGAGTTAGTCAAGGACAAATCATCGCAGTTCTCGATACGCGCGATCGGCTCCAAGCAATTCTCCAACAAGCCGACAAAGAAGTCAAAGTCAAACAAGCAGAATTAGCAAAAATTCAAGCAGGCGCAAAAACAGGCGAAATCGGCGCCGGGAAAGCCGAAGTTGCCAAGTCTGAAATTCAACGCCAAAGGGAAACCGAAGGCGAATCAGCCAATGTCGCTCGCTTAGAAGCTCAACTGCGAAGAGAAACCGAAGCCGCACAAGCTAACGTCGCTAAATTTGAAGCGCAACTGCAAAGAGAAACCGAAGCCGAACAAGCTAATCTTGCCAAATTTGAAGCGCAACTGCAAAGAGAAACACAAGTTCAGCAAGCCAAACTCGCTCGGCTAGAAGCTCAAGTGCGCGGCGAAATTGCCTCTGGAAATGCTACAGTCGATCGGCTTTTAGCCGAATTGGCCAACGCCCAAGCCGAAGAACAACGCAACAAAGAACTTTCCGAAACAGGTGCAATTTCTGCTTCCGCCTACGACACCAAACGCTTAGCAGTAGAGACGGCTCGCCAACAAGTCAAAGAGGCGCAAGCTATATTAGAAAAAACAGTGCAAACTCTGCGGCAGGAAATAGTCGAAACTCAAGCAACAGTCAAACAAAAAGTAGAAACAGGCCAGCAGGAAATCAATCAATCCCGAGCCAATCTCAAACGTAAATTAGAAACAGGAAAAGAAGAAATTAACCAAGCTAGAGCTATCTTAAATCAAAAGATAGAAACAGGGCGAGAACAAATCAATCAAGCCGAAGCAATGCTCAAACAAAAATCAGAAACTGGTCGAGAAGACATAAATCAAGCTCAAGCAAATCTCGACCAAATAGCCGAAGTCCGTACCGAAGACGTGCAAGCCGCCCAAGCTGCCGTCGAAAGTGCGATCGCCACGAAACAAAAAGCCCAAGTAGACTTAAACTTAAGCTACGTCAAAGCACCCGTATCCGGCTCCATCCTCAAAGTTCACACCCGACAAGGAGAACGCATCAACGCTGAAAATGGCATCGTAGAACTAGGCCGCACCGATCAAATGTACGCCATAGCAGAAGTCTACGAAACAGACATTTCCAAAGTGCGAAACGGCCAGCGTGCTACCGTCACCAGCTCCGTTTTTACAGGCACTTTGGAAGGAACAGTCGCTCGCATCGGCAAACAAATCGGCAAAAAAGATGTGCTGAATACTGACCCCGCCGCCGACACCGATGCTAGAGTTGTAGAAGTAAGAATTCGCCTCAATCCCGAGTCGAGTAAAAAAGTTGCAACCCTGACAAACTTGCAAGTTGAAGTTAAAATAAATATTTAATTACCTTGACAAGACTTACGCATGGGGACTCAAGAAACCGGGTTTTTAACCAAGATTAAGGGTTTGAATCAAATATAAAGGTAAAAACCCGGTTTCTCAACACCCGTACTTAAGTCCTAAAATCATTTAGTCTAAAATTAAAAATCTACAATCTAAAATCGGATAATTATGGCAAAAATACCGCTAGCTTGGGCACAATTAACCCGCGAAAAAATGCGCTTAGTAATCGCACTAGCCGGCATTGGCTTCGCCGACTTGCTGATGTTTATCCAGTTTGGATTTAGAGATGCGCTATTTGAAAGTTCCGTCAGTTTTCATGCACAGTTAAAAGGCGATATTTTCATCACCAGCACCCAGTCAACGGCTTTAATAGCCATGAAAAGTTTTCCTCAACGGCGATTGTATCAAGCTTTGAGTTTTAATGGCGTTACCGGAATTAGCCCGGTATATCTAGGCTTTGGTTTGTGGAAAAATCCCGCACCAGACAAAAACAATACTCGCCAACTGATGGTAATCGGTTTTGACCCCACTCATCCGATCTTTGAGATGCCGGAAGTTAAAGATAATTTGGACAAAATCAAGATTTCAGATGTCGTTTTATTCGATCGAGCTTCGCGCCCGGAATTTGGGCCAGTAGCAGAATATTTCAACCAGGGAAAGCCTGTGGAAACTGAAATAGACAACCGCCGCGTTACTGTAGAGGGGTTATTCACTTTAGGAGCATCTTTCGGTGCTGATGGCAATATTATTACCAGCGATTTGAACTTTCTGCGGATTTTTCACAGTAGAAGAACTAGAGGCTTAATTGATGTCGGAATTGTTCATTTGCAGCCGGGAACTGATGTCAAGGGAGTGATTGCAAAAATGAGGGCAACTTTACCGCAAGACGTGACAATTGCTTCTAAAGAAGAGTTTGTAGCTTTTGAGAGAAAATATTGGGAAGAAAGCACGGCGATCGGATTTATTTTCACTCTCGGTGCGGCTATGGGATTTATCGTCGGAATCGTGATTGTCTATCAAATTCTCTATACTGATGTTACCGACCATTTGCCAGAATACGCTACGTTAAAGGCGATGGGATATAAAGACGGTTACTTTTTGAGCGTGGTTTTTCAAGAAGCTTTGATTCTCGCAATTCTTGGTTATTTGCCAGGACTTGGGATTTCTGTAGTGCTGTACGGTTTAGCTAGAACTGCTACAAGTTTGCCAATGTACATGACTTTGGGGAAAGTTGTAACTGTATTTACAATGACAGTGGTAATGTGTTCTGTATCGGGGGCGATCGCCGTTAGGAAGTTGCAGGCGGCAGATCCGGCAGATATTTTTTAAGGAAGCAAGTTCGGCAACGGATTCTGTAACGGATGTAACGGATGTAAAGTCTGTAGGGTGCGTCGCTGCGAGATATTGGATATAACTTGCTGTATTTCGGGCGGCGACGCACCTTACACGGGGGTTCAAATTGTGTGTACCACATATATAGGTCATATGCTGTGTAGCAACACACGCAAAATTATTGAGTAACAAAAATGTCAATACCAAAGCCACACTATTCTGTAAGCTGGATTTATCTACTTCTTGCTGTCGTTTTAGAGGCCGCAGGCACTATTTATATGAAATTATCAGATGGTTTCACAAAAGTTGTCCCCTCGATTTTGATGCTAATTTTTTATGGCATTAGTTTTGTATTTTTAAATCTAGCCATTAAAAAGTTAGATGTGAGCGTAGCTTATTCAATTTTCTCCGGGTTGGGAATTGCTCTTGTCACTATTGGAAGCATTTTCTTTTTTAAAGACCCCATCACGATTTTTAGACTCACTGCCATTTCCCTAATCATCATCGGTGTGATTGTTTTGAATTTTACAGGTTTATCTCATTAAACAGGATCGAGAAGAAGCTAAGATAGTGTCGAGTTAACGAGGGTAATCTCTCGCTAAAAAGATGTCAAAAACGTTATCCTTTAAAAAAGTATCCGTCTCGATCGCGCATCGAAAATCGTCAAATCCTCTCCCCCTCCCCCTCTCCCTCGGTTCTACGCTATGACCCAAAACCTCAACCCCACAGCGTTACCTCCCGCCTTTCCCGACCACACGCAACTCCCAGAATCTGACGGCACGTTTGTGAAAAACTTTCAAGAACATCCCCAGAGTATCCTGCTCACGGACTCCCTGGAAATTACGCTGCAAACCCTTCATCCTGACGGACAATATGCGATCGGGCAAGATTGTGGCATCTACTGGCGCGAAACCGAACCTCCAGAAAAGGGTGCCGAAGCGCCTGACTGGTTCTACGTCCCCAACGTCCCGCCGAGATTAGACGGGCAATACCGCCGTTCCTACGTGCTGTGGCGCGAGTATATTGCGCCAATAATTGCGATCGAATTTGCTTCGGGTGATGGTTCTGAAGAACTCGACAGCACTCCCTTATCTGCTCTACCATCTGGCGGAAACCAGAAACCGGGAAAATTTTGGGTATACGAGCGGATTATTAGAATTCCTTACTACGCGATTTACAAGATCCAAACCAGTGAATTAGAAGTCTACAATTGCGTGAATACTCGTTATATTCGCTTGGAACCGAACGATCGCGGACATTACCCGATCGACCTGATGGGAGTAGAGTTGGGTGTATGGTCGGGTAGCTATCAAAATCAGACGCAGCAGTGGTTGCGCTGGTGGGATAACCAAGGCAATTTATTGCTGACAGGAAGCGAACGAGCCCGATTGGAAAGCCTGTACGCCCAACAGGAACGCCAGCGGGCAAATACTGAACGAGAACGGGCGGACGCTGAATGCCAACGGGCCGATCGCGAACGAGAACAAAAAGAGCGATTGGCGGCTTATTTGCGATCGCAGGGAATCGATCCAGATCGTATATGAGCCTGGTCTGTTGCTCTTTTTAAATCTAGCCATTACCAATGAACACTGTACCAGTTGTCTCAATTCAAAATCTCAATCATTCCTTCGGCGAAGGACAACTTCGCAAACAGACATTATTTGATATCAACCTCGAAATTAATCCGGGCGAAATTGTACTGATGACCGGGCCTTCTGGGTCGGGAAAAACAACATTGTTGACCTTAGTTGGAGCTTTGCGATCGATCCAAGAAGGTAGTCTCAAAATTCTTGACCAAGAATTGCACGGAACTCGGAAAAATAAATTAGTTCAAGTGCGGCGCGACATCGGTTATATTTTCCAAGCTCATAATTTACTGAAATGCTTGACAGCTAGGCAAAATGTGCAAATGTCTCTCGACTTGCACAGCCATCTTTCTGACCAAGAAACTAATGATAAAATAGAAGGAATGCTGGAAGCTGTGGGGTTGGGAGACAGGATAGATTATTACCCAGATAGTCTTTCTGGCGGACAAAAACAAAGAGTTGCGATCGCCCGCGCATTAGTCAGCCAACCTAAATTAATCTTAGCCGACGAACCCACCGCAGCCCTAGACAGCAAATCGGGTCGAGATGTGGTAGAGATCATGCGAGGTTTGGCCAAAGAACAGCACAGCACCATCTTGCTCGTTACCCACGATAACCGGATTTTAGATATTGCCGATCGCATTATTCACATGGAAGACGGCTACCTCGCACAAGACACATCAACACCGACTGCAACAGGCGTTATTTTGGCAAAATAAAATTAATTCATCTAAACTTATTTCCGAGAACCGGGACGCTTTCCTCCTACCTTCGCAGGGCTTTTTGTGCCAGATTTGGCAGGACTTTTAGAACTACTTTTGCCACTTTTTTGCCCCTTAGCTCCTACCAACTGGCTATCATCGGGATTTGTAGGTCTGCCTGTAGCCGTTCTCGTAGTCCTAAACGTAACATTCACCCCTTCATTCGACTGTTCCAGCACCAACATCGGCGTCGGCTTTGCTTTTTGATCCCACTCAATGTGAACGATGCGACCTTGAATTGTCGGCTGCCAACTGTCATGATCGTCTGAAGGACTCAGATAAGTTTCCAAACAGTCAATAATTTGATTGATTGTTGCCGATGTTGCCTGAGTCGGCAGTTTCATCAGCTTAATTTGAATCCGAAACAGCACTCGCTTTTCTATTTTTACGGCGGGATCGCCAGTTTCGTATTCGATATCAAACATCGAATCCACTTGTCTGCCACTCCCCGCAGTCCCGTTTTTATCTCCCACTGCACTCTGAGTCGGACGCAGGGCAATACTAATTTTGTCTTTGACTTTTACCTTAATCTGGTTCACAATGGCAAAGTGAAAGACTTCTTCCGCCATCCGCATTCTCAGGTAGTCTAAATTAAAGTCTCGCGAGTGGATGAGGTCGGGATTCTTTTCCATCTTTGTCATCGTTTCCAGAGCCATTTTGTATTTTTTCTGGAGTTCTCGATTTCTAAACTCCTCAAATTTGAGCTTCTTGCTCAAATCGTCGAGTTTTAGCTTGGTAAATACCGCTAAACCGATCAGCAATAACAACAGTAATCCCGACGATCCTATTAAGAGTTGATCTGAGGCTAAACCTCCCAGTTTAGCCTGCTTGGGCTTGGGAGAGGCTACTGCCAACCTTGGTTCTACAAGGATTATTTTGGTTGACATGGGCTTTTAAAGGGTAAATTTTGCGCTATATTTATACAGGACTCCAGAGTAGAGCAGGCAGTGCAACTCGACCAACATTGACATCATTCCACCACCATCTTGGTACAACTGGATTTCTGCAACTCGAACCGGCACCCTCTAATTAATACTTTATCTTTAACTGCAAGCAGGTTCCCGAAATATAGCAAAATCGCGCGCTGGCAGCGGCAAAAAGAAATCGTGAATTCTCTGTGACATATTATACCAATAGAGGTTGAAAAATTTTTTGTTCGGCGGGCTCCGTTTCTAGGAAAATAAAAGTAAATACGCATAAATTAATAGTAACTCTGGAAGCGAGCCGCAGAAAACATCAAATAGAACAGCCGATCGCCCTTCCCGATCGCTCTTGCGGGACGAACTCAGGGTGCTAATTGCTACAGTTAGATCGCGGACGCCTTGGGAGTTCACCGCAGGCATTGTTTGAGAGTAGAGCTCTGGGCGGGCGATCGAGCGCGTGTCTCCTTAGCTAAGATTACAACTAATACCACCCATATTCGATCGTGACCTACGAACCCCTGCATCACAAATATCGCCCCCAGACATTTGCCGAATTAGTCGGTCAAGAGGCGATCGCCCAAACCCTCACCAGCGCCATCCTGCAAGAGCGCATAGCACCAGCATATCTATTCACCGGCCCCAGAGGCACCGGTAAAACCTCCAGTGCCAGAATTTTCGCCAAATCCCTCAACTGTATTTCTACTGGCGCCCCCACCCCGACACCCTGCGGCAAATGCAACGTTTGCCAAGAAATTGCCCGGGGTTCAACGCTAGATGTCATCGAAATCGACGCCGCCAGCAACACCGGAGTAGATAACATTCGGGATTTGATCGAACGAGCTCAATTTTCCCCCGTACAGTGCCGCTATAAAGTATATGTAATCGACGAGTGTTTGACGGGTGATTCTCAGGTGCAAACTAGCGAAGGTCTGATGCGGCTCGACAATCCCAACATCAAAGGAAAAAAAGTCCTCAGCTATAACGAAAGCTCAGAAGTTTGGGAATTTAAAAAAGTTTTGAGATGGTTAGAACGGGGTGAAAAGCCAACACTGGTTATTAAGACGAGCCATCGAGAAATTAGATGCACCGGCAATCACTTAATCAGAACCGAACAAGGATGGATACCAGCAAAAGACGTAAAAGAAGGAATGAAGATACTATCTCCTGTGAATGTGGGTGCGGCACCCTCATTCACAAAATTGGAACAGATGGACGCTTGCGGAGATTTGCCAGAGGACATCAATTTTACGGGAATACCTATGGACAAAAATCCTACGACTTTGCCTCTATTCTCGAACAGGCTCAACCCATCCGATCTCTCTGTGCGTGTGGCTGTGGAGAACAACTCGAAATACCAGACTTTTTACAAAAAAAAGGCAAAGGGATTAAGAGCATTCAGTCTTATTGGCAGCGGCATCCCTATAAAAAAGGACACGGACTTTGGGATGCAAGAACCGAAAAGTTTTTCGCAAATGCCGAAGTTTTGCAACCAGAAACACTCGGACTCATTTACGGAACATTGCTTGGAGACGGTTGTATCACCTACCCAAATAAATATAGCCGATTTCCAAGATTGGGCTGGACACACGGAGAAAAGCAGCGGGAATGGTTGGAATACAAAGCCTCTTGCCTTTCGACACTGCGACCAAAGTTACGAGTTACACCTAACCAAGGATACGGAAATATATCAGTCTGCTGCAATACAGTCTGCCATCCCCAACTTAGAGAAGTCTTTGAGGCTGTTAAACCCAACGGAAACGCAAAATACGTCACAATGGATTGGCTCGATTGCGTCACTCCCGAAGGACTTGCTTGGTGGTATATGGATGATGGATCGCTCAGCCTTTCGCCAGAAGGAAGTCCAACTATTCAAATTCATACAGAAGGATATTCTGGGGAAGAAAATCAACTCATTGCCAAGTGGATTACAGGCTTGGGATACCCAACAACAACCAAGTTTTATACAAGGTCTAAAACAGGTAAAGTCTACCACTACATACATATGGGCGCTGAAACCAGCAGAAAATGGGTGGCAGACTTTAAACAGTATTCAATCCCTTCAATGGATTACAAATTCGGAGAAGGTAGAATCTGTAAAAGTCGTTGGGGTCGAGAAAGTTTATGACATAGAAGTAGAAGACAACCACAATTTTGTCGCTAACGGTCTTCTGGTTCATAATTGCCATATGCTAAGCACCCAGGCATTCAACTCTCTCTTGAAAACATTAGAAGAACCACCCGATCGCGTCGTATTCGTCCTTGCAACAACCGATCCACAAAGAGTCTTGCAAACCATCATCTCTCGCTGCCAAAAATTCGACTTCCGCCGAATTCCCCTCGACTCAATGACCGGACACTTGCAGAAAATAGCCAAACTAGAAAATATAAATATTGCCAGTGATGCGGTAAAAATGGTCGCTCAAATCGCCCAAGGAGGGCTGCGAGATGCCGAAAGTTTGCTCGACCAACTCAGCTTATTTTCCGGTGAAATAACAGTAGAAAAAGTTTGGGATTTAGTCGGCGCAGTCCCGGAAAATGACTTGATGGATTTGCTGCAAGCTATAGCAAAAGATGATGCTACAGCATTAATAGACATGACTCGCCATCTCATGGATCGCGGTCGAGAACCGCTAATCGTGCTGCAAAGTCTCGCGAGCTTTTATCGAGATTTACTAATAGCCTCATCAGCGCCAAAACGGTCAGATTTAGTAGCTTTAACAGCCGGAACTTGGGAAAAACTTTGTATTTTTGCTCGCAATTGGAATGCCGAGTTAATTTTAGCCGGTCAGAAACACTTGCAAACTCACGAAGTGCAAATCAAAAATACTACTCAACCGCGTTTGTGGCTGGAAGTAACGCTGTTGGGATTATTGCCCTCAGCAATTAGAACTCAGCCGCAACTGACGGCGGAACCGGCTCAACCCAAGGCGGGCACGGGGGCACCGCCCCTACAATCGAGGGGGAGCCAGACATTGGATATTGAACAGTCTCCCGCTGCCAAAACTCAAAATCCTCCACCTCAGCCGCCGCCTGTGGCTAATCGAACAGAAATCGCACCTCCTGCACCAATTCCCGAATTTGTACCAACTGCTGAAACGAATCAAACAAATTATTTACCGATTAATTCAGCAGATGAAGTCGATTTAAATCGAGTGTGGGAACAGGTACTTGCCCAAGTGCAACCGTTCAGCACTCAAGTCCTGCTTCGCCAACACGGAAATCTAGTAATTTTCACCAATAATACTGCCTATGTTAAGATCCGAGCGCCGAAGCTGCTCAATACAGCTAAAGACAAAATAGCTAATATTGAAGAAGCTTTTTTGCAAGTTTTTAACCGACAAGTAATAGTAAAAGTTGGATTAACAAATCCCGCTGAAACTAATAGTTCCCGCGCCAAGGATTTGCCAACTTCTCATGGACGTGTTGCCGAAAATCCTAGGAATTCTGATCCAGCGGGCGATGCGAATCAACAGGTGCAGCACTCAGGGGGTTCTGAGCTTCCCGATGATTTTTTTAAGGATAAGGGAGAGGAACAAAAACACCCGCCAGTTGCTGAAAATACCGCCGTTAATGTGCAGGCAATTTCGGAAGCGCGATCGCAGACAAACCGCTCTACAAACTCTCAGAATGACTTAAATGCTCGGGCTGTAGCGGTGCGTGCTGATGCTCAAGCTGTCGCAAATACGACTAGACAATTAGCTAATATGTTTGACGGGGAAGTAGTCAATTTGTGGGATGACTTGGAGATTTGGGAGTCGGAAACTTTTAGATTGGAACCTGAACCGGATTTTCCCGAGTTATCTGCTGAGTTGGGTGAGGATGATTTTATAGATTGGTAAATGAGAATTGGGAATTGGGAATTGGGAATTGGCTTGACCTATAATATTAAGTCCAGTTGATATTACATCTTGCACTATTCTTAGGAACGGGCTCTCCGGCCTGTTCCACAACGCTCCGCACTCAAAATCCAGTTTATGCCATAACCGCCTTGGCGGTTGCTATTATACAACCGTTTTCAGGGTTTCCGCCGAGTATGTCGCTCTCCGCTATTTTGAGTTTGGTAGGTATTATGCTGTGGATATCTGTTGGTCTCTGGGATTTTCTGGCTTTGGAACTTACAGAAACCTTGTTTTGGGCTAGACTTGCAACACCAGTTATTTGTATAATTTTAATAATACTTGCCGTCCTGCTGAGGTAGATAAAAAATGAGAAAAATTTTGAGCGAATACGATTTTCCTTTTTTATTAGGTATCGATTTAGAATCAGAATGGAAGAGAGTTTTGACCGTAGTTGAAAAACATCCTTGGTTAACTGTTGATGGGTATTTTCAGAATGAACAACAATACCGCCGTTACCAAATTAGTATGGGGACAGCGGCTAGTGAAGTTGAGCTTTGGCGAATCGAAAATTGGAATGATAAATATTATCTTGACGAAATTTATCGCTCTAGATATTGGCTGAGTCAAATAGACTGCATCAAATCATTTAATTATCGACATACAAGTTATGGGTTAAAACACGCTTGTGAAAATTGGTGGGGTTTAGAGACAAGTAAATTGGGTATTCAAGACACTGTGTCTTATGTTGCTAACGGTTGCTTGATTGTAGCAGCTTTAATTTTAGAATGGAAATTCACTGATACTTACCAAGGAGAGCGATCCCTTAATGTGCATTTCCCGATTAGTGAAAAAAGTCTGAAACTATTGAAACCAGATTATATAGGTTAAAGCCGAAATGACTAAAAATCAACTTCTGTCGCTTCCTAGTTGGGAATTGGGCAATTTTAGATTTTAGATATTCATCTGCGTTAATCTGTGTTTATCTGTCTGTATCTGCGGTTGAAAAAAGAGAATTTCTGAACCGCAGATGATTATAGATTAACGCTGATTCACGCAGATGAGGAGAAGAGAGATTTCAAAATCTGCCTCTACAAGTTCCCTTAAAAATTGGCGGCGTAGGTTAATTCAAATTGGCGGCACAGGGTGATGCAGCAATAGCTTGGTTTATCGAATACTAAATTGTAATTCATGTCCCCATCTATTTTGATTATGGGTTGTTTTAAAGGGATGCCGTGAATGTTATATTGACGGCGTTCTAAGGCACTCCAATCAATGATTTTGATGTCGATTTGGTTCTGCAATTCACTTGCAATCAAAAATAGTTCCATCTTGTTTTGAACTTTGCCAGTCAAGGGGATTTTCATCAATACTGACTGGGTGACAACGGGTTTTTGTTCGTTGGGAAACTTCTGGGTGTGGCAATGTCCAAGTTCTATATCATAAGCTTCTAGTTTGAATTTGTCTTCGGAGACAAGGGAGGATGTGTGCAAGTCTTTGAGGCACTTATCTAGGTGGGGAATTAACCCCAAATCTGGATCGCACAGCAGTTTGCGAATGTTGGAGGTTTCTGTGATTGTCATTTGAGATTTTTTATCTTATTTTTTGATGCTTATTTCTATTTTAGCCCTAAAAGTACCTCAGTATGAAATTTATTTTTTGGTGAGTTTCCAGAGGTTGAGCTGGACAGTGCCAATAACGGGGTCTATTTGATAATTTTGTTGCTGGATTTGCGATCGCAATACTGAGGAAGGCCTGTATAAAAACACCTCACTGAAACCATTCGGAATTGTGGGAATTGTGGGCTTTGCGAGTGCCAAATCTCGGTTTTGGTAGCAAGAAGTGTAGCAGCGGGGTGCAATTAGTAGTTCAACTTTTGGTTGGAGGCGATGACTTAAAGGCATGATATATGCAATATTGGCATCGCTGACAATCAGGGAATTAGTGGCTTCATTGACTATTTTCGCTACTTCCAATTCGGCGCGCAACCAACCGCTGCCTTTATTCCACCACATATCCGCTTGGGAACTAACTCCAGCGGATATAACACCAGCAGAAAACAGTGCGATTATGCCTATTTTCCATAGTTTTTGTTGTTTGAAGTTATCGAGATTCGTGCTAATTTTGGTGGATAATAGGTAGGCAACAGCTAGTTGAATTCCCACATAACAAGGAACTAAGTATCGCGGATTTGTTGATCGCCTGCCACCTTTTAGTATATCAGGTATTGCTAAAAACAAAGCAGTTGTTGCAATCAGTAATAATATCAGTAACCAGACTCGTTTTGGTGTTTGTTGACACAGAAAATAAATTGCGTATCCAACTAAAGCTAGGATAATTAGACTGACAGGAATTAGCAATACTAATAGTACGCCATCAGCACTACCATCAATGCCGATATCAAAAAATGCGATGGTGACGGAACCAACCCACCTGGCAACTAATCTGAAGAGATTTTTTTGTTCTGCCCATACAGTTGTGCTTCTAATTTGATTGAAGTTTTCTAAAGCATTTACTAGGGAAGGGATGGAGACAATAAATGCGAGTAAAGCTGCCGTATAATAAGCAATAAATGTTTTAATGTCGCGCCAGTTGGCAATGATGGTGATGTAGATTGCATGGGCTGTGGCGACGCAGACAAATAACAAGTGGGTGGAAAGTCCCACTATTGCCATGAGTGCGTATATTGTCCAGTCATAAACAAGCCTAGTTGGTTTTTGATTTTCCTCGGTAGCGCGGGTTGCTCGTAACAGGGCGGCTGTTGATATAATAGTAGTAACAGTCCACAAACTGTACTGTCTGGCTTCTTGGGCAAACAGGATGTGGTAGGGAGAAATGGCAAAAAGTGCGATCGCCATCCACGCCACAGCAGAGGATTCAAATAACTCCCAAGCCAGCCAATAAATGGCGGGAAATACTAGCAAGCTAATCACAGCGGCTAAACTTCTCATTGCGGTGACAGAACTCCCGAACCACTCAGCCCAATATCGCGTTAGTATGTAATACATTGGCGGGTGTTGAGGGTCTTCTTTTGCTAAAGAGTGTAGGGTGTCGCTTAAATCGCGATCGGGATTTATCTGCTGATATTTTTGTAAATTTGAGGG
>JANMLZ010000100.1:0-17506 GCA_031372825.1 Cyanobacteria bacterium OTE_58_metabat_593 | reverse complement strand
ATTCATGAATTGCCCCTACTGGCAATTCATGAATTGCCCCTACTCTAAATTTCAGGGATTGCTATAGCGAGTGAATCATACCTAAATTCAGCAACGCCGAAAAGTTCAATCATTCAGAAACAACTGTAAATGATATAAGTTCTTGCAGACATCTAAATACAAAAAACACCGCTCCTCAAAACAGGAGAACGGTGTATAGGGGGTGTTATGGGTTGTTGTCTGGAATTAACCCTAACAAATCATCAGATGTGCAGGTTGGGCCTTGTGATGGTTCAAAAATTGGCACAAACCTCGGGGATCGCTCCCAGCTCGATCGAGCATTACTATTAACCCAACCATTCAACAACAGCATCTTCCTTAGTGTTGGTGCGACGTTCAGGGGTTTCGCGCTCGAATTTCATGTGGACGGCGCGATTTTGTTCGCCATCTGCTGCTACTGCAAAAATCGGATAGTCGATCAAGCCGTCTTGGAAGGACATTTGGAAGCGGAAAGTGCCGTCAGCATTGAGTTTAATCGGCTGTCCGCCCACGTAAACGGTGGCGTCTGGCTCCGTGGCGCCGTAGACGATCAGTTCGGCGTCAGCAACTAACCAGAATTGGCGGGGGCGCATCGGCGCTGCGAACCCAACTCCAGACATACCAACACCGGACATACCCGCACCGGACATCGTAAGGCCGGACATACCGGCACCGGACATCGTGAGGCCGGACATACCGACACCGGACATCGTGAGACCTGACATTGTGGGAACAGCCCACATTCCGACGCCGGAGGGGAAGACGTAGGAACTGACAGCTTGTTCGTGGATGCCCACTTGCTGCATGGAACCTGCAACGTGCTGCATGGAACCGAAGACAGAACCCGCTACGCGCAAAGCTTCAGCGGATTCTGCCATACCGAAGATTTGTTCGTAAATGGCGTTACCGTTGCTGTAACTGGTCGTGGTGGCTGCTGTTGATGCTGCAATTTTCTTGGCCGGAGGAACCAGTTCGGCGAAAGTTTGGCCGCGCAAGTCTTGTTCCCAGTCGAGGGTGATGAATTGGTCTTCGATCCAGTCGCTGGGATAGACGGGAGGAACGCGGACTTCGGCCGATCGCGCTAACACCAACCAACGGCCGTCTGCACAACGGTAGCCGATGTCGATCGCATAATCGCGATCGCTGACGGGGATTGGCACGTACCATTCCCGCGCCAGTTCGTCGCAGGGATATTCTTGAATACTGTGGGGGCTTTGAATTTCGAGATTAACGTCTGTAACGTCGTAAATCCGCAGGGCGAGTTGCTGTCCACCTTGGCGGCGCAATTCTTGTTTGCGATCGTTGGAAATATCCCAATAAGTGTAAGCCCATTCGGGGTCTCGGGGCATTAAAACCACGCGGCTTTCACCATATCCATTGGGCAAATCTGCTAAACCTTCATCGACAGACGACAAAGAACCACCTGTTCTGTCTTCTTGACCCAGTTCAAACTTTGCTGCTTCCACTACTTCTTGTGCCTCTAGTTTGCGAGATGGACTGTATGAAAATTTGGTGCGCTGAATTTCTTGAATTGATGCCAGGAGTTGCGATTTCCGCATCCGGCTGTAGCGAGAGACTCCACATTCGCTAGCTACTCTGCGTAGTTGTCGCAAAGTCATCTCTTCTAATGGTGGGCGTTCTTTTGCCATGAGTTTGTTCTCCACTAATTTGGGATGGCGGGTTAGATTTTTCTGACAACATCAATATGTTGACTTTTTGAGTTAGAAACTCTTTTAAATGCAAATATTATCGAGCTTCCAAATCTCTCCAACCTTTGAAGCCTTGCTTTTTATTCAATTAGTTCAGTCCCCAATTTGGGGGCTATAACTTTTTGGCTTCGGCGCGCACCGTCCGATCTAAATAAAACTTTATCTATCGATTCTTGATTGACAAGATCGATTTTGTGAGTGCGATCGGTGCTGCTAGCAACGCTGTGCTGGCAGCACGCGCGCTATTTGACTCCCAGACTTGCTCAATCGAAGCATTTCTTTGGGATCAATTTGTCATGACTTAATGTTGCAGATAAGTTGCGATCGGGTCAAGGGGTCTTTCGCCTCAATCCTGGGTACTTATACGCATTTTCGTGATTTTGGGGATCAATATGTCAGGAAATCTTGACATATGAGAGCGTTAGGGGGATCGGTGCTGAGACAAATGTCAGGGTTTGATGACATATTCTGGGACGGGGCTGTGGATGGGTTTGGAGGGTGGGGCGATCGGTTAGAATAGATATGTCTTTGGGAGTATGACAAATTAAAAAATGTCCGGTAGAGCCTGCTGGAGGAGTGAAAATAAAAAGTAATCACACAAAACTCAAAATTTCCAGTGGTTCACCCTCAATTAATACTACGATCTAGCCAAGGACAATAATATGAGACTGACTGGTAAGCAGTACCAACAACTAACAGATGCTCTTATAGATGCTTTTCCTTCCCAGCAAAGACTCGCTGAATTAGTCAAATTTAGGCTGGAAAAGAATTTGAATGCGATCGCAATGGGCGATGACTTAAAAGAAATTATCTTTAAATTAATTGGTGTCGCAGAAGCTGAGGGATGGATCGATCGACTGATAGCATCTGCGCGTGAGTCAAATCCTGGAAATCCACGCTTGTTTGCTGTTGCCCAAGAGTTCAATTTGGCTACATCGATGCCATCAAGCTTATCCGGTTTAGGACTGGAAAAAATTATTAGAAAAACAAATAGTTTTCTGGATGTGAATGGGTGGCGAGAAGAATTGGGCAAAATTGAGGCACAAGTATGCCGTATTGAAGGTCAATACTTTGGTACAGGTTTTCTGGTAGCGCCAAATGTGGTCATGACTAATTATCATGTGATGGAAGATGAGATCCAAGGAAAAGCTAGTCCTAGGGATGTGATTCTGCGTTTTGATTACAAACAGTCATGCGATCGCACAATCATTAATCCAGGGACAGAGTATCATTTAGCAGATGACTGGTTAATTGATAAAAGTTCTAATGTCATAGGAAATAGCTTACCAACACCTGACGAACTAGATTACACTTTGGTTCGAGTTGAAGGAATTCCAGGAGAGGAGGCGATCGGCAAAAATGCAGAATCAAGTTCGGCATTGCGAGGATGGGTTAAGCTACCTATAGAATCTTATGAGTTTTTGCCCAATACTCCATTATTAATTGTGCAGCATCCGCAAGCCGAACCATTGAAGCTGGCGTTTGATACAGATTCAATTATTGGTATTAACGAGAACGGTACAATGGTTACTTACAGAACTAACACTGAACCTGGTTCTTCTGGTTCTCCCTGTTTTGATATTAACTGGAATTTAGTAGCCCTGCATCATGGTGGTAACAAAGCCCAAAATGCCGGAACGCCATTAAGCGCTATCCGTTCGCGCTTAGAAAAGCAAGATTTGTGGGTAGATTTATTGAGCGGACAACCAATATAAGTAGTAAATTTTTAGGAGTTGGTAGTGAAGCTATCTGGAAAACAAAAGGAAGAATTTTAAAAAGCAATGCTGAGTGCTTTTCCAGAGCCTCAACGCTTGAAAGAAATGGTCAGTTTTAGACTGGACGAAAATCTTGCAAGATTTTCTAACCCAAATAATAATCTACCTACACTTATATTCGATTTAATTGCAACGGCTGAATCCGAAGGTTGGCTAGAAAAGCTTGTTAATAAGGCTCATGAGTATAATCCCGGTAATGACAGGTTAAATCAATTCTTTGACAGTTTGAAGCCTAGACTAGAGAATAGCTCTAAGACCGACAAGCCGCGTCGAGCTTTAGAGATTGACTGGACTGGTGTAAGTCAAGCTATGCTAAATGAGCAGATGCGCCTGACGAGCAATCCGCTGACTCGAAACGAGGGCATTAACTATTCAACAGAGCAAGTCCATGTTCCGTTAGGCTTGGTAGAGCGTAAGCGACTGACGCGACGACAGGACGATGTTGATCCAGTGCTAGGTTCAGAACTTTATCAGGAGACAGAAATTACTCGACGGTTTGAGCATAAAGATTTCCTCAAGGAGGTTTTGCAGCAGGGGCGTAGTCCGAAGAGTGCGGGTAAGCGAATTGCCATTATTGGAGAGCCTGGGGCGGGAAAAACGACGCTGTTGCAGCAGATTGCGCGGTGGGTGAGAGAAGAAATGGAGGGAGTAATTGCTATTTGGATACCCTTGGCTGATCCAGCAACTGATGACTTGGAGGGGTATCTGATCGATCACTGGCTGACAGCATTTGCCCGCAGTATGCAACAGGCAGAAGCATCAAGCCAATTGAAGGATACGTTTATGGCGCTTTGCTACCAGGGGAAAGTATTGCTATTACTGGATGGTGTGGATGAGATGGCGATTACAGCAGGCAATCCTTTGGGAGAGATTGAGCGACAGTTGCGGCTGGGGGGATTGCTGCGGCAGGTGCGACTGGTACTCACGTGTCGGTTAAATCTGTGGGATTGCAGTCGTCATTCGTTGGGTGAATTTGATGTGTATCGGACGTTGGAGTTTGCCTATCCGGGACAGGTGGAGCAGTTCATCAGAAAGTGGTTTGGGGCGTTGCAAGAGCCGATGGCGAAGCAGGGAGAACGGTTGTGTGAGGAGTTGCGCGAATCGCGACAGGAATGGATTCGAGATTTGGTTAAGAATCCACTGCGGCTGACGTTGTTGTGTTTTAACTGGTATTTGGGGCAGGGCAGTTTACCGGAAACAAAGGCAAGGCTATATGAGCAGTTTGTGGAGGATTTTTATGAGTGGAAGCGGGAGCAGTTTCGGACAACGGCAAAGCAACGTAACCGGTTGAATGGAGTGTTGGGAGAATTGGCGAGAGAGGCGATTGATAAAGAATCAACGCGATTCTGGCTCCGGCATGACTTTGTGTGTGGCTTTTTAGGTGAGCCAGATGAGGCAGATTCATTGTTTTGGTTAGCGTTGAGTTTGGGCTGGTTGAATCGCGTAGGCGTGGAAGCAGAGAATACGAGAGAGGCGGTGTATGCGTTTTTCCATCCAACGTTTCAGGAATATTTTGCGGCGTTGGCGATCGATGATTGGCACTTTTTTGTGAATCACAACAATGAGTCACCTAATCCATCCCTAGAATCCGATTCCGGTTTGAGCTACAAAAGCGGGAAACCAATTTATCGAATTTTTGACCTTCAGTGGAGAGGAGTGATTTTATTATGGATTGGGCTTTCTTCTAAACAAGTTACTCAATCTCATAGGGAAGAATTTATTGCTTTCTTAAGAGAGTTTGATGATGGAATTAAAAATTGTGAATATTTTGATTGTCAGGCTTATTTGCTGGCAGCACAAATGGTTTCTGAATTAAGGAATTACGTAGATAAAGAGATAGTGTTTAAAACGGTTATTAAGTATAGTTTTGGATATTTTTATGGAGAAACAAAAGAATGGAAAATTTACTTCAAATCAATTTCAAAAGAATATATAAAACGTCTACCTCTACTAGATTACAGGCAACTTATTACGTATCTTCCTGAAGCAATCAATCAATATCGAATCGATCCTACTCTCCGAAGAATATCAAAGTTAATAGGAGAAATAGGAGTTGGAAAACCAGAAGCTGTCAAAATTTTAATTAGTATAATTCCTCTGGTGAAAGATACATATATATATAAACATATTGTTAAAAGCTTAATAACTATAGGAATTTATGACTCAACAGTAATTGAGGCTCTAGCAAAGATTTTCAGCGAGACCAAATCTTCTAGGCTTAGGGAGCAAATAGTTCAAATTCTGTTGGAAACTAATAATGTTGATTTAATTCAGGCCTTTAGAAATAGCTTAGAAAGCTCAGAGATTTTTTTAAAAGATGTGGACAATCAAGTTGTAGCTAACTCTTCAGGAGTTGATTATTTTAAGTATTTGATCACTTCTCGAAATAAAAGTAGAGAGATTAGACAAAAAACTATAATTGGAGAGCATGAGTTAATGGAAGCGAGAATTAAAGCACTTTATGAAGCTAAGAATTTAGAAATTTTGCAGGAAGCTGCTTGGAGATTAAGACGAGTAGGATTTGGTAAGCCAGAAGTTGCTGAAGCTCTTATATATGCTTTGCCAAACACAAGAGATGACGAAACACGTTGGTATATTACGGACTGCTTAAAATCTATTATAGACAAGAATCTGGCAAAAATAGTAGCTTCAAATTTGAAAAATTTCCTTTCACAAGAAACACGTCAGACTGATTGGAAACTTTATGAAAACACTCATGAAGTTTTATGGCATTGTGCTGAATTATTATCATATTCAGAATTTTATTCGGCATTTCATTTAGATGCAGTTGATTAATAAATAGTTCAACTATTCTCTTTATTCCAACTCAGCTCTATTTGGTCAAGATAATTTTGATAAACTTCTTCCAAGGAATCTGCTAGTTCAGGAATTTCTGTCCATATCCAATCTGCATCTTCAAATTTGGTACTTGCTTTTAAATACATTGCATAGTCTGGCTCATCTTCCTTCATTCGACCAATTATAAACTCATAATAAATTTGTATACATTTCTCAACCATTTCTTCTTGCTTTTCTGGCTTGAGTTGATCAATTCTTACTCCAATCATTGCAGTAACAAGGTTTTGTGTGAATTCATCGTATTCGTTTTGCTCAGATAGATTATTAATTGATGATAAACTGATTACATCACTCTCGTAAGAATCTTTTTTCTCTTCCATCGTATTGCAGCCGACCTGGTATGACGTATAAAGTTTCTATTTAATTAATACACACATTACACATGAAAAACAGAAAAATATTCAGATTCACTTCCTCTTCATCGGGAACTGTCTAACTTGTCAAACAGTTGATTGAAAAAATCCTCGGCTTTTTTTCCTTCCCCTCGATCCATTTGTGACAAACCCAGTTTAATTCCCTTTAAAGTCTCTAATAACTCAACCGCATCCAAAAGCTTCTGATAAGATTCAGCATCCTGCACAACTAACTCTGCTTTACCGTTGACAGTTAAAACTAAAGGATGTTTTGTTTGCTTCAGCCGCTGCACAAACTCGGTCGTATTACGTTTGAAATCGGTGAGAGAATGTATGTCTTTTGAAAGGTTTATCATAAGAGTGGCATTAAATTAGCATCTAATTAAATGTTACACGGTATCTGCGGAGTTTGTCAATCAAATTTTGATCGTAAACAAAGACTGTGACACAATAGAATAGGTAATAGCCGATCGCGAAACCGCACAGTATGCTCAACAACACCATTACCATTCCCCAAACCTTCCAAGTAACTCACGAACAGTTCCTGGAAATTGCTGCCGTCAACCGTGACTTAAGGCTAGAGAGAACTGCTACAGGAGAATTAATCATTATGGCACCCACAGGAAGCGAGACAGGCAATCGAAACCTAGATATTGAAGGACAACTCTGGCTGTGGAATCGCCAAACCAAGCTGGGAGTAGCATTTAACTCTTCTAGCGGTTTTAAACTGCCCAATGGTGCCGATCGCTCCCCAGATGCTTCCTGGGTTAAATTAGAACGGTGGCAAACTCTCACACCCAAAGAACAAGAAGGCTTCGCTCCCCTCTGTCCAGACTTTGTTGTAGAATTGCGCTCTAAATCTGACAACATGGAACCATTGCGAGAAAAAATGCGAGAATACATCGCCAATGGAGCGCGTTTGGGATGGTTAATCGATCGCAAAAACCAGAAAGTCGAGATATATAGACAAAATCAGGATGTGGAAATATTAGATAATCCCAGGACTTTATCGGGTGAAGATGTATTGCCGGGATTTATCTTAGATTTAACAGATGTTTGGTAATAACATCGAAACATTCACCAACCGCAATATAATAAATTACAGCAGTACATCAATCCCAAATCTCAAATCCCATGCCCCTAACGCTTTACAACAGCTTGACCCGTCGCGAATCACCTTTTGACCCGATCGAACCGGGAAAGGTGCGGATGTACTGCTGCGGCGTTACGGTGTACGATTATTGCCATGTCGGCCACGCCCGCGCTTACATTGTGTGGGATATGGTACGCCGATACTTGATGTGGCGCGGATACGATGTGCGCTACGTCCAGAATTTTACCGATATTGATGACAAAATACTCGATCGCGCCCGCGAAACAAATTCCACAATGGAAGCCGTAGCACAACGCTTCATTGATGAATACTTCGCAGACATGGATAAGCTGAATATTCTCAGGGCCGATGAGTATCCCCGCGCAACTCACTCGATGGACGGTATAAAAAGGCTGATTCACGAGTTAGAAAACAAAGGCTTTGCCTACGCTTCCGGTGGTGACGTTTACTACAATGTGAGGAAGTTTGACAACTACGGAAAACTTTCGGGCCGCAAGTTGGAAGAAATGGAAGCCGGGGCTAGCGGCAGATTAGAAACCGCAGAAATAGAGGCTCAGAAAAAGCAAGATTCATCAGATTTCGCGTTGTGGAAAAGTGCTAAACCCGGTGAACCTTCCTGGGATTCCGATTGGGGAAAAGGCCGCCCCGGATGGCACATCGAATGTTCGGCGATGGTGCGCGATTGCTTGGGCGAAACTATTGATATTCACTGCGGCGGTACCGATTTAACTTTTCCGCACCACGAGAACGAAATTGCTCAATCAGAAGCGGTGACGGGGAAGTCTCTTGCTAATTATTGGATGCACAATGCTTTTGTGACTGTCAATGGCAGAAAGATGTCGAAGTCGCTGCACAATTTTATTACAATTCGCGATTTGTTGGAGGGGAATTGGTCGGGTGATTTGGAATCTGACCCCCCCCAGCCCCCCCTTGGTAAGGGGGGGAGTAAGATTCAAAGCGACAATGCGAAAGCGGTGGAACCGATGGCGGTGAGGCTGTTTGTATTTATGGCGCAGTACCGCAGTCAAATTGATTTTACCGAAGAGGCGATCGCCAGTGCAAAAAATGGCTGGCAAACTCTCAAGGAAGGCTTACTTTTTGGTGATTGGCACGGTTCCCAATTGGGCTGGAATTTAGATGAAATTCAGAAATTGCCCATAGGGGAGAGTGAGGCTGTACAGCAATTTAGAGCAGCGATGGATGATGATTTCAATACTCCTAATGCTTTAGCTGTTATGTTTGAATTGGCGAAGGAATTGCAGCGCGAAAGAAATATAATTGTACATGGGGGAAAAACGGAAATACCTTCGGAAGTGTTGCAACAAAAGTGGCAGACTCTTGTTAAGTTAGCCGAAGTTTTAGGATTTAAAAAACCCAATCTCTTCGTGCTAAGTGGGAATATCAATGTCCATCTCCAATTGTCCGGTATTGGTAAAGGTGAAATCATAAGGGGATTAACTGATGAGGAGATTGAGGCGATGATTCAGCAGCGGAAAGATGCCCGGAAAGCGAAGAATTTTGCTGAGGGCGATCGCATTCGTGATGAACTTAAGGATAAAGGTGTTACTCTGATCGATCAAAAGGATGGTACAACTATCTGGCATCGAGGTTGAAATTTGGATTTTTTAACCGCAGATGCACGCAGATTAACGCAGATAAAATTGCATCCGCGTTCATCTGTGTTCATCTGCTCATATCTGCGGTTAAAAAACCCCAATCTAAAAGCCAAATCATCTAATTTCGAGGCTAGCTTCCCAGCTTAAAATAACCGTTTTTCGCTCCAAACCCCAGCGATAACCGCCCAACTCTCCAGATGCGCGGATGACGCGATGACACGGGATGAGATAGGCGATGGGATTATTTCCCACAGCATTACCCACGGCTCTAGCTGCTGTAGGATTCCCGATGGTTTCCGCAATGGTTTGGTAGGTGGTGATTCCCGCAAATGGGATTCTCAAAAGTGCCCGCCAGACTTGAACCTGAAAATTAGTTCCTTTTACCAAAAGTGCGATCGGCTTCCGAGACAAAGTAGCTCTATCAAAAATTGTATCGCACACAGGTTGAGTAGTTTCGCGATCGCAAATAACCTCAGCATTCAACCATACATTCCGCAGCATTTGTGCAGCGGTTTGCTCATCGGTTCCATCCAAGAAACGCAGATTGCAAATACCGCGACTTGTTGTCGCAATTAGAGCTTTACCAAAAGGAGTGTCGTGAATTCCGCAGACAATTTGCAATCCTGAACCGCCTGTTTTAAATTCACCAGGAGACATTGCTTCGAGATTCACAAACAAGTCATGCAATCTTCCGGGGCTAGATAGCCCGATGTCTGATGTCAAATCGAGAAGACTTTTAGTTTCAGCAATCTTTGACTTGGCATATTCAACCGTCAGATACTGCAAAAATCGCTTCGGGCTAATCCCAGCCCATTGAGTAAACATTCGTTGGAAATGATACTCACTCAAGCTAATATGCTGTGCTACGGCTGCTAAATCGGGCTGATCCAAGTGATTTTGACGCATAAATGCGATCGCCCTAGCAATCCGGTGATAATCTTCGCTGTCATAGATACTCGGATTTTCCATCAAAATCATATCGGCTATTCAAAAAAAGATTTGCATCTTTTCAGTCTACTGATGGTACAAACTTAAAGCCACCCGTTTCTTGCGGTATATACATTCTTAGTCTAATGAAATTGTATCCGCGTTCATCTGCGTTCATCTGCTGATATCTGCGGTTGCAAACTTCCATTCACAAACTCTGCAACAGCACTCACAAATTCTGCGGTAGATTCATAGGGTAAAACATTTCGCCCCGGCATTAATAAACCTTCCGCATTGGGAAAGTTAGCTAAATATTGTGCTAATCTTTCCTCCGGTTTTTCCTCTTTACCAGCTTGACTGATGCTTGATGCTTGTTCTCCCATGACAATGAGTGTAGGTCGATCGCACTTTTGAATCGTGCTACTATAATCCTGCCGCCAAAACCCCGCTAAAAACGAGAAAACCGCGTGCCGGCTGTCAGGATTTGCCGCCCCAGCCTGCAAAGCATCCAACCATTCGCTGTCAACTTTCGCCGCATCGCCAAACAGTTGCTTAGCAGAAAAAGAACGCAAAAATTCGGCGCGTCTGGCGTAACGGTAAAAAGCGTTTCCCAAGGGAGAATCTAACAAATTCCAGACAATTCTTTGCTGTCTTTCAGTAGAATGCTTGTTCATCACCGCCCAAGCCGGAGGCCCGGCGAGCACTAGCCCGTGAATTAAATTCGAGCCGCTTTCTTGGTCAATTTTTGCTAAAGCTAAGGCTACTGATAATAGAGCACCTTGCACCAGGACGATCGCAGGTTTTTTTACTACAGTCTCCAAGAAATACTGCAACTGTGCCGCCCAATCGTCAGGATAGCAAGCCACAGCGGGCATTTCACAATCGCCACAGCCCAAAAGATCGGGATTGTAAATCGGATTGCTGTTACCTGTTTTGCACCAACTTTCGCAAAATCTATGCCAAAAGACTCTTGACAAACCAACTCCGATCGGATGAATCAATAACAAAGGTATGCTATCTTCTGTCGCAGTAGTTGGATTGTAAAAATTATAAGCACAGCGATAATTTTGCCATTCGTAAAACAGCGTTGGTGATTTTATAGACGGCATGGGGGATAAATCTTGGGTTGAATATTGTGGTTCCATATTATTTTTTTGTGCCGATGTTACTTTTTATTATAATATAAGTATGAGTGGGTTTCACCCTAAATATTTTGGGTAAATGAAGAGATAGATAAACCCGTCCTCTTAGACTACATTTATTATTTAATTATGTCAGAACAGCGGATAACCATTTCTTTACCTAACTTGCTGCTAATTATAGCATCTTCCTTGCTGCTGGTGTTGCTATGGCAGTTGCGGAGCCTGCTAGTAATTCTGATGATATCAGTCGTGCTTGCCGCTTCGATCGTCCCGATCGTCAATTGGGCCGAAACAATGCGCGTTCCCCGTTGGCTGGCGGTGATTATGGTTTATTTAACTCTGATCGGCGGATTGAGCGGGACGGTAGTGTTAATCGGGCCCACAGTCATCGAACAAATAGAGTTACTGTTGCGGCAGTTACCAGTTTACGCCGAAAGTCTGGAAACTGTGGTCACCAGCTTAGCAAGTCGCCTAACGGACGATGCACCAACATTCGTAAGTCAGCTATTAGACACTCAATCGTTGACTAATTGGCTGATTCGATCGAGTCAACAACTGGTTTTGCGATCGTACAGTTTAACAAGAGGCATTCTCGGCGGTTTCTTTAGTTTAGTTTTAGCCTTATTTATTTCAGGTTACATGGTGTCCGACAGTGATACACTAATTAAAAGTTTAGTGCAGTTTTTTCCAAAACCTTGGGACGAAAGATTAGCAGCCCAAGCTACACCAATTGGTCAAAGAATGGGGAGTTACATTCGCGGGCGATTCCTAGTTTCTGGGATTTTAGGGATATTCATTACCACAGGTTTAAGCATTTTGGGAATGCCAGAATTTTCTTTAGGCTTAGGTGCGATCGCAGGCGTTACAAATCTGATCCCATTTATCGGCCCGGTATTGGGAGCAATACCAGCATTAATCGTAGCATTAGCTAAAGGTGGCTGGGTTCTTTTGTGGGTATTGCTGTTATTTGTCTTTATCCAGAACTTGGAAACTTACGTCCTCGATCCTTTGCTAGTTGGTTCGTCAGTTGGGGTACATCCTTTATATCAATTGCTTTCTGTGTTGGGAGGCGTTCAAGTATTGGGAATTATTGGGGCAGTAATTGTGCCGCCTTGGTTTGCCGGAGTGGCAGCTTTGATTGAGAACTTGTATTTAAAACCGAAGCTGAGGAGCGAACATCGAGAGACAATAAATCAAGCTAAAAATAATTCGGACTCGCCGCGTGTTATATCAATTCCGGCTGCGCCGGAATGACAAGCGAGGAGACGGCAGTGCCGTTTCCCTACAATATTATTTTGGGTAGGGACACGGCACTGCCGTGTCCTCATTTTGGCTAATAATTCCGATGCAACCGGAAGCGATATTACGCCTTCGGTGTGATATCAATTCCGGCTGCGCCGGAATGACAAGCGAGGAGACGGCAGTGCCGTTTCCCTACCTCAACATTAATCACAATGAGGAGACTGCACGTGCCGTTTCCCTACCCCAACATCATCATTCTTCCTCGCCAGAGATGTAAGTATCGCCAGATTAATTGTAGGGAAACGGCACTGCCGTGTCCCGAGTGTCGATAATGTTAATTTCAATGCCACCGGATTTGATTTGACAGCAGCTTACCACTTGATAATTCAACTTACTAAAAACTAAGGACTAATTGCCACTTCAATGCGGCGATTGCGCTGCCGGTTAGCATCAGAACTATTATCCACCGAAGTGCGACTTTCCCCATAGCCGATCGCCACCCAATGATACTTCTGCCCAAGCACACCCGACAAATACTGCACCACAGCCTGGGCCCGCGCAAACGACACATTGCGATTATCCGCCGCTTCCCCCGCGTCGTCAGTGTGGCCCCCCACCCGCACCGTCGCCCCCTCGTAATTGCGTAAATCCGCCACCAAATTGTCCAAAATCGCACTGGTTCCCGCGCGCAAGGAAATGCTACCAGTATCAAACAAAACATCGCTGGGCAGAGTTACCATCAGCCCATCCCCCCCAAACACCGGATTATTGGCATTCTGTGGCGCAGTATTCACACTTCCAGGGTTCAGAGTCGGGCTACTGCCGATCGCAGGTAAAGCAGGAGTTGGACTTGCCACCGTCTCCGGCGCAGCCAATTCCCGCGACATCAACTGCAACCGCTTTTCCAAAGTTTCCGTCGGGCGACTGCTACCCAACTGACTCTCCAAAGCCGCCGTACGGCCAATTAGCGCGTTGAGTTCGCCCTGCAACTGTCTCAAATCCGACTGCAATTTCTCTTTCTGGGCCGGACTGACTTTTGACTGGGGAGTCGGTGTAGCCGTTGGTGCCGGGATCGCCGGAATTTGCGTTTCTGGTGCGCGTTTCGGGCTAGGGTTCAAATTTTGAGTTAGACGCACCAATCTTTCGGCAAGCGGCATCTCGGCGGTGTTAGAGGGATAAATTTGAGCGATCGCCATCCCCAAAACCCAGGCAAAACCGCTGCCTACTCCCAGCAGCAGCAGTCGAAATATCAGCGACAGTACAAGCAAACCTTTTCCTCGCGACTTGGAGACGCGAACCGGGGGGATTGAAGGTTTTTGGTTAAAAGATGGCGTCATTTTTCCTCCCTGTCGGTGCACATACCAGATTTATTTCGATACTATCTTACCTATTGGATTTTCAGAGGACTTGAGTTAAGTTCTGTTACCAACTAAATTAAGTTAGCAGACCTTGCCGCCTTTGCCGATCGATTTGAGATTTGAGATTTGAGATTTGTCCTCCAATCGAAAATCTAAAACAGAAACCCGGTTGCTACAAATCTGGAGTTTGGCAGCAAAGCATTTCCGGCACAAACCGGGTTTCTCGTCCCCTGCGTGTCAGCCGAATCTATTAGATAATTTAGATCAAATACGCTCTTTATCGGCACGATCAAAATGGAGGATACGGCAGTGCCGTGTCCCTACCCCAATTAATTGTAGGGACACGGCACTGCCGTGTCCTGATTGTAGGTAATATTAATTCCGATGCTACCGGAATTGATATCATTAGAACTTTTGCGAGAAAAACCGATGACCGACCCTTTAAATAGCCCTTATCCCGTTCCTTGGGAATGGATTAGCGACACTCACGCTAAAGTGAGCTCGACTGCGGGCACAGGCCTCCGCTACTACCGCAGCCCTTCCCTAGTTTCAACTAACGGCCAATACGCGGCTTACAGTCGAATTGAGTTGCAAGTACAGCCGGAATTGGCCCGTTGTCGGGTTAGCAGCGTCATGTTTGTGGAAAATCTCAAAACTGGGGATCTGCAAACAGTGGCGGCTGCTTCGCCACTGGCGGAGAGTGGGATGTATGCTAGCGATGACACAGATATGTCTGGGACGATCGCCATTTTAGTGCCTGTTTCTTGGAATCAAGACGGTTCCCGCGTTCTCGCCCGCGAATTTGAAGCACTTTTCAACTCTTCCGATATGTCCGACTACGGTGTCATTTGGGACAAAAATGATAATTACACTTATACCGTTGCTCCGGCTCGCAGTCTTTACACTCATGCTGTATTGTTGGGTTGGAGTCAAGTTTTCCCGGGACAAGTGCTGTTCCGCGCTGGCCATTTGGGCGATCGACATTGGCCTCTTTGTGCAGTCGATATGACCGGCCAAACGGTAACTGTCAGCCAAGACAAACCCCTAGTTTTCGGTACTCAAGCCAGCACAGACTGGATCGAACCTAAAACTCGTTTTTAGATATTATGGCAGCATATTCTTTGATCAGACCCACAATTATTTTACTTTCCGGTCAATCTTTTGAGCGATTCATTTTAACTCTGGGGCTGATAGCTTTAGCTGTTATTTTTAGTTTGACAGCTTTTATTTTTATCCGAATTTTGCTGAATTGGTTACAGGACAAGTTGGAGAACAACCGCCGTTTTGCTAAACCGCAGTTCACCAGAAAGACTGGCAATTCAACTGCCGATATTTTAGAACCTGAAAACGTTTTTTTAGAACCCATCTTTGTCGAAACTGATGGTAACTTAACGGCTGCTATTTTTGGCACAAAAAGCGGCGATATTGCCGAAGTGCTTGAGGCGGAGATTATCTGCGAAGATGCAGCAGTAGTTGCCCATTTTTACAAGCCGATCGCTCTTTGGCACGGACGCTTGATTTTGCCTTCAAACGAACAGCGCCAGCCCTACGGTTCAGTTTTTTTTGAAGTAATAAATGCACCAAAACAATATCAAAATTTCATTGGTAAAACAGCCTTTTTGAAATGGAGTACAAATCGCGAAGTACAGTTTTTTGTCCACGCAGTCAGTCAAGATATCAACTTCACAAAACAAACTAAAAAAAGTCAAAAATCTGCCAACATTCATCCAGATAGATTGAACGGCTGGCGAAATGTCGGCCCTTTAGAAACTCTAGCGGGAAGCAGACTCGAAGACAGCGTGACTGTGATGCTGCGGAGGCCGGTGATTGTCATCAACCACAGCAGCAGCGATCGACAGGAACTAATTATCGATCGCGAACCAGTACAAATTATCGGACGTTGGTGTGCCTTAGTCTCAATTTTACAGCGAAAAGAACCCGACAGCGACAAATTTATTGTCCGGCATTTCAACAAAACATCCCAACAATTTGATGTCGCCACCGAAATCATTCGGATTCCGCAAGTACAGCCAGACAAAAATGGCATAGCGAGGTCTACCAATCACCTCATCGAACAATCGCCATTAAATCCAGATGGCTGGTATATTTACGGCGAAAGAGACGAAGACAATATTTTTGTAGTGCAAGCAATCGAACCGCGCAAAATTGCCCAATTAACAGCAGATGAAACGCATTTCGGACTGAAAAAATGTCTCGCTTATTTAAACAGCGAAAATTGGAAAAATACACCAGCGCAAAAAGGGCAAGCAAAAATAGTATTATTGTCGCCAAATGATGCAAAAAACGCTGCAATCTCTCCGTGGCAAGAAGGAGATATCGGCATAGTAATTCACTGTTTCGGCGGTATCGGCGGCAAAGGCGGCGAATCGGCACCGCTGGGAATTGTCACCGGACATTTTGCTTTCGGAGTCGCAAAAGTAGTGCGCGATCGATTTACCAGCGAACTGCGTTTTGACATAGAATACAAACAAGTATACGCCCACAATCCCGACGGAATCGTTGCCGGTTCCAGCAAATGGCAAAGTTATATGGGAGATTTGCAGCGCGGCTGGTTGGGCGATCGCCCGGTGTGCGATATTATTTGTAAATTAGACTGCGTGTGTTGCGACTACGATTTTGACGGCATCATCTTGTCGCCCTTAACCGAATTAAACCAGCAACTAGATATCATGATGGCCCGCTACCGCAGCGGAGACGGCACTGGCGCAACTTTAGTCACGCCAGCAACTTCTTGCGTCCAAGATTCAAGTCAGGCTATTTACGCTACCATTAAAAAAATCACTTCGGAAATCGAGTCAAATCCTCAGATTCAAGACTGGCTGAAAATAAATCCCAGCGACGCCCAAACTCAAAGATTTCAGCAGTTACTAGCATTAGGACAAAGTTTAGAAAAAGTATTAATTCCCCTCGGCGTTGTCCGTCCCGATTGGCGCAAAAATTCGAGATTAGCGGGGATTGATTCGGAACTTAAAAAAAGCTTTTTTGCAGGTATAGCGAACCTGATAAAAGCTGCTATTAGTTATCGAACAATGCTCCCGAGGCGCACCCAAGATGAAATCGCCAAAGTTTTATTAAAACAGGGAGCATTTTTGTGGATAATTCGCACAAATCAAGTCGGGGGATTTGACCCAAATATTAAGCCGATCGCACCGACAGGATTTTGAATCAGCAATCGGTTTGTAGATGATATCAAATCCGGTAACATCGGAATTAATATTACCCCCAAAATCAGGACACGGCAGTGGCGGGTAGGAGACAATAATAACGGGGGGGGATAAGCACCCCCGGGTGCGCAAAAAAAAAAAGGCACAAACCGGCATATTTTTAGTGAAAAAAAAAAAAAAAAAAAATAAACCGTAAAAAAAAGGTTTT
>JANMLZ010000086.1:0-8080 GCA_031372825.1 Cyanobacteria bacterium OTE_58_metabat_593 | reverse complement strand
GTTTCCCTACTGTGATTTATTGTAGGGAAACGGCACTGCCGTCTCCTGCGTTTATATCATTCCGGCGCAGCCGGAATTGATATTACCAAGGGGCGGGAACGGTGGTCATTGGTGTCTTAAGCTCAAATTTAGCACCGATCTGCTGTCTAACGATTAGCTCTAGGGGCAATTCATGAATTGCCCCTACTAGCGAGTTTCAGGGATTGCTGCGAGTGAATCATACCTAAATTCAGCAACGCCGATTTTAGCCTGGTTGTTGACACGAATAAGGGTACGGTGCCGTGTCGTTACCAATATCTGATTAAACCTTATCCTTAGCAGGCGGTACAAGACCGGTTTTATTCAAACCCGCATCAATATCCCTGAGCAATTTAAAATCGTCTTCGGGTAAGGAATTAACAGCCGAGTGTTTTTCCAGAAACGAGAATGCTTGCCGAAATTCGTGCTTGCCTCCGTCGATCGCACCATCGAAGTGACAAGGTACAATCCTTTGAAAGTCCCAACTCGCGACTTGATCCACCCAATCGAGAGTTTCCCTCGGCGCGCGGTTGAGAATCAATGTCTGCAAAATCGGCGCGACAAACAACCGCCCTCCTCCCCGCAAAGCCTCAAACGATCGCACCCAATCTGTTTTCCACTTGAACGGATACAACCCGAAATAAGCTTTTCTAGAGCGTTCTGGCGCTTTGAGTGCGTCCGCTAATACCTCCGACCACGGCGGCACTTCCAGCACGCTGGGGCTAAAATACATGGCAAATAAGGCAATTCTCTGCCACCCTTTGCATCGATTTTCGTGGGTGTCTGCCACCGTGTCGGCGGCGCTGTCTTTGGCGTGAAACAGCAGCGGGTACGAGTCGAGTTGGACGATCGCAGGTGGAGTTTCGGGAATTGAAACTATGGAATCTGTTAGCATCAGCGTGCGCGATCGTCTGTGAAATAACGCAACTTCAGCAAAGAAGCCTAAACCGAGGTCGATCGGGCCAAGAATTGCCAAATCAAATTCATCACCAAAAGGCGTTTCGCTGCTATCAAATGGCAACACAGACGTGCGTTTCGCCGGCAAACCCAGCCAACTCAGCGGCAAATTCAGCGGAAAACTCCACTGCTGCGGGGCGACAAACACCTGCGCTTTCGGAAAACACCTCGCAAACGGGCCGACAAAAACCTTGTGTTCGATGCCGGAAACCGTTGTCAGCAGGATGTACTTCACCTCGCCGTGCTCTGCTGCTAACTCGTTTACCAAGCGGATGCACTCAGGAGTGGGCGCAACGGGGGCGTAGACGAGAAGGCCTTCGGGTTCTAGTTTAATCACCGTCATCCGAATCGGGACGACAACGTAGAAAATGCCTTGTAGCTGGTCAAAAGTCCAGATTGTGTCTTTGACTATTTCCTTGCGGATGGTGCGCCGCTTGCTGTAGGGATAGAGGGGGACGATCGGCCAAAAGGGCCAAGAATAGTCCCGAGAATCAATCTGTTCTGATGTTGGTATGCCTTCGCCCTCTGCCACTGGTGCGACTCCTTGCCGATTTTTTTGTACGTGCGTGCGATCGAACTATTGTTATTTATAGAATAAGTTATCCCCTTTATCAATTGATATCATAATTATTCAACTCTATCCTCTCTTTCTCTGCGCCCTCTGCGCCCTCTGTGGTTAAATCATCCAGAAACAATCGTAAACAATATGACCTATCCTGATACAATAATAAGCTCGCAAAATTTTTCAAATTAGTAGATATGACACAAAACTACCGCATCACTCTTTTACCAGGAGACGGCATCGGCCCTGAAATTATCGCTGTGGCGGTAGATGTTCTGAAAATTGTCGGCAAACAATTTGACATCGCCTTTGAATTTCAAGAAGCTTTAATGGGCGGCGCTGCTATTGACCAAACAGGCAATCCGCTGCCAGAAGAAACTCTCTTAAAATGCCGCAACAGCGATGCAATATTGTTAGCCGCGATCGGCGGTTACAAGTGGGATAACTTGCCCCGCGAACAACGCCCGGAGACGGGATTATTAGGACTGCGCGCCGGATTGGAATTGTTTGCAAATTTGCGGCCGGCAACTATTTTACCGCAGTTGGTTGACGCTTCTAGTTTGAAACGGGAAGTTGTCGAAGGCGTGGATATTATGGTAATCCGCGAACTCACCGGCGGCATTTACTTCGGCAAACCCAAAGGCATTTTTGAAACAGAAACAGGCGAAAAACGCGGTGTCAATACGATGGCTTACACCGAATCGGAAATTGACAGAATCGGGCGAGTTGCTTTTGAGACGGCGCGGAAGCGGGGCAAAAGGCTGTGTTCCGTGGATAAAGCGAATGTTTTGGATGTTTCGCAACTGTGGCGCGATCGGATTATTTCCCTTTCTCAAGAATACCCCGATGTCGAACTTTCTCACCTCTACGTAGACAACGCCGCCATGCAATTAATTCGCTGGCCAAAACAGTTCGATACAATTGTCACCGGCAATTTATTCGGCGACATTCTTTCCGATGCGGCAGCGATGCTAACTGGTAGTATTGGAATGCTACCCTCTGCTAGTTTGGGATCGAGTGGACCGGGAGTTTTTGAACCCGTACACGGTTCCGCGCCTGACATCGCTGGACAAGACAAAGCAAATCCCATAGCCCAAGTTTTAAGCGCAGCAATGATGCTACGCTACGGCTTAAATCAACCGGAAGCTGCTAATAAAATCGAGCAAGCAGTTGTGGAAGTTTTGGATCGAGGTTATCGCACTGGCGATATCATGTCGGAAGGCATGAAACTCGTGGGATGTCGGGCGATGGGTGATGCTTTGATTGAAGTTCTGTAATTAATTCTTACTCGTTCCCAGGCTCTGCCTGGTAACGCATTTCAGGAGGCTCTGCCTCCATTAAAATTTGGAGGCAGAGCCTCGAGATATTCATTACCAGGCAGAGCCTGGGAACGAGGAATTGGGTTTAATGTTTCGCACTCAACATATTAAATTGCTCGGTATCTATGCGATTTGCTCGATACAAAATCTCAGCTATTTCGGAAAGCGCTAACACAGAATGTGCGCGATAACCGTTGACCTGCAATTTATCTTTGACTCCTTGTTCGTGGTCGATTAAAACCACAATATCTTCGACATTCAACCCAGCAGATTGTAACTTTCGCGCACCTTCCATCACGCTTTTGCCGCTGATCAAAATATCATCAACTACAACAATCGTTTCTCCTGCCTGAAAATGCCCCTCAATTAACTTACCTGCACCGTAACTTTTCACCTCCTTGCGCGGAAAAATCATCGGGCGTTCCATCCGCAAAGCTAAACCCGTTGCTGTTGGCAAAGAACCGTAGGGAATTCCGGCAATGCGATCGAATTTTAAATCCTTAAGAATGTCGGCATAGGCGCTGACTATTTGGTGAAAAATTTGCGGAATTGAGATGATTTTTCGCAAGTCAATGTAATATGGAAATGTGGCCCCCGATGCTTGTACGTGGTCGCCAAAAACCACACAGCCAATGTCATAAAGTTGTAAGATTAAATCGCGGTTGGGTTCCGGTTGCAAAAAGCAAACATCCGGTAGCCACAATTCGCAAGTCGGACTACCTGCGATCGCCTTTAGCCGCTGTTCGTTGATATTATCCCGCAATTTTTGAATTCCTGGGCGGGGATTTGACTCGGCTAATAAACTAGGGGGGATTGGTATCAATAAACCCTCGCCATTCTTGCTTAAACCCGCCGCCAGCAATTCTGCGAGGTCGTTTTGTTCTGTCAAGTCATTTTCTGCGGCGATGTCTCCTTCGACTAAAATCAGGCGTTCAGGAGCCGATGAGCGGATGCGCGCCAACACATCGGGCATTACTCCTACTTCTAAGCCAAGTTTTTCTGGAGTTCCCCAAGTCTGAGAGAGTCGGACTAATTGCAAGTACAAGGGATTTTCTGGTGTTGGATATTCTTGCAAAGCGGCGGCGGAGGGATTGGCTGTGGCACAGAGGATAAAAACTGTTTTTCCCGGATACAATAAAAATGGCGCTACTTGGTCGAATCCGGCATAGGGACTTAAGGTAACAGCGTCAACTTGCCAGTCTTCAAATACGGTTTTGGCAAATACTGTGCTAGTGTTTAAATCGGAGTGTTTGGCATCTAAAATTACGGGAATCTGAGGGGGAATAATTGTTAAAATTTGTTGCAGCAGTTCCCAGCCGGGAATGCCGAGAGATTGGTAAAAACCGAGGGTAATCTTGCAAGCACAAATTAAATCGGCTGTTTGGTCGATCGCACATTTAACCTTTGACAACAAATCAGTCACAAAACTTTGAGTTTCCTCCCCAGTCATCGAAACCAGCGTGGGCAAGGTTTCTGGGTCGGGGTCGAGGGCTAAATACAGCAAACTTTGATTGCTTTCAACAGCCGCTAACAGTTTATCAAAAAAGTTGGTTCGATCCGTCATAGTTTGTTAGGGAGGTAAGGGGAAATTAAAAAAATCAGATGAAAGTGGGAGGGGTGTTGTGCCGGAATAAACCGATCCCCGTTGAATTTGAAATTAAGAATCTTTTAAAATTGTAGAAGGTAAAGAGCATGAAATCTGTAACTTTGGGAGCAGTTTCATTCAAACTGATTTTCGGGTTGGCTACAGCGGTGATTGCAGCTAATCCTCAGCAAGTTAACCAGTTGCGGGAAACTAACCAGTGTCCCGAATGCGATTTGAGAAGCATTCCCTGCTACAAGTTAATGCAAGCAAATGACAATTTGCAAGGGGCAGATTTGAAAAGTAAACTATGTTGATAAATACGATCGACTTTACGATTTGGGACGACTTGCTGCAACGCTACGTAGACGACTTCGGCCGCGTCAATTATCGGCGCTGGAAAGCTGAGGGGGCGGATTTTTTGAGCGCGTGGCTGCAAACTTTGGCGGATGCGGATTTGGCTGCGGTTACGGATGCGGATGCGCGACTGGCGCTGTGGCTGAATGCGTACAATGCGATCGCCATTTCTCAAGTTCTCGAAGTATATCCGATCGCGTCCATCCGTCCCAAAGTTCTGGGAATTCCCAACTGGCTAGGTTTCTTGGATTTTTTCACCCGTTCAAATTCGATTATTGGCGGCAAAAAGTACAGTCTCAATCAAATCGAACACGCAATTTTGCGCCCGGAATTTGCGGAACCGCGCATCCATTTTGGATTAGTTTGCGCTGCTGTCGGGTGCCCGCTGCTGCGCCGAGGGGCTTATTTCCCGGAGTCGGTGCGGACTCAACTAGAGGCGGACGCGAGCCGTTTTATCCACAATCCTGATAAGGTGCGGTATGATACTGAGAAAAAGACACTTTATTTGAGCAAGATTTTTAAGTGGTACGGCGAGGATTTTGTGAAGGCCGCTGGTTCGGTGGTTGGGTATGTGGGCGGTTATTTGGGGCCGTCGGGGGCTGTGAGCGATCAATGGGCGATCGTTTTTTTGCCTTACGACTGGAATTTGAATCGGGTTGAGGATTGAGATTTTATCTATTAATCAGTTAGCCTCATCTCTGCTAAATACTCTGGATAAAAATCACATAACTCAGCTAAAACCTCCCATCTTTAATCTGACTTTTCCCAGCATCGCTGATACCTAAAAAATTCATAAATTGTGCATTTTGAGAGTTTTTAGTTGGCATTTAAGTAGATTTTTAATTTCTACTCTATTTAGCAATTCTAAATCAGTTAATGAAAGGGGAAAAGTAAATAATATCAATTCCGGTTGCATCGGAATTAATATCACCCGAAATCAGGAAACGGCACTGCCGTGTCGAAAGCTTGTCATTCCAGCACAGCCGGAATTGATATAACGAGATTACCGAAGCTCAAAGAAAATAGCGACTGTTTTTTGTGGTAGAAGCTCTTGTTGACAAAAAAGCCATGCTGTGGAACTAAATTTTTGGGGAGGGGCTATTCTCGATTTTGACCTTGGTCTGAGTATTTTTGCTTAGGTATGGGGCGCTGGTTGGGCGATAGCCTACCCTACCCTTCACCGAACCCCTGCGGGGAACGGGAACCCCTGCGGGGAACGGGATAGCTTCGCTTCACGGATTTGATTTCAATTGCCTACAAAGCAATAGAATCTATTAAGATATATAAGACTTGCACAAATCTTGCAGATTCAACAAAAGCGCAAGTTCAGACTCTACTGGAGCTTCTCATGTTAGCCGAGCTAATCTCTGCCAGACAAATAGTCAAGGCCAAACTCATCGACTTCTTAGGACTTCCTGGCAATTGCCAAGACAAAACAGATCACATAGTCAGCACAATTGTATCCGTGCTGGAAGTGAACACAGCCGAACAAGAAAGATTTTGGGAGACATTCAAAAGTGAATTAGCCGTCGATCCGGTAGAATTAGAAGAAATTCTCAAGTGTTCGGCAGCAGAACGCCAACAGTGGATTGAACAGGGCAAGCTCCCTATCTTAGAATACCGCTCTTTTCGCAAATCAGGAATTCATTTAGAATATCCTGTTCACGACAGAAGATTCGTCTTAAGTCTCACGCAAACAGACATTAAGAACTGGCGTAAAGAACCCCAAGGGCTGATTCAAAACAATCGCCAAAAAGCCGCGCAAATCAATACAAAAAACCAAGAACAAAACGAACTATCGCGAGTAGCTTTTAGTTCAGCTTGGGAAAAAATTATTGCGGATTGGAAAGAACAAGGTTCGGCGGAGATTTCAGCAACCTTCCAGCTAGCTTACTGGACAGTTTGGGCATCGCGGTGGGCAAAAGAAAATCAGCTAAACAGTAAAGCAGTTGAAGCTAACGAAATCTACGAAACTCACCAGCAGGAATGGTACGAGCGCAAAAATCAAGCAGTCAAGTTACTGATTGAAATGCCCTACGCCATGCTTTACTTCTACCGTCCTCCCGGTGCTGACAAATTATATCTGGAACTGTGTGACGACCATCAGGATATGATGAAAGATGACTATTATTGGGACAAGTGGGAGTTCTTAAATCAGAACCGCAAACTGGTCAATAAGTGTCGCGAATGCGTGTACTGCGAAACCAAAGATTATTACTCGCTTTACTACCTGGAAATCAAGAGCGATAAGTTTCCCGATTTTAGTTTTTCTTACCACACGCCGTACACGATTGGCCGAAAATTTTTGCCGCATCCCGAAACGTTACCTGCTGTAGACCACGTAGAACAAGATGGCATTTTTCGATTTGGCCGTCCGCTACTGGAACAGGAGAAAGTTATTCACACAGAAAAGGATGTATTGCTCAAGTTTGAGGCGGCTTTGGCATTCGCGAAAAAGTTTGTTTAGTTGACGGTTAACTGTTAACTGTTGACTGTTAACCGAAAGCAATTTGGTTACAAGCCTCTGGATTGATAGGTGGGGTCAATTCTTCAATTCTTCAATCCAAAATCCCAAATCGGTTGATGCCCCGAAGCATCCAGTTTTGTCACATCCTGGGAGTATTGCACAAAAGAGTGCGTAGTTCGATCGCGACTCTGAGTATCAAAACGGGCGATCTCATCCTACAAGCACTGATACCGATCGCTTAAATCTGGAAAAATTGTTGCCAAAATCAAAATTATCAGAAAAGTGGGTGGAAACCCCGTCCTTTTAGGACGGCTTTATATTAAACTATAGTTTGGTCAATGACCCACCCGTGACGATGGATTCAGACAGCCTAACGAGCGAAGTCCAGTACAACTGGCGGCGCAGAAAAATCGGTAGACCGGGAAAAGAGGACGGGGCAATGGTAAACATCCCTAGAATCAAAACAGTAAATAAGAATTCCTCTTGGGTTTTCGACACATAAAAACCGCTGGACTAGCGGGGTTAGTCTGTGGAGCGAACATAAGACCATAAAACTCCTTGTGGGTAGAGGCAGTTGCATTGAAGCAGAAACTTAAATCGTGAGGTTTGGGAATCACCGTGGATGAGAGCCCGGTGAGGATGTCAAAAAGCCATATTGTGAAAATAAATAACAAAATTAAAACGATCGGAGAGCTGTAATCGTTATGGGCCGTGTAGGAGTATTGCTATTAAACTTGGGCGGGCCCGATAAAATCGAGGATGTCCGCCCTTTCCTGTTCAACTTGTTCGCTGACCCGGAAATCATTCGCCTGCCGTTT
>JANMLZ010000046.1:0-38271 GCA_031372825.1 Cyanobacteria bacterium OTE_58_metabat_593 | reverse complement strand
CTCACTTTGAGTTGAAACCGGGACTGATCTAGCAATAGGGAAAGACTGAAGGGCAATGGTTAAAATCCAACCTGGAAGCAAAATCAAAAGTATTGTTAATGTTTCTCAACAAAACGATACATATAGTCGGGATAGGGCATTGCCACGACTCTAAATGGACGCTGAGGGACTGTAAGACTACTTCGGTAGCACGACCCGATGAAGCGTCAAGAATCACCGCACTTTTAGGGCGGTGAGTATGTCAAAACCTTTGCTGCGAGTTCTGCTAGAATATAGGTAGTCAACCTAGGGGCATATAGCAACGGCTTCTGAAAATAATCAATTCTTTTCTTTGCAGTTAGTCTTGACTATCAGGTTTGTTTAC
Source organism: Cyanobacteria bacterium OTE_58_metabat_593 (assembly GCA_031372825.1). GTDB lineage: Bacteria > Cyanobacteriota > Cyanobacteriia > Cyanobacteriales > Microcoleaceae > Microcoleus. The sequence continues at coordinate 37,907 of JANMLZ010000046.1, read as the reverse complement.
GATATAAGTTGAAGATGTGGCTTCCCGAAAAAAATCTACACGTATCTTGGCGAGACCGTTCTTGGCGAAACTGCGACAAAAAGTGAGAGCCGGGAAGTTGTAATTACCCTAATTTTGGGTAAAATCCTCGTCCTTCTAGGGCGACTTTAATTAACTTTGAACCAAGAATCCCCATACCTTAATAGTTGGGGACTATCAAACAAGATTTAAACAATTCAAGAGGTATTATGAGCCAGCAGGTTATACAGCCGATGGTTAAGTTCCAGCGTCAGGTGCATTCTCTCGTCACGTCTGACATTATTAAGCCTACAGACAGCATTTGGAAAATTGCTCTGCTTTATGGCGACGAATGGCCTTACTGGAAACAGCAACTCCTAGAGTTTGATTTTTCTATGCAAGACCCCGTTAGCGAGTTGATAGCTGTAGAAGCTTGGGACGAGGAATAACAGAGGAGACTGAAGACTTGGGTGTCTGGGAGAAAAGAAGATGCGATCGGCTGGCATTTTCTTTCATAAGTTTTCTCTTGCTAACTTCTTCCTTGTTCCTAGTGACGAATGACCAATGACTAATGACTTCTGGCTTTTGTTAGAGGCAAGCTGCTAAAGCTCGAGCTAATTGTTGAGCAGTTTGAAAGCGATCGCCCGGTTTAGCTGCTGTGGTTCGCAAAATGGTCTCCCGCAGCAACGGTGCGATCGTCGGAATACTTTCCAGCTTAAACCCGTAACCTCGAGCTATTTTCCCGTAAAACTTTTGAGGGCTTTGGGCTGTCAGCAAAAAAATCAAAGTAGGCCCAATAGCATACAAATCCGACTGAGGGAGAGGCTGTCCCCGGTCTTGTTCTGGTGCGGTGTAGCCTTCAACGCCGATGCGAGTGCCCGGAGGAGTGCCGATTTCTTTAACGGCGCCAAAATCCAGCACTGTAATCCCATTATCCCGATGCCGCACTAGCAAATTAGCAGGTTTAATATCCCGGTGGACGATCGGGGGTTTTTGAGAGTGAATATAGTCCAAAATTTCACAGGTTTGGATCATCCACTCGATCGCCTGTTTGGGAGCAACAGGCCCGCGGTTGTAGATGCGTTTTTCTAAATCCTCGCCGTGAAGCATTTCCATCACCAAGTATTTTTTGCCCCCTTCCACAAAAAAGTCAAAAAACTGAGGAATTCCCGGATGGTGGAGGGCTTTGAGAGTTTTAGCTTCACGTTCAAACAGTTCTTGAGCTTTGGCTATTTGAGCCATGTCAGCATTCATTTCCTTGAGGACTACCAGAGAAGCTGCGGGGGAACTTCCGGGTTTTTGAGCTTTCGCTTTTTCTCGATCCCAGGCTAAAGTCGTTGTCCCCATACCGCCTTGGCCCAAAGTTCGGAGCACTTGGTAGTGTCGGATTGTGCGATCGACTTTAATCGGTTCGCCGCAGTGGATGCAGAACAAATTCCCCGGTGGGTTTCCCGCGTGGGTGCACCTCGGGGCCGCGAGATTGAGGTTGGGGTTCGCCTCAATTTTGCCGCCGAGTTCAATAGTAGTAGCTTGGAAATGCAGAGTAGGGCCGCCCCGCGCCAACTGGATCAGAGCACCGTCGGATATCCAACCCTGAGACATCAGAATACCGTTAACAAAAGTGCCATTTGTCCCGGAATTGACTAAGTACCACTGACTAGACGACGTGCCGCTTTTAACTCTTTGCAATTCCAAGTGCTCCCGCGACACTAGAGCATTGGGGATCACAACGTGATTTTCAGGAGAGCGGCCGATACGCACAATGGACTCGCTCTCGAAACTCCACTGTTGCAGAGGGGTCTGTTTTTCTGGATCTAAAAGGGTCAGCAGCATTTTTGATGATGTGGTTAATCTGCCACATCAGATTGATAAAAAGTGGACAATACTGATATATACGGCACATAGCAAACTTACTTCCTACTTGTTTCTAGGGAGTCGGCTCTTTCTAGTTTACAGGGGTGAATTCAGGACGACACATCCTGACTCGCCCTTCTCGTCGGAACGATCGCTAAATTAATTGGTAAGTTCAATTCTCGATCGAGCAACAGATTGCCACAGTCGCCATCAAAAACTCGTTGTTTTAATGACATTTCTTGCTGATGACCGCAAGCCGAACAAGTTTGCGATCGCGCATACCAACCGCCACTTTAATTTAATCCGAATTGCCTGCAACAATTGCAGGTTTAACTCTGGCAGCCGCTGGCGAAAGTCAGCTCTCAGAAAAAGTTGAGATCACCCAAATTCTAAAATCGAAATGCGCCTACCTGTGCCCGAACGATAATTGCCGTGATATTGTCGTGACCGTTACGTTTGTTGCCCAGTTCAATCAACTGGGCAACTCCCTCGTCGAGATTGGCTTGGGGATTGAACAGGGGTTCGAGAGTGTTTTGCCAGTGAGTTTCCAACAAATCATTATCTGTCAGGCCGTCGGAAGCCAAAATTAATAAAGTATCTTCGCACAAGTCTAAAAACTGCACGTCAGGCTTGAGAAAACTACCGTCTCGCGGGCCGATGGCTTGAGTTAGTTGATAGGCGTCGGGACGGGAATAAGCAGTTTCCGGGTCAACCCCGCGCTTAATTTCGCGCTGACCAACTTCGTGGTCAGAGGTGATTTTTTCTAGGGGTTGTCCCTTTCTGAGTCGGTAGAGGCGGCTGTCGCCGACGTGGGCTACGGCGAATTTGGTGTCTTGAATTAAGACGGCGACTAGGGTTGTGCCCATGCGGGCGCTGCCGGAACGGCCGTCCTTTTGATTGATTTCAAAGATGGCTTTGTTGGCTAGTAGCACTCCCTCGCGGATGGTGTCTGGGTGGGGTAGTTGATTTTCCCAACTGGTTTGAAAGAATTCTCTGAGGGTTTCAGCGGCTAATTGACTGGCTACTTCTCCGCTGTCGTGTCCGCCCATGCCGTCGCAGAGAATGTAAAGCCCTTTGGTTTGAAAGATGCGACCGAAGGAGGTTTCCAGTTTGTTGAGCTGAGTCCAGATGCTGAAGAAGTCTTCGTTGTGGTCGCGCGTGCGGCCGACATCGGTGAGGCCTGCGTCTTCTAAACTGTAAATCTGGACTGGCATGGGCTGGGTTAAGACTTCGCCAACAACCTCGGGGGGCGACTGGTCGGGGCTGCGGTAATGCTCGCGCTCGGGGGTTGGGATTGGTGGAGGTGCGGGTTGGAGTTCGAGGGGAACGGTTTCTAGGCGCGATCGCAATTCTTCGATTGTGTTAATCTCGCCTCTGTACATTTGTTGCAGCAGTTCAAGCAACGCGCCAAACTGAGTGCGATGGGACTGGTTAAATATCGCCTGCCACAGTTGCCCCAAATCTATTAGTTGCAGGTTTGATCCTGCGGGTTCGGGATAGAGGTATTGCAGCCGCAAAGAGGCAAAGGAAAAGGAAGAGTCGGGGTTGACTCGCAAATTTGTCAGTTCCAACAAGCTTTGCCGACAGCGCCAGGGTTCTAGGGCGGCCCAGAGTTCTGTCATTTCGTGCAGCCAGTACACAATTTGCTGGGTGGAGGTTTCGGGTTGACTCCACCGTTCTACCAGCAGTGGCCATTGGGAGCAGTCTTCTAGCAGCAGCACTGCCTGTTCGTTGTCTGACCAGCTATCGTGAATGACTGGTAGGTTGTGAGAGAATTGCCACCGAAGTGCTAGATAAGGTTCAGCTATGCCTTGGCAAAGCTCTGCTAAGGCGAAATTGGTCGAATTTTCTCCGGGTTTGATTGCTGCGGTGTAGGGAGAGGTTCGTTTGGCGACGCTGGCAGAGTTGGCTGCTAGCATTGCTTTGAGGGGTGACATTTGCAGCGGCTGACAGTCCAATACTCTTACTGCTACTGTGTCTGAGGGTTTTCTCGGCGGCAGGGTTTCTAGGAGTTGGTAGCGCTGCTGGCTGTCTAGATACGCTCCTGCTGGCTGGGAAGAAATTAAATATTCGGAATTGGGGACGGAGAATTCTGCGGATTCGGGGCTGTTGGTTTTGGGCTGGGTTTGTGGTTGTGGTGCGGTTGTTGAATTGCTGTCAGATGGGGTTATTTCGCTCTCTGGTGCTGTTGTAGAGATTTTTGGGTTTGTTTGAAAGGATGTTGCTCCGATCGCCTCCACGACGATCTCGGCGTCAATAATGTCTGGGCTGCTGTTTTCGCTGTCGCTTGGCTGTGGAGAAGTTGGTTCGATTGCTGAACTGAGTGCGTCGGCGGTGATTTCTGTTTTAATGGCGTCTGTGATTGGTTCAGGGGAGTTTTGGGCGGGTGCGGTTTCTGGGAAAATTTCTGGTTTTTGTGCAAACTCGGCTGGCTCTACTGCTGGAAAGTTCGATCGACCGCAGATAATCGCCCGCCACACTTGACCCGTTGCGACTCCGCAATTTTGACATTCTTCGGCGCTAACAGGGACTTGGGTTCCGCATTGGTGGCAAGGTTTGTAAGTTAGGGAATTTCCGCATTGTTGACAAAACTTGTTTAGATTGGGATTTTCAAATTGGCAGCGGGGACAGAGGATCATAGGGGTTTTAAATTGGAGATTTGCGATCGAGTTTGAGGGTGGGGAAGTTTTGGGTTTGGGATTGTGAGCTATGGGTTATGAGTTTTGGGCCTGACTCGCAACGGATAACTCCCATTGTCGTATACCTTATTTTATCGGGATGAATTCAGAACTAAGATATTTCTTAGAACTGATATCGTTTCTGGTTGCATCGGAATGATTTAACCGCGAAGGCGCAAAGGACGCAAAGGAAGAGAAGAGAGAGATTAATAATTCCGATGCTAACGGATTTGATATGAGATGTTGCACCTGTGTCAGGAATCTGGCAAGCGAACTCCACAAAAATATCTCTCAATTCACAGCCTCAAAGCCCGTCCCACCTGTGACCAGAGCGTGCTGGGCCCACTTCCTGCCTGTTGTTAATCATGGTGGCAGATATCAGTTAGAAGAGATTTGCGGTAGAATCTTCTTTGAAAATGGTCTCTCGGGCGATCGACACAATGGTGGAAAGGGGTACTTCACAGAAATATTTCCGCCGGAATTGTTCTTCGGAGACTGCTGCTAGGAATTGCGCTGCAAAACGGGCTGCGATGGGAGAATTTGGCTCTGAGAATGGGGTTGAGGGACTAGACAATAAGGGTTTGGAGATTTTCTCTCCCATTTCTATTGTTTCGGATTGTCGGGTGATGTGGAAAGCTCGATCGCGATAATTGATTTTGAAACCAAGATATGTTAGGGTTTTGAACCCCAGTTGCAGGGAGGTGTCGCTGATGCCGAGTTTTTGGCGGAGTTGTTGTCGGGTGACGGGTTTGTTGGTGCGGCTGAGGTATTTGGCGATACCGATTAGCTGTTGGCAGATTTGCTGTGGGGGTACGAGTGCGGGTAATGTGTAGGCGATCGCCAGTTTTTGTTGGTTGTGCTGTGCTTGGCGAAACCAGATCCGCAGTTCATCCCAGCTTGCGGGGCATTCTTTAAGGACGATCGAGTTTTCGCGATCGACCTTTTCTGAATTATCAACTAGATTTTCTGCTGACATTTCAGATGCTAAGTTTGTATTAGCAGCTAACAACTCTTCATCATTACTTCTATTGCGCCAGTCTACAATCCAATCAATTTTAGTCGGAGAATTGCTTTGCCTATCTTCCGTGCGTTCGGTCACGGCTATGAGGCGCACTTCATACCGCGATTTGTAAGTATTAAAATCGAGTTCGACGGTGACATCGCAGCGACCTTGGGGAACTTCATTTTGGTAGTGTCCCCACCAAATGCCGGGAAATCCACTATTGGTAGATTCATCAGAAATTGTAAATTCTGTCTTGATATATTCTACTTTTTGTCCTTTCAAATCTTTGATTTTCTGATTCCATAGATTGTCAAACCAACAATTTTCAATCAGCAATTTTGGTGCGGGGTTTCCCATGCCGCAAGGTTCGAGCAATTTTAGTTCTTGAAATAACTCTTTTCCTAATTCGGCTACAGTAATTTTGAGGTCTGGTTGAACGGGAACGGCTGTCAAACTCTCTGTGCTGTATTGTTGTCGCAGTTGCTGATTTACCGCATCGGTAAATAAAGGAATATTTTCAACTGGCAAACTCAATCCGGCAGCGAAGGGATGGCCGCCGAATCTATCCAATAAATGTGCTTGGTCTTTGACTAATTTATAGAGGTCGATTTGATTTGCGGAACGGGCAGAACCTCGGGCAATTTTGGATTTAGAAAGTGTTTGTGATTCTGGGTCTAAAGAATCGATAAATTGGATTTCTGGAAGATTTTCGTTAATTTCTTCGCTGCCTTCTGTGCTGAATAAAATTACGGGGCGGCCGTATTCTTGGGCGATTTGTCCTGCTACTAATCCTAATACTCCTACAGGCCATTGAGGGTCGCTGAGGACGATGACACTGGTGGTTGAGATGTCGAGTTTTGCTAGTTTTTCGGCTGCATCTTTGGCAACATCTTTTTGTAAAGATTTGCGCCTGGTGTTGGCAATTTCGGTTAAATTAGCTAGTTCTTCGCAGCGTTTTTTGTCGCGGCTGGTGAGGAGTTCTACGCAGAAGCTGGCGTCGCCTTGAATGCGACTAACGGCGTTGATTCGGGGGCCGAGGCCGAAGGAAATGTCGGTTGGTCGATCGCCCGATCTTTTGCACAGTTCGAGCAATTTGGCAACTCCCGGGCGGGTGGGATTCGTGGTTTGTTTTTGCAATTGTTCGATTCCCAGTTGTGCTAAGTAGCGACAGTCTCCTGTAAGTTGGACTAAATCGGCAATTAAGCCGATCGCCACTAACTCCAATAAATCTGTAAGCGGCCGCTGCGGAATATCCGGCAATGTGTGATATAATGCTTCGATTAATTTGTAAGCTACGGCGACGCCGGACAGGTTAAACAGTTGGTGGTTGGGGGAAAAGTAGCGCGGATTGATGATTGCTGTCGCTGGCGGGCGATCGTCCGGCAATGTATGATGGTCGGTGATAATTGTATCGATATTTAAGCTGGTAGCATATTCAATTTCTGCGATGTTTGTACTGCCGGTATCGCAGGTAATAATTAAGCTAATTCCAGATTTTGCTAAGGCGTCTATTCCTGAAATATTCAGCCCGTGAGATTCGGTTAAGCGGTTGGGAATATAATAAGTTAGTTGGTCATTTTGAGCAAAAAACTCTCCCAATCCATCCCACAAAACTGACGTTGAGGTAATCCCGTCAGCGTCGAAATCTCCCCAGATAGCGACTTTTTCGCCGCTGTTTCGGGCTTGCTGGATTCTGGCTATCGCCCAGTCCATTTCTAGTCCAAATTCAAAGGGACTTGCTGGCTGGTAAAGTTGGGGATTTAAGAAACCGGGTATTTGTTCGGGGTTTTGAATTCCTCTATACCAGAGAAGTGCTGCGGCATAGTTTCCAGGGAGTTCTGGTGCGTGGTTTCTGACAGCTTGGCTGATCCAAGCTGGAGGCTGTGGTAAGGGTTGATTTTGCAATTTCTGAAGTGTTTCTATCATCCGATTTTAGATTATAGATTTTGTTAAATAGACATTTCCTCGATGATAGCAAGATTTGGCAGCCAATTGATAGCAGTTTCTGCGAGAAAATATGGTGAAGAGGCTTCCGTATCTTGGGTGCGGTTACAACGAGTGGCGAATTGACAGGAATTGCAAAGATTGGAACCAATTTGTACTTGGGGGAAGAATTCGCCAGCTTCGGTATAGCGTTGTCGCCAGTCGCTTAGCTGCTGCAAGAGGTTGGTTAAATCTTGTTTTGTGCGATCGTGTTCTGTTTGGTTGTAATTAAATGTGAGTTTTTGTGGTGGTTCTTCTCCTTGCAATTGTACGAACCAGTATGTCATAGAAACTTGTTCTGGGGAATAGTCGCTGCTTTCTACTAAGACATATAAGTAGAGGCGAGTTTGCCAACTTTCGGCTATCCATTTTGATTTTTGAGGGCGGGGATAGGTTTTCCAGTCGAGAATTTGGGCGGTTTTTGGTTCGGCTATTAATAAGTCGTAGATAGCGGTGAACAGGTAATCTTGGAAAATTAGGGTGCGGGGGTGTTCGGCTTGGCGAAAAATTTTGTCGCTATTTGCTAAATCGGCGAAAAGTTCGGGCGCAGTGTTGATAAATGTTGCCACACAGCGTCCCATTTCGGGGTCTTGTTGGATGATGAATTCAATGGGAAGTCCGAGTTCTCGCTGCTGCATCAACAGGTGAAAGTGGCTTCCCCATGTGAGTTTTTCTTTGTGTTCTGGGGATGCGGTGGTGGCGAGTAGTTCTAGGTAGCTATGCTGGAATTTGCGGGGACATTCTTCGAGGATTTTGAGTTGGGTTTGGGATAGTCGGAGCATTTTTTTGTCTAATTTTAGATGTGATATTTTTGATTATTATAAGGGGGAATAGCTTTTTTTTGACCGCAGATGTCGGCAGATTGACGCGGATGAACGCAGATAAATTAGGGTGATATTTCTTGGGGCTTGAAGTGCGATCGTCCGTTCATATCGATCGCTTTATACATATAAAAGCTGATTAGCGATTTCATCAGCCGTTAGCGTATTTAATAGAATAGCAACCCGTTGAGCAATCTCATAGGCATTCTTTTGAGGAATTACAATAATACCAGAATGTTGCTGTCCTTCTGTCATATAATCTAGATGCAGTCGCTCAAAGTCTACGCGATTATGAGTGAGCAAACATCGCTCAACAGATGCAGCATAAGCTAATTGTTGGCTATCCGATTGACTCAGCATTCCCTGTTCGCTTGTTGTTGTCACATCGAAGCCTCTAGCCCTCAGCAAAGTTGCTACAAGCCTGGAAACATCTTCATCTGTATGAATAGTTGCAAACAGCTTCACGGCTTTCTCATTGCAGCTTTAACAGCAGGATGAATCAAGTCTTCAGGAATTCGATTGCGCTCAATATAAGTATTTATTTCTTCCTGGTTATCCAAATAAAAGCTCAGCGCGTCAAAAATTTGAGCTAATTTCAGGTGAGGTAAGTGCATCGGGATTTCTTCAGGAGTAATACCCAAACGCCACAATTCCACGATCGCCCGAACAGAAGTCCTCGTTCCTGCGATAATTGGTTCGCTTTGCAAGATTTCAGGGTGACGTGCGACATAACGCGAAACAGATTGTACAGTCATGGCAGATTAACAGGACAGATCGATCTTTATTATATGTTATAATTTAGGATAAAAGCGTGTAAAAATTTGAGCATGATTAAGTGCGATCACACTTAATCGCACATCACAAACTTACTCTTTTGTCAATACAAAGACACTACCTTCATTCCCGCGCCCGATCCGCAAATCGTTATCCAAATAAGTAATGTCTAGCCATCCTTGCTGTTCCCGTGCTTCGATCCCAAAATCTACAGCAGTGAACTTTTTTCCAGACTCAATTTCATTGATAAACTTAACCGGAGATTCATACCCAATCAAGCTACGTAAGCCTAAAATTGACCGCTCAAACTTTACCTGCACTCGCCGTTCGGAAGTCGCCTCAAATTTCGCAGCCACGCTGACTATTCCTTCTAAGTAAGGCAAGCCGTAAAGTTCGGCAATATTGTATATTTTAGATTCTTTGACGCGGATAGATTGATAAATTTGACCCAATTTTAATAAGGGAAAGCCATCCAGATTCAGCAGGGCGCGGCTGCTGGTGTATAGTAACCGCCAATCACCGTTTAAAAGCTCTGCGGCTTCAACGGGGCGCGGCGTGGGGTTGTAATCTTCCAATTGGGCGATCACGCTTAAAATCGCCTGTTTGTCGCTGGGAGTAGCCAGCAAGCCGCGATTTGTACCAGCAATTATCTCTAATAGTCCAGATTTTTTAAGCATAGTTTTGTATGTTGACTGTTGACTGTTGACTGTTGACTGTTGACTGTTGACTGTTGACTGTTGACTGTTGACTGTTGACTGTTGGCTGTTGGCTGCTACAAATAACCAACAACCAATAACAAATAACTAATAACTAATAACTAAGATATCAAACTTCACCAAATAAAGCACAGTCCGATACAGGGATGCTAATTGTCGATCGTTCTTAACATAGCGATCGACAATTTCACCGACCCTAACAGTACCTTTTTGTTTAATTAAATCCAAAATATCCATCTGGATTTTAACAGATATTCTCCGGTCTTGACCGAAACTGGTAAACCAAATTGTCTGTAACTCTTTCACAAGCTCGGGTGTAGCTATTTCCCCCAAACTCAGCATCATCTCATTGCTTAAAGCTTTCGTGGAATAGTGGCCCAACACCCGAAACGGATCGTCGCCCAGAGGATAAGGTGGCTTCCCCGCTTTTAAAGGTGCTGACTCCGGTGCCGAAATCCGAATTTCTGCTAATTCCCGCCACAACTGTTCGTAAGCTGCAATTACTACTTTCCAGTCATAAATCTCTTTCGCCCTTTGTCTCGCGTTTTCGCCCATCTGCTTTCTTAATTCTGGGTTTTCAATTAATTTGCACAGCGCGCGAGTACAAGCATCAATGTCAACTGCTGTGGCGAGGGAAGTGTGACCCATGTAAGTCGGCCAATTTAAGCTACCGTCGAGATAATTTAACGCTAAATCTAAACAAGATTCCGAGGGCGGGATGAGTGTGGGAATGCGGAAGCCGTCTATTTCGTGGCGGACTGAATCTTTGTATCCGTTCCAATCGGAGACTATGGCTGGTAATCCGTTCGCCATTGCTTCGATTGGTGTCAATCCGAAGGTTTCTTGAATGTTGTCGGAAAGCGAAATGAAGATGTCGGCTGCTGACCAAATATTAATTCTAATTTCGGGCTTTCTGCCATCTAAAAAAATAGCATTCACGGAGGGACAAAAGATTTGGGCGCTATTTTTAAAGTCGGGCTCTTCTCGCGGATCTTCGATCCAGCCGGCTTGAATTAAGTGGATTTTGGCTTTTGTCTGTTGGGCCGCGCGTTCTAGGGCGATGTACATTGGTACTGGATGGGCTTTGGCGGAAAAAGTCAGTCTGCCAACAAATAACACGACTATATCGTCGGGAGAAATGCCGAGTTCTTGGCGCTGTTGGCAGCGGACATTAACTGCTTCCAAACCCTGCCCAAACGCGCTGCAATCGACTCCCAGGGGAATAATCGGCAATTTGACCAAAATTTCCGGCTGACCGCCGTTGCGCTGCGCTAAATATTCAGACCACTCTGTCAAAACTCTTTCTACTGCGGTTTTCACGGCGGTAGAGGTACAGATTAAGGCGTCCCAAGGCTGCATCGGTGCTGCGATCAAATCGCCGATCGCCCCCATGACGTATTTGGTACCGATCGTATGGGTAACGCCGCAGACGCTGTACGCCCGCTGATCGACAAATCTACGCGCCCAAACCAGGTCTGCAAGGGCGGGATCGGGTCGGTAAATTGTCCCCGGTTGAGATAGCAAATCCGGTCGTTCTGTCGGAATCCAGCGGACTTTCCGAGGTTGTTGCAGCCAAGGTTGGATGTGCGAACAAAACTCCTTAAACGTTGTTTCGCTGTCGGCGCAACAGTAGAGAGAGTCAGCGGTTCCGTGTTGGACTAAGCTTTTGAGAAATCCTTCTCCGGCTGAATGACGCCCCAGAAGTTTTTGCCCTCGGGTGTCGTAACCCTCTTTGCTGTATAAAACCGCCGCCGTTGTATCCATGCTGAGATTTATTGCTTGAGAGTTGACTGAATTCGGTAGAGGGGATTTGGCATCAGGCTGTGATCGAAAACCAGGAGACTGTTGTGAATCAACCGCTTGCCCGTCAACGCCGTGCTTCCAGAAAACGATCGCCCTGTGTCCTGCGATATCTTAAAAGGCGATCGTCTCAGATTACAATACTTACGGTGAAAGAAGGATTGGCAACACCGGATTTTAGTGTTATCCTTGGGCCCATGCCAGGGGCGATCGCCTTTTCGATCTGCCATCTTATCCCGATCCGGAACCAAACAGTGCCTGTGGTATAATGCTTTAGCCCTGCACTAAATGCCCGGTTTGCTCGACCCAATTAAAGAAGCAGTCAGTCGGCAAAATATTACCTCCACTCGATCGCGTCTTTGTCTTTAGAAACCGAGAATTATGTACAACCCATCTCTACGCCAAATACCTCGCCACTTGCCTGCGGATGTAATTCCATTAAAGCAGCAATCTTCTCTTTTAGATTGGTTGGAATCTAACAATCGCCTGTTAGCAAGGGATGTCCAAGAACCAGACTATCTGAATGAAGAAGAATTTCCCGAACTGATGGCAGTTGACGACAGTCCTTACGATGATTTAGAAGAGGAAGTAGAAGAGGATGCGAGTGCCGGCGACGAATAAGTGGTAGAAGGGTGAAGAAATCAACCGGAAACAGGGAATAAAAACTAAGAGATTTCCCAATCTCCTGTATTGGACCTTATTCCTCAATTGTCAATTGCTTATTTTCCAATGGTGTGTGTTGAGGAGTGTTATGGATAACTTTTTGGACGATAAAGTCCCTTTCAGTATGCCTTTCAAACTTACAGGCGGAAATTTGTTCCGGCTGCTGGGTTTAGGGCTGGGGATTGCAGCTATCAGTTTAGATGTGGCGGCGGGTAGATTTTTGAATTCACCTGCATCGCTATTTATGCCACTAGTTGTTTGTGCTTTAGTTGCTTCGGGGTTGGGCTATGTAGTTGTGCCCCTACTCCAGCGAATGAAAGCAGGACAAATAATTCGCGAAGACGGCCCCCAAGCTCACCTAAAAAAAGCGGGAACGCCGACAATGGGAGGCGTGTTTTTTGTGCCAGCGGGGGTCGCAGTCGCTTTACTGTGGTCTAATTTTAACTCAGATGTTGTTGCCGTTTCAGCTTTAACTTTAGCATACGGTTTCATCGGCTGGATCGACGACTGGCAAATTCTCCGCCGCAAGTCGAACAAAGGTATTTCTCCGCGGATGAAGTTGGCTTTGCAAATAAGTTTTGCTGCTCTATTTTGTCTGTGGCTGATGTTGCACAATCCAGCTATTTCTACAAATATTGCTTTGCCATTCGGTTGGGTATTACCTTTGGGTTTCCTGTTTTGGCCGCTGGCTGGTTTTGTATTAGTTGCCGAAAGCAATGCTACTAATATTACGGATGGCGTTGACGGGTTAATGGGTGGCTTAGGCGCGATCGCACTTTTGGGATTGGGCGCATCTGTAGCCTCAACTTCACCAGAATTAATGATATTTTGCGCCTGCATCAGCGGCAGTTGTCTCGGTTTCTTAGCCCACAACCGCAATCCAGCCCGGGTGTTTATGGGCGATACAGGTGCTTTAGCTTTGGGCGGTGCGTTGGGTGCGGTAGCTTTATTAACTAATAGCCTTTGGATATTATTAATTATCAGCGGAATCTTCTTTATTGAAACGCTGTCAGTAATTGCTCAAGTAGGTTATTACAAAGCTACAAAAGGCCCGGATGGCATCGGCAAACGCCTGTTAAAAATGGCTCCGCTGCACCATCATCTAGAACTGTGCGGCTGGCTGGAAACTCAGGTTGTTGGTATCTTTTATTTGACTAACGGGGTTTTAGTGTTAATGATTCTGATGTTGACTGGCAATAGTTGAGAGCGGATTATGTAGGGATGCAACAGATTGTTCTATTCTTTGAAAGAAACAGGCAAGATGTCTGTTCCACAAATACTGAATTTAGTCAAGTCACAGGCAGGATGCCTGTTCTACAAATACTGAATTTAGTTGTGGAACGGGCATCTTGCCCGTTGCAAGCTCAGAAGTCATAATCTTGATAAGTGATATCCCCAGTTAATGGAATGGAACTTAAAAAAAGACGAGTCAATATTTGGATAATTAGTTCATCTGCAAGCCTTCTCTTCCTGGCTGCTAGCTCAATATTTTACTGGCAACTTGTTAGACTCGGTTATGTTCCTCCAATTCCAGATATTTTAGATGTTTTTTGCTTAAATAATTGTGCTGCTGATGATTTAAATATTTTACATAAGCAATTCCCCTCAGATAATTTAAACTACGACAAGTCGTTAACACAAATTTTAGGCGAACCCGATAAACTAGATAAAAACAGAATTTCCATCTTGGTTGAAAAATCAAAATATAGACTGACTGTATATTCAGATAAACAGCCAATAAAGTCTTATCCTGTTGTATTTGGTGGCAATCCCACAGGTGATAAATTAAAAGCAGGGGATTCGCGCACTCCTGAAGGTATTTTTAGGATTAAAGACCTTTATCCTCACGAAAGTTGGTCAAAGTTTTTGTGGCTGGATTATCCAACTAAGCAATCTTGGCGCAGACATATCAAAGCTAAGCAAAACGGTACAATTGGCTGGGGCGAGAGTGTGGGTAGCGAAGTCGGGATTCATGGGGTGCCGGCTAATTCGGAGAATACTATCAAAAATAAGTCTAACTGGACTTTGGGCTGTGTTTCGTTGGAAAATAAGGATGTTGATGAGTTGTATCGGTTTGTACAGAAGGGAACGGCAGTAGAAATTGTTAAATAAGTTAAGCTGTAATAAAACTTGTTTGTCTGAAGCAACAGGCTGTCCGGCCTGTTCCACAAGTTAAGCTGTAATAAAACTTGTTTGTTTGAAGCAACAGGCTGTCCGGCCTGTTCCACAAAAACTCATTAAACAGTAAAACAAAATGTTTTTACCGGAAGTTTCAGTCGTAGTGCCAATTTACAATGGCGAGGCGGATTTGCCGGATTTAATTGAGTGCTTACGATCGCAAACTTATCCCCCAGACAAGGTAGAATATGTCTTAGTAGACAACAACAGTCTCGATCGCACTTCAAGTATTCTCGAAACAACAGCTAAGTTCGATCGAATAACCATTCGTCACCTCACCGAAAACCAGATTCAAAGTTCCTACGCCGCCCGCAACAAAGGCATTCACGGTTCAAAAGGTGAAATCATTGCCTTTACCGATGCCGACTGTCGCCCGGAATCTGACTGGTTGGAAAATTTAGTTAAGCCCTTTGTCAATCCAGAAATCGCGCTTTCAGCCGGGGAAATACTCGCATTACCCGGTAAAACTATTTTAGAACAACACGCCGATCGCGAAAATACCTTATCTCAAAAATATACTCTCAGTCACCCTTTTTGTGCCTACGGTCAAACTGCCAATTTAGCTGTACGCAGACAAGTGTTAGAAACAGTCGGTTTATTTCGCCCGTACCTTACGAGTGGTGGCGATGCGGATTTGTGTTGGCGGATTTTGCGGGAAACATCGTATAAGTTGCATTTTGTCGAAAATGCGATCGTCCGACATCGTCACCGTTATACAATAAAACAGTTGCAAAGTCAATGGTATCGGTACGGCGAGTCTAATAAATATTTGCACGAACTCCACGGTGTCGATTTGATGCGAGAATTGACAACACAGGAATATTTGTATCGGTTGGCTAGATGGCTGTTGAAGGAATTGCCCGTTGCTGCGATCGCATCTAAGGATCTGGTAGAGTTGTTCAATACGCCGATCGGTCTAATGAATGTGAGGTCAAGGGCGATCGGGCAGCGCCAAGCCAAACTTCCCGAATCAGCTTGGGAAATTGAACGGTTTTAAGATTTTACATACAAGCCTTTCATGGCGGGCAAGATGCCCACCCCACAAAGAAACTGAATTATTGTGGAACAGGCATCTTGCCTGTGATTAATCAAGATGCCCACCCCACAAAGAAACTGAATTATTGTGGAACAGGCATCTTGCCTGTGATTAATCAAGGATGCCTATCCCACAAAGAAACTGAATTATTGTGGAACAGGCATCTTGCCTGTGATTAATCAAGGATGCCTATCCCACAAAGAAACTGAATTATTGTGGAACAGGCATCTTGCCTGTTCATCAAAAAGGCACAAGATTTGAAATCGACAAATATTCCTTAGTCCACAATTGGCGGCTATAAATACCTATAAGCATATTTTATCGGTACTTATAAATATGCTGAATCACAATTATGAAAATTTAACGCAAGACTTAATATAAAATTAATAAGTATATGCTGAAGCGCCTAGTCTCAAAACAACGAGTAACTAGAGAACTGACGCCAAAATAGCCTATAATTCTTAGATTCTGGCTTCCACTACTTTAGTCAGTGCGATCGGAATTATTCTCAGATTTTTAAAGTTTTGTAACATTTACAGGTAATGCCAATGGCTCAAATCCTACTCCAGACCGTTTGGTTAATACCTTGCTATCCACTCATTGGCGGAGTTCTGTCGATTTTGTGGTTCCCGGCCGTCACCCGTCGCACGGGGCCAAGACCATCCGGTTATGTGAACGCCATCTTAACATTCTTTGCTTTTGTACACGGCGTCATCGCCCTCGCAGCTATCTGGAACCAACCGGCGCAACAGCAGTTCATTCCCTGGCTGAATGTCGCAGGTTTAGACTTAACCATTCCCGTCGAAATCTCTAGTGTCACCGTCGGGGCGACAGTTTTGATTACCGGACTGAACTTTTTGGCACAGATTTATGCCATCGGTTACATGGAAATGGACTGGGGCTGGGCTAGGTTCTTTTCCCTGATGGGGCTGTTTGAAGCGGGGATGTGCGGCTTAGTGTTGTGCAATTCCCTGTTTTTCAGTTACATGATTTTGGAAGTTCTCACCTTGGGGACTTACCTGCTAATCGGGCTGTGGTTCAATCAGTCTTTGGTGGTGACAGGAGCTCGCGATGCTTTCTTAACCAAGCGGGTAGGAGATTTATTCCTGCTGATGGGAGTAGTCTCAATTCTGCCGCTGGCTGGAACTTGGAATTTTGACGAGTTGGCTGTGTGGGCTCAGACTGCAAAGGTTGACCCCACTGTGGCGACTTTGTTGGCCTTAGCTTTGATTGCCGGCCCGATGGGCAAATGCGCTCAGTTTCCCTTGCACCTGTGGCTGGACGAGGCGATGGAGGGCCCCCTGCCGGCTACGATTTTGCGGAACACCGTAGTTGTGGAGACTGGTGCTTGGATTTTGATTAAATTGCAGCCGGTGATTGCTTTATCGCCGATCGGACTTGAGACAACTATTATTGTAGGTGCTGCGACTGCCGTTGGTGCTTCCTTAATTGCGATCGCCCAAATCGACATCAAGCGCACACTTTCCTATATAGTCAGCTCATACATGGGCTTAGTATTTATCGCCGTCGGCACCGGACAAACCGAAACCGCCCTGACATTGATGTTTGCCTACACATTGGCAATGGGTTTGTTGGTAATGAGTATCGGTTCGGTAGTTTGGAATAGTATCACTCAAGATGTCCGTTCTCTCGGTGGTTTGTGGGGAAAACGTCCAGTATCCGCAATCTCGTTTATTGTCGGTAGCGCTGGATTGGTTGGACTACCGCCCTTCGGCTGTTTCTGGGCTTTAGAAGAATTCACATCAGGACTTTCAGAAACTCACCCTTTCTTGTTAGGAATAGTTTTGTTTGTCAACGGTGTCACTGCTTTTGGGCTAGTGCGCGTCTTCGGCTTAGTTTTTGGTGGAAAACCAAAGCAAATGACCGAACGTTCGCCGGAAGTTCACTGGCCTTTCATCTTGCCAATGACTGTGTTAATGGGCTTTACTTTGCACGTTCCGCATTTTTTGGCAGCGTGGCAATTGTTACCTGTGGCAAGTTTGAATTATACCGCAACTGGACTGCTCGTTTTGTCAACGGCGATCGGCATCGGTGCAGGAGCATTTGTTTACCTCAACGAGAAATGGGAAAAACCGGTGCGAATTGGTTCTCAAGCCGTGCAAGACTTTTTTGCCTACGACTTTTACACCGCCCAACTTTACCGCGTGACAGTGATATTTGCAGTCGGTTTAGTTGCTCAAATTGTCTCTTGGGTCGATCGCAATATTGTTGACGGATTCGTAAATCTCATCGGTTTTGCAACAGTTTTCGGCGGGCAAAGCCTCAAGTACAATGTTAGCGGTCAAACTCAGTTTTACGCCCTGACAATTCTCTTCGGAGTTGGACTTTTGGGATTGATAGTAAGCTGGCCGCTGCTAGCTCGTTTGTCGCTGATTGTAGGCGGGTAAAGAGATAATAAGATTGCAGATTTTAGGTGACAGTTTTAATCTAAAATCTTAAAATCATGAATTCTTGAATAAAGACTTCAAACATTCTCTCTCAAGGCAGCATCAATGAGCACAAATGACAGAAAAGTAAATCTTTCCCGGCGCAATTCCCTCAAATTTGTCGCAGGTGCGATCGGCACAGGGATACTAGCAGCACGAGTAGGCGCTGATTTGGCCGCACCCGAACTGGCAATTGCTCAAAATGACTTGACTCCCGATACAGCCCTGAAACAGTTAATGGACGGCAACAAGCGGTTTGTTGACAAAAAACGCCAAAGTCCCAACCAAGACTTACCCCGCCTCCTCGAAGTTGCCATAGCTCAAAAGCCCTTTGCTGCGATTCTCGGCTGTGCAGATTCCCGCTTTCCTTCGGAGATTATCTTCGATCAAGGATTGGGAGATTTATTTGTCTGTCGCGTGGCCGGAAATGTGGCTACTCCAGAAGAAATTGGCAGCCTCGAATTTGGCACATTGGTATTGGGAGCAAAAGTGCTGGTGGTAGTCGGGCATAAAAGGTGCGGTGCGGTAGATGCAACCATCAAAGGAGCGCAAGTTCCCGGTCAAATTGGCAGTTTGCTAGACGCAATTAGGCCTGCTGTAGAAAGCTCGAAAGACCAAGCGGGCGATCGGCTAGAAAATGCTTCAAAAGCCAATGTTGTGCTGCAAGCTAACAGGTTGAAAGCATCTCCAGTTATCTCTAAGTTAATTGCCGAAAATAAACTGAAAGTTGTTGGCGGATACTACGATTTAGACACGGGTACAGTCAGTATTCTGGCTTAGTCGTAATGAAATTTGGGATTGATAATTTGGGAATAAAGTAACATTTAAATTCTCAAATTATCAAACACAAGAACGAGCAAAAATGATACTTTACTCTTCACTCTTCACACATTATGCTTAGTGCGTTGCTCTGGTTGCCCGCGTTGGGCGCTGCGGTAGTCGGGTTCCTACCCGGAAACATGAATGGAATGCGGCTGCGATCCGTAGCCTCGGCTTTTGCTGCTGCTGTTTTTGTGTTAAATATCTGGCTACTGACTCAATTCGATCAAGCCAATTCGGGATTGCAATTTCAAGAATATTTGCCTTGGATTCCGCAGTTAGGTTTGAGCTACAACTTAGGAATTGACGGATTGTCTTTGCCACTGTTAGTGTTAAGTGCATTACTAACACTATTAGTCATTTATGGTACTGGCGAAGCGGTGGCTCGTCCCCAGTTGTACTACTCATTAATTCTGTTAATTAATGCGGGTGTTGCTGGAGCTTTGATGTCTCAAAATTTGCTGCTGTTCGTACTATTTTACGAACTAGAATTAATTCCTTTCTACCTGTTAATTGCGATTTGGGGAGGCAAGCAGCGAGAATACGCTGCTATGAAGTTTTTAATTTACACCGCTGTTTCAGGACTTTTGGTTCTAGGAGGATTTTTAGGAATTGCTTGGCTAAGTGGTTCTTTTAACTTTGATTATAGTGCGATGAATACTCAGGATTTGCCCTTCAACACACAATTGATATTGTTAACAGTTGTGTTGGTTGGGTTTGCGATCAAAATTCCCTTGGTACCCTTACATACCTGGCTACCTGATGCCTATGTCGAAGCTTCACCAGCAACAGCAATTTTGCTTGGTGGTATTTTGGCAAAATTGGGAACTTATGGTTTAGTCCGATTTTGCTTACAGTTATTCCCCGAAACTTGGTCAATTGTGGCTCCTGGTTTAGCGATTATCGGGACTGTGAGTGTGATGTATGGGGCTTTGAGCGCGATCGCCCAAAAAGATATCAAGCGCATGGTAGCCTATAGTTCGATCGGGCATATGGGCTACATCCTCGTTGCTTGCGCCGCCGGCACGAAACTCGCCTTAATCGGTGCAGTCGGCCAAATGGTCAGCCACGGCTTGATTCTAGCTTTGCTATTTTATTTAGTAGGCATCATCGAAGCCAAAGTGGGTACGCGAGATTTGGACGTACTCAACGGCTTGATGAACCCGATGCGAGGTTTACCCACGGCTAGTTCGCTGTTAGTATTAGGCGGGATGGCAAGCGCCGGAATTCCCGGTTTGGTCGGCTTTATTTCCGAATTTTTAGTGTTTCAAGGAAGTTTTTCAGTCTTCCCAATTCCAATCTTAATCTGCATTTTAGCCTCTGGTTTAACAGCAGTTTATTTTGTAATTTTGCTCAACCGTACCTGTTTTGGGAAGTTGGATAATGCCACAGCTTACTATCCGCCAGTGACGTTTGGCGAAAATATGCCGGCGCTAGTATTGGCAGGTATCATTTTTGTGTTGGGAATTCAACCTGCTTGGTTGCTGAAGTGGAGCGAATCGACTACAACTGCGATCGCAGCTACTCTTCCTACAGACAGAAGTGCTCAAGTAGCGATTAGCTATAAGCCGATTCAATCAGAGCAGATTTTGATTAATCATTAATCATTATTAACTAACCGCCGATGATGAAATTCATTCCTGGTATTCTGGTTGCCCTCCGTGCTGCGATCGGGCCATTTCTGTTGTGGGATGCTATTGATGGCACAATCAGCGTCTGGTTCATCATCGGTTACTTAGTCGGTTTTTTGTCAGATATCTTCGACGGCGTTATTGCCAGACGCATCGGTGTCAGCACTGCACAACTGCGCCAAGCTGATAGTTGGGCTGATGTCTGCTTCTATATCTGCGTATTTGCCAGTGCATGGCTGGTACATCAAGAAGTAGTAATAGCCTTTCGAGTGCCACTACTTGCTGTTGTTTTTGTACAGTTAGTCTGGTGGATTGTTAACTTGGTAAAATATGGTAAACCAGCCAGCTACCACACGTACTCCGCTAAATTTTGGGGAATAACTCTGTTCATTGCTACTGTTGCTCTTTTCGGCTTGAACTATGCTGGAATTGCCCTTTGGATAGCTATTATTTCTGGAATCATTCATACTGTAGAAGAGATTGCTATGACACTCATCTTACCAGAGTGGCAGCATGATGTTTTGAGTATCTTTCATGCTGTAAAGTTGCGGCAGGAATTGAGTTCTTTCCCCCAAATAACGACTGACGAGTAGATAAATATTAAAATTCATTCAACCCAAGGAAGAAACAATGGTACAAGCACCTAATAAACCAGCAACTAAACTACCTCCTTCCAAGCACGAATTTGCCGACATAATTCACAGGCTGGAAGCTGGCGGCGCGATGATTCCAGATACGCCGGAAAATCTGATGCAAATCATTGCTATCTGGAAAGCCTACGCGGTGCCGATGGACTTCTATTGGCGGGATTTGCTTTACATCGCCGAACGGGTATTTTTACAACCGCTTCCCTTCTTTAAATACTTCTTACCCCAGGAGTATTTAGACTTGCAAAATCACTATTCTGGCGACGGTGCAGATTTGCGGCTCTGGCGGGGTACTGGAAGCGCTCACCCGGAACTTTTGGAGTTCATGGAAAAGGGAGAAGCTGGTAAAATGCCACGATTGTTTCACCATTTGTGGCACGATCGCATTAACATGGAATTTGCCGAAGAGTGCATGAGGGGAATGCTGTGGCATCGGGGCTTGTACGTGCCGACGAATCAATTCGACCCTTACTTGGATACTGACGAATATAAGGCTAATGCCGATCGCGCAATTAAAGCTTACTTCAAAAAAGACCCATTCATGCTCGGACTGCACAAAGCATTCCCCGAAATGTTTTTGGAACAATGTCGCCAAATGTCTTATTACAGCAATCTCGGTTTATTCTGGGAAGTAATGGCACCAGTGTTTTTTGAAGTTTCCGACCTTTATGACGAAGGGAAAATTACCACAGTCCCCGAAGCGATGGATTTCCTGGTAAATGGCATATTTGCGATCGCCGGAAGGCCCATTTACCACCATGTCCTAATCGACGGCGAAACCTACGAAATCATCCCGAAATCTAAAGGTTTCACATGGCTTTATGAAGCAGCGTTACCTTACGTGGAAGCGGTATTTTACCGCACTTCACCATTCCGAGGTACTAAATCTTACAACGCGCAAGCTAGGGAAGTTCCTGACGATCAAAAAGACTTCCACTACGGAGTTTTGTATGCAGACAAATTTCCGGTAGGTACGGCTGGAATTCCACCGACTTTGCTAGCACAAGATATGCTGCACTTTCTGCCACCTTATTTGATGGATTTCTACAAACAGCGCTGTCGGGGCGAAGATGATATTCTGAATCAAATTGGAGTGACATTTCAGCGATCGATGTATTGCGTTACTTCGGCAGTGATTCACGCGCTGCGGGCTGCGCTTCTATATCCTTTGGATGACCCAAATCCGAAGCATTTGAAGGCAAATCGGGCGTTTTTTGAGTCTCAGATCGATCGCTTTTGTCGCCCGGAATACGGCATGAAATATGCAGCGAAGTTGAAGGATATTCAGACTTCAGATTACAGGTAAAGGATGTTTGGGGGCGGGCAAGATGCCCACCCCACAAGAGAATTCATTCTTTGTGGAACAGGCATCTTGCCTGTTCTGGAAAAAGGTAAAAAATATCAGTTGAAACTGATTGGGGAAAATCAGAGTTTTTTAATCTGCTTAAAAAGTGGTATACTAAGTCAGTTAGCATCGTAATTATTCATCTCTCTCTCTTCTCTTCCTCTGCGTTCTCTGCGCTCTCTGCGGTTAAATCAATCCGATCTAACAAATAACCAATAACCATGAACAGCAAAGATGTAGCCAAATATATCGAAGCAACCGACGGCATTTCCAAACCTTGGCTGTTAGTGCAACTTCGACTTAAAAAACTGCAAGAAAGGCGATCGGAAATTTCTGCTGAAGAGTATGTTATAGAACTTGCCGACATTCAGCAAGATTTAATGAATTTGGGGGAATGGTGGCTGGGAATCGAAGATGAAGTGTTCTAAAAGCCACAAACTATTTTGAAATTATATGCAAAGTAGAGATGATGTCTAGAAGTATCAGCTATCAAGAAGAATTAATTGAATCTCTGAAAGATCCCTTAGAAGCTGCTCCTTATATTGAGGCTTGCTTGGAGGAGGAGAATTCAGAGGTGCTAAAGCTAGCATTAAATGATGTTGTTGAGGCTCGTCACAGGATGAATGAACTCTCAGAAGATGTTACAGCACTTTTGGCAAAGCTGGGCGAACGATTGTCGGAAAAAAAAGAATCGGAAATTTACTGTTTGAGTGCTTTACTGGATGCACTGGGTTTTCAACTGACTGTGACTGTTAAGCAGAGAAATTCTTGAAAGGTTGATTTTGCCGCACTTTAAAAATTTTCCATCAAATCTTTTTCTTGGGTATAAACATCCCGTAGCTGTTGTAGCGCCGCCCCAGACATTGCTGATTTAACTTTGGCTACCAACATTCCCCACTCCAGCAAGCTGTCAACTGAAACAGCGTCTCTAAACTTGTGCGTGTAGAATTTAGTCCAAAATGTCGGTGCTAGCTTGCTTTTCCAGCGTTTGTACCATCTGCCAAAATCTTGAAGTGCGGGTTCATTTACTTCCACAATCGGCGGAAAATCGGCGTAGCTGACAAACCGGCTGAGGTGTTTGGCGTGCACGTAAACCATGTAGCGACAGCACTCGATGCGGTAAATGTCGTCTACTGCGATATTGAAGAGGAGTGCGACTGTTTCTTCGGTAACAAATCTCGCCAGGGGATGCAGGATGGGAGATTTGTGAATTATTTTCGATTCTGCGATCGTCCGTGATTTTGCCGAAGTTTCTGATATCATGGCTGGTAGACAGCTAGTAACTGTCTATTTAAGTTTTGAAAACGATCGCCTTTTAGTTGTCGAGACCGGGGGGCGATCGGCTTTTTAGATAAATTTATTGTAAGGTGTTATAGCACCCATTGTCAAGCATGGGTTTAGTAAGA
Organism: Cyanobacteria bacterium OTE_58_metabat_593; assembly: GCA_031372825.1. Lineage (GTDB taxonomy): Bacteria > Cyanobacteriota > Cyanobacteriia > Cyanobacteriales > Microcoleaceae > Microcoleus. The sequence goes on along the minus strand of JANMLZ010000046.1, from coordinate 14,109 downwards.
ATTAAAGTCAGAGAACTAGCGGCCGAAAAAGGCTGGACATTTAAGGAAGTTTCAGAACGTTCTGGGGTTGTCTACAACACTGTCAAGCATTATGCTCGTTGTCCAGGGCTGACAACGGTTGACTTCACTTTGTTGCGGAAATTAGCTCGGACTTTTGATGTGATGATTGAGGATTTGGTTGAGGTTTTGGAAGAGTAGTCGATCGCCCTTTAGTTATTTAATATTAAACGACAGCAGATTGTCATTTGTCACGTAAGTATGAGCAAAGGCTTAGTGAGGTTGCGGATTCGGGAGTTTGCAGACCAGAATGGCTGGACACTTAAGGAAGTTTCAGACCGATCGGGCATTGGTTACAGCACCATCAGAAACTATGCCCAATGTCAAGGTATGACAACCGTTAATTTTGCCTACTTACAAAGGTTGGCTCGCATTTTTGATATCATGATTGAAGATTTGGTGGAGATTCTAGAGGAATAGTCGATCGGCATTAAGTGTTCTACGCCGGGGCGATCGCTCTTTTTTATTTTTTACACCATAGCATGATTAATTGTAATTCATCAAACATTATCGCAATTAATCTAACCGAGGATGCTAACATCAAGGAAAGTTATTCATAGTTGATTATTCTTCGTGGCAAAAACTAATACTGCGATCGCGGTCAGTTCCGTGATTAAGGAAGTCATTCAAAAACAAGCTCAAGCGACCAGACTCACCCAGAAGGAAGTCGTATATTTGGGAATGCTGGCAATTGATGCACTCGATAAGGAAAGTCGCCAAGAGTTGGCCGATAAGGTGCATGAAATGCAGGTTAATGGGGAAATTTGAGGGGTTGAGGGCGATCGACCTTTCCACATCTTCAATATAAACCTTTGTGTCTCGTCTTGTCAAGACGCGCTTAAACATTTTGCATCGCAGCTAAAACCTGAGCTTAAAGGTGCTAAGATTTAGTCAAAGTTGTTAATCTCCCGTTATTTTTGTGACTAGAGCCAGTACCGCGATCGGAGTCAGCCCAATTATCAAGGATCTCGTGCAGAAAAAGGCGCTAGCAACCAGACTAACGCTGAAGGAAATCATCTATGTCGGAATGCTGGCGATCGACGAGTTGGACGAAAAGCGCCTGCAAGAATTGGCCGATCAGGTGCATCAGATGCAAGTCAATGGCGAGATTTGAAGAAAAAGGAAAACCAGGTGGGTGTCCAGAAACCGGGTTTTTTACGAAATACTTCGTTGTAACAGACAAATTAGCTAAAAACCCGGTTTCTATCGTCGTAGTGCGTAACTCAAGAGCGATCGTCTCAAATGGTAGAATTCTCTGGAACTACCAACATCCGCGATTCTATTTCTTCCCAGGTTTTTGCTGATATTCTCACTGCTGCTTCTTTGCATTGGATCATCAAATGATTGGCAGATAAATAATCTCTCAGCGCCTTTACTTCTTCCTGAGATAATTTGACTATTTCTCGATTGAGATGGAAAGCATGACACCAGGTATCTACAAGGCGATCTAAAAATGCTAAGCGTATTTCTTCAGGCTGGCTAGCATCAGGCAATTGCTTCTGGAGTTCTTTGAGTTGAGTAATAAGTTCAGTCCAGTTAACCTCCTTGAAGATTTTAATTTTTTCAAATTCTTGGGCAAACGCGATGGCTTTGAAGGCGAAGGCTTTGGCTTGGCCGATGGCTTTGACGTTGCCGATGGCTTTGATGTTGCCGAAGGCTTTGGCGTTGGCGTTGGCGATGGCGATGTCGATGGCGTTGGCGTTGGCAATGGCCTTGGCGTTGGCGTTGGCGATGCCGATGTCGATGGCGATGGCGAGGTCGTTGTCGTTGGCCTTGGGGCTGCGGTTGGCTTTGTTGTAGATATTGACGATCGCGATCGCCCCAGCACGTTTACCCACAGGCTTAAAATCACCTTCCGAGCCCTTAGTTGCTTCATCCGCCCATTGCAATAACCCTTGCAACTTCGGCGTGTTAATGTACTTTTGAGCTTCTTTTTCCATCAACAGCAGCAAGTCATCAGCCCCATTTTTTGAACGCACCAACCCCGCTACCAACAAAAACACTTCTCGCCAACGTTCATCAGAAAGATGACCTGTAACTAACTGCTCAATTAAATTATTATCAGCAATATATTGCGCCGTGAGATATTCCTGAAGCGTCAAATGTGAAAACGAGAACACATCCTCAGCTCGTTCTACCAAAATCCCCTGTTGAACTGCAATAGCTTTCAGAACCGCTTCACCATCTAAATGCCTCGGTACATTCAAATTAGTTGCTAAAAAAGTTTTGATTTCCTCAACCACTTCTCGCTGCGAAAAAAACAGCTTATCCGTCTCAAAGCCAGTATAAGCAATCTCCGATAACAAACTCTCCTCTAACTCCGTGCTGAGTCCTTGATAAATTTCATCTCGCAGAATCCGCTTTTCCGCCGCCCATTCTTCCAACAATATCCGCAAAGCCTTTTTGTAAAGAACACTGCGATTATTGGGAAAGTTTTGGGAACGATCGTAATTGAGACAGAGGAAAGTTAGCAATAAAGGCGTGTGCGCTAACTCCTTAGCTGCTGCATATTCTGGCTTTTGCAATAACTCCCAACATTTTTGAGCTGTTCCCTCTTGTTTATCCACCTCAGACTGAAACCAGTTACCAATAAATTGCTCAATTTGAGTATTGTCAAAGTCTGCAAGTTTTACATCGGTAAAGCGTTGAAAGTTGTTTTTATAAGCGGCGGTGCGACAAGAGACAATGAAGCGATTTTTGTCATAGCGATCGACAAAATTTTGAATTTGACTAATCACCTCATTTGTATTAACTGTCGGCACTTCATCCAATCCATCCAGCAAGATCAACAGTTTTCCCTGCTCTAATGCCTTCGCGATAAATTGCTCGGAAGACGGAAAGCCACAAATTTTAAACTCTTCAATAATTAATTTTTCAATCTCTATCTGGCTAGATGTAAAGCTTTTAAGTTCAATAAAAACGGGAATACAATTATGCTTAAATCCACCTTTTCTGCCCTTCAGTGCTTCCAGTCCAGTTTTCCGCAAGAAAGTAGATTTTCCCGCTCCAGGCTGCCCTAAAACCATCAAATATTGCTTCTCGTTAGCAATCTTTAGCCCTTCTTGCTTTTTACAATCTTGCTGCTGAAAACCTCGCTTATTTGCTTGGCGGTAAGCTTCCTCTAAATTTTGGATTGATTCAAAACTGCGGATTTGTTGCTCATCCAAAAACTGTACAGCAGTATAAACTGATTCTAATGGCACTGCTTCCCGCATTCCCAACGCTTTCAGAATGCCGTGACGCTTGAAGTAGCGTTTGCCGTATTCCCCCGATGCCGTGTAAATTAGCTCTTTAGTTTTGTCATCTAGCTTTTTGCCGATCAAACCGAGAAACTTGCCACCGGTATCAAAGACTGACTGAAAAATGGGGAGGGCGATACCGCTAACACAAGCCAGACCAAATGCTTCCAATCCTGTCATGGGAGTATTAATAAGTTTTTTATGATTATCGCACTTTTATTCGTGCTTGACAGACTCAGCCAACCGCTTGGCATTCTCCCGCCGATGAACATCGATCGGATTGTAGCAAAGTTTAACTCGACTAAAAAAGTAGGTTGGGTCCTGGCGATAGCGAACCCTACGTTTCACTTCGCCCAACACCTTTGGGCGAAGCGCAAGCGGAAGGAATGCCACTTCCCTACAGGTATTACAAAAATGTGCGATCGAATTTGCTACGATTTAAGTAGAGGCGATTTTTGCAGGAAATTAAAATATCGAATAGCTTTCACCAGGACATTCAGTAACGACACTTGGCTCAAATATTATAATTATGCCCGCTAAAGACATCTATCACAACTGTGTAAAAAATGCTCTAGTTAAAGATAACTGGACAATCACTCATGATCCCCTCAGCCTCAAATGGGGTACTAAAGATATGTATGTAGATTTAGGGGTTCAAAAACTCATCGCTGCTGAAAAAGCTCAACGTAAAATTGCCGTGGAAATCAAAAGCTTTGTAGGTGCATCCGAAATGAACGAACTGGAAAAAGCAATTGGTCAGTACATTGTGTACCATGATGTTTTAGCAGAACTCCAACCTGATCGAGAACTTTATGTTGCCGTTCATGATGAAATATACGAAGGATTGTTTGAAGAACCAATTGGACAACTGTTACTCAGAAACAATCGCGTTAAACTCATTGTTTTTCAACCACAAAAGGAGGTAATTCTGCGATGGATAGCTTAGAAGAATACCGTGAGATTATCTGTTCCATTATCACTGAATACGCTCAAATACCATACGCTTACGGAGATATTCAGCGACATACGGTATTTGATACCAAGAACGATCGCTATATACTGATGATTCTCGGTTGGGAGGAAGTGCGACAAGTTCACGGTTGCTTAATTCATGTAGAAATTATCGATGGTAAAATTTGGATTCATCGAGATGGTACAGAAGATGGAATAGCCAACGAATTTCTCAATGCTGGAATTCCCAAAGATAGGATTGTTCTGGGGTTCCGTTCCCCAGAAATGAGAAAGTACACAGAATTTGCTGTGGCTTAGATCACTTAATATTTTTGAATTTTAAAATTGCAAAACAATATATAAGCGATTCCTCTCGACCCTAAATTCACTTATGCGATCGCACTTTTATTCCTGCTTGACAGACTCAGCCAACCGCTTCGCATTCTCCCGCCGATGAACATTAATCGGACTGTTGCGAATATCAGCTTCTACGATCGCAATTAGTTCATCTAGTGTTTGAGTCCAAGCTTCCAGCATTCGATTGCTGTCCCGAAGCATAGCAACAGTTTGCTTAACTTTTTCTGGATCGGGAATTTGTTTTTGCTCGTTCATAATATGTTCCAATCCCTTTTAGCTTCTTGAACACTTGCTGCTGACGCATCAAGCGCAGCTTGTCCTTGCTCAATGCTCCGATACAGTAAATCTAGCATAGCAGAGGAGGCGGGCTGAGCCTCAGCAATCCGCAGTAACAACGTGTATAGACGAGAGTAAGGCTCTCTTAGCCGTTCAGCAGAATTTTGAAGTTGGTCTAAAACTGTAGCTGTTGCATCTGTCTCCCCAGATTGTTCAAAAATCGCAGATTCTGCTGCTTTGGCTGCATCAATTCCTTCCAACAGTCTCCGCTGTAAATTCAATGCACTTGTGATAGTTTCATCTGGCAACTTAGCCATGCAAACTTGCTCCTCTCCTTTACATTAACCAACATATACCAAAAAATCCCCCGCCAGAAGGCAGGGGATTTCATTTAATTACCTAGAAACCAGAATTCAGAGTTACCCGAATTTCCCGGCTGTCGAAGCAATTACAAAGGCGCCGAAAGTGAGGATGTTGCCCACAGTAAAGTGAACTAAGCCAACCAAACGACCTTGGACGATAGAAAGAGCAACTGGCTTGTCCTTCCAGCGAACCAAGTTCGCCAAAGGAGTGCGCTCGTGAGCCCAAACCAAAGTCTCGATCAATTCTTGCCAGTAACCTCTCCAAGAGATCAGGAACATGAAACCAGTTGCCCAAACCAGGTGTCCGAATAAGAACATCCAAGCCCAAACAGACAAGTTGTTAGTACCATACGGGTTGTAACCGTTGATCAACTGTGAAGAATACAGCCAGAGGTAATCGCGGAACCAGCCCATCAGGTAGGTTGAAGACTCATTGAACTGAGCCACATTTCCTTCCCAGATGCCTAGGTGCTTCCAGTGCCAGTAGAACGTTACCCAAGCTAGGGTGTTCAACATCCAGAAGACTGACAAGTACATCGCATCCCAAGCAGAGACATCGCAAGTACCGCCACGGCCTGGGCCGTCGCAAGGGAAAGCGTAACCGAAGTCTTTTTTGTCCGGCATCAGCTTAGAACCGCGTGCATCCAGAGCGCCCTTGACCAAGATCAAGGTGGTGGTGTGCAAGCCTAGGGCGATCGCATGGTGAACCAAGAAATCGCCAGGTCCGATCGCCAAGAACAGAGAATTTGTACTACTGTTGATTCCTTCCAACCAGCCTGGGAGCCATACGTTACCGTAGTTTGGCCAAGCGGTGGCAGCAATGCTTTCAGGATTGGAAAGTAGCACGTCCATGCCGTACAGAGCCTTCCCGTGAGCAGCTTGGATGAACTGTGCGAACACTGGTTCAATCAAGATTTGCTTTTCAGGAGTTCCGAAAGCGACTACAACGTCGTTGTGAACGTACAAACCGAGAGTGTGGAAGCCCAAGAACAGCGAAACCCAGCTCAAGTGAGAGATAATCGCTTCTTTGTGCTGCAGGACCCGATCGAGCACGTTACCTTTGTTAGCTTCAGGATCGTAGTCCCGCACCAAGAAGATAGCTCCGTGGGCGAAAGCGCCGACCATGATGAAACCAGCAATGTATTGGTGGTGCGTGTACAACGCAGCCATTGTCGTATGATCCTGCGCCATGAAAGCGTAAGGAGGCATCGCGTACATATGCTGTGCAACCAGGGAGGTAATCACGCCTAAAGAAGCGAGGTGAATTCCCAATTGGAAGTGCAGCGAGTTGTTGTAGGTTTCGTACAGTCCTTGGTGAGGCAGGTTGAACTGACCTTCACTCTTGCCGCCTACCAAACCGGCTTTAGAATCCAACATTTCTTTAATGTTGTGACCGATACCGAAGTTAGTCCGGTACATATGACCAGCAATGATAAACAGAACTGCGATCGCCAAATGGTGATGAGCAATGTCCGTCAACCACAGAGACTCTGTTTGAGGGTGGAAGCCGCCCAAGAAAGTCAGAATCGCAGTTCCAGCGCCTTCGGCAGTACCGAATACGTGGCTTGGTGCATCTGGGTTCTCGGCGTATACGCCCCAATTACCACTGAAGAACGGAGCCAAACCAGCCGGGTGAGGAGGGGTAGACAAGAAGTTTTCCCAACCTACGTGCTGTCCGCGAGATTCGGGGATAGCAACGTGAACCATGTGACCAGTCCAAGCCAAAGAGCTGACACCGAACAAACCAGCCAAGTGGTGGTTGAGGCGAGATTCAGCATTCTTAAACCAAGACAAGCTGGGGCGGTACTTAGGCTGGAGGTGCAACCAACCAGCAAACAGGAAGACAGAAGCCAGCAGTAGCAAGAAGATAGCTCCTTGATACAAGTCAGCATTCGTCCGAATCCCTTGAGTAAACCACCAATGGTAAACACCAGAGTAGGAGATGTCCACCGGATTGGAAGCGCCAGCTTGAGTGAAAGCCTCTACTGCTGGAGCGCCGAATTGCGGGTCCCAAATCGCGTGAGCGATCGGGCGGACGTTTAGAGGGTCTTTAATCCACTGTTCAAAGTTACCTTGCCATGCCACGTGGAACAGGCTGCCCGAAGTCCACAAGAAAATGATTGCTAGGTGGCCGAAGTGAGAAGCAAAAATCTTTTGGTAAAGATTTTCTTCGGTCATGCCATCGTGGCTTTCAAAGTCGTGTGCTGTGGCAATCCCGTACCAGATCCGCCGTGTAGTCGGGTCTTGGGCAAGGTCTTGGCTAAATTTTGGAAATTTGGTTGCCATAAGCCTTGATAAATCCTGAATCCTGAACGTTGAAGGGGTTCGGTTCGGAGGTTTGGGTTCCGGGTTTGAGAGCAATCCCAAATCCAGAATCCAAAACCTGGAGGTAGTTTAACCTACCGAGATGATTCGCGCTAAGAAGAATGCCCACGTTGTGACAATTCCTCCCAGGAGGTAGTGAGCTACACCCACAGCCCGACCCTGAATAATGCTCAGAGCGCGAGGTTGAATCGAAGGAGCTACTTTGAGTTTATTATGAGCCCAAACAATGGACTCAATCAATTCTTGCCAGTAACCACGACCGCTGAACAGGAACATCAAGCTGAACGCGAAAACGAAGTGTCCAGCTAGGAACATCAGACCGTAGGCCGACAAAGCCGAACCGTAGGACTGAATTACCTGAGAAGCTTGTGCCCACAGGAAGTCCCGCAACCAACCGTTGATCGTGATCGCACTTTGTGCGAAATTACCACCGGTAATGTGAGAGATTGTGCCGTCTGGCGATACTGTTCCCCACACGTCCGACTGCATTTTCCAGCTAAAGTGGAAAATCACGATCGAGATGCAGTTGTACATCCAGAACAAGCCTAGGAACACGTGATCCCAACCAGAAACTTGGCAGGTGCCGCCACGGCCGGGGCCGTCGCAAGGGAACCGGAAGCCCAAGTTAGCTTTGTCAGGAACCAAGCGAGAACTACGTGCGAACAGCACGCCCTTCAAGAGGATCAGGACTGTAACGTGAATGGTGAAAGCGTGGATGTGGTGGATCATGAAATCCGCCGTACCCAATTCGATCGGCATCATCGCTACTTTGCCGCCCACTACTACTGCACCGCCGCCAAAAGCGTGGCTGACGATTTCCATAGCATTAGGAGCTGTTGTGCCCGGAGCCAAAGCGTGGATATTTTGCACCCATTGGGCAAATATCGGACGCAACTGAATACCGGTATCTGAGAACAAATCTTGAGGACGACCGAAAGCCCGCATTGTATCGTTGTGAACGTACAAACCGAAGCTGTGGAAGCCCAAGAATATGCAAACCCAGTTCAGGTGGGAAATGATCGCATCTCGATGCCGGATCATGCGATCCAACAAGTTGTTGACATTTCCAGCCGGATTGTAATCCCGAACCATAAAGATTGCTGCGTGAGCGGCTGCTCCAACAATCAGGAATCCGCCAATCCACATGTGGTGGGTGAACAGGGATAGCTGAGTTGGGTAGTCGGTCGCGATGTACGGATACGGAGGCATCGCGTACATATGGTGAGCCACAATGATGCTCACAGATCCCAGCATTGCCAAGTTAATGGCCAATTGGGCGTGCCAAGAAGTAGTCAGAATTTCGTAGAGACCTTTGTGGCCTTCACCAGTGAAGGGGCCTTTGTGGTTCTCTAGAATTTCCTTCATGCTGTGGCCGATGCCCCAGTTAGTGCGGTACATATGACCAGCGACGATGAACAGCACTGCCAAAGCTAAGTGGTGGTGCGCTGTATCAGTCAGCCACAGACCGCCTGTGGTGGGGTTCAGACCGCCTTTGAAGGTCAGGAAGTCGGTGTAAGCGCCCCAGTTGAGGGTGAAGAAGGGCGTTAGACCTTTAGCGAAACTCGGGTAGATGTCTGCCATCAGGCCCGGTGTCAAAAGCCACTCATGTGGCAGAGGGATATCGGCAACTGTTCTAATCAGCTTGCCGCCGACTGTCAGCGGTGCACCTGCATCGATCGCATCCATGCAAGCGTTGATCGGCAGAGCAACGTGAATTTGTTGTCCCGCAAAGCCCAAGCACCCGCAGCCGAGCAAACCTGCCAAGTGGTGGTTCATCATCGATTCCACGTTCTGGAACCATTCCAGTTTCGGAGCGCGGACGTGATAGTGGAACCAACCGGCAAATAGCATCAATGCTGCCATTACCAAGGCGCCGATCGCAGTGCAATATAGCTGGTATGAGTTAGTGAAGCCGTTGGCGCGCCACAGTTGGAACAGACCAGAGGTGATCTGAATTCCGTGAAAGCCGCCGCCTACATCTGCATTTAAAATTTCTTGACCAAAAATAGGCCAAACCACTTGAGCGCTAGGCTTGATGGCTGTAGGATCTGTCAACCAAGCTTCGTAATTGGAAAATTTAGCGCCGTGGAAATATGCGCCGCTTAACCAGACGAAGATTACTGCCAGGTGGCCGAAGTGAGCGCTAAAGATTTTGCGCGAAACGTCTTCTAAATCACTTGTATGACTGTCGAAGTCGTGAGCGTTAGCGTGAAGGTTCCAAATCCAAGTGGTGGTTTTTGGGCCCTTAGCTAGAGTGCGATCGAAATGACCTGGTTTTGACCACTTCTCGAAAGAAGTTGGAACTGGATCTTTATCGACTACTACTCTAACTTTTACCTCTCGCTCTGGAGGACTAATGGTCATGAAGACTCTCCTCTCGGTAAGACAAGGAACGAGAACTGAAATACTGTACCTGACATTCCCCGGGCTTTTGGTACGGGGATTCTCGGTTCACCAATACTGCTTGCATTTCACTCTTTGCAGAGTTAGATGCAGGTGCATTGTCTCCCCAAGCATTTTGCTTCTTTGAAGAAGCCAGTTTCCCAGTGTCGCTAACAATGTCCCTGGGTACTGCCAACTCTTCTCGTCAGATGAGCTGCCGATCGCCTCTTTGATTCAGGTTTGATGCGGCTGCTCCTTTTGAGGGAGTTTTATGAATTATAAGCTTGCTTTGAGGAGTATTAATCGCTTGTTAACAATACTTAAAAAAGCCTCAATTTTCGATGTCATAACCGTTTGATTTCCACAAGCGCTCAAAAAAGTCAAGGGGGATTGCCATTAAGTTTACAAAACTCAAAGATTAGGTAATTCAGGAGTAGTGATTTTGAAAAAGCCTCAATTTTCGATGTCATAACCGTTTGTCTTCCACAAGCGCTCAAAAAAGTCAAGTGGTACTACCCTTAAGTTTACAAAACTCAAAGATAAGAGAATAGAGAAATATTAAATTTATACAAAGATATTGTGAAAAATAGCTGTGCGAATGATATTTAGGAAATGATATCAATTCCGGTTGCACTCGCAGTCTCCTCATTTTGGCTAATAATTCCTATGCAACCGGAAACGATATGATCCGTGGCTCGCTTCGCCACTGTTACCCGGGCGACGACTATTTCGGATTCCCGATCGACAATCCCCAAATACTAAATTCGGTTTTGGGCTATAGTTCCCTATGAGAAGGCTTCTAGGAGTATAGTTGCGTGATTGGCATCAATTGGCACAGAACCGTTGTGAGCAGGCTGCTGGCATTATTCACAGCAGCAGTATTAATTTTGGGTTTAGCAAGTTGTGGCGCGGGCCCTCGGGAATTGCCCAACTCAGCGAACAAGAGCGGCTCAGCTACCGCCCAGATCAACAGAATCTCAGAGGTTTCTCCCCCAGAAGCCATTCAAAAACTGCGTCAGGCTTTAGAAATCTACCAGCCTCAAGTTAGTATTTTGAATCCATTACCTGACGCAGTGCTTCAGGATATAAATGTGTCTGTTCAATTCCAAGTTAAGGACTTCCCCATTTTCAAAGAAGCAAACTTGGGTTTGGGCCCTCACCTGCAAGTTTTATTAGACAACCAACCTTATGCAGCAGTTTATGATATCAACCAAACTTTAACACTCTCGGACTTAGAACCCGGAACCCATACCCTGCGGGTGTTCGCCGCTCGCCCTTGGGAAGAAAGCTTTAAAAACGAAGGCGCTTTCGCCCAAACCACCTTTCACATTTTTACCAAAACTGAGGACAATCAGCCCGATCGAGCTTTACCCCTACTAACATACAACAGTCCCCAAGGCAGCTACGGGGCAGAACCCATCCTGCTCGATTTTTACTTGACAAACGCCCCCTTGCACCAAGTGGCTCAAGCAAATTCCCAGGATGACATACTCGACTGGAAAATTCGAGCCACAGTTAACGGCGAAAGTTTTGCGATCGACCAATGGCAACCTATATATCTTAAAGGATTCAAACCAGGGAAAAACTGGGTGCAGCTAGAATTGATCGACGAACGGGGAAATATCGTCAAAAACGCCTTTAATAATACAGTCAGACTGATAAATTACCAACCCCTCGGCCAAGATACTCTTTCTAAATTAGTGCGGGGGGAACTAACAGCAGCAGAAACTCGCGGTATAGTCGATCGTACCTACCAAACCCCCAAACCCAAACCAACACCAACCCCCGAACCAAAACCGATACCCGAATTAGAAAAAACCCCAGTTACCGAACCGAGCATAGATAAAACAATTGCTCCCGAAGTTGCTCCCGTTCAAATAATAGAACCAAAACCAACAGCAACCCCGCAACTCGAAGCGCCCAAAGTTCTAGAACCCATTCCATTAATAGAACCGACACCGACAGCAACTCCAGAACTAGAACCACCGAAAGTTGTAGAACAAGTTAAAGTCATAGAACCCACACCCACAGCAACTCCCCAGTCAGAAACCCCCAAAGTTTTTGCACCAGTTAAAATAATAGAACCGACACCAACAGCATCTCCCCAAACAAACAAACAGGAATATAAAGGATACTACAATCGGTTCCGCAACTTTTTGCATCAAGAACCCGAACCTGCTACTTTTTCTGAGCCACCAACCCTGCCAGAAATAACCGAAAAAGCTCCAGTACCAAAAGTAGTCGCTCCTGTGATACCAGAACAATCTCCCAATCTTGTACCGCCAGCGCCATCAGTTCCCGCTCCCGAAAGCGCCGAATTAGTCATTCCCGAAAAAACAGTTTCCGAACCCGAAAGTCAACCCAAATCCGAACAGAAAGTCGAATTTGAAACCTAACAAAATCTTTCTGTATTCATCTGCGTTCATCGGCGTTCATCTGCCTACATCTGCGGTTAAAAATTAAACAAAACCCAAAAATGACCTACCTCGAAACAGCGGCAAAATTTTACAGCGACGTAGCCGAAACACCCCAAATCGGACTTTGCTGCGTCCAAAGCAGCCCCTTGCAACTGCCCGGATTAAAAATTCCCGAACAAATGCAAGAAATGAATTACGGCTGCGGTACAACAGTCCACGCCGCCGAACTTGTCGGCAATCCAGTCGTGCTTTATGTAGGCGTCGGCGGCGGTTTAGAAGCGCTGCAATTTGCTTATTTTTCTAGACAAAAGGGAGCGGTTATTGCCGTCGATCCGGTTACAGCAATGCGAGAAGCTGCGGCACGGAATTTGCAAATTGCCGCCCAAGAAAATGATTGGTTTGAGGCTAATTTTGTGGAACTTAGAACAGGTGATGCTTTTGCGTTGCCGGTGCCGGATGCTTCGGTAGATGTTGTCGCTCAAAATTGTTTGTTTAACATCTTTGAACCTGCGGATTTAGCTAAGGCATTAAAAGAGACTTATCGGGTTTTGAAACCGGGCGGCAGGTTGTTGATGAGCGATCCGATCGCAACTCGGACAATTCCGCAACATTTGAAAGAAGACCAACGCTTACGGGCGCTGTGTTTGTCCGGTGCTCTAACCTACGCAGAATACGTTCAACACCTTGTAGACGTGGGTTTTGGGCAAGTGGAAGTTCGGGCGCGCCGTCCTTACCGATTGCTGGACAAACACAATTACAAATTGGATGCGGATTTGCTGTTAGAAAGCCTGGATTCCGTGTCTTTCAAAGTGCCTGTACCGGATGACGGAGCTTGCATTTTCACGGGCAAGACGGCGATTTATGCAGGGTCTGAGGAGCTGTTTGATGACGGGGCGGGTCACGTTTTGCAGCGGGGAGTTCCGGCGGCAGTGTGCGATAAAACTGCTGGGAATTTGGGCGGATTGATGCCGGATAAGGTGTTGATTACTGATTCGACTTGGCATTATAACGGCGGCGGTTGCTGTTAGGACAAAACCTACACCAATAAATCTGGGCGGTTGAAACCGCGTCTACACAAACGAAGTTCGCCTGCGCGGACTCTTGAGAACCCGCGCAGGCGCGTGAGTGTCTGTGTAGCCGCGATTTCCAAGAGACTGTTGGCGAATTAAAAAAGTACGGGCAATTCATGAATTGCCCCTACCGAATAGTTTCCAACCTTACCGATTTAAACCCATCGGTAGGGTTCAATGTAGGGGCAATTCATGAATTGCCCGACCGAGGTGAGGCGTGAGACCTTCTGTGAATTCGCCAACAGTCTCTTTCCAATCGCCCGGTAGATTTGGGCAGAATCAAATCTTTTCAACAGGAAATTGAATTTCAGTTACATAAGATTCATTATCCTGTTCCTGCCCTCCTTGGATGTAAACCTCTCGGTTGGGGCCGACAATCCGATAACCGTTGTTCTCCACCCAACTGAGCAAATAGTTATAGGATTGGGTAATTGTATTGTAACTCCCGTGATGAATACCGCAGGCAGCCCGATCGCAACCTGGTAATTCATACACTTTAATGCGATCGGACTTTGGTAGTAATATCAAATCCGGTAGCATCGGAATTATTAGAAATTAGGAGACGGCAGTGCCGTGTCCCTACTGAACAACATCGCCGTTCCAGGATAGGCCGCATATTTCGCACATGGCGCTGATTCGTCGACTACTCAGGCTGAATCTTCGCTGCCTTCAC
>JANMLZ010000022.1:0-84541 GCA_031372825.1 Cyanobacteria bacterium OTE_58_metabat_593 | reverse complement strand
TCCTTCTTCCTTCTTCCTTCTTCCTTCTTCCTTCTTCCTTCTTCCTTCTTCCTTCTTCCTTCTTCCTTCTTCCTTCTTCCTTCTTCCTTCTTCCTTCTTCCTTCTTCCTTCTTCCTTCTTCTTAAAGTCTTTCAATTTCTATTCTAGAACCTTGCGGTGACTTGAACACCTTAACTTGTGCAGGCAATCTTTCGCCCAATCCTCTCACGTGGGTAATCACTCCAATCAGCCTTTCTCGCTGCCGCAAAGATTCTAAAATCTGAGTAACACTTTCGAGAGTTTCGGTATCTAAAGTGCCAAATCCTTCGTCTAGAAACAAACTACCTAACTGAGCTCCTTGAGATAGTTTTTCTGACAAAGCTAAAGCCATTGATAAGGAAGTAGCAAAGGTTTCGCCGCCGGAAAGTGTTCGCACTCGTCTCGCTTCGCCTCCATTCCAATTATCTGTTACCCAATATTCGCCTTCTTGGTTTTGTAATTTGTACCGATTTTCGGTTAATTCTTGCAAAATTATTGTAGCACTGCCGACTAATTCTGCTTCTAAATGTTCTAAAATGTAGGATTGAAATTCATTAGATTTGAGATTTTGCGCTAAAGTGTGGTAAGTTTGCTCTTGTTCGGTAAAGTTTGTGATTTGCTGCGATAGTCGATCGGCTTGTTCGAGATTTTGGGCGGCTACTTGAATCCACGCTAAAAGTTCGGCGCGCTGGTTGTTGGCTTGTTTGAGGTTTTCTTGGGCTGTGTGTTTTGCTGTTACCGCTTGTGCTAAATTGTGTTCATTGGTAGTTCTGCCTGCGATCGCCTCGCTCAAATCCTTCGCCCGCGTCTCTAACTGAATTTTAGACTCCCGCACGCAGCGAATCGTATTTTCCCATTCCGATTGTTTCTCAACTGTCACAACTGCTGCCAAAAATGTCTCTTCAGTGAAATCAGCCGCTGTTAATTTTATTGATAAATCCAAGTTTAACTGCTGTTTGTGAGCCGCTATTTGTGCTAAAACCTCTCCAGCTTGCTGTTCTCTCTCTGCTGCTTTTATCGCAGTATTTAGAACCGTTTGATAAGACTTTTCTGCAACTTTTAGCAGATTTGCCAAGTCTTGCTTGTCTTTTTCTAACGCTTTTTCTAAATTAGCATAGGGTTGATATTCGGTAATTTGATAAAGCGAATTTACACAACTTTGTAACTGCTGCTGTCGGCGGTCAAATTCGGCGATCGCATCTTGATATTCTTGCTGTTTTGCTGCTTGAGTCGCCGCTGCAAAATTAAATCTTTGTTGAAAATTCTCATATTCCAATGATGCCAGTTGGAACTGCTGTTCGGTTTCGCGATATTGGCGATCGATCTCTTTAAGCATAGTCAACTCCTGCTGTAACCGCAAGACTTCCCACTGAGAATCTTCCAGAACTTGAGTGATTTGCTGCTGCAATTCGACAACTTTTTCCCCGGTAAGTTCCAGCATTTGAGCAATTTCTAACTCTTTTTTCTCGCAGGATGAAACTGCACTTTTACCCTCAGCAGCAACCATTTGAGCAGCTTGGAAAACCTGATTTGCCGTGGTAAATTTCCGGCGCAAATCAGCGACATCAACAATATTAGAAATCGGCAAAGGAGGGAGCAGATCGCTCTCAGGATGCACCCCGCCGCACACGGGGCAAGTATCGCCAGAATTCAGCGACATTCTGACAGCAGCAACACTCTCTAAACGCGTCGCTTCCAGATTAGCAGTTTCCGTCGCTTCTAACTCCTCGCCACACTTTCTTAGCTTGATTTGAGCCACTTCTAAATTAGTAGTAACTTGCACATAATTGCGTTGAGTTCTTTCCCGATCAGCGATCGATTTTTTCAACTGTTCCTGCTGAGTTTTTTCCTGCTTGGCAATTAGCTCAAATTCCATCAATAAGGGTGCTATTTGCTGTAATTGCTCTAAACGCTTTCCACCCGGCGAATACTGTTCGAGCAGTGCCGCTACTTGAGTAACTCGAAAACCAGCAGCCTGAAATTTATTGTTAGCAGCTTGCAATTCTTTATCTGCTGCTTGGAAAAAGCGAATTTTTTCCTGTTGAATTTTCTGGGCGAGCGCAACTTCTTTTTCTAATTGAGTGCGCTGTTCTTCGTATACCTTAGCAGCAGCCAGAGCGTCTTCGCGAGCCTTAATCTGTGGCGTTAATACCTCTGATTTTGCCTTTGCCGCGTCCAGTAGCTGCTGCTCTGCTGCCAGCTCTGAGTGAGCTTTAATCAACCGTTCTCGCGCTACGGTGGCGGCATTTTCGGCGGTTTCATATTGACTGCGAGCCGATCGCACTAAAGCCCAATCTCCCTGTAAATAATTGGCAGCTTGCGCTCTTTCCAAACGCTGTGCTAAAATTGTCGCCTCAGCCGAACTAGCATTTAATTTAGCAAGTTCTTGTTGCAGCTCGATCCAGCGAGCGAGTTGTGAAAAAAGCTGTTCCTCTTCATCTAACCTCTTTTGAGCTTTGACGATTGCGCGATCGAACTCCGGTAACTGTTGCTCTAAAGTCACAAGTTGCGATCGTCTCCCGGCCACCTCATCCGCCGTCGGTGCACTCAACTCAGCTAACTGCCTTTCCACCATTTCCCGTTCCTGTTTCAGCAACTTTGCGAGCTCATTTGCTTCCTTCCGCATCTGCTCAAAAATCTCAAATCCCGCTAACTGGCGCAAAATTTCCCGACGTTTTGAAGCATCTCCTTTAATAAACTCATCAAACTTACCTTGAGGCAGAATAATTGCCCTGGTAAAAGTATCAAAATCCATGCCTAAAATCTGTTCAATCGTATTTTGAACAGCAACAATACTCGTTCCCACAGTTTCCCATACGCCATTTTGCCAACTTTCCAAAATCACCTTATTTTCGGGAGATTTCGGGCGGAAACGCCAGCGGCGCGTCACGCGATACTGTGCCGAACCTACAGCAAAACGTAACTGCACTTTTAAATTTTCGCTACCTTGACTTGCCAAATCGCTTACTTGTTTGCCGCTGCGAGTTGTCGTGCCAAAAAGAGCATAAGTCATCGCATCTAACAGTGAAGATTTGCCCGCACCTGTAGCACCAGTAATTGCAAACAAATCGAGTTCGGAAAAATCTAAACGCTGTTCCTGGCGGAAGCTGGTAAATCCTTCGAGACAAAGTTCTAGTGGACGCATACTGATTTTAGATTGGGGATTTCTATTACTCGTTACCAGGCTCTGCCTGGTAAAGCAGATCCGGAGGCTCTGCCTCCATTTTTTCTATTAAAGCACGAGGCCAAGCCTGGGAACCAGTTAAAAGCGAGGCAGAGCCTCTGGACATCGGTTCCAAGGCAGAGCCTGGGAACCAGTTAAACCATTTATTTAATTATTAACTGGCTCCTTAAACTTCTTGTACAAATTATCGAATTCAGTTAATACTGCTGATTTCGGAATCATTCCCAATCGGTTTTGATAATAGTTACAAAACTCTGCTGATGGATCGAAATTGTTAGGATCGATATTAGTTTTCTCTGTGGTTTCTAGCGGTGCATCCCGATAGCGCGGTTCAATTAACAGCGCTTGAGAACAGATGTTGCGAACTCGATCGGCAAGTCCGATTTGTGGACTATCCAGCTCAACAATTACCTTCAAGTAACCCGGATGATACTGATGAGCTTCTAAAGTTGCATCAAGATTGTCATTGTCACATTGAAGCACTTTTAACGGCTTGTGACAAGCCACAGGTCTAAATTCCACTTTCGGCTGACTTCCCGGCTCAACTTCTATCAAGCAAAATCCTTTTTCTTGTTCTGCTTCTCCAAAATCTAACTGAATTAAAGAACCGGAATAATAAGCAGGAGAAGTCTCAGAAATGCGCTGGTGAATGTGGATGTGTCCGAGGGCAATATACTGAGCTTCTGGTGGCAGAGTTTGCGAGGATAGCAGGTATTGTTCTCGCGTGTAATAGGCGACTTCAGATTTAGCCAAACGAGCGCCGTCAATGCTCATGTGTCCCATGAGAATATTCACAGTATTGTCTCGAAAATCTTTGGCTAAATCTTGCAGTAAATATGCGACGATTTCGCGGTAGTCTTTGCGGCGATTGGCATCATCAGATTGCCAGAGAGAATTAGCATCTAACAGTCTTTGTTCGGAAGCAAAAGGCATTGCTCCGACGCAAAGTTTACCACTTTTGGTGTTAAGATTAATTGTGCCGCCGTCTGCGGAACGCTTCGGTTTTCCTAAAGCGCGAACGCCTGCGAGGGAAAGCAATTGGGCGATGCTGTCGATGCGGGATGCTGAGTCGTGATTGCCGGCGATCGCAATTGCGGGAATTCCGGCCGCTTGCAGTTCGCAGAAAAAGCTATAAGCAATGCGTTCGGCGTAGGCTGGAGGGTTGGGTACGTCGAAAATGTCGCCTGCGACAAGCACAGCATCGACATCCAAGGCTTTCGCTTGTTTCAAAATCTGTTCGAGGGCGATCGCAATTTCAAAAGTGCGATCGATCCCTCGAAAACGTCGCCCCAAATGCCAGTCAGCAGTATGAATTATTCGCATAGTATTAAGTGAATTTCAGACTCGACGTATTCTATCACTTATACTCACTCCGACGGGCGGTTAACTCGAATAAGCATACCTCTCAAAGTTTCCAGATTAGAAATAGCCTCATCTATGCGTAAAGCTAGCCGCTGCCAATTTTGATCGTTTGTGCATACAATAATCCCACTATGGTCAGAACTTAATCTGTGCAGCCGAATAAAATCTGGTCTATTTAGTGTCACAATGGTGCGATCCGTGCTAATAGCAAAAGCTAGAACTTCTTCGTCAGGAATCTTTTGATTGGCTTTCCCCGCTTCTTGAACTGTAAGGACATCATGACCCAAATTTCGCAGTAATTTTACAACAGGAAACGGGTATTGTTCATCTGCATAAAGACGCGCCACAGTTTATGCCTCTTCTTGTTCTAGAAGTGCTCTTTCAATCTCATCAGGATATGCCTCAGCATAACTAAAAGCATTTACTAAATCTGCTGCACTGAGATCGGGATGACCTTCTAAAATATGAGCATCGGTGGCATCTTGACGGCGATAACTTACCAACAGCCAAACAGGAATTCGCGTTTGTCTGATGCAAGCATCACCGCCCATGACGCCAGGAGTTTTTTGAATTCGCGGCCAAAAATTACTTAAACTTTGAGCGAGGAATTGTATAGCTTGAGCCTTTTCTTCGGGAGTTAAAGCCAAGAGTTGCGGTTGCAATTCTTTTAGTGTCATCTTCGTAGTTATTGAGTTCATAAATATTAAATTGTGTTGCCATACAGCTCTTCTAACACCATTATACTCACAAATTATCTTCAACAGCCTTCACCTCGTGAAAGCGAGTGTAGTCAACAACGCGGTTTCCATCGGGCTTTATCAATATAATATCTACAAACCGCATATTCCAAATAATTTCAGCGGTCACAAAAGAATGCCGTGCGTGAATTGTTTGCGAAACAGTTTCGTCAATTCCAGTTAGCGTAATCACGATTTCTGCTTGGCACTCGATCAAATCTTTGGCAGTAAGTTGGTACAAAGGACTGCTCTCGTCAATTGCGTGCATAACCGTCCAACTTAATGCAAAAATAGGAGATTCACTCCTGACTAATTGCAAGTCGTAAAAACGCCGCATAAATTCTCCTTCCGATGTTACCTCATCGCGGATCAAAGTAGCTCGCTGCTGCGCTTCTAAAATTTGGTTGAAGCGCTGATTTCCCGTGCGGTACATGAGAGTCGGAACGCCGTTGAAAGGAGCGATAACTGCTACGCGGCTGAAGATAACTCTAGCTGTCGGTTTGGAAAATCTCGAAAAAGCCAGTCCCGTTACCATTGCTACTCCCCACAAACCAAAAAGTGCTTGGATACAGACGATAGTATTAGCATAATCCGTGCGCGGATACATCGATCCGTAGCCGATGGTCGCCATTGTTTGCACGCTGAAGTAAAAAGTATCTTTGAAAGAACCAGGCCGTGCATTGGCGATACAATCTCCTCCTGCCAAGTAAGCCAAGGCAAATAAAGAATTCGTCATGACATAGGACAGACAAATCAGGATTAAAAATCTCGGCCAAGAAAGAGTTAGCAGCCAGTGGTAGAGGTCGGCAAAATGCACCCTAGGTACTCCCAATTTGACAATATTTAAGGGGAATTGTCCTTTGCGAGTGACTAAACGAGCCTGTTGCGGACGGTTGCGGTTGATTTTCATTGCGATTTGTAACTGGGGCTGTTTCAATTTGTAACTATTGCTGGGAGCGGGGAAACTTATCCTTTAGACTGATGTCTAATTCCAAAAATTAAGATAAAAGCGGAGTTTTAAAATGGTTGACCTTAACTGGCATGACTATCTGGTAATGGTTTCTTTTGTAGCTTCGATTGCGGGTCTAATCCTGCTGGGCGATAGCCGCAATAGTGGCGCGGCGGACGATTCCCTACGGGATAGCTTCGCCGCGCGTACTTTGAGCGAAGAAATCCTGATCAAGATGAGCTTTACTTATTGGATAGTGTACTGCATCTCTGTTTTTGGGCTGAAACTTCACCTACCAGAGGACAACTGGTTATTGCACAGCTTAAAGCTGACTACTGTTCTTTCTTACTTGTTGACTGCTTCTAGCATACTCAGCCTGCCACTGCAACGCATGGCTGTCCGACGAGTTGAAGATTGAAAAAAAGGTGTTTGTAGTGAGGATGGAGAGTTTTTTCGATTTATCTGAAGAAGGACTTGCATTCCTCACTACAAACCTATTTGAGTTAGATTACTACTAGCTGCGAGCTGGTTTAATTGATGATGCCAGGAATGCTGACATAACGCGCCCAAAATGGCTGCGGTCGATTGTTCTCCTTCTGACTTCCCTTGGCTGCGGAAATCTCAGTAACTATCTTCATGCTGCCGGTAATCGAGCCTTGGGCATCTCGCAACGGTGCAGTCGAGATACAGACATCAATTAATGAACCGTCTTTCCGCCGCCGCCGACACTCCTTCGCAACTTGCGCTTCCCCTGCCAATTCCGACTGAAACATAGCATAAAAATTGAGGTTTTCATCGCTAGGGACGATCGGCAAAAGCTCCCCCAAAACCTCCGACTCCTTCCAGCCAAAAATTCGCTCAGATGCGGGATTCCACAGCGTCACGGAAGCATTAGCATCGATACCGACAACTGCCACTGGCAAAGCTTTAATTAAACCTTGTAAAACTTGATTGGCTTCGCACAATTTAGCCTGTACCAACTTGTGTTCCGTGATGTCCTGACAAGCACCATAAATGCCGACAGCGCGGTTCTCGACTTCATCCCACACAACTTGCCGGCAATCCCACAGCCACCGGATTTCACCGGATTTTGTGACAATTCGGTACTCGCTGACTTCCTTGCGGCTAGATGAACGAAGCTGGATTTGTTCCACCAGCATTTCTCTGTCGTCAGGATGAATGCAGTCGAATTGTAAACCACCGGAAGTTGCGATTTCTTTGGGAGTATAACCCGTAATTTTAGTAAAAGCTTCAGTCATCCATTCGCAGACCCAGGTATTGTCAGGCAATACTTTAAAAGAATAGGCCAAATCTGAAGTAATTTGCGATAGAATACGGTAGCGCGATTCTGATGCTCGCAGTGCGTTTTCTGCATTTTTGCGATCGGTTATATTTTGAAAAAACACCGACAAACCTTCTTGCGAGGGATAAGCCTCGACTTCAAACCAAATATTTAGCTGCGCGTAATATGCTTCAAATTTAACATTAACGTTCTCAGATACTGCTCTGTAAAACTGCTTGAAAAAAACCGTGTCGGCTGTATCACGAAACTCATCCCAAATATTTTTACCCATAAGTTCTTGACGCCCTTTTCGCAAGCACTGCTCTGCTTTCGGGTTGACGTAGGTAAACTGCCAATTGCTGTTTAGGGTGAAAAAACCATCTGTAATCTTTTCTAAGATATTAACAATTTGCTTTTGCGATTTTTCCAAAGCTGCTACTGAGAGATTGCGCTCTGTGATATCGCGGGAATTGATGACTATGCCGTTGATGCTGGAATCGTGGAGTAAATTGTTACCAATGACTTCTAAATACACCCAAGAACCGTTAGCGTGGCGTTTCCGATATTCTACAGGCGGTGCAATCCCTGGCTGTTTGAGTAATTTTGCGAAATATGCTTGCCAAATAGGTAGATCGTCTGGGTGGATCAAATCGTCTGGGAATTGGCCAATTCTTTGTTCGGGATAGTAGCCTAACATCCGCTCTGCTGCGATCGCATTTTGGTCTCTGATCCGTCCGTCTGCTTCAAGAATTGTCATCAAGTCGGCAGAATTTCGCAGGAGAGTTTGCTGTCTGGCTTCCCCTTTTGTCAGTGCCTGAGTCACCCTTCTGTACAGCATCTGGCTTTGCTCTAACTGCTGCTCTAAATGTCTGATACTAGCAGCTTGCTGGGCAAATTTAATGTTTAAATTGCTGTTAATTCTTTCTAACTTAATTTGGGCTTGTTTAGACAACAAAAGCGACTGAAACTCCGCAGCCAATTCTTGTAAAGATGCGGACAAATGCTCGAAAGTGGTTGTTAACATCGCCTGTTTATCTATAGGTAGTTGCTCGATATGTCCCTGCAATTCCCGCACGTGTTTCAATATATTTTGCATCATTGTAGCCAGCGCTCAAACTTAGGAAGACTATTTTCTTATATTTCTAATCATAATACCTTATCTGAGTCAAGTATAAAAAGAAATAAATCTTTAAATCGAGCGGTAGATTTTTAATTTCGATGCCAATCTCTCGGCGCTGACACAGATAGATAATTCCACCAAGTTTGAGCGAGCAAAAAAATATTGAGTTCAGTTATATTACTGAAAATAGTTGTGATTTTTAAAGTGTGAATTAAACAGGACTGATATCGTTTCCGCACTTCATCGGAATCATAATTTTTCGAGTTGCAGTGCCAGCGTCCCCGCTCGCAGCGCGGATCGCGAGCGTCCCGCTCGCACTAATATTCTGGGTTTTTCAACTTCGGTCAATCGATTTTAGAGTTGAAATTTTAGATGGGATAGAGTAAGTAATTTTACGGTGAAGTGCAGAGATTGTGATGCCAGTAGGCAAATTAGGAACAGGCTTTTCGGCCTGTTCCTAACATCACGATTTAAAGCCCTTAGAGCTTTTCTTTTTCTCCTGTGGCTTGGACTTTGACTTGCTAACTTCGCCTAGAGCTTCCTGAAATAAGTTGTGCAGGTGCACCG
Source organism: Cyanobacteria bacterium OTE_58_metabat_593 (assembly GCA_031372825.1). Taxonomy (GTDB): domain Bacteria; phylum Cyanobacteriota; class Cyanobacteriia; order Cyanobacteriales; family Microcoleaceae; genus Microcoleus. Next base: position 75,322 of record JANMLZ010000022.1, on the reverse strand, counting down.
GAACGCTGGCAATTTCCGGGAGTTCGGGTTCTAAGGGTTTTTTAAACTCTTGCAGCAGGGCATCTAAATCGCGATCGATCTGAAAGTCTGTGCGTTCCAATACAGTTTGCAAAATGTGTTCTAACTTTGCTGAATCAACTTTAGCTAACCGCTGCCAAATCCAAGCATTAATTGCCGGATCTTCTAGATAGCTGCGAACCAGCTTCTCGTAACCGGGAATGCTGGAAAAGTCCTCTGCTGTTAGCATTGTGGTGAACTGACTATAGGTAGACAAAAAGGTTTGCCCCCAGCGAGGATGAGAAAGTGCACTCACCTGTTCGGCTTTCTTGAAGCGATCGGGCAATTCGACTTTCGGCACTACCATTTTTGAGTTAGAATTGCGATCGATCGCTACCTCAACTGAAGAAGGATCTGCACCGGCTGCTGCTATAGCTGCTGCTTTAATTTCTTCTGCATCTACTCCGGCATCTTCAACGATATCCGCCAGAGATTTAGTTTGATCGATGCCGATATCAGCTAGGCGTTTTTTAGTGATTACTTCCTGAAATTGGGCCAACTGTTTATTCAGGTGATATCCCGATAGCGTCACTTCATCGCTGCCAAAAAATTCGGTAAAATCTTCGTGGTACTGTTCTACAGACTGCCAAGCTTGCTCTAACAATTCCGGGGCATCGCTGTACAGGTTCTTTTTGTAATTTTGCTTGAAATTGCCGATCGCCACCGCCAACTTCGGCTTGCCCAAATTCCCTTTAGGAATAGCAGGGCCCGAGAGTATCCACCAGTTATCGGTGAGGGGAGCAATACGCGTTAGCAAGATTTCTCCTAACTTAAACCGAGACATTTCTTGCAGGAAATTCGCGCTGTTAGGCTTAACAGCGTAGTGCTTAGCCGTCAGCCAATTCATCATTTCAAAGCCGTCGGGGGAAATTTTAGTGATTTCAAATAAGCCAGTGAAGCTTCTGTGACCCCAACTTTCCAACAAACTGATCTCGCTCTCGGTTAAATCCGGCTGACTTTCGACAAAAAGGTCGATCGGCGTTTTCTCTCCGACTTTACCTTCAACTGTAAAACTGTCAATTACTTGATTTTGCTGAGCAATATCATAGCGCTCCCCGGTCGATCGAGCTGCTGCAAAAGCTTCCAAAGCTACCGCCAAATCTCCCTCAGCATCCAGCACAAAGTCAATTAAATTTTGCTTGAGTGTCCAAGCTCTTTCCAACATTTCATCCACAAGTAATACCGATTTTGAATGAGAGGATTTAGATTTTTAACAATTATCAGACTTGAGGCCACGAACGCTTTCACGCTCCGGCTGCGATTGAATAAAGCGCATCGCGAACAATGACAGAAATATGCGATCGATGCCTGAGTCCTGAATTAGTTTAATTTTAAGGCTAATTGTGTAAAAAAGTGTCAATTTCAAATCCAGCCTCATATCAATTCCGATGCTGAAAAACTTTTAACGCAGATTGAAAATACCCCTCCCCGAAACAGAGAGGGGTTGTAAACCCGAATAATTTCGCTAAACTCGTGCTGAAAATAGTGCCTGAGCTCAACAAAAAAACCGAAATACTTGCTGACGGTGTTAGCGGCCGTCTTTGTCAATGTCGCCAGGAACAGCGCGTTCCACCCGATCCCAAGCGTCGCGCGTGGCGTGCTTAGCTTTTTCCCAAGTCACATTCGACTTACCACGATTTGTTTCGTAGTCGCGCTGCAAATCGTCTTCGAGTTCGTTGAAGCTCTTACCAGTACCGTTGTAGCGGCTGTATCCTTCATAGCCGGTGCGGTATGCAGGCTGATAGTCGTCGTAAGTCGCGCTGGTGTCAGCGTAAGGACGGGAGCTGTAGTTGCTTTGCCAGTAAGCATCTTCTACCGTAGGGTCGATCGCCTCGCCCACACCTTTGCCGGCCAAACCGCCGCTAAACGCGCCCACAACAGCGCCCACAACTGCTCCCACAGGCCCGCCGATCGCACCGCCGATCGCAGCACCCGCAGCACCCGCACTCGCCGCACCGATACCCGTTGCCACTGGATGAGCCCCCTTTTCCCCGGACAGCGGGTCGAGGTTAGCATCAGGTTCCTTCACTGACTTTTTGTCATCGCTCATGATATTTTTTTCCTTTTATCTAATTGAAACTCTGATTAAATTTACCTTTTAAATTCCTATTTCTTCATCTTCCTTAAGGATGAATCTGCTAATTCAAGCCGAAGCAAGAAGCAAGAACAAAAATCAAATAAAATCCATATACCCAGATACCCAACTTCTTCAAAAAGTCGGGTATCTAAAAAAAGCTAATAGTTCCGAGATGACCAAAAACAATCACCAATGCCCTATGCCCTATGCCCTATGCCCTATGATAGAAACTTGTTAATTTATTCGTTGCCCGTGACCTTTTCGATCAAGTCTTCAGCTTTTTGAACTATGCTTTCTTGCGGGTGTTCTCCCTTGTACTCCTTTAAGCTTTCGTCGTAAACCTGCTCGACCTTTGCAGGATTTTGAGCTGTTTTGACTATATCTTCGTAAGCTGCTTGGGGATTGAGATCCTCGAAACTTTCTGCGGGGTCAGTAATTTTAGCGGACGGCTGCGCCTGACTCCTGTCTTGACCTGCGTAAGCAGCCTGACTGGGTGCTACCGCTAGACCGGCCAGAGCAATGAAAGCCAGCATACATACCAGCAAAATGCTTTGACTCAATGTTTGCCCGAGAGCTTTTAAAACCCGCTTCATATCAACGTCTCCTCGTATTTTTTCGCAAAAATTATGGTGTTTGTCGCCCCTTCACTGCGATCGCACATTGAAAACCTGGGTTGAAGCGCCATCTTAAAAGTCGCAGCTACCGTATCTCGATCGAGCGAAAAGGGATGTTTCTAGTGATGTCCAATATATTAAGCGCCTGCTTGTTACGATTACTTCTACCAAAAGATAGATTAGTCCGACAAGCAGAACTCATATCGTGTCAAGGGCGATCGCAATTCCTACGAGGAACTCTATCTAGCAGTTCTCCCATCAATTGCGAACCCTAACGATTCTCCTCTCTTACTTCGCGGGCTTCGCCTCGAAAGCGGTTCATCAAAAAAAAACTCATTCACCCAACATCTAAAATTGCTACAAACCTAAACAACTACAAAAAAACCTGCTCTATATTGAGGTTGCGGTTCTGCATAGATTCTTCAAATAGCTCAGTAGAAAGAGCTTGCTCTACCGACCAAACGCCCGGTTTTGTCAGTTTGCCCTCTAACATTAATTGAGCGATGCTGCCAGTACCGATGCCCGTAGCTGCCGCAGCGTTTGGGTGTAGGGCGATCGAGCAAACTTGAGTGGGTTTGCCGTTCTTGATGCCGCTTACTTGCGATCGCACAGCCACGCCAACGCCGCTAAAACTATTAGTAACGCTCGTCATCCCGTAACTGACATAGGAGAGAAATTCAATCACCGAGTTATTTTTGAGCCAGCTATCCGGCCAATACTTGGCAACAAACCAAGTAAGGTGATTGTAAAGGTCGGGAAAAGTTCCGAATTTAGTAATAACTGTTTTAACAGGGAAAGTTTCGGGCAAAGTGATTGCTTCCGGCATATCGAACCAGTAAACGCCTGTTTTGCCGTAGGGTGCGGGAAATTCAATTGTTTCGCGATCGGTATAGGGTTTAATCGGCCGTAGTTTGCCATCAATCCAAGCATCAAAAGGCGTTTGCAAACCTAAAAAAGTAGTCCGCATTACGGTGACACCAGCACCGCCAGAACCTCCGACAACATAACTCAAATGGATGTGTTCTGCTGTATCTAATTGTTCGAAATCTCGGCGCACCATACTGTTAGACACACCGGGAAAAATGCCCGTATTAATAATAGCAGTAATCCCAGCATTTTTAGCAGTTTCGCGCAATTCTAAAGCTCTGCGAGTAAAACTGCGACTGTCGCTGACATCAGTATAATTAACACCTGATTCGATGCAATTTTTCAGCACGCCAGCATCTCGGTAGTGAAAAGGCCCAGCACAGTGAACGACAAGATTAGATGATGAAACTGCTTTTTTCATAGCGGCAGTGTCTGCTAAATCTAAAGCTTGATACTGCACCCGATCGGGCGGCAATCCCGACCCAATAGAGGCTTCAGAGTTGCGTCCGGTAACAGTAATTTCTGCGTCGGTATAGGTGAGAATATCTTGGGCAACGCTGCTGCCAATTCGTCCCCGCCCGCCGACAATCAACACTCGGTTTGCCATCGCTCAAAAAAGGGTAACGCTATCTTTCAGTTTCTCAACTTTGGGCAGGTCTTTTCATCCGCATAAAGTATGAATTTATCAGAATTCGAGATGCTGGGGGATCGGCGATCGACCGAGCGCGATTATCCCCTGCCCCCAGCCGAACAAATCGAGGGATTTCTGATGTGGATGGTTCAACAAGGTTAGCGGAGTGAGTTTTCAAAGAGATTGAGGTCGATCGCAAATCGTTTTCCCTTCACAGGAAATCAACCAGAAAAAATTCTCGCACTCGCACACTGAATAAATTAATACAAATAAACGCAGATCAATTACATCTGCGTTTATCCGCGTTCATCTGCGGTTGCTACAAATCTTACTTCTCATTACTCCGAAATACCGACTTAGCCGTGGATTTCAGAGAATTAGCCGCATCTGCCAAAGTTTGGGCGATCGGCTGCTGCGCGTGCATGAAAACGCGAGCGGTATTGCGTCCCGGCATCCCCGAAATCGAGCCGCCCGGATGCGTTCCCGCACCGGTGAGGAACAAACCGTCGATCGGCGTTTTGTAATTAGCCAACTCGGGTAAAGGGCGGAAAAATATCATCTGATCCAGCGTCATGTCCACGTGGTAATAATTTCCCTTCAAAGCGCCCAAACGCTCTCCCAATTCCGCCGGACTTTCCACGCGACGACCAATAATGGAATTCTTAATATTGGGTGCATATTCTGCCAATTTGTCAATACATCGATCGGCAACTTTGTTTTTCAGCTCATCCGTCCAACCCGTACCGTGCTGGCCTGTTCCTTCAGCATTTTCGATCTGGTAAGGAGCAAAAAATTCAATCCAAGCCGTATGATGTCCCGGAGGAGCCATTGACGGGTCTCGTACCGTCGGAAACACCACATACATCGACGGATCGGCATCGGGAATTTTGCCGATCGCAGGCTGGGTATGAGCGATTTCAACGTGTTTCACCGAGTCAGCAATTAAAACAGAACCGATTAAATACTCGTCCCGGTGATTCCAGCGATCGAACTTTGGCACTTCATTGAGAGCTAAATCAATTTTGAGAATAGTCTCATTGTTATTAACAATTTTTCGCTCCAATCTTTCCCGCAAATTCGGATCGGCAGCATCGACATCGCTGTCATCCATTAAGTGCAGAAACAAACGCTTCGCATCAATATTAGAAATGACACCTTTGGTAGCTCGATATTCTGTGCCATTGGCAACTCGAACTCCCACAGCGCGACCATCATCAACTAATATTTTTTCGACGTGCTGATCGGTAAGTACAACACCCGAGTAACTTTTGACTAAATTGAGCAGCGCTTGCACTAATGCACCAGTCCCTCCGCGCGGTCTTGCCATGCCTGGATCGTGTCTCATCGCCATCATAATTGCGCCGATCGCAATAGTTTTTTGTGATGGAGGAGCACCCAATTCTGCGGCCAATCTTGCTAAGGGAGCTTTCAGAAATTCCTCATCAAACCACTCGTTGAGAATATCCTCAGCACTGGTAATCATCGTGCGGATAAAGTCCAGCGTTTTGTCTGGAGAACCGATGACTGAAAATAAGTCTTTTAGTTTGGCAATATTATAGTTACCAGCAATATCTATAATGGACTTTGGTGGCGCGTTGAACATGGGAATCATCGCACTCAAAGCGCGTTGCCAAAAGTCAGTATATTCGGCATACTTTTTAGCGTCGCGCTCGTTGTAACGGGCAATTTCTGCACAAGTTTTTTCAACAGAAGTATGCGCTAAGAAATATTTGCCGTCGGGATGCGGGCAAAAGACGACTGGATCGCAGTAAAGATATTCTAAACCGTATTTTTCCAGTTCTAATTCTTCGACAACTGGCCCTAAATGAATGAATTCGTGGTCGATCGCACACAGGTTGAATTTAAAATCTGGCAATTCGGGAATCGCAGCTTCCGTAGTCGCCGCGCCACCGGGAACCGAACGTTTTTCTAACAAAAGGACGGTATATCCCGCCTTGAGGAGATAAGACGCACAGACGAGTCCGTTGTGGCCTGCTCCGATGATAATCACATCATAGGTTTGCATAGATGAAGCTCTGGGGATGGGATATTTTGCTTATTTTACAAATGTTAACAAGTTTGCCGACTCTACCAGGAGAAATAGATTAATCTTGGGGGAGTAGTTTAAGTATCTTACAAAAGAGATAGCAAGAGAGCAAATATTTAAAGGCGATCGTCCTTTCGCAATTCCCGCCGACATTATATCACCTAAATTCGCGTTTTTCTGAAGTTTAAAAAAACTTAAGCATTTGAAATCTCTGCCAGACAAACCCGAGTTTGGTAAACTAAAGAAACAAAGCTCTTGTTGCCACAGTAAGTTTCATAAAGTTCGGTCAAATCTGAGATTAGTTTATGCAATTGCGGCCCTGACTTGGGAATGTACGACGAACTCTGAGCTCGTCCAATAAGTCCTGGTAAATCTACATCTTGTTTGTACACAAAATCACAGCTTTGGATATTAGTAAAATCTGAACTTGTTAGCAGAGGCTCTATAGCTCGATCGCGTTTCTCAGCCGGATGGTTGTTGGAAGCTGTCTTGACTATTTGGGTGTATGAGAGTGTCAATTCGTCGGTCCGATCGCGCAGATTCCAAACTACAGCTAACCTTCCAGACGGCTGGAGAATTCGCCGAAATTCTGGCAAAGTTAAAACAGGATTGAACCAATGAAAAGACTGGAAGCAAGTCACTAAATCAACTGATGACTCTGGCAAATTAGTAACTTCCGAAGTTCCTTCTCTCCACTCTACCAAAGGATAAATTTCAGCTGCTTGTCTCATCTCGGCATTAGGTTCGACTGCTAATACTTGAACACCTCTTTCTGCTAACAGACGCGAAGAAATACCCGTACCTGCACCGATATCGGCTGCTGTTAACTGTGAAGGTTCCCCAATTGCTTCTAAAATCGCATCTATCGCAGCGCCTGGATAACTCGGTCGGTATTTGACATAATCCGTGGCGCGATCGGAAAATCGACCTAGCGGATTCATGTCATAAAGGGGCAGTCTAGAATCATTTGAAGTCATAAGCAGAAGTCAGTTGTTAGTTGTTAGTTGTTAGTTGTTAGTTGTTAGTTGTTAGTTGTTAGTTGTTAGTTGTTAGTTGTTAGTTGTTAGGATCGCAAATTAAATAATTTACACAAGTTTGTGGGATGGGCGTCCCGCCCGTCCTTTCTGTACGGGCGGGACGCCCATCCCACAAGAACCGTCAAATTGTAAGTTATTTAATTCTCATTCCTTAGTTGTTAGTTGTTGGTTGTTGGTTGTTAGTTGTTGGTTGTTGGTTGTTGGTTGTTAGTTGTTAGTTGTTATTAATAAGGAATTACCAATAAATAACGGAACACCACTAACAATTCCCAATTCCCAATTCCCAATTCCCAATTCCCAATTCCCAATTCCCAATTCCCAATTCCCAATTCCCAATTACCAATTACTCATTGCTTGAGTTCCTGGAGCGCCGCCTCAGCTCTTTGGGCACCATCATTGTTGCCTTGTTGGCGGTAAGTGTCGAGAGCTCGTTGAAAAGCTTGACTTGCTTCGGATTTGCGATCGCGCGCTTTGAATGCTTTACCCATATTGTAATAAGCTTCTGCCCGATTTGGATCGAGTTGAATCACTCGTCGAAAAGTGGTAATCGCTCCTAAGAAATCTTGTTTTTCTAGTTGGATTTCCCCAATTGCTGCGTGTGCTGCTACTAAATTTGGCCGCACTGCAATCGCCCGCTGATAAGCTGAAAGCGCTCCGTCTAAGTCATTTTGACCTTTGAGAATTTCGCCAATTTCTAGCTGCACTTCTGGATTCCGAGGCTCTAGTTTGGCAGCTTCTTCAAAAGCTGCTATTCCTTCAGCAGTATTACCGCTGCGGAGTAAAGCAGTACCTAATTTTAATTGGACACCGGCTTGTTTGGGAGCGAGTTTTGCTGCTTGTTCGAGCACGGTGACTGCACTCGTAAAGTTTCCTTGCTGGATTAATACTAAACCCATTGAAGAATAAGCTTGCCAACTTTTTGGATCGAGGGCGATCGCCTCTTGGTATGCTTTAAAAGCACCGCTGTAATCTTTTTGCTGAAACAGTACCACTCCGAGACCGAGCCGGGCGTTGACATTTTTGCGATCGAGCTGGGCGGCGCGACGGTAAGCTGTAGCGGCTGCTGGATAGTTTTCCAAATTCGCCATCGCATATCCCAAGGCGTATTGGAAGTCAGCATTATTGGGTTCGAGACCGATCGCCTGCTGGTAAAATTCTACTGCGGCTTGATAGTTGCCCTGACGCGCTTCTAAGTAGCCAATACCGGAAAAAATACGCGGGTTTTCTGCATCTAAACGCGCTGCTTGCTGATAAATGGCGATCGCCTTATTATAATCTCCTAAATCTACCAACTCGCGTCCTTGTCGCAGCAGAGCATCTAAATTTGAATCACTTTTAGGGTTAGCTTGAACTGATATTTCTGCTGAAACCGCCCGAAGCGGCGCTGCGATTGCGAATCCCGCTACCAACAGCGTACTGAATACCAAGAGACTTTGTTTGTGGACGGCCATTTTTTTCAAGGAGTGTGTGGAATAAAAGAGCGAATAGCTGTCAGATTGCGAAGCTGACAGCTTATGGTTTACCAGGAATCTTTGAGCGGCGAGATGTAGTAAATCTAGAGAACCAGACCCACTCAAAATATTCGCGATCGAGGCCAACTGATGATTGTAACAACAACTGATATCATCCAAGGAGCAGAAATTCAATCTTACCTGGGAATTGTAACTGCTGAGGTGGTCTACGGCACCAACGCCCTGCGAGATTTCTTCGCGGGTATTCGCGACATCATCGGCGGGCGCACCGGCAGTTATGAGGAAGTGTTTCTCAAAGGACAGCGAGATGCGCTCGCGGAACTGGAAAAACGGGCCCAACGCCTGGGCGCCAATGCCGTAATCGGGGTGGAAGTTGACACCGGCACGATTAATGTAGACACTTCTGGGGCTTTGCTATTGATTACTGCCGTTGGGACGGCTGTAAGATTGCGTTAAGCAGTCTTTCCTCTATACATCCGCGAACTTTTCTAACTGGATAAAATAGTCATCAGTCATCAGTCATCAGTCATTAGCTAATAGCTGTTGGCTGAGGGCTGATGAATTTTTCGTTTCTTTCTTCAGACATAGATACTGGTTATTTCCCCAGGCAGATATAGTTTCTATCAATCTCAGCCACAATCAATGCTTAGGTGAAAGATTGTTAAAAAATAAAGCAAGTCTCAGAGGAAAGGAAAAGCTATGGCATACGTAAATAGACCTGTAGATAACGTTGTTAGCGAACCCGTGGTGGTGAATTCAGTGATGGAATACCACGATCGAGTGCGGTGGGGCCCTATTTTTTCAGGTTTGGTAATTGCGATCGCCACACAACTGGTGTTAAGTGCATTGGGCGCTGCGATCGGGTTGAGCAACATTGCTAATTCAGGAGCTCCGCGCAGTATAGCGGGGGACGTGGGTACCGGCGTCGGAATTTGGTCAATTATCAGTTTGTTAATTAGCTTGGGCCTTGGCGGTTGGGTAACAGCTCGCGCTTGCGGCCCGATGAATCGCAACACAGCGCTTTTGAACGGAGCAATTTTGTGGGCAACTACCTTAACAATTGGCTCTTGGCTGTTAGCAAATGGCGTAGCGGGTACTTTTGGCGTAATCGCCGCTAATGCTGGAGAAGCGATTAATCAAGCACAGCAAGGTGGGGTGAATTTGCCGAATCAAGCACCTAACGTAACTGCTCAGGATACTCGCAATATTGCTGGCAATGCTGCCAAGGCTGGTTGGTCGTTTTTGTTCGGCTCCCTGTTAGGTTTAGTTGCTTCGATGGTAGGAGCATCTGCGGGCGCGCGCACTCCCCGCAATCATCACTCCTAAGAGGGAGTTCGGGCATTGCACATCGGGCATTTTCTCGTTTTTTCTCGTTCCCAGGTTCTACCTGGGAACGCATTTCTTGAGGCTCTGCCTCTCGGTTTTTCAGAAGAGGCAGAGCCTCCTGATCTGCGTTCCCAGGCAGAGCCTGGGAACGAGTAACAGCCAACAGTTAACAGTTAACAGTACCCTACAAATTAAGCACTGAAGTATTTCGCCGCTGGGTGATAGGTGATAATTGCGGTGGTTGATTGTTCGGGATAAAGTTGTTCGCTTTCATCCATGTAGAGGTTGATGCGATCGCACTTCAACAACTCCAACTGCTTGTACTGATCCGCCATATTCGGACAAGCAGGATAGCCGAAACTATACCGCGAACCGCGATATCTCTGTGCCAGCATATCGCGAATGTTATCCGGTTCTTCGCTAGCAAATCCCAATTCCCGGCGAATCCGCGCGTGAGTCCACTCTGCGATTGCTTCCGCTGTCTGTACCGCTAACCCGTGAAAATAGAGATAATCGGTATATTGATTGTTAGCAAACAGCTTTTGTGCATACTCTGTCGCAATTTCTCCCACTGTCGCTACTTGCATCGGAAATACATCGATTTTACCTGATTCTTTCGGTGCGAAGAAGTCAGCAATGCACATTCTGCGCGCTGATTTTTGGCGGGGGAATGTCCATGTTGCTGCGGGTGTCGATACATCTTGCCCGCCCTTCATAATTTCGGGGTCATACAAATGCAAAGAATTGCCTTCAGACTGACAAGGAAAATACCCGTAAATTGCTTGGGGATGCAATAACTTTTCCGTGATAATCTTGTGTTTCCACTGTTCCAATATCGGATAAACTGTCTCAGCTAAGAAAGCGTCGTATTCTTCCCGCGATTGGTCTTTTGGTTTGCGGAATTGCCACTGTCCCGCAACTAAGGCTTGCAAATCTAAGTGCCATAAAAGTTCTTCAAAGGGGATGTCTTCCGGCTGCAATAACTGAGTTCCCCAAAATGGAGGATTTGGGCGATCGATCTCTATATCAACTGCTTCCGAACGCCTAGTATCTATTACAGTCGGAATCTCTAATTTGGCTGCTTTCTTCGCATCCTCAACAGCGATTTCTTCAGAAGTTCTAGCTTCTTTAACTGCGCCATTGCCATTTTCAACTTCATCCAAAAATCCTTGGAAATCTTCCCAGTTACCAGCAGACTTAGCTGGCATCAGTTTTTCCATGAAATTCAAGTCAGAAAACGCATCTTTGCCGTAAACTACTTTACCTTTGTAAGTATTTTGACAGTCTTCATGGACAAACTTGGGAGTCAAAGCTGCACCGCCCAAAATTACTGGAACGGTAATTCCTCTCTGGTTGAATACCTCCAAGTTTTCTTTCATAAATGCGGTGGATTTGACCAGCAAGCCACTCATGGCAATACAATCAGCTTTGTGCTTTTCGTAGGCATCAATGATGTTATCAACTGGTTGCTTAATTCCCAAGTTAATTACTCGGTAGCCGTTGTTTGATAAGATAATATCCACCAAGTTTTTGCCAATGTCATGAACGTCGCCTTTGACAGTCGCAATGATGAATGTTCCTTTGGTATTGTCACCGGATTCGGACTGTTCCATGTGCGGTTCTAAATAGGCAACGGCGGCTTTCATGGTTTCGGCTGATTGCAATACGAAAGGTAGTTGCATTTGTCCCGAACCGAACAATTCTCCAACTACTTTCATCCCATCTAAGAGGAAAGTATTGATAATGTGCAGAGGTGGATAGGTTTCTAATGCTTTGGTTAATTGGATATCGAGTCCAATGCGTTCGCCATCGATGATGTGCTGCTTGAGGCGTTGTTCTACGGGCAGGTTGGCGTCTTCTGTCCGATCGCGCTTGGTAGTTTTGCCCGCAAACACCGTTGTCAGGTCGCCCAAGGGGTCGTAAACGCAAATATCGCCGTCAAACTCCCGTTCGTCGTAGATCAGTTTACGGCAGATTTCTTGGTGTTTGGGGTCGATTTTGGCGATCGGCAAAATCTTATTGGCGCTGATAATTGCCGAGTCCATCCCCGCTTGCATCGCTTCGTGCAAAAACATCGAATTCAAAACTTGTCGCGCCGCCGGATTCAAGCCGAAGGAGATGTTAGAAACTCCTAAAATTACGTGACAACCAGGTAATTCTTGGCGGATACGGCGGATAGATTCGATCGTAGCTTTACCGTTTTTTCGGTCTTCTTCAATCCCGGTGGAAATTGGCAAAGCTAAGGTGTCAAAAAAGATTTCTTGGGCGGGAATTCCTCTTTCGATAGCGGCGTTGTAGGCGCGGTGGGCGATCGCAAATTTTTGGTCAGCCGTCCGCGCCATCCCGTCTTCGTCAATTGTACCGATAACTATAGCAGCGCCGTATTTTTTCGCCAAATCCAAAACTTGATAAAAACGTGGTTCTCCGTCTTCATAGTTAGTAGAATTTAGCAGACATTTGCCGCCTGCAACTTTTAATCCGGCTTCCATCTTTTCCCATTCGGTGGAATCCAGCATTAAAGGCAGAGTTGCATTTGTGACAACACGAGAAACTAATTCTTTCATGTCGCGGACACCATCGCGGCCGACATAATCGACGTTGACATCGAGAATGTGCGCGCCTTCTCGCACTTGTTCCCTAGCCATTGCTACTAAACCATCCCAGTCTTCGGCGTTTAGCAAATCGCGACATTTTTTGGAACCGCTGGCGTTGAGTTTTTCGCCGACAATTAAGAAGGAATTCTCTTGTTCGTAGGGTTGGGCGCTATAAATTGAGGCGGCGGAAGGTTCCCAGGTAGTTTCGCGAATTTTGGGTTTCAGAGTTGTGCCAATTTCTGATAGTTCGCGGATGTGATCGTAGCGCGTCCCGCAGCAGCCGCCGATGACTTGTACGCCCATGTCCTCGACGAAGCGCATCAAGGCCATTTTTAATTCTATGGGGGTGAGTTTGTAGTGCGCGTGGCCGCCGATGTTTTCGGGTAAACCTGCGTTGGGAACGCAGGAAATGACGAAGGGTGAATGTTGGGAAAGGTATTTGATGTGTTCAGCCATGCGATCGGGGCCGGTGGCACAATTTAATCCTAAAATATCGATCGGGTACGGCTGCAAAATTGCTAGGGCGGCGCTGATGTCGGAACCGACTAACATTGTGCCGGTGGCTTCCATGGTGATTGATACCATTAATGGAATCCGCGCGCCTTTTTTCTTGAATACTTCTTCAATCGCATTTAATGCTGATTTAATTTGCAGCACATCTTGACAAGTTTCGACAATAAATAAGTCAACGCCACCGTCGTAAAGTCCTTCTGCTTGTTCGGCAAAAGCGGCCGTGAGTGTGTCGAAATCGATGTGTCCTAATGTGGGTAATTTGGTGCCTGGCCCGATCGATCCTGCGACAAATCTCGGCTTTTCTGGGGTGGAAAATTCGGCGGCGATACCCTTGGCGAGTTCGGCGGCCATTTTGTTGAGCTCATAGGCTTTGTCTGCTAAATCGTACTCGGCGAGGACGATGGAAGCGGCGCCGAAGGTGTCTGTTTCGATGACATCAGCGCCTGCTTCGAGGAAACCTCGGTGCACTATGGCGACTGCTTCGGGTTTGGTGTGGACGAGATATTCGTTACAGCCTTCGTATTCTTTGCCGCCGAAGTCTTCTGCGGTGAGGTTTTGGACTTGCAGGTTGGTTCCCATCGCGCCGTCGAAGACGATGACGGGGCGGGAGGGGTGGTGGAGTCGATCGAGGAATTTGCTATTCATCAGCGCTCTAAAAAAACGTAGGTGCTATATATTTACAATTTTATCTATTGTGCAATATTCTCAACAGTTCTGTAAATCTTGGGGAATGACTAATGACTGAAGGATTCGATGCTGTTGACAATAGTTCGATCGTACCTGCAATTTTACCGATCGCGCCAGATGATTATGAAAATTCTGTTATGCGTGGGGCTGCGAGGGAAAAACGGGCGATCTGATTGCGGGGGATTTTTTCGCTTAACGGTTGAGGAATTTTGCGAAAGTGCGATCGGCATGGGTGCATCCCAATGAGTGTAAGGGCGAAGCATTCCGGCCGACAATTTATCCTATATTCTGACTAACTTCAGTTTCTCCCATCTCATTTTCTGTTTCTTCCGTCCATAAATCTGTCTCCGATCCTAAACAGTCTTCTATCTCTTGACTAACATCACTTTCTCTGATTTGATTATCTACGATCTGCATAGCTAATTGCTGCTTTTCTGCTGACAAATATTCAACCTGTTCTGCAAGTATTCTTAGCTGTTCATTTAGCACCCGAATTTCTCGATCTTGCTGCTGGATCTTTTCCTCGCCATCAGAAATAATCCGGTCTCTTTCTAAAATTAAGTCATTTCGAGTTTGCAATTCCAAAGCATTCATGGCTGCTTTAATTAGATTATAAAAATGCGACTGAGATACATCAATCTTTTTGGCATTGTGGCGAGCTTTTCCTAAAAGTCCAATTTTTTGTCCTTGTTTAATTGCTAAAACATAACCTTGGTAATTTTTAATTTTTAATTCTTTGACAAAATCAACTTGAACTAAGCTGCAAGTATATGTCCGATGGTCATAGTAAAATTCTGCTTTCATAAAAAAGCACCCCTTTCTGATACATTCCCGCAGAATTATAGCACGAATAGAGTTTTAGCGGTAAATAAAAAGAAAGAAGTAATCGATCGCCATTTTCGATCAAAACAAAACTTCATCGTCAATAATATCTTCCGGCAACTCTACCACACCCGCAATCAACTTCCAGCAAGGGTCATCTCCCTCCCAATCATCCGGCCGCCAAGGCATACTCAAACTAACTGTTACCAAACAAGTTTTTTGCGGTCGATATCCCAATTCTAACTTTCTAATAAATACTGGATCGGTAATTGTTGCTGTCAATCTTTGGTTATACTTGGTGACAATAGAGCCTTTCCATTTATTACCATCTTCAAATCTTTGGATTAGCTTCGTTACCGTAAATCTTACTGCTTTGACTAATTGCAAACTTAGGCGATCGCACTTTGGCAAAGACTGCATATATTCCACCGTAACATATGGCAAATCGTTGTGCAAAATATATGCCTGACTGTTGCAATATTTCAACAAATATGCTGGCGGAACTTTCCCGACTTGCCGCCATTTTCCCGGTAAAATACACAGATTTTCCGACTCAAAACCAAAATCCCGCCCAGTCTTCGCCAGAGGAATGTCTAGAATATCCAATAATGCAGGTTCAAGTCTATTTATCTGCCGCATTTCTTTAGGAATTTGACCATCTGGTAAGTCGGAAATTGGGCGAACCCACTTACCTTGAAGTTCATTAATTCCGGCGATGCACCTTTCGCCCCGTTTCCAGGAATTAGCGAGACAAATTATCCGAGTCATTCTATTTTATATTTTAGATTTTAGATTGTTTTGTTAGATACCAGACTTTTTAAAGATGATTAATCTTGACATTTTTCCACTTATCGCTGAGATATTCAGCCACTAAGCGGCGGTGACAATTATGAGGTTTTGGTTCGCTGCAAAGCAGACACGCACAGTCCATCATATCTGACGAAACCTTTTGCTCAATTTGTCGATCGCGCATTAAGCCCAAAAACTGCTGTTCATAAACATCCCAATCTCCCTTTTTCTTTTTATAATCATCCAAAATATCTTGAGTAGGCGCTAAATCCAGTAGATGAACATACTCAATATTACCAATGGTTCGCAGAAAATATTCTAAATCTTTCCGCTTAGCAAAACCTGCTAACTGTGATACATTATTCAGCCTTGTATCGATCACCCTGCGGACTCCCGCTTGCATCAAAGTCCCAAAAAACTGCTCAGCACTCTTTTGAGTAAAACCAATTGTAAATAAATTAATTGCCTTCTTTTGTGACATAAGCGATTTCTAATCCGTAACGGTAATAAGCTGATTCTAAATCAATTATTTCATTTTTAACATCCGGCGGCAACTCAAACAAACTTAATTGAATTGGTTGATCATTATTTTTGCCCTTATTAAACTTGTTTAAAAGTCTGGCTTCTAAATCCTGGTGCGCTTCTAAATTGCCATCCGACAGAATATGATTAATTTGTACATTGAAATCTTTCATTTTATGACAAACTAAGATAGTTCTATGACAAGTTATCGGGTCTTTTTCCGCACACATCAAACTAACTTTATAACTAGCTCCACCTTTGAGCAAGCGCTGAATTCCTTCCGAGAATAGAGGAGTTGCCGCTATGCGTTCATACAAAGCTTTACCGCTAAGATCGTAACAGCTTAAATCTTCCGGTCTCGCGCCCAATTCTTTACCCAAAAAAACGTATTGAATACCGACACTAGACAGAGAAGCTTTAATTTCAGACTGATTGAAATGGGGTAAATAACGACTAAAAGGGTGCGATCGCACATCTACCACTGCTGTAATCTCATGTTTTTGTAGCAGCAAGACAAACGCTTCAATACTCAGATTTGAGTGACCGATCGTAAATAATTCCATTGCTTTTATTTTGATATTCAGTCCGCGTCGGCGGACTAAAATTTGTCTAGCCCAATTGTTTTAAACTGTGGGTTTCTTCACAAAACCTTGAATCAACAATTGCATAGCCAGCAGCATCAAACCCACAGATGCAAAAGCAAAAACACCTCCACCCAAAGCCACAATTCCCATGACTAAAGTTCGCACAGCCGCCGCAATATTAATCACAGTCACATTGTCAGAATGAATGGGCTTGTTAGCAAAACTTTGGGCGATCGACAAAGTGAACACATACAAAGCCGCCGCAAAGCCCCCCGCCATCAGCGAACCAGTCACGCACCGCAATACCGTCGGCGGCTGAGGCGATGTCTGGGAACTATTCTCAGCAGAAACTGGAGTTTGAGAAGTAGAATTTGGATTAGTTAAATCAGCCATTTTCATCAGTTGACAGTTGACAGTTGACAGTTGACAGTTGACAGCTACCCATAGCCGTCGATAGAAGAGGATTTGAGCAATGAATCATTTTGTTTGATTTCCCTCTAAACGGGGATGATTCAGACCCAATTTTCAGGCGTGATGTGAGGTTTTAGATATTTGGTCGATTTACCAAAACTAAAATCCGTGTTTCATGACATTTTATCAGTTTTTTGAACCCAATAGACTCTGTGCAAAGCGATCGCACCATCTGCGAGTTACACCCTGGAAATCGGCGGTTTCGGATCATTTCCCTCCGAAAAAATCCGAATCCCAGTATTGCTAAACTTTGTTACCCAAAAATCCAAATCGGGAGAAGCGATCGCACTTTTCACCCGTTCCAAAACCTGCTGAGCCTGCTCTGGAGACTCCGTCAGCGCAAACACCGTCGGCCCGGAACCGGACATCATCGTTCCCAAAACCCCCGCCGACTCAAAAGCCTCCCGCAACTGTAACACCTGCGGATAAACAGGTAGCGCCACTTTTTCTAAATCATTGTGTAGCAATTGACCAACTTTCGATCGATCTTTTTGGGCGATCGCCCCCACCATCAGCCCCGAATGCAGCCGTTCCCGGCGACAGTCCAAATCCTGCGGCCCACAATAGGAACTACTGAACTGTTGGCGATAAGTTTGATACGCCCATGCCGTAGAAATACTGAGATTGCGGTACTTCGCCAGCACCACCGACAAACCTCCAAAATCCGGCAGCGGCGACAGTTTATCCCCGCGCCCAGTTGCCAAAGCCGTACCTCCAGCAATGCAAAAAGGCACATCCGAACCCAAAGTTCCCCCCAACTCTTGCAACTCCGACTGAGTGAGTCCCAATTGCCACAGTAAGTCCATCCCGACTAAAACCGCCGCCGCATTTGCCGAACCCCCAGCCAACCCCGCCGCCACCGGAATTTGCTTGTGAATGGCAATTTCGACTCCGCCGTATTTCGCCAAAGCATCGGGGAATTGCTTCGCCAGCAAATCCGCCGCCCGATAGGCTAGATTATTCTTATCAGGCGGCACTTGCGGGTGATCGCAGCGCACGCGGATCGTGTCTGTACCGATCGCGCGCAAGTCAATGCGATCGACTAAATCTATACTTTGAAGCACCATCGCCAGTTCGTGATATCCGTCGGGGCGATCGCCTATTATCTCTAAATACAGATTGATTTTTGCTGAAGCTAGCAGAGAATATGAACGCATAGGTGATTAGGCTGCGGTGAAGGAAACCCGTGGTTGAAATTAATTGACACCAGTCAGAGTCCATTTTCTCACAACTCAAAGGAAATATTATGCAGGAAATGTGGAAAACTTTTTTTAGTTCCGGGTCATTTATTCCTCACGGTCACTGCTATCTCTGGCAGACCAAGTTAGTCTGGCTTCACGTAGCCTCAGATTCTATAATTGCGATCGCCTATTTTTCGATCCCGATTACATTGCTATACTTTATTTCCCAACGCGAAGATTTGCCCTTTGATTGGATCTTTGCCATGTTTGGAGCCTTTATCGTCGCCTGCGGCATCACTCACTTATTGGAAATCTGGACACTTTGGCATCCTACCTATTGGCTTTCAGGAACAATGAAAGCAATTACTGCCATAATTTCATTTGCTACAGCCATACTTTTGGTAGAATTAATTCCTCAAGCCCTAGCACTTCCCAGTCCCGCACAGTTAGAATTTGCCAACCAACTCCTAGGAGCAGAAATTGTCGAACGCCAATTAGCAGAAATAGCACTACAAAAAGCTAAAGAAGAATTAGAAATTCGAGTTGAGGAACGCACCGCACAGTTAAAGCAACAAACTCAACAGATCGAACAAACTTTGTTAGAATTGCAGCAGACTCAAGCCAAACTAATTCAAAGCGAAAAAATGTCATCTCTGGGGCAAGTAGTAGCTGGTATCGCCCACGAAATTAACAATCCCGTCAACTTCATTTACGGCAATATCGCTCCCGCTGGCGAGTATGCAAATAATCTGCTGGAACTGGCCGATATCTACAAACAGCAGTATCCCAATCCCCTACCGATAGTTAAAGAAAAACTCCTATCTGTAGATTTAGATTTTATCAGAGAAGACTTGCCAAAAATCTTATCTTCCATGAAAACAGGGGCTGACCGAATTCGCAATATTGTCAAGTCGTTGCGGAGTTTTTCTAGACTTGACGAAGCAGAAATGAAATTAGCTGACCTTCACGAAGGTATTGACAGCACGCTGATGATGTTGCAAAACCGCCTGAATCCCAAACCCGATTATCCCGGCATTGAAATTATTAAAAATTACGGCAATTTACTGAAAGTCGAGTGCTATCCCGGACAGCTCAATCAGGTATTTATAAATATATTCAATAACGCTATTGATGCTTTCGAGGAAGAGCACGAAGATCCGCCACTTGCCGATTCCAAAACCCATCCCAAAATCCTCAGAATTTCTACCACAGTTTTAGACGGAAAATGGGTAGAAATCAAATTTTTTAACAATGGGCCAGGAATGACCAAGGCGGTAGTCGAGCAGATATTTAATCCTTTTTTTACAACGAAACCTGTAGGTAAGGGTACGGGACTGGGTTTGTCGATCGGCTATCAAATTATCACCGAAAGACACAAAGGAGAATTGCAATGTATTTCAGCGCCGGGACAAGGTACAGAGTTTATTATAAAAATTCCGATTAGCGTTACAGAATCCTTCAACAATCAACAGTCATTAATCATCAGTCAATAGATTTGAGATTGAAGAAAGTGACCTCGTGCCTGAATCCGGGGTTTTTTACCTAGAAAATTGGGTCTGAAGCCTCCCCGTTTAAGGGGAAATCAAACAAAATGATTCATTGCTCCAATCCTCTTCTATCGACGGCTATGGGTAGCTGTCAACTGTCACAGGTCAACTGTCAACTGATGAACCTGACTGCTTTTGGTCATCCGAAAACAAATTATTACTCAAATTTACCCATTGATTCACACTTAAATCTTCCGCGCGAGATTGAGGATTTATCTGTAACTCTTCTAGCAATTGTATCAGTTTATCTAAATCCACAGATCCTTTCAAATTATTTCGCAGCATCTTGCGCTTGCTACCAAATCCCAACTTCAGTAAAGTCTCCAAATAGCGCGGATTAACCGCCGCAGTTTCTATCTGTCTGGGAAGCAGCCGCACCACGGCAGAATCGACTTTTGGCGGTGGATAAAAGTCTCTAGATAGCACATCGCAAATTAACTCGCATTCTGCTAAATACTGCACCCGCACCGACAAAGCGCCAAAAGCTGTCGAACCCGGTTTAGCATAAAGCCTTTGGGCTACTTCTTTCTGCACTAACAGTACGATCGCATCGAAGGGTTTAGCAGCAGGAACAGATATCGTTCCCAGCAGTTTTTGCAGGATCGGGCCAGTGATATTATAGGGAATATTGGCAACAACTTTATTGGGATTTTGGAATTTGGGAAAGGCGATTAGTTCAGTATCTAAGTCCATTTCTAGAAAATCGCCGGAGAGGAGTAAAAAATTGTCAACTTTACCGAGTTGCTTGGCTAGTTTTACGCACAAATCTCGATCGATCTCCACAGCAACAACAGACTCAGCCGCAGGCAACAATCGCCGAGTCAGAATCCCCGTGCCCGGCCCAATTTCCAGGACGCGATCGCCCGACAAATTCGCAGCTTTCACAATCCTATCTAAGGCTTTCTCGCTTTTGAGCCAATGTTGAGCAAACTGTTTCCGGGGTGTGGTCGATCGCATTTTTTGAATTCTTGCTGAAATCTTAGCCTGTCATTCTATCACAACCTCATATTTTTTCCAAACCAACACTCATGTTTATTTTTGTTAACATGGGTTGAATTCAACAAAAAACTTGGGCACTATAAAAGGAGCAACGATAAAAAATAAATTTATTTCTTCCCAATTCCCTTGATTCACGACACTTGATTCACGACACGGAAGTCACGGATACACGGATAGCTGTTTTTCCAAATAACCAATAACAAATAACCCTTCGACTACGCTCAGGGCGACGCAAATAACTAATAACTAAGTCCCAAGTCCCAAATTCCCAATTCCCCAAAAATGAACTTTCAACGAGTATTTGGTACATTACCCAAAACCCAAGCCAGCGCCCCCGGAAGAGTAAACCTACTTGGCGAACACACCGACTACAACGACGGATTTGTACTTCCGACTGCGATTCCGCAGCGCACAACAGTACAAATCGGCTTCAGCAGCGACGATCGACACCATTTTTATTCAGCAGAATATGACGAACTCATAAATTTTTCAGACGACGATACGATACCGCAAAAATTCGTCAGTTATATCTGCGGCTGCATCAGACTTGTAGAAAAAGAAGGATACAAAATACCGCCAATAAATCTCTACATTACCTCGAATGTGCCGATCGGCGCCGGTTTGTCCAGCAGCGCTGCTTTAGAAATATCCACCCTCAGAGGATTGCGCGCGCTCCTCAACCTCCCCCTAGACGACGTGCGGCTAGCTCAAATCGGACAGCAAGCCGAAATCCGGTATGCCGGGTTGAACTGCGGCATCATGGATCAAATGGCGTCGAGTTTAGCAGACACCAACACCATGCTATTTCTGGACACCCGCAGCCTGGAATACCGCCCGGTGCCTTTTCCCGCAGGGACAGAAATTTTAGTAATTGACAGCGGCGAAAGCCACAATTTAGCAGCAGGAAGCGGCTACAACCAGCGGCGCGCCGAGTGCGAGAAATCCGCGCAGATATTGGGAGTTAAAGCTCTCAGAGATATCGCCGATCCCCAAGCAGTGGAAGTATTACCGGAACCTCTCAGGAGACGCGCCCGCCACGTCGTTACCGAAAACAACCGCGTACTTCAAGCGATAAAATCTTGGCCCGCCGAGCGTTTCGGCGAGCTCATGAATGCTTCCCACGCCAGCCAACGGGACGACTACGAAGTTTCGACACCCGCAGTAGATGCGCTGGCGGCAATCTTGCAGTCAATCCCCGGAGTCTTCGGCGCAAGGCTGACGGGCGGAGGTTTTGGCGGTGCTTGCGTAGCGCTGGTTGAGAGTGGGAAAGCCGATGTTATCGCATCAGAGGCGATCGATCGCTACCAGCGCGCGGGTTATACCGGCCGAGTTTTGGTTCCCGAAGTTAAACTTAATTCTTAATTTCTGAACTATCTCCCGACACCGAAGGCCAGCGCACAGTCACGATAACCGAATCCTCCTCGGCAGACCAATAATGAGGCACTCCCGGCATCCAGAGAGCATAATCTCCCTCCCCAGAAAGCAAGATTTCTCGCGAAGGAAATTGCAGGCGGAACCGCCCTTTTACCAGGATAGAAAGCGTAGTTGCTGCGGCATTTACCGCCCACTGAGTCCTGCAATCTCCGGCGGGGTGAATGCCCCATTTTACCTCTAACACAGAAGTCGATCGCGGGTCATCGCCCGGCGTCATAAAGTGACCCGCAAACCACCCGCCGCGACTTGCACCTTCTGCGCCCGCATTTCCAAAAATCACTTCAGATGACATCAGTCGATCAGGTAAAAAACAAATAGGTCGTTAGCGCAGCCCTCGAAGAGGATCGCACAAAAATGCTTGAACTCTCGGAATTTTTAAAGAAGTTCGGGATCTGGTTATATCGTTTCCGGTTGCATCGCTATTGTTTAAACCGTCAACAATCAACAGTTAACAGTCAACAGTTAACAGTCAACATCATTCCGGTGCAACCGGAACTGATATTACTTCCGGCCCGAAGATTGACCTTCCGTCGTCGCGATTTCCCCAGTTTCCATAAACTGCTTAAAGCGGCGCAAATCGTCGGCAATTTGCTGTTCGGGAGCTTCGCCAAATAGTTTAGCAGCACCAGCAGCAATCGCACCGCCGGGAGGGTTGTATTCGACGACAACTTTTACCTCAGTACCGCGTCCTGCGGGTGCCGGTTGAAAGCGCACAAAACCCGAATTCTCAATATCAGCTCCTTCCACAGACGCCCACGCAATTAAGCGATTTTCTTCTTCGCGCACAATTTCTGCATCCCATTCTACGCTATTGCCGATCGGCGCGCTGGCAATCCAGTGAGAACGCTTATCATCTATTACCGTAACGTGTTTGAGATGCTTCATAAACCGAGGCAAATTTTCAAAATCGCGCCAGAAACGGTACAATTCATCGGCTGGTTTGTCGATCGTCACCGTCTTTTCAACTTTAATGCTTTGATTCGGATCGGAGGCCGACTGCAAACCCTCGACAACCCCCAGCCCGCGTGCCGCCAAACCGCCACCCGCAACCGCCAGCAAAGCACCTCTGAGAGAACGCTGCGACAAACCGAAAAGCACCAGCGCCCCGCCGCCAATTAAAGATGCCCAGCGTTCGGTATCGCCGCTGTTAGCTTGGTTTTCTTTGTCGGAATTTGCGATCGAAGTAGATTCCATTGTTTTAAACCTCGTCAATTAATAGCGAAAATATACGATCGACAGTCCAAAATCAGCTAGGCAGAATTTTTTTCATTTTTTGACAATGTATCTCAAATGCAAACCCCCCTGCCTCTACCTAAAGTAAGGAGTAGCTGTAGGGTGCGTCAGCATTCATAATATCTCGATTTTTAAAAGTTTTATCTATAGCAACCGCCACATTGATTAGGACATTCAAAAGCTCATCAATAGAGTCTAAAATCCTTGCTTCATAAACGGTTGGATTCGGATACCGTAACTGTCAACTGTCAACTGTCAACTGTCAACTGCTATAACTGCTCCACCTGACAAGTCGATCGAACTCTCGTATTTTTTCTAAGTTGTAAGGTGCATCGTAAAAAAACAGTTTCTGCGTAAGTCCCGCTCTAAATTGAAAACAAGGGGTCAGTGCTTTTCACTTACCCCTACCCAAAATTTTTGCATTTTTTAAACAACCGTATAGCTGGAACAAATCGCCACAAAAGCGACGCAATTGCTCCTAAATATACTTGTCCATGTTGAAGGTCAAAATCATGAGTGTTCCCAGCAAATGACCTGCGCTCATGCAAGCGAGAAATGCGGGTACGCTAACATTGTTGAACAGAGACGGGAAGGGCAAAGGCATTTTCGGGCCCACGTGGGGATACCAAATTCTCCGGCTCAGAACTAGCAAGGCTAAGATATTGCAAACAAACATCACCAAAGGCTTTTGCCAATTTCCTGATGCTGTGTCAGTCACAGCAGATTCTACTACTGCCAGTAAATGTGAGTTAATCATCGTGGATGCTCCTATTTTTCATAAACTATTAGAGAGGCTCGATCGGACTTCTTGCCAAAAATATAGCAGGGGCGATCGGCTTTATGCAATAAATATCTGTTGTGAGCTCAATATTCACCGCGCCAGCCCCAGCGCCCCCACTCCAAATCATCGAATCACAGCAAGAAGTCTGTTAATGCCATTCAAAAGTAACGAAAGATACAAAGGGGAAAAGTCATACTTGCTGCCATTTGTAACTTTTAGCCTGTCTGGCAGTTGCGGCATTTGCTGATGCTGCCAGACAGGAAAGACTGCTCGTCATTACTTAACGATGTAGGTAGGCAGAAAGTGAAGGATGTCGCGCAGAACGCTAAATCCAGCAGCGTCCCAGAGCAAATAAGCTAAGAAGCCGATCATCGCTAAGCGACCGTTCCAAAGTTCTGCTTGCGGGTTGAATCCAAACAAAAATGCATTCCGATCTTTGCCGTTGTAGGCATTAGCGGTAGGAGGTAAGTTAGTAGGGCGAGTTTCCATGTTTTTACATTCCTTAACAATGTTTCGCTTATCATCGTAGCGACCTAATTTCTACTTTGCTATCTGCCTGTAGGCTCAAGATACACCCAAGTCTAAAGGAGGATTTTGAAACCGAAAATAATGTGTTAAGTTTTGTTGAGCGAGCTTTGTTAAGCGATCGCCTGTATCTGTAGATACTGAATATAACGGCAAGTTGAGATGGCTGGTGTGAAATGCCCGATCGCCCCGTAGCGACAAACAACGGCGCTGGTGACTCGACAATACTGAATCCGCGAGCTCCTAGAGAGCAGAAAATTTACTAAAATTAAACTTAAAACCCGAACACGATCGCCTCTTAGTTAACCTAAAATATGAGATAAACAGAGCGATCGGGAGAAACAGTTATCGAAACCATCTACGGCAATCTTCAAGGTTTAAAGTCCAGCCAGCTCAAGCAACTCGAAAAGCTTTACCACCAGCGACTACCGGGCGATCGCATCACCACGGCAGAATTCGCCCAGCGCGTCGCCGCCATCAGCACCGAAATAGACAAACCGATCTGCACCTACATCAACCGCCGCGGACAAGTAATTCGCGTCGGCGTCGGTACACCCCGCCAAACCCAGATTGCTCCCCTAGAATTGCCCCGCTACGGGGGAGGTCGCCTCAGCGGCATTCGCTGCATCGCCACTCACCTCAAGCCCGAAACCCCAAGCGAAGCAGCCCTCACCGCAATGGCAATTCAGCGCCTGGACGCCCTTGTTTGGCTGACACTGACTGGCGGAGGATTTCAGCGCCGCGGCGGCGGCGGCACCGGTTACATCAAAGAAACTTATCTGGCTCACCTGATACCCCAAGGAGAGCGGCCAAATTTTGAGTTCTCAGTTTTGAGCGCTAAGTTAGAACAAGCTTCAACTGACGAAATTGAAGAGTCTTCTATTCCAGAATCTGCAATTGACAACTCACCAATCAAAACTCAAAATTTTCCCTGGAAAATATCAGAACCTCAAAGTTTGGACGAGCTCGCCGACCAAGACTTTATGGATTTGGTCGAAGGACTCGAAGCAGAGTTTGAAGCAGAGTTTGTTGCTAAGCAAGTCGATGCAGATCAAGACAAAGTGCTGCTGGTGGGTGTAATGACTCAGCACATGACTCTGTTGGAGTTTGAGGACGGACTCGCCGAAATCACGCGGCTGGTGGAAAGCGCCGGGGGTCAGGTACTGCAAACAGTGCGCCAAAAACGATCGCGCCCCCATCCGCAGACAGTAGTCGGCGAAGGTAAAGTGCAGGAAATATCCCTGACCGCTCAGACGATTAGCGCTAACCTCGTGGTATTCGATCGCGACCTGTCCCCCGCACAAATACGCAACTTGGAAATTCAGATTGGTATCCGCGTAGTCGATCGCACGGAGGTAATTCTCGATATATTTGCCCAAAGAGCTCGATCGAGCGAAGGTAAATTGCAAGTCGAACTCGCTCAGTTAGAGTACACTCTTCCTCGGCTCAGAGGTCGCGGTCAGGCACTATCTAGACAGGGTGGCGGTATCGGTACCAGAGGCCCCGGGGAAACCAAACTCGAAACCGAACGGCGGACGATCGCCAAACGCATTTCTCGATTGCAACAGGAAGTCAATCAACTGCTCGCTCACCGCTTCCGGCTGCGGCAGAACCGACACCACCACGAAGTACCCTCAGTCGCGATCGTCGGCTACACAAACGCGGGTAAATCGACTCTGCTCAACCTGCTCACCAATTCCGAGGTTTACGCCGCCGACCAATTATTTGCCACCCTCGACCCCACCACCCGAAAGTTGACGATTCCGGGCGCTATCACCGGAGAACCTTTGTCGATCGTCCTCACAGATACAGTGGGCTTTATTCGCGAACTGCCCCCCGCCTTGATCGACGCTTTTCGGGCTACCCTCGAAGAAGTCACAGACGCCGATGCTTTGCTGCACCTGGTCGATCTGTCCCATCCTGCGTGGCAGAGCCAAATTCGATCGGTCATGAATATTTTGGCAGATATGCCCGTAACTCCAGGCCCAGCCCTGGTTGTTTTTAACAAAATCGATGCCGTAGATGAAAATACTCTCGCCCTCGCCCGAGAAGAGTTTCCTCAAGCCGTATTTATTTCGGCGGCCAAAGGTCTCGGAATGGAAACTCTCCGCGACAGACTAGCTCAGCTCGTTCAATACGCTCTCTACCCTCGGTAAATACTTAAACATTGCTTTTAAGTAGTTGACATTCGGGAATATACGTACATATACTGAGGACAGATCTCGCCCAAGCATGAGACGATAGAATAGTAGCCTGATTGTGCATTGCCAAGTACAATACAGCAAATCAAGTTCGCGATCGGTAATATAATTAATTTCAGGAGGCGGCGGTTAAGGTGAAAACACTCTTGCTTAATGGCTGTAACGGCTGTTGGTTGAGAGCTTGCAAAAAGATGTTTCCATCGTAGTGCGAGCTACTAAGGCGATGTCAACGTAAAAGAGCATAAGATTATTAAAGTGTTTGGGCGATCGCCTCAAGCGCTATACTATCTTTTACAGGCGTCCGCCAGAGACAGCATCCATTTATTGTAAGCACTCTAAAATCCTTGCCCGTCCTGCAACGCTAATCTGTAACACTACTTCTATTTTCCAATTTTACCACTGTTTAACTAAATAGTTATGTGTACGCTACTGGCAAAACTAGCAATTGGACTCTGGGCCACAATGGCAACAGGGTTCTACTATCTAGCTGCCGCCCCTCCGGCTTCAGCAATCGACGTGTGCGGGCCCGGAAACTTCTCAAGTGCCTGCGTGCCTGATAGTTCCCCCAGCCCCCAATCACCAGAAGCTGTGCGAGAACCGGTACAGCAATTGCCGGTATCGCCACTACCTACCCCAGAGCCGATAGTCCCATCGCCGCTGGCCACACCAGACCCGCTACCATCCGTGTCGCCGATATTCGAATCACCGATAGTAGAGCCTACAGTACCGCCGCCGATAGTCTCATCGCCACCACCGGTAGAACCCGCAGTGCCACCTGTATTTGAATTACCATCACCACCAGCACCAGCACCCATAATAGTGCCACCGCCGGTAATCCCAAGCCCGATACCGACGCCCTCGCCTCCACAACCCATCCCGTCGTCCCCGCCGACCTTTTCCAACATCTACATAAACCCCAACGCCGTGAGGGCAACAGCTATCCCAGAACCGGGTACTGTGGCAGCACTCCTGCTGACAGGCGCAGGAATCATTTGTTCTGGCAGAAAACGAAACAAGCAGGTTGGTCAGCAACGGTAGGCAGCCCCAACCTGCTGCTTCTTTTCAAAATCTCTCCGTTTCTTGAAGCGCGGGTGTTTTTTTTATTTTTAGGGTTAAATCAAAGAAAATAGTATAAATAATCACTTTATAGTTGGCTGCAAGTATATAAAAATTAAAATAAGATTGGTTAAGATTACAATAAAAAAATATTGTGATTATTTGAGCGTCTAATGACCCCTAAAGTAGAAATTTACACTTGGAGAACCTGCCCGTTTTGCATTCGTGCCAAAGCACTGCTGAAGCGAAAAGGGGTTGAGTTTACAGAATATGCGATCGACTCAGATGCAGCAGCACGCGATCAAATGACCGATCGAGCCAACGGAGGCCGCACCCTGCCCCAAATCTTCATTAACGACCAACATATCGGCGGCTGCGACGAAATCCACGCACTCGATGCTCAAGGCGAGCTAGACACGCTGCTAGCAAAATAAGGCATTCGCCGTTGAATTTTGAGTTTGCCCAAATTTTCCTGCGACCAATTCTTAAATTTTAACTAAAAATGAAATTTGCATTCATCATCGATCCAATCGCGCGACTAATTCCAGGACACGATACCAGCGTAGCGCTGATGGAGGCAGCTCAAGAGTTGGGTCACGAAGTCTGGGCGACTCAAGCCAACGAATTAAACGTCATCGGTGGCAAAACCTGGGGAATGCTCAGTCGGGTAGCCATCACCCCTGTCAAGCTAGTAGAAGGACGCTGGGAGGCGGCCCCGGCTTGGTACGAGGTAGAAGAAGCGACTTTGCAGCCTCTCGAAGCAATGGACGCAGTATTTATGCGGACAGACCCTCCAGTCAACGTTCCGTACCTTTACGCTACTTACCTTTTAGATGGCATCGATCCGGCTAAAACTTTGATAGTTAATAGTCCCAAAGGATTGCGGGCCGCGAATGAAAAGATGTACGCTTTGCAATTTGAGGGAGCGATCCCCGAGACAATTGTTTCTCAAAACAAGCAGGTAATTCGGCAATTTGTTGAGAAAAAAGGCGCAGCAGTTCTTAAACCTTTGGGCGGCAAAGCTGGAGAAGGGATTTTATTTTTGGAAGCGGGCGATCGCAATCTCAACTCCCTGGTCGAAATTAGCACTCAACAAGGGCAAGTTCCAGTGATGGTTCAGACTTATCTGCCGGAAGCAAAAGAGGGAGATAAACGAATTATACTTTTGGACGGTAAGCCGATCGGCGCTGTCAACCGGATTCCTACCGGCAATGAGTTTCGTGGCAACATGGCCGTCGGCGGCCGAGTCGCAAAAACCGAAATTACCGATCGCGAACGTCAAATTTGCGCTCAGTTAGAACCCGTCTTGCAACGGGACGGACTGTACTTTGTTGGCATTGACATCATCGGCGGTTATCTCACGGAAGTTAATGTCACCAGCCCTACAGGGATCAGAGAAATCGACTTGTTTAATGGGGTTAGTTTGGGCAAACAAGTGATTGAATGGGTAGTTAGTCAGTTGACAGTTGACAGTTGACCCTTCGACTTCGCTCAGGGCACCGCAGTTGACAGTTGACAGACAGGAAAGCAGTAACAACAAATAACCAACAGTCAACAGTCAACAGTCAACAGTCAACAGTTAACAGTTAACTGTTGACTGTTAACAGTTAACAGTTAACAGTCAACAGTCAACAATTATTAAATTATGTCAAAAATTGGCGTTGCAGTAGTCGGTACAGGTTTCGGTCAAAAAGTCCACATTCCCGGATTCCAGGCACATCACCGAACTGAGGTTGTGGCTGTTTACCACCGGAATTTAGACAAAGCACAGGCGATCGCCACTACCCACAATATTCCCTACGCGTGCAGCTCGATCGCAGATATAGTTGCCGTCCCCGAAGTAGCAGGCGTCAGCATTTCCACGCCGCCATTTTTGCATTTTGAAATGGCAAAAACCGTCTTAGAAGCAGGCAAGCATTTATTATTAGAAAAACCCACAGCCCTAACAGCAAATGAAGCCAAGGAACTTTACCGCTTAGCAAACAGCGAGTCTCAAACGGATGTTAGAAATGGTAATTCGAGAGCAATTGCCACAATGGACTTTGAGTTTCGGTTCATTCCCGCATGGCAAATGCTAGCCGAATTATTAGCAGCAGGATATGTCGGAGAAAACCGTTTAATTAAGATTGATTGGCTGGTGTCTGGCCGCGCCCCTTCGAGTCGCCCCTGGAATTGGTACTCGCAAAAAGAGCGAGGTGGCGGAGTTTTGGGCGCGACAGGTTCTCACGTTTTTGATTATATTAGCTGGCTGTTCGGCCCGGTGCAAAGGCTTTCGGGGCAATTGATTACAGGAATTTCGGCGCGGCCAGATCCGCATGATTCGGGAAATTTAAAACCCGTAGATGCAGACGATTCTTGCACGTTGATGTTGGAATTAGGCGGGGGAACGCCTTGTCAAGTTTGTTTGAGTTCTGTTACTTATCAAGGGCGCGGACACTGGGTGGAAATTTACGGGAGTAAGGGTACGTTGGTGTTGGGAAGCGACAACCAGCAAGATTACGTCCACGGATTTCGCCTGTGGGGTTCCCAAGCTGGAGAACCTTTGGCTGAGCTCAAAATTCCTCCAAGATTGGAGTTTCCTCAAGTTTATCCAGATGGCAGAATTGCGCCGTTTATTCGAGTAGTAGATAGGTGGGTAGAAGCAATTGATGCGGGAAAATCCTTGATACCGTCGCTGAGAGAAGGGGTTTACTCGCAGTTGTTGATGGATTTGACTCAGGAGTCAAATGCCACGGGAACTTGGGTAGATGTACCGAATTTAGAGAAATTTTTGGGCGGCAGATAAAAATAAAAACTCCGAAAGTAATCTCTCGCACTCGATCGCACCCCAAACCCGATAAACTACGAATAGTTAAAGTCGATCAATCCCTATATCCAGAGTCGGTAGTTGTGAATGGCGCGCCCTGAAAGTCCTTGCCTCAGTATAGCGATCGCTCGCCTGAGAACCGCTGGGGCAAACCATTTTGCCACTTGGGTTCTACAAGCTCCCTATCCCAGCGGGTACGTTCACCACGACTGTATGTGGCCCGATACCCTATCCCAATCTTGGAAAGCTTGGCAGGAAATGTTTTCGCCCTCCGGGACAATTCACGAATTGCCCCTAAATCCTGATGGCAGTTTCGTCTCGCCCCAAAACAACCAGAATATACTGACAGAAACTGAACAACGAACCCCTCACTCGCTACAGATACCTCCACTGATGCCCTCTGTGCCGCTCCACCTCGCTCAAGGGGGGTTGCTGGAGAGGGGGGAGCAGACTCCGCAGCCGCCACCTGCCAGCTACAGCAGCCGCCTGATGCAGCAGTTGGGGATGAATCTTTGGCAGTGGCTGTTTGAAGGGCCGATTCAGGGCAGTCTCCAGGAAAGTAAAGGTATCGCGATCGGGCAAAGTCTACCTCTGCGAGTGCGGATAGACTTGCGCGAACCGTATTTAATTGCTTTACCTTGGGAAATTATGCAGCCTCAAGCTGGTCAACCGGCAATTTCTCTGTCGCAGCAACTGCTTTTCAGTCGCACTACGAGCAATGTGGAGCCTTTGCCGCCCTTGCGTCCTGCGGAATCACTGAATATCTTGCTAGTTTTGGGACAAGCAGAACCGGGCCGCAGTGCTCATTCGGCATTTTCCAATGGCAATAACCATCGTTTGCAGTTGGAAGCAGAAGCACTCGCCCTAGCTAGCGTTCTCGAAAGTGCTTTTCAAACCGACAACAGCGACAAATATTTCGACATCAGCGTTCCAACTCGCGTCGATACTCTGATCGAACCTACTCCGGCGGAACTAATTTCTCGGCTGGAAACGCAAACTCATAATATTTTTTTCTACGCGGGCCACGGGATACCGGGCCCAGACGGCGGTTTGCTGTTTTTGGGGCCGGATACCGCGATTAACGGTACTGAACTGGCTCAGGTTTTGGTTCGGTGCCGC
This sequence comes from Cyanobacteria bacterium OTE_58_metabat_593, assembly GCA_031372825.1. Taxonomy (GTDB): domain Bacteria; phylum Cyanobacteriota; class Cyanobacteriia; order Cyanobacteriales; family Microcoleaceae; genus Microcoleus. The sequence goes on along the minus strand of JANMLZ010000022.1, from coordinate 43,330 downwards.
GTGACTCTGGCGGTGTTTAATGCCTGCTGGGGAGCTCAGCCGGCTGTGGAGAGGCTGCACTCAACTAACGGCCAGCAACAGGCGATCGCCCGCAGCAGTTTGGCAGAGGTGCTGATCCATCACGGGGTGCCGGCGGTGTTGGGGATGCGGGATTCGATCGCCGATCGCGAGGCCCTGAGTTTTATTCAAACTTTTGCCCAAGCTTTGGCCGGGCGGATGTCGGTCGATCAGGCCGTCGCCATCGCCAGACAGCAGCTACTAACGCTCTACAAGTTCAATCAACCGGCTTGGACGCTGCCTGTGCTATATATGCACCCTGAGTTTGACGGTCAACTAACTGAGCCGATAGATGACCTCAAAACTGAATTGCCTTTAAATTCTTCTACTTGGCTGGGACGCTTGCCGTCTTGTGCTTATTTGCGGGGGCGCGATCGACCTAATGTCAAATCCACCGAATCGGCTAATCAAGTTTGGCCAATTAGCGCCGGTATGGTTCGAGTCGGACGCTGGGAAGAAAATGACGTAGTGATTCGAGAACAGTGGGTTTCTCAAAAACACGCCGAGATTTTCTGCCGCAACAGTATCGGAGATAGTCGGGGCGAGTCTAGCTACTTTCTGCGCGATTTTTCTCGCTACGGGACTTTAGTTTTGGGGGCCCAAGGATGGCAGAGAGTTCACCACCAAGAATTGCTGCTACACAGCGGCACTCAGCTAAAATTTGGCAGTTCTCAAGGTCAGATTTTTGAGTTTACCATTGAAGCTGCTAAAACTTCGGGATACAGTGAGACTGATTGCGGAACGAATTAAGGTGCGGGTGTAGAAGAAAGAAGGCGATCGGCGATCGTCACCGTCAAACTTCTGGTTGAGTCTCAACTCTGAACTCAAAAGAGTTACTCACCACTGGGAACTCGCACTTGGCAGAGTCCACCTTCGGTATTTTCCTTTTCCTATTTAGGTATTACATCATGGCTACCCAATCTCCTGATTCTCAATATTTTCGCGATTCGCAAACTCAGGCCCAGATGGAACTACTCGCCACAATTGTTCAGACCGATGTTGCTTATCCCTGGAATCCTGCACAGCTTGAATCAGAATCTTATTTGGCTGACCTAGACCAAGAATTTGCACTGTTTGATTCCTTCAGCGACAGCGATATTGCCCAGAAGTCGAAAGTTTTATTCGCGCAATTAGAACAAGTTTGGCTGGCGACTTCTCTGCAAAAGTCTTTGGGCGAGAAATTTGCTCGCGTTCCTCAAGATTTTCTAGCCCGCATCGCTAAAAGCGTCCAAAACGCAACTGTTAAGTATCAATCTTTAGCTGACCAAATGGTTGAGTGCGTGTTAGATATTTTGCCTCAGTGGGATGAGGAAGATTTGCAGGTGTTGGCGCGTCCTTTGGCTTATGCAATGCGAGAGGCTGATTCGGAAGGAGTGGAATTGGTCATGGCGACTAAAAGACCTTGGGCAGAATTGTCGGAAATAGAACAGGCGAGAGTTGGTTTGGCTGTCGCCCGCTATGCAATCTCGCAATTAGCAATTTCTGATTAAATTTTTGACGGCTGGGTTTTTGTGTTGCGAAATCGGTAATTTTTAAAATTAATATAAAATTTATCTACTTTTATAGTCCTGGACGCATCGGGGCTTAGAAACCGGGTTGGATGGAGGAAAATACTTCGTTCGGACTCGCAGATTCGGTAAAAAACCCGGTTTCTCAATACCACTGCGTCCAGGACTGCTTTAATTAGATGTAAAATTCGTCTAATTATTAACTTATTTGGATTGCTATAGTTTGATATAGCAATCCTATTTTATTTGTAGAAACGTTGGCACTAGGACTTACCCACCAGTGTTGATAAACCGGGTTTGATGGACGAAAATACACAAATTGTAGACCGCAGATTTGGCAAAAAACCCGGTTTCTTGGCCCCCATGCGTCCAGGACGGCGATAGCAACCCCGCCCGACGGTTATGACGCAATACGCTTGGGTTAAAACTATTTATTCCTCGGAGATCCCCTCGCATCCCCCGAATCGTTGCGGGGACTTTCACCCCCCCTGTCCCCCCCCTTAAAAAGGTGGCGCCAGGGAGATCGAGCTTAACTGAACCGTATTGGGTTATAACGTTCTTAATTGCACAAACATGAGCTCTTATATTGCTTCTTCCTGATTTTTATCGGGTGGTGACTTTTGCCCGCTCACGGAGCCGAAGGGCCTTGTTCCTTCTTCCTTCTGCTGCACCTTGCCTGGATTGGACTCGCCCAGCGGTTTGGCAACAGCAAGCAAGATGAATTATCATAAAATTGTCAGAATGTTAAAAAATGTAAATATAGTTAAGTGGGGTTCACAGCAGTTGACATTTTACCTAGACTTACCTAGGTTTTAGTTACTAAATTCTCGGTAAATTGCTGAACAGACTAATTAGCGTTGGTGATTTCGATCGAAAGAGAATGTGTAACCTTTGAAAAAGACCTCGCCAGCGAGGTTTCGGAAATAAAAGAAACTCCGGAGAAAAACTTGCAAATCCTGCGCGAAGCGATTAATATACTAGGATGCAACCACATTGAGAGGTCGAATCAATGGCTACCTTAACTTATTGTAAAGGCTTGCCCACGCCAGCAGATGAACTCAACGAACTGGGATTTACAGATTTCGAGATGTTCTTGGAAGCTTACGCCCCAATTTTCAGGGCTGCAAGTATTGAAACAGTCAACCACTTACTTTTAAATACAGAATTCAAGAAGTCCGACTGGAACACACACTTACAGCAAACCTACGGCATCAATAAGCGCCATGCAAATGGCGTAATCAGTGCTGCCAAAGGTCGTGTAGACGGGGCTAAAGAACACAGAATTTTACACATAAAGACTCTTGAAGGAAAGATTAAATCCATTAGTGCATGGCTCAAGAAAGCCGAACGTAAGTTGGCATTAGCCCGTAAATTTTATGCCAAGAAAAAATGGCAGAATTCAAATACAGGTTGTAACTTTCCCATAGCTTGCTCGCTCCAATACAAATCTACCAATTTGCAGAGTTTACGCTTTCAAATACACCATAAAAAGCGTAGACTGACCCTGTTAACGAATAGGCTCGAATACTTAAGAGTCAAGCCAATCAAAGTCTTCGTCCCTCACGGTGATATTTTTGTCGTCGGCTCTAAAGACGAGTCTTTTGGCAATCAAGTCTCCCAGTGGAATGGGAGCGGAATAACTTTTAGAGTCCCCAAATGCTTAGAGTCACGATTCGGGAAAGCTGTATCTTCTCTTGTTGGTGATTTCAATCGCAACATCAACAGGCTGCCAGAATGCGGGGCTAAGACCTGGCACTTCTACCGTAAAAACGGAAAGTGGGTTATTGCCGTGCAATTTACCCCAAATCCTGTGAATCAAGTCTCTAGAAATAGGATGTCCGGTTGCATCGGTATCGATATGAATCCTGGTTCTATTGGGTGGGCTTATACTGATCCTGAAGGGAATCTCAAAACCAAAGGGCAGATTTTATTGCAGATGGGCTTACCGAATGGCAAACAGCAGGCGACTATTGTTTATGCTTGCCTGCAACTAGCAAAAAAAGCTACAGAGTTTGAATGTTCCGTAGTCTGCGAAGAACTTGATTTCTCGGCAAAAAAGCAATCTCTAGGGGAGAAAGGTAGAAAGTATGCCCGAATGTTATCAGGTTGGGCGTATAGCGAGTTCTACAAACACCTCAGTTCTATTTTGTCGAATCGCGGAATTGAGTTAATTGCAGTCAATCCAGCTTATTCAAGTATTATCGGCTTGGTGAAATACCTGAGAATGTATGGCTTAGCCAGCGACGAATCGGCTGCACTGGTGATAGCTCGCAGGGCTATGAGATTAAGTGAAAAAATACCTCGCTCCTTAACCGCCTATTCCGAGATGAACCCGGAAAAGCACGTAGGTCGCGAGTGGAACCAACTGAATAGAAAAATCAAACGTTCCGCTGTAATATCACGTCGTTGTGATTATTATAGCGTTTCTAACTGGAGTTTCTTGGTCAACCTCGATGCCGAGGAAGCGTAAGCGCTAAGAAAGAACGTTTAAAGCTTATACCGCAGAGCTTACCCAGGTTTGCCTAGGTTTTTATAAGCGGTGTGTCGGAATTTTCAACGCGATTAAAAAGTTGACACCAGGAAACGCTGACTGTTGCAGGTACAATCGGGAATTTCACATTATATGACAAATTTAAGATTTAACCTTCAAGACTTGAAACGCCCCTTTTTGCGAATTTCGCGGGTGCCGGCGGCAACGCTAGTCGTGTTGGGGGCGGTTGCTTTCCTAGGTGCGATCGCCGGAGCCTGGTTTGCCAATGAAGGTACTGTCAACGGCTTTTTTGGCACAATCAACACTTGGCAGCAAAACCCGCCTGTGTGGCTGCAAGTTCCTGCTACGAGCAAGATGTATTTGTTAGTGCCGACTTTGGTACTCGTCTCGGCCGTTTTAGCTGCAATCAAAATTTCGCCTCAGCCACAAAAATGGTCGCGGGCTGTGGTAGTTGCCATAGTTCTGGCTTTAACAATTCGCTACGTTTTGTGGCGATCGCTCGCTACTCTCAATTTAAGCGATCCTCTCAACGGTATCTTTAGTTTGGGGCTGTTTTTTCTAGAAATGTTAATGGTTTTGACCACCAGCATTCAACTGTATTTAATGCTGAGAGTTAAAGACAGGCGCCAAGAAGCCGATCGCATGGCGGTTGCAGTTGCAGAGGGAAACTTTGCCCCGTCCGTAGATATTTTTATCCCAACTTACAACGAACCAGCTTTTATTTTACGGCGCACTGTCATCGGCTGTCAAGCTTTAGATTATGCCAATAAAAAAGTATATTTGCTCGACGATACAAAGCGCCCTGAAATCAAATTGCTGGCAAAAGAACTGGGATGCGAGTATATAAGCAGACCAGATAATATTCACGCCAAAGCTGGAAACGTCAATCACGCCACAGCCTTAACAAATGGAGAACTAATTGTAGTTTTTGATGCAGACTTCATCCCCACTAAAAACTTTTTAACGAGAACAGTGGGCTTTTTTCAAAATCCAGAAATTGCCCTCGTTCAAACACCCCAAAGCTTTTACAACCACGACCCCATTGCCCGCAATTTAGGTTTAGAAAATGTGCTGGCGCCGGAAGAAGAAGTATTTTACAGGCAAATTGAAATCATCAAAGATAGCGCCGACAGCGTGATTTGTTCCGGTACATCTTTTGTAGTTAGGCGCAGCGCTCTACAAACAGCGGGAGGCTTTGTCACTGATTCAATCTGCGAAGATTATTTTACCGGAATTCGGCTGTCAGCAACTGGATATCGCTTAGTTTATTTAGATGAAAAATTGAGCGCTGGTTTGGCGGCTGAAAATATAGAAGCTCATCTAACTCAAAGACTTCGCTGGGCGCGGGGCACGCTTCAGGCATTTTTTATTGATTCCAATCCTCTAACGATTCGCGGCCTCAGATTTGTACAAAGGTTGTCTCACTTGGAAGGTTTGCTACACTGGTTTACCAGTTTAACCAGGGTTTTCTTTCTGTTGATGCCTTTGGCTTATTCGTTTCTAGGGGTACTTCCTTTGCGGACGAATGCGCGGGAATTGCTGTATTTTTTCTTGCCTTACTATTTGGTGCAAGTCACTGTGTTTTCTTGGCTAAATCGCCGATCGCGATCGGCTTTGCTTTCCGATGTTTACTCTTTCGTTCAGTGTATTCCTTTAGCAATAACGGTGGTTAGTGCCATGCTGAATCCCTTTGAGAAAGGGTTTCAGGTAACGCCGAAAGGAATTGCCAGCGATCGCTTTAGTTTTAACTGGAATTTGGGATGGCCTTTGATTGTCTTGTTCGCAGCTACAGCATTCAGTTTGTGGCAGAATTTAAACATTCATTTACTTAAAAATGTTGGTAGTTTACAGGCAATATCAGAAAGTGCAGATTTGTTTAAAGGTGTGAGTGTGGGCTGGATTTGGAGCGCTTATAATCTGCTGATGCTGGGAATTGCGCTGCTGATTTTGGTGGATATTCCTAAGCCGGATATTTACGAATGGTTCAATTTGCGCCGGGTGGTGCAATTGAATGTGGGCGGTAAAAGCTTTTGGGGAATAACTACTGTCATTTCGGAAAGTGGCGCTGAAGTTGCTCTGACTGAGATGCCAAGTTTTGCGGTGAAGAATAAAGGCAGACAAGATGCTGATTTTACAGCAGAAATTTTGGCAAAATATGATGTTAGGAGAAGTTTATCCCCGGGTACAATAGTCAAATCGAGCCGATCGCCAGTCCAGTCAATCCTTGAGTTGGAAACACACCACCGTTTTGCCAAAGATTTGATTGATTGCGACTCGGCGACTCTGGAAATTATGGAAGAGAAATGTTTTATTCCTGTGGCTAAGATTGAGTTTGTGAGCGATAAATCTCAGTTAGAGTCGAGTTTTCGAGATGCTGCGGGGTGCAGTTTTGCGGAATTTCCCACGGTGCGAATTGCGTTCGATCGCCTAAATATCAGCCAACACCGCTGCTTGATCGAAATGCTATACTGTCGGCCCGGCCAGTGGAAGCGGCAGGAAACGCCGGGAGAATGGCGATCGCTGTGGCTGTTGTTGAGAATTGCGTTTAAACCGAGGGCGGTTTTTGAGAGAAATCGGCCTGTTAGGGCGATCGGAGTTTCGCAAGTTTAGCCACATCTGGCTATTAGATCCTGATTAAAATGTCACAGTATGAATATTGGGGTAACATAAAGTTAGTTATTTTTCTCGAAGTTATTCAATCCATGAAACTCAACTCATCTTTCTTTTATAAAGCGGTTGTGGTGGCAAATTTGCTCCTAGCATCAGTCACCACTTTCGGTATCGTTGCTCAAGCCGAGACAAAAAGCCCTACTAAAAATTATAAAGCTCAATGTAGTTTTTACGGACAAAATCAACGACAGGCACAATCGATCGGCTGCTCAGTCAAGCAGAGTCTCAACCAAATTACAATTACCTGGGAGGATGGATTCACAACCAATATAGTGTCTACACCAGATGATGGTGTTTGGCAATCAATGCCATCTCGATCGCTCGCCGGAGTAACATTTTATGCCGGTAGTGGACAAGTATCTAGGGTTGAAATTTACGAAGGCCCCGGTAAAGGCATTCTTGTGGTAAATCCTCTTTAAAATTAGGTCAAAAAACCCGATTTGTTTCAAATATCGCGGATCTATCCGTATAGATTTTGATTCAAAAACTGGATTTTTGCTCAGGTGCATCTACGATTATTACTATCAAACTCTCTCCTACGATGATGGCGGTTTTGGTTTTGGGGTTGGTGCATTGGGAAGAGTGCGAGTTGGTGGCGCTGGAGTCTGGATATTTGCGCCACTGCGATTGGTAAACCACCAAATACCTGCGCCTACTAGGGCGATCGTAATTATCAGCGACAAAATGACCACTGGAGCTTTATTTTTTTGGGACATGACTTTAAAATTTGAGATATTTGTCAATTTTATCTAGCAGAAATAATTCATTTGCGCGATCGCACCTATTTCACTTACCCGAGGGTAAGGCGAGATCCTCCCCTGTACCAAAATCAGTATACTGGCGTATTTCCGGTTCATGGAATGCTAAAACAATATCTTGTTTAGGCACTCCCAATTCGACGAGTTGGTTGGCAATTCCGATTTCAGTACCGTCATGCTGAATCCAAATTTTTCCACCCTTGATATCAAGATGCAGAATACAGCCAAAACTGCGTTTATTTCCACGCCAACCAACATACAGCAATTGATAATGATCTTGCTCAGTATCGAAAAGAGTTTGCACTTCATATTCTTGGGCATTGTATTGTCTCGAAGCCCGCTCTCGCCGCTCTGAAAGTAGATGACGAATGTATTGCCGATATTGCTCTATAGCCATTGAACAATAGCCTCCTGTTGTACATTATAAATCATTAATCGTAGTTGATATCGCTGCACCGCTGCCACAATAAACCGCCGTTGAAAGAAAGTTTCATAAATTGGCACTCGCACGGCTAGGTAGAGTAGACGATCGGGTTCAACAGTTTCAAGTGCATCGCGATAATTAAGGAATTGTCCCAATGCAGTATGAAAATCTGAAACATTGGATGTGCTGATGAAACTTTTAATTTCTACAGCAATTTTCTGACTCTCTCGCTGCGCGGCTAAAAGTTGTTCCGCAGCTAAATCAATCTCAAAATCTACATCGTCAACATTAATTTGATAAGGATCGGCCGTAATCTGCCAATCTTCCTTTTCTAAAGCAATTTTAACAACATCATGAAAGCGATCTTTTGCCATACAAGTTTTTTAGTTGGGGATAAATACTCATTTTGTGAGCCTTTCTGCTGAGCCACCGATAGAATTTACTACTGACATATTATAACCTGTATTTTGCACTCTAAAATAGTTTATAAACCAGATATCGGCACAAATTCGTAACCGTAACTGGTGCGATTTCCCGGTTTTACAATTACTAATTGAACTGCTCGATTGCGATCGCCAGAAGGTAGAAACCTAATCGCGCCAGATGCCCCCGCTGCGGTAAAATCTGCTGCTGATAAAGTTTGTTGAATGCCTGTACGAGTCGGATTGCGCCCTAAACCGGCAATTAATGCTGTTGCCGCGTCGTAGGCTAAAGCTGTGCGCCAACTTACTTCTGCATTCCAAAGTTGTTTGGATGTTTGGGGAAAATTGGACTGCGGATCTGCGAGAATATGCCAAGGAACTGCCAGCACCATATCTGCTGCTGCTGCGCCACCGATTTTCAGTGTTTTAGCAGTATAAGCGCCGTCTCCTGCTAATAACGGCAGTCGTTTGGCGTTTACTTGCACTACTTGCAAAGCTATATCTAGCGTGGCTGAATTGGATGCTAACATAATGACTTCTGCTCCCTGGTCGATCGCGCTTTTAACACTTTCGGCAGCATTAAAATTGCCTTTAGCAAAATCTAATTCCGATACTATTTGTCCTCCATCTCCGTAAATAGCAGTCGCGAATTCATCTTTCAAAGATTTACTGTAACCGCTAGCAGAATTAAAAAAAACAGCCGCTTTTTGCTTTTGCAATTTTGTCAGCATATAGCGGGAGAGAGCATTAGCCGCAAACCGATCGCTCTGCACTGTCCGAAATATATTGCTACCAACTCCAGAAAGCTGCACCGACGTACTTGTCGGAGAAATAGCTACTAATTGATTTTGCTGGTAAATCTTGCTGGCTGCTAGCGTTGTGTCCGAACCAAAATGCCCGATTACTGCTAAAATTTCCGAGTTATTTGCTAAAGCAGTGGCAATTTGCGAGGCAATTTCTGGGTTGTTGTCGTCGTTAGCAATTAGCACTTTTAATGGAGTACCCTTAATGCCGCCGCTTTGGTTTATTTCATTTTGAGCTTGAGCGACGCCCCGCAGCATTTCTAGAGCGGCATTGATATCGGCGCCAATGGGAACCGCAGCGGCAATTGTGTAGGATTTTCGATCGCCAATCCGGGCGTTGTTGAGGTAAATCAGTGCTTCGGGATCGTTGCGATTGGTTTTCAGCGAAGCTTGTAAGTCCGAAATAGCTGCGTTGTAGTTGCTAGATGCGATCGCCTGTATTGCGGCTTGTTTGGTGGTTGTTGCTTGCTCTGGAATTAACAGTTTTTTTCCGGCACTCAGACGCTGCCCAATTGCTTGCTCTGACTGCGGCGAATTCCCCGTAGGCGACTTGGAAATCGTCTGATTTTCGGGTGATAAACTTCCGACATTGATATCCTTGCGGCTTGTGAGCCACCAAATACCTGCACTGGCTAGCCCGATCGTAATTAAGAGCGATAATACGAGAACAACGGTTTCGTTTTTTTGGGACATGGCTGCACAGTTTTAGATTGTAGGTTTTAGATTCAACAACTCAGGAAGAAGGTTCGGCAACTGATTTTGTAACGGATGTAACGGATGTAACGGATGTAACGGATGGAAGAAAGCCTGAGTGGGAAAAAGTAATCTAATTATATTTTTACATTTTTTTTTATTAATTTTAGACTAATTGTGAGGCGCTCAGCAGTATAATATGCCCAAGTCCGAGACCGGATGTCAATTTTGCAGGTAACTATGTATAAGTTAACTCTGGAGTGGATGGAAGGGAATCAGGAGCAATCGCAAACCTTCACTTCCACAAGCCACACAAAACAACGAGGTACAATTCGCATCGGTCGTGATCGAGACCAGTGCGACTTGGTACTAAGTGAGAACGAGAGAAGTTTGTCTCGATCGCACGTTGAAATATTTCTGAATGCCAGCACTAACAAATTCTGGGTGCGAAACCTAACGCGGGAGCAGCTACCAGCCAAACGCAACCCCATAATTGTTGACGGTCAAAAAATCTTGGAGGAAGAAGCACCTCTGAAAGTTGGCAGTCAGATTCAACTGGGAAAAATAGTTTTAAAAATAAGAGCGATCGAGCAACAGCCACTGGAAATAAATCAGCCTTCCGCTCAGCCAGTTTACGGCATAAAATGTCCGACAGGCCACGTTCTGCCCCATGATTATCTGGGTCTCTTTTGTCCGCACTGCGGCAAAGGCATACAATCGGGAGAATCGCAAGTATTGAGGTCGTGAAAGTGAGGAATATCAGGTAATACCATTTGAGATTTGAGATTTGAAATTTGGGAATAACTGACGGCTATCGCGGAAAAGTATAAATTGTCAAGTTGATAAAAATCGGGATGTGCGATCGGGTACAAGTAATCGAGTTTTGGTGAGGAAAGTTATGCAAATTCAACTGAGTTGGGAAGATCCAGTCACCGGAGAAATGAGACAGCCGGTTTTCAATATTCCTGTAGCATTAGGCAGAGAAATCGGTCAAATGCCCACCAGCATTGATGGACAGCAAGTTTCGCGGGCAGTATTCAGAAGCGAAGAAATTTCGCGGTTTCACGCCTTAATCGCATTAGTCGGCGGTCAAATGTCGATCGCCGATCGTAGTGCCAATGGCACATTCCTCAACGGCGAAAAAATCGTAGGAGCTAGCAAACCCATAGCTAGCGGGGATACAATCCAAATTGGGCCTTACAGTTTGGCGATCGGACTTTTAGCAGCAGTAGCAGAACCCACCAAAGTTCTCGCCCCAGAATCAACAATTATCTTCAATCCCAATACGAATGTTCTGAATTCTAAACAAGTCCAAGCACAACAAAATGCTACCGCATTACCCACAATATCTTTCAATCCAGATACCGATGTCCTTCAGACACAAATCCCTCAAATCCCTCAAACTCCTCATACTTTAACTGCTTTTCCACCGCCAGAGATATTTGCAGGCGATCGAGTATCCGTCCAAGAATTGCGCGCCACCGGCAAGCAAGTTGAAGAAACAACCTACGTCGGCATTGGTGGCGGCATGGGAACATTTGTCTGGGTAGATACGATCAGAACTTGTGGAGTTCCCCGCGAACAAATAGCAGTCATCAGCTTAGAAACCAAGCCCTACGGACGCTATCAAAGACTCTGCCGCAATTCCCAGATTCCACCCCACGAAAGAATTAGATCGGGTTCCGATTCCTGTCCCGACAATATTTGGGGCTGGCCTGGATACGCGCTACGAGAATCCGCAACTAAACTCGCTTCCGGTGAAATTGGTTCGGGATTAAAACACCTGTGGCAAGTTTTTTCCGAACCCGTATTTGCCGATACTTACACTCCCCAAGCTCAAAACGTTTTCGCCTCAATGGACAGAGAAGCAAAACGAATTGGTTGGGACGAAATGCTCAATTATGGGCGCGTGCGAGGTATTCGGAAAACCGACGACGGCAGATATGCGATCGCCTACTCCGTACCCACCCCAAATTCCAGCAGCGAACACCGATATTTACTAGCAAAATACATCCACCTAGCCACCGGCTACCCAGCAATTAGATTCCTACCAGACTTGCAAGAATACCGCGCCAAAACCGGCGACTTCAAATCAGTAGTAAACGCCTACGAAGAACACGAACACGTTTACAAACAGCTAGCTAGCCAAGGCGGTATAGTCATTGTCCGTGGGCGAGGAATTGTTGCTTCAAGAATCTTGCAGCGATTGAATGAAATTCGCCAGCAGAACAACCAGATTAACATTATCAACTTAATGCAATCGCCAAAACCCCAAGGCAACAAATTCGGTTTTGCCCAGCGATACGTAGAAAATCAATGGGAATTCCAACCTTACAACTGGCCCAAAGGCACTTGGGGCGGCGATATGCGCGCCATCTTAGAAGCAGCCAGTCCCCAAGGAAGGTACGAAATGCTAACAGCTTTGGGCGGTACAACTACCGCCAGCCGTCAAGATTGGCGGACTCTTGTTAAGACGGGCATCCAAGCAGGATGGTACACCATTAAATTTGGCCAAGTAGAGCGAGTTGAGCGACAAGCTGGCAAATTAATCACCTACATCAAAAGCGGAAATTATGAAGGAATTGAAAAAATCAAAGCTGACTTTATTATTGACTCCACCGGTTTAGAAGCTAAACCTAAAGACAATCCTTTGTTAGATGATTTAATTACTCACTACAATTTGCTGCTCAATCCCTTTGGCAGACTTCACGTTGCCAACGACTTTGAAATAGTAGAAATGCGGAACGATAAAGCTCGAATTTATGCTGCTGGAGTGATGACGTTGGGAGGGCCTTACGCACCAGTTGACACCTTTTTGGGATTGCAATACGCCGCGCACCGTTCAGCCGAAGGTTTAGCCAGAGCCAAAGCTCCCAAAATTCGACATCTCGAAGGTATTGGCTCTCTTTGGCAATGGCTGAAATGGGCAACCAATCAATCTCCTTAGTCATCAGTCATCAGTCATTAGTCATTAGTCATTAGTCATTAGTCAACATTCAACATTCAACAGTTAACAGTCAACAGTTAACAGTCAACAGTTAACAGTCAACAGTCAACAGTCAACAGTCAACAGTCAACAATCAACAATCAATTATGACACCCACACTATTTGGCCGCTGGCAAACTCGAATATTTCTCTTAGCTACCGTTGGAGTTTTAGCCTCCTTGCCGTTTTATTTAGGTTACTTAGGCACTCAATACAACCCAATTTACTTTTGGGTATTATTTTATGTAGGACTTTTAGGATTAGGCTGGGATGTCCTCTACAACTTTTTGCAGCAATTTATGTGGGATCGAGATTGGCCAGGTGTCTTTCAATTCTTTGCTGCCATTGTCGAAGCAGTATTCCTCGGTTCTACAATCAAAATATTTGGCTTGCCGTACATTCAGCAAGAATATTTTAAGATACCAACCTTTATCCTGCACTACAGTTTAGTTTGGGTATCCGTCTACCTTTCTTCTTGGGTGATGATGCGGCTGCTATTTCCTCGGTGGCGGTTTCGGGGCGGACAATGGGTTGGCAAATGGCCCAGAAGCACTCATTAGTGTTTTTCTTAAATTCTGCTTTCGTTAGTAAAAATTGCAAACACAAATAAAATGAAAATCATTCATTTAGCAACCATTTTCGTTGCTTCAATTCTTACTTTAGGATTAGCTACTGGCTGCGGCAACTCCGGCAGCAACACAGCAACTCCCAATACCGAAGCGACAGCACCGGCTAGTCCAAATGCGGTTAAAAATGAAACAGCAGCTAAACCAAGTCCAAGTGCCGCCAAAGCCACAAAACCGCTTCCCCAAGTATTTTACAGCGAAGGGGGAGTAGCGATTCGAGGTACAGATCCTGTAGCTTACTTTACTCAAGGCAAACCTGTTAAAGGAAATCCAGAATTTGCTCACAAATGGGGCAATACTACTTGGCAATTTGCTAGCGCTCAAAATCGGGATTTATTTGCTAAAAGTCCTGAAAAATATGCACCTCAGTACGGTGGTTTTTGTGCTTGGGCTGTGAGTCAAGGTTATACGGCTGCTACCGATCCCGATGCTTGGAAAATTGCCAACGGGAAACTTTATCTGAACTACAATTCGGCGGTACAGTGGGGTTGGGAAAAAGATATTTCTGGGAATGTTTCTAAGGGCGATAAAAATTGGCCGGAAATTGCTAAGGATAAAAAGTGATTTGAAATATGTAGGGTGCGTCAGATAGCGCAATTTCATTTATCAATTCAGTATCGCGCTAGTTGACGCACCCTACCAGCTATTTTTGAGATTTTTTTAATATCATAAATATTCTAAAAACAGCTTTTCTTAATTATATCTTTATTTTTTGGCGCAGTTGCGAAAGCGAGGGAGTCCTTAACAGCAAAGGATTCAGGAGAAAAAATAAAGTTTGTTGAATTTTTTTAAAATAACTGCAATACTTTGTAATGTAAAAATAAAAGTTGAAAAATTTGTAAAGACAAAGTAATTAGATTGCGATGTCGCTAAAGTAGTAAATATGACTGTTGGGTACAGAAAAGAGTGTTAAGCTCGGCTAAGCTCAGCCAAAGCAAAACCTCAATATTTAATTAAGTTCGATCGGTAAAAAGGCTAAGGTAAAGTTCATGGCAAACTCAGTTTTAAATCAGCCAACCGCAGCAGCAGGAGTGCAGTGGCAGCCAAAAGATATTATCCGCAGCCTAGTGTGGAAAATCGCGATCGCAACCTGGCTGTTAATGGCTGTAGGCAGCGCCACGCGGGTGATGAATGCGGGGCTCGCTTGTCCCGATTGGCCGCTGTGCTACGGTCAATTAATACCCGCAGCGCAAATGAATTTGCAGGTATTTCTAGAGTGGTTTCACCGTTTGGATGCGGCGGCGATCGGCTTAAGTGCGATCGCACTTTTAGGACTATCTTTATTTTACCGCAGCCGTATCCCAAAATGGCTCCCTTGGGCAAGTGCTGGCGCAGTATTTTTAATCATTTTTCAGGGCGTACTCGGCGGCTTGACTGTGACACAACTGCTGAGATTTGACATCGTTACCGCTCACTTAGGAACAGCTTTACTGTTTTTTTGCGCCCTGCTAGTCATCGGTTTCATGCTGACGCCCTACGAAGCTACAAACAATACGGGTAAATTAGCATGGGTAAGTTCGATCGCAGCACTGTTAGTTTACCTGCAAAGTTTGCTAGGAGCATTAGTAGGTTCTCGATGGGCGCTGCACCAATGTTTTGGTTCCTCAGAATTGTGCTCGGTAATGAACAGTCACATCATCGGTATCGTACCAGCTACCGCAGCGACTTTAACAGTAGCAGTCATGGCTTGGCGGCAACCAGCATTAAGTTCAAATTTGCGAAAACTAGGTAATTTGGCGAGTGTTTGCTTAATTGCTCAATTAGTTTTGGGATTGGCAACTTTCCGTCTACATCTTCAGGTAGAACCGCTGACAGTCGCCCACCAAGCAGTCGGCGCAGCTTTGTTGGGAACTCTAGTAGCCTTTAGTGTTTTCGCTTGGCGCGATCGGGTTTTATCAGCTTGAAATGGGCGGGTTGATTGATCGGCGGTTGAAACCGCTACAACACAAACGAAGTCCACTCCAAACGGACTGAATGACAACTAATAATTAATAACAATGCAAGAAGTTCTTACAAACAATAGCCCTCGCCTCCATGAAAACTTTTCGCAAGTCGTGAAAAGTTACTATCAACTCACAAAACCGAGAATTATTTTACTGCTGCTAATCACCACATCAGCAGGAATGTGGATGGCCGCCAAAGGAGAAGTCGATCCGCTATTGCTGGTATCAACGATCGCAGGAGGCGCTTTAGCTTCCGCGTCGGCGAATACGATTAATTGCATTTACGACAGCGACATCGATTATATTATGGAGCGCACCCGCTGGCGGCCGATTCCTTCCGGGCGCGTCAAGAAACGGGATGCTTTGATATTTGCGATCGCGCTAGCGACAATATCCTTTACATTACTCACAGTAGTTGCCAACTTATTAACAGCATTGCTAGCGATGTCGGGCATCGTTTTCTACGTCCTAATTTACACCCACTGGCTGAAGCGCCACAGCGTCCAAAACATCGTCATCGGCGGTGCAGCAGGGGCGATTCCGCCGCTAGTTGGCTGGGCTGCGGTGACAGGAGATTTGAGTTGGGGTGCGTGGATGTTGTTTGGGATTATCTTCCTATGGACACCGCCGCATTTTTGGGCATTAGCAATGATGATTCGCGACGAATACGAGGGAGTAGGCGTACCGATGTTGCCAGTAATTGAAGGTGATGAAGAGACAGCCCGCCAAATTTGGATTTACACATTATTGATGCTTCCTGCCACTTTGCTGCTGGTGTATCCGCTGAATTTAGCCGGCCCGGTGTATGCTGGTACTGCGATTTTCCTGGGTGCTATTTTTGCCCAAAAAGCTTGGTTGCTGTTGCAGACTCCAGAAGATAAGAAGGTGGCGCGATCGCTCTTTAAATACTCTATTCTGTACCTGATGCTATTGTGCGCTGGAATCGTCGTTGATAGTTTGCCTGCGACTCACAACTTTACTACTGCTGTTGTCCAAAATGTGCACACTTTAATTAGTGCAGTTGTGATGTAGTAATAAATTAAATTGCCATTCTTAAAATGAAGCCCGCATCTTGCGGGTTTTGTTTATGGTATAGTAGCAGTCGATACTCTCCAATCTGCGTTCATCAGCGTTAATCTGCTTTAATCTGCGGTAAAAAAAAGAGCGAATAAAAGTATAAAATCCAAAGTGGAGGAAAGTTCTGATGGCTGAAAATACTGTCAAAGTAGACATCTCATTTCAATCACTGCTGGAAGCTATTTCGTCACTGGGAATTGCTGAAAGATACAAGATATGGGAATTTTTGGAAGCTGAATTATTCCCGAATGAGGACGATTCTCCCGAAGACATTGCTGAAATTAAAGCTGCCCGTGCTGACTACAAAGCTGGAGACTACACAACTTTCGATGGATATATGGCACAACGGGCAAATAAATCGACATGACTTATACTATCCTTGATGAACCTTTAAAGACAGTGACAGTTAATTTTAAAATCTTAACTATACTCATAATAGATGAGAACCATAGAGAGGCAAACTGGTTATGAACTGGAAAGCACACATTCACTCAAATCCTAAAATTCTGCTTGGCAAGCCTGTAATTAAGGGAACGCGAATATCCGTGGAGTTTATTCTGGGGTTGTTTTCAGAAGGTTGGACGAAGCAACAAGTTCTAGAAAACTACCCAACGCTTAATCCTGAATCTATCCAAGCAGTGTTTGCTTTTGCGGCGGAATGCCTCAAAGAAGACGTATTTTACACGCCTTTACTGTTTGCTGAGGCAAGTTAATGCGGTTTCTGGCAAATGAAAACTTTCCACTACAGAGTGTGCGACTGCTACGGCAAGCGGATCTTATATATACCCTTCTACCGCTTGCTTATTTTGCAAATAACATAGAATATTAGCATGGAAGTAGAACGGGTATATGAAGATCCTATCTAATTTCAAGATTTAGGAACTATTTTTAGTTTGGCTGTAAACTTTATACCAAATTCCATTCCCAGTTCAAGCTCAGCTTCCCAATTTAAATTCCGCTTTTCACAGGCTTGTGAAAATTCTTCATAAACTTTTCCAACAAGTTCGCTCAAGTCTTCTATTACTTTTTCGCCATCTAACATAAAAGGAGCCAGAATAACTTCTTCCTCTACAGACTCTGTTGATTCTGCTTGTTGTTCACTTGTTCTAACAAAAACTACCTTTGGTTGCAAAGATACTACTTTTAGCTTTTTTTCAGGTTCAGAAGTTGTAGACATTGGGCAATCCTAAAATTTAAGAGTAGACAAAAGGACGTTCAATCTCCAGTAGCTTTTCTAGATAATCAATCTTTAGGGAAAGCAACTGGAGTACATCTGCTCCTAATATACCAACAATCTGATACCTGCTAAACAAACCCGGTAAACTACCCACTAAAATATTTATATCAACCAAGTTTATTGAACCTATTTCTAGGTTGACTGTAACGGTGGAATACTGAGAGTTACCAGTTACACCAGTACCTTGTACGGATTTTTCAGATACTTCTATTAGATCAAGATTTTCCTTCACTTTGGGGATTATTACTGTTCGCTGCGCTCCCGTATCCAGAAGCAAGTTAAAATCACGCTTTCTTTCGTCACCCTTTATAGTGACAGGTATTACCCACAACTTAAGTTTGTCGAAGGTTGCATCTCCGACAAACTTTTTCTTAACTAAAATTACAGTCATTTCTTACGTGCGCGGTATTTAATGTATGAGCTGACACTACTGAGGCTCATCATCAATACTACCAGTGTAGAAGATGTACAGATCGCCTTTAATGTACTTAGTTTTGTCCAGCATTAAATCTCTATCAGTTGCCTGGTATAGAACTCTTCCACTAGCCGGAAAACCGTACTTATCTCTTTTGGTAACTTCTAGAGTTACCCATTGCTTAGGGTACTTTTCTGTAATTTCCGGTACTTGTACTTCTTGGGGTTTTTCAATGGTCTTAAGCATTTTTACTACTCCACTATATCTTGGTTTAGTAAGTCCTATATTTAATTTAGCTTTTATAATCATTTCTTTCAGGACTTACGCAACACCATCACAGACAAGGCAAATACGGACACGTCACTCTTGCATTTACACCACATATGCACACTATGCGGTAGATTTAATTTTTTTCGCTATTTATTTGGATTGATTTTGGTATACGTCAAGGGTATACGTCAAGGGTATACGTTTAGATTATAAAGGGTAAAAGCTTGAAAGTCAGTCTGTATATGGTATTCAATTAGTATGTAATTGGTATATTTTTAGTATTAGTTTGGTATGAGTTTAGGATACGTTTGCTTGGGATCGTTTGCTACAATAGTTAAAAAGTTAAAAGTTTTGTAGTTTATTTATGGCAGAGCGATCGATCGCAGCATCTAACGCAGGAATCGAAAAAGCAAAAACGGCTCTCACAGGCAAAGGCTGGAGTCGCCAAGGCTTAGCCGATCGTGTTGTGGTGGGGGACAAACATCTAGAACAAGGCGTCAGCATTCAAACAGTTCATAAATTTTTCACCCAGAAACCTGTCAAGTCGGAGTATTTTCTGGGAATTTGCAAGGCTTTAGGATTGGACTGGCAAGAAATTCGAGAACCCAATGGAACGCCATCGCTCCAAATGTCGCCAAACGGGAATCAAATAGTAGAAGTGGAACAGCCAAATATTAATTACAATAATCCCTTTATTCCTCTACATGGAAAGATAGACGATCCACGATTTTTCTTTGGCAGAGAAGGGGAAATTATGCGGGTATTCGAGATGCTAAATAGTGGTAGTAGCGTAGCAATCATTGGCGAAAGAGCGATCGGCAAAAGTTCTCTGCTACAAGCCATTTACCGACAAGCACCAACTCAACTCCGTCATCCGCGCCAACCTATTTACCTCAATTTGCAAAATATTTTCGATGAAGATGACTTTTACGATGCTTTGTGCGGCGAAGCAGGTATCAAGACAGTCAAAGGATATCAACTACAACGAGCTTTAGAATCGAACCGATTGCTATTGCTTTTAGATGAATTCGAGAAAATGATCTGGGATGGATTTACTAACCGAGTACGTGGTCAATTGCGGGGTTTGGCGGAGGGAATTAACGCACCTTTGCGTCTAGTTGTCGCCGCTGGCACATCTCTCGATACCCTGTTTCCTGACAGTCTAGACAAAAATATGACATCTCCTTTCAAAGGGATTTTCATTGAGGAAATTCTGAACCGATGGGATGATCAAATTAGTCGCGAATTTATTGCTAGTCGCCTCCAGGCTCCCTGGTTAATACCTGTTCCTCAACCCGTCATTTTTACTGAGGCAGAAATTGCGGGGTTGATTGGTGAAAGTGGCGGCTATCCTCAGAAATTGATGCAGTTATGCTATCAAACTTATGCTCGTTATATCAACGATCCTAAATCCGGCTGAAATAGTCAGTTAATCTCTCAAGTCCCAGGTGATGAAGTTTTTGATAAGGTGAAAGCCCGATCGCTAAAATTATAAATAGATGTTGCTGCTAAGATAACCATGACCACCATCACCCTCAACCTCTCTCCCGAACTCGAACACCAGATCCGCGCTGAAGCATCTCGACAGGGCGTTGAACCCGATCGCTACATCCTGAACGCCCTGCAAGAACGCCTCCAGCCTAGACTTCCAACCACCCAACCTACTGAAGCCGACTTGCTGCAACAAATTAACATCGGCTTTTCTGCACAAACCTGGGAAGAATACCATGCCCTCATCGCCAAGCGTCATGCCGAAACCCTGACTCCCGAAGAACACGAGCAACTGATCCAAATGAGCGATCACCTTGAACAACTCAACGTTACCCGCATTCAAGCCTTAATTCAACTCGCAACCTTCCACAACCAACCTCTGACAGACCTCATGCACACCCTCGGCTGCTTGCGGGTTCTTCCGTCTATGATAATAAGTAGTTAAAATCCCAAAAAATCTATGCCTGTTGTAGCAGTTAAAACTTACATAGAGTATCGGAATGATGCCTATTGGGTTGAAGGAACTCGGATTTCTCTTGACTCGATCGCCTATGCTTTCCAACAAGGACTATCGCCCGAAAGTATTGTTCAGTCTTTCCCACTACTGACACTGGAACAGGTTTATGGGGCGATCGCCTTTTATCTAGCCAACCGCGCTGAAATTGACGCTTACCTAGCAGCCGAAGAAGCTGCATTTGATGCCATGCCTCAACCTCTACAAACCAGCGATCCAGCTTTGTACAACAAACTGATGGCAGCTAAAGCAGCAAGACAGCAGGTGCGATCGTGAATGTGCGCTATCAAGCGGATGCTGACTTGAATCAGGCGATCGTCACAGGATTACTGCGACGAGAATCTACAATCGACTTTCAAACTGCTTTTGCTGCTGGGTTAGAAGGCGTTAAAGATTTAGATGTGCTGGCAATTGCAGCACAGCAAAGACGTGTTCTTGTCAGCCACGATCGCAAAACAATGCCATCCGAATTTGCTGAGTTCATTACTACTAATCAGAGTGCTGGAGTGATTATTGTTTCGCGCAAAATACCGATGGAAGTTGTCATCGAAGAACTACTCTTGATTTGGGCAGCGTCTAATGCAGAGGAATGGATCGATCGTATTGCTAAGCTACCCCTTTGATGCAAACTAAAATGGCGATCGAAAGCGTTAAGCTAGAAACAGACAGAGAGCCAACCTACCCAAAAGGTGAATATCAATGATTGCGATCGCCCAAAAAACCCTTTCCTTCGAGGAATTTCTCAACTGGGATGACGAGTCTGGTAGGTCATTCGAGTTAGTCAATGGAGTTGCCATGCCCCTGAGTGAACCCACAGCCAAACATGAGGATGTCGTCGATGGTTTATGTCGTCTCTTGGTGGATCATTGCCAATCCTTGAACCTTCCCTACGTTCCTCGACAAAATAAACAAGTCAGATTGAATGCTGCCCCGGGCGAAAGTGAATCGAGTCGTAAAGCTGACATTGTGGTGTTTGCGAAGGAAGAATGGGCTAGAATGCGTCAAAGTTCTGCCTCTGCTGCTGCCTATATTCCACCTCCCTTGGCGATCGAAGTTGTCAGTACGAATTGGCGGGATGATTACCGCATCAAATTGAATGAGTATGAAACTTTAGGAATCCTGGAGTATTGGATTGTTGATTATGCAGGGTTGGGAGGCGTTCAGTATATTGGCTCTCCAAAACAGTCTACGGTGACGATCAACCGCTTAATCGATGGTGAATATCAGGCACTGCGATATCAAGGAGAAGCCACTATTGTTTCTCCAATGTTTCCTCAGTTGGTATTAACGATCGCTCAAATCATTGCGATGACAGAAGTTTAGCGTTTGCAAATTATTTGTACAGCATATTCCAAGTTCATGCTGTATTATCTAAAATTTTGGTCAAGACCAGAAACTATGCGATCGCATATCCAGTATACTCTCGCACTTCCGGTGGATGGAAAGCCAGAACAATGTGGTCTTTGGACACGCCAGCGGCGACGAGTTCGTCAGTAATACCGTCTTCAATCCCATCATAGTGAATCCAGATTTTGTTATTGCGGATTTCGGCGTGAACCACAGTACCATGAACTCGTAGATGATTTTCCCAACCTTCATGTATCAGCATAAAATGATTGCGATCGCGACTGACCACCAAATAGGTAATCACATCCCCATAAGTGTAAGGAAGATCGGCATAGTATTGGAGAATTTTCTCCAACGTCTCACGCCATTGGTCTACGGGTTGATTTGCGGTTGCCATTGGATAATCTCCTCCGTGTTTGGGTCAAAAACTATCATGCGAAAACCTGGTTCTTCTAGCAGCAATTGCCCAGCTTCTTCTTTAAACAACTTCTCAAAAGTGTTGCGATTAACCGCGAGGTAAAGACGACGATCCGGCTCTCGTCTTTGCAGCGTTCGGGCGTACATAAAGAACTGTCCCCAAGCATTTTCGAGGTCATGAATGGGCGAAGGGCCCAGAAAGCTTTTGATCTCGATCGCAATTTTTTCAGATCCTCGTTCAGCCGCAATTAGTTTCTGGGCCCCCAAATCGACAAAGACCGATCGACCCCCAATTTTGAGAATCAGTGGGTCATGAGTGATTGTCCAGCCATCTTTGATGAGGGCGGTGCAGACAGTATCGTGATAAAGGTCTTTGGCTGGCATAAGGGGTGTTCTGTTTAGGTTCCCTGTATATCTATCGTATACGACGCAAGTTCCGAATTATCTTCACTTGACCGAGATTCTCAGAAACCGGGTTTTTATCAAATCTCCTGGCGACAACCAAATATTATCGTAAAAAACCCGGTTTCTAAACCCCAAATTAATTCGACTGAATCTGCGCGTTCAAAACTTTAGAAATCCGATCGCGCGTTTCCTCCAAATGAGCCCGCGTATAAGCATCCGCATTCCGATCCAAATTGCGGATACTCTTGCTCAAACCCTCCCGCAACTGCCGCAACTCGTACCAAGCCAAACTGCGCGCATCTTCAGGAACATTCGTTTTTCGCAGCACCATGCCGATCAAAATTGCTAAATGTTCCCGCTGCAACGATCGCCTAAAAGTCGAAATTTCCATCTTTTTATTTGTCGGTTGCAAAACCTCTTGCCAAACATTTTTTTGCACATTATCCAACACTTCTGGCAACTTTAAAGCAGTTTCCGGCGCTGATTTTAACTCGGCATCCCGCAGCCTCGCCAAGCGCACCGGAGAGAGCAAAACCCGCAATACAAACCGCTGCAAAAAAGTAATTCGATCGCCGATCGGGTAATCTAGAGGAAACACCAAAGCCGGACTTCCCCAGTGCTCCCAACGCGAAGGTGCTAATTTGTTCAGCAACTCCGGCGCAAAGCTGAACGCATCCGGTGCAAAAACGTACTTATCTAATGTTGCTAATGCTTCTCGTTGTTGCGAAAGTGCGATCGGCACAAACGGCAATTTCGCATTTGCATCGCCCGGGCGAATCCGATTAAACGACTGTCCCCCGACGTATAAAGTAGTATTCATCACCTGGTTGGCATAATACCCGAACACCGAATCAAACATCACCCGCAGTTCGTTATAACCCTCTTCTCCAGCCGGAATTCGCTTTTCTAAACGCTTCCACATCGCCCTAGCATTATCCAATTGCCATTGGGAATACTTGAGCATATTGCCGCTGAGATCAAATGTATTCGCAGCGGGATCGAGAGTATCAACAGTATCCTCATCCGGTGCGTAAGCTAATTGCGGTTCCCCCGCGCGGCTGGCAATTTGTTGCAGCGCTGGTAAGTCACTGTTGGGGTTTGCACCGCCAATAACCTTGTAACCATACTCGATCGCCCAATCGTCATAAGGCCCTACAATCGTGGGATAATAATCGCCCTGTACAGTTCCCGGCGGTGCCAAATTCACCGGCACATAATCCATCACCGACGCAATCATACCTTGCGTGCGAGTTACCTGAGTATTGTTCAAATCCTCGGGTTGCAGCATCGTACTCGCGTGAAAATTGTGCCTCAAACCGAGAGTGTGACCGATTTCGTGCGCTGTCAAAAATCGGATGTATTGATTGACATAATTATCAATTTCTGGACTGCTAGGCGCTGCATTTTCCAACAGATTCATCGACATTGCGCCGATCGCAAATTGCCGACTCGATTCCAACCCAAAACACATATCGGAACTCGACATCAACCGCGATAAAGGCGATCGCTTTTGCTCTTGATATCTTTCTACCAACGTCGGCAAATCATCAGCAATTCCACCTTGAGAATTTTCGCCGCTGCTTTTTCCCAAATCCCCATTTTCTAGCACATTCAAATAACGCGAATACACCCCGAACTGACAGGGATTGGTGTTAGAGCCGTTTCGCCCTTGAAAACTCCGAGCAACCGAACGGTTTTGTTCCACCAAAGACCGATATCCCTGTTTGATTTGGCGGACAATATTCGCATCCAACAAAATATCTGCATCCAAAATTTCCCCAGTCAGCGGGTTAGTGCGAGAAGGCCCGATACCGGCAAACTCAGGCTCAAAAGAACTCGACCAGCGAATAGTATTGTAGCGGACATCAGCCGGGTCCCATTTAGCATTGTCCGGCATTTGTTTAACTTTAATTGCCTCAGTAAAACCTGCTTTTTCAAAAGCTTTGTTCCACTCCAAAACTCCCTCGCGGATGGCGTTTCGGTATTCCACCGGCACATTGTTTTCAATCCAAAAGACGATCGGCCCAACGGGAGGCGACATCGGCGCAGTCGGGATTTGCTTTTGCAAATGCCAGCGATTGACATAGCGCACAAAGGGTTCCCGACTGCTCTTGTCAGAAAAGTCCTTATATGCTGTGAGAAAATAGCCCACTCGCTCGTCTGCAAGTCTGGGGCGGTAGCCGTTATTGAGCGGTACTTCCGAGAAACTGTAGTGAATGCGGAGGTTAAAAGCCCGACTGTCAGGAACCGAAGGTAAATAGTTAACAGCACTGTCATTGTCGCTGGAAAAACCGTAAATAGAAGCAATTTCGACATTCAGCGGAAACGCTTTCACATCTTTAAAATAAGACTTATCTTCGTCGATCGAGTAAGAAGCGCCCAAAATCAGCGGCAAAATCGCCTTAACTCCCGGTAAATCGCGCTTTTCGCTCATCAGCAAATCGCCTAAGTCAATCAGCAGAGTTTGCCTTTGGGGATGAATGCTTTTGAGCGGCAAAGAATAGAGAATCGACTCGCTAAATGCCCTTTCCACCGAGCCAGCTTGCGGGTCGCCCGGACTGGTGCGAAAATTAATATTGGGTATCACAAACTGCACGCTATTTTGCATTCGCCGCAGTTGAAACAAGAAATCGCCGATCGGCAATCCGCTAAAAATGCCCCCTTCTCCCAAACCCGAAGCCAATGTCACAAAACACAAGAATTTTTTGTCGAGTTGTTTTGGTTGAATTTCCAGATAAACTTTATTAGTTGCTTTGTTGCGGTAAAGGGTAAACAGTCCCTCCAACTTTTGCGAGTCTTTGACAACCTCGTCGAATGCCTCCAAAGCTTGCGGTTCGCTACTTTGTTCCTTACTCGCTGGCGGGGCTGATAAAGCCGCAGGTAAAAATAAACTTTTATAGAAACTAAATAAGAAAAATGCTAGAGATAATATAAAAAATATCAAAGGCAAATTTTTTCGGGCAGTTTTTATCTGTTTATTTTTGCTGTTTTCAGGAAATACCAATCTTTTCATACAGTTTTAGGGCTGACGCACGTGGGAGCTAGAAACCGGGTTTCTACGAGAATTTTGCGATGAGAAACGAGAAGTTTACGAAGAAACCCGGTTTCTGAGATCGGCATCCACAACTCGTATTTCTCCCCTCTCTCCCTCGAACATAACAGACAATTTCTGGCTTATACCAATTTTTTATGAGGGTGCATAGAATCTGATCCCCCCTAACCCCCCTTAATAAGGGGGGGACAAGAGTAACTCAAAGTCCCCCTTCTTAAGGGGGATTTAGGGGGATCGAGATATGTGCAACTTCACATTAAATTGGTATTAGCAGTAGCTGATAAATTTTTTCCCGATCGATCTAGCGAGATTTTGCTAGTAATATCAATTCCGGCTACGCCGGAGGGAGGACACGGCAGTGCCGTTTCCCTACCGCGATTAATTGTAGGGACAAGGCACTGCCGTGTCCTCCTCTTGCGCCGCGATTAATTGTAGGGACAAGGCACTGCCGTGTCCTCCGTTTCGTTTATATCATTCCGATGAAGAGAGGATTTGATATAACTCTACTTCTTCGCCGGCCAAGGAATCATCGGATCTTGAGCCAACTGATTGGAAACTGCGATCGCCCCGTAGCGGTTGAGGTGGCTGGGATCTGAAAAAGATTCCCGCGTCTCGGGCCACAATAAACTTTTATCTCGGAAAATTAGCCCGCTTTGAGCTGCTAATTGTTGCATATATTTCCGAAATTCTTGTTCGTAACCAGTCCGCACCGGGTCTAAATAATCGACTGTTAGAGGCATATTCACAAACACGAGATTGATGTTGCGAACCTTGGTAAATTCGATCATGTTTTTGAGCGCTACAGTTTGCTCGCCTGTCAATTTAAAATCTTGATAGTCGGAGTCGTAATAGCCTGATACTTTCGCGTGCTTCTGAAAATAAGTCTCGGGATTGAAGCGGATATCGATCGGCAAAAAGCCGTTTGGTTGAAAGTCGCTGAGTTCTTTACTCCCAGCAATTGGCTGGGCGTTTTCCGCTGTTTCTTTGTCATTAACTGCGGTTTGGGTGCCGATCGCAGCAGGTGCGGATGGATTGGCGAGCGATCGCAAAAACCCTTTGAGCCGATCGCGCTTTTTGTAAGTTGCAGAACTATCCGCCAACTTTTGACTCAGCAATTGCTGAACCTTCGCTTGAGTTTGTTCCAAATTGTGCACCAATTCACTCGCAGTCGCGATCGGATTATTGGCGCTTTCCTGCGATGTTTTGGGTTCCAATTGATTGGTACGGATCAGAAAACTACCCCGGGCTAATTGCCTGTAACCTTCAGAAGAGGCGATCGCACTAAAAGTCAAATCCGGCCGCCCGCTGTTGAGAGCCCTCGCCCCGTCAGCCAACACAATCAATTTCGGCAGTTGTTGCGGCGGCAAAATCCGGCGGACGATCGAATCTACAACCTGGAGAGTAGCTCCGTTAACCCCAAAATTGTAAGCTTTGAGTCCTGGGTAGCCCTGAGTGGCCAAAGCTGTTTCCAAAACCTGCGGGTCGATGCCCCGCAGCGCCCTAGAACTGCCCACAATTAAGATATCCGGCGGTTTTTTGTACTGGCGGATGTACTCTTGGTAGCGCGCAATCTGCTCGTCAAGCTGCTCGCTCCTCAAAGTTGGGAACACCGGAGTCGCAGAAACATCAGCGACAGGAACGCTGGTACTTCCTGGTTTCGTAAATCCAGAGCCGTTGAAAGCCTTTTCCCGGCTAGCTTCTGGCGACGGCTCCAACGGAATTTGAGGCAAATTCACCTCCTGGGAAGGGGGAACTGCGATCGGGGATGCTGACGTAGTTACTGAGGCTTTAAAGTCGTCCTGAGCCTTGGGAGATGAATTTTGACAATTCGGGCCGCTGCAAACTTCAGAGACGCTAGGAGCTTGACTGACCGCCGCAGATTGCAGAAATAGACCAAGCAACCAATCGGTATTGAAAGCGATCAGACAGCCAGCGATCGCCCAAATCAAGGCCATTCCCGCCGCCCGATCGGCTCTCACGCCCCCGGGTTCGGCAGCATTCGCAGACAAACCATCGTTAGGAACAAACAAACCCGAAGCGACAAGCGGTTGTACCGCAGCTTGAACTAACCCCTCGCCCAGCTTGTAACCAGGGACTCGGATTTTGAACGGAAGCCGCCAGGAGTCGATCGCCTGTTCGTCCAGCTTCTCGCCCAAACCCGAAAAACTGCCATCTTGGGCCGATGCAAACTCCGGTAGCGGCTCCTTTTCCAAGACAGCCCGCTGCGACGAAGCCGATGTCGCCGCCAATGCTGATTCCCGATCGACCGCCGTTCTGAGGTCGATTCCGTAGCGCCACAAAGGCAGTTTCTGGCCTGCGCGCCGCCCGTAGACTCGCACCCCCGCGACTCCCGGAATTTGCAACTGCCGCAGGAATTTAGCCACCGGCGGCCCTACCTTCGACTGAGAAGGGCAAGTCAGAGCTTCAGTCATCACGTGCAGCACGTCGGCTTTGTGCAGCGCCACCGCCCGAATTCCCCCGGTTTCCAGCTTGCGGTTGAGATTGGGATTGAGCAACCTGTCGAGCAAAAAAGTCAAGGCCGAGAGGTCGCCTTCAGCCGCCAATATTCTGGGGCTTGCAGCTAAGTCGGGATGGTGGGCTGCGGGTAAGTCCACCCAGTCTATCCACAGCGGCGACTCCGGCTCAGCTTTGGTGTCGGTAGCTGGTTCTACGCCGTAGATAGTGGCTGCGCGGATGCCTTGGGGCGCAAAGGCAGCAAGGATTGGGGCGATCGCATCGGTGGTTTGCTGCTTGTCTGGATATTCTTGCCGTTTAGGCTTTTGTCCTTTTTTGGCAGTTTTGCTGCAAAACAGGTGCAGGGTTGCTTCTTTGAGGGTTGCTCGCACTTCGACTTTCGATGCGGCCAAGTGTTGGTTTAGCAGTTTGGCGATCGCAGCTACATCTCCCCACCTGGCCCATTCCTTGAGAATTTTGTCCGGCGCAGTCAAATCAACCCGCAGCAGCCAGTCCGGCTTCGCTTCGCCGCTGACTTGGCTGCCGATTACGGCTTCGGAGAAATCCTCTAGTTTTAGTTTCCGCAGCCTGCTGGCGATCGGTTCTGCTAGCAGCGAGGGCTCGGGGCTGTAAGCTGACTCGCACAGCACCAGCAGCCGGCGCTCCTTGGGCTGGAGATTTTCCGGCGCATTCACTTGCGCCGTTTCTCTTTTGACTTCTTTTTCGCGAATGCTAACTTTTACCGAAACTCCCATCGGCCCGAGGATTTCGCTGAGATAGCTGGCGATCGCATCTGGATAGCCCCGTCGCGCCAAAGTTTCTGCTGAAACCGACAATGTGCCACCGCGATCGCCGTCGCCGGAGTCAGTTTCGGGGGATTGAATCAAAGCCACCGCGCCACGATTTCCTGACTGCGGCGAGGATGTTCCTATCTCCTGATTGGAAATTGGGGGACTGAAAGCTTCCCGCGTCGAAGTGTCGATCGTCACGGGAGAAGTTTCAAAACTTTCTGGGTATTCGATGCGGGAAGCAGTCGGGACACTTTCGTGGTCAAAATCGAGCTCTTCTCGCACCTCGGGCGATCGATCCCATATTTCTACGGGCTCTGGTATCTGTTCGAGTTGGCGATTTTTATTCTTAAATTTGTCGAAGAATCCGCCTTTTTTAGGATTTGTTGGCGGTTGGGGCGAAACTTCGGAAGTTTTTGGTTGCTGTTGATATCGCTGTTTGATATTGCTGCAATCGAGCCGGACTGTCCAGTCATTTTGTCGGGAACCAATTTTCCGTCCGCACAGAAACAACTGATAAATTTTAGCTCGATCGGGCAACAGTCGCGTTAAATCAGTTTGTTCGATCGCATTGGTGAATCTCGCCGTCACCAATTCCTGAGACGGGCATTGTGCTGCTTCGCACAAAATATGCAGGTGATTTCCCCGCAAACGCGCTTGTACCTGAACTTCGGGAAGTCCTAAAGCTTTTTGCGCCCACTGCGACGCGGGCGATCGATTGTCTGCCAATATACTCCCGTTCGCATTCAACATGGGACTTTAAATTTCGTCAAAGCTGGTTTCGTCTTATAGAGATAGCACATTTCGTCCGTATTTTGGCACATATTAGGCTGCATTTAAGCGAAGTCATCTCGATTCACATTCGCCCGGGGGAGCGTTCAATCTGACTTGTTTACTTTGTCGAGGAATGTAGGGAAGGTTCAAGGATTGGCAACGATCCACCAAGAGACGACATAGCCCACCAACGACATCTTCATGTTTGGCTGTGGGTTCATTCAGGGGCATGGCAACTCCATTAACTAGCTCGAATGACCTGCCGGAGTCGTCATCCCAGTTGAGAAATTACTCGAAGGAAAGGGTTTTTTGGGCGATCGCAATCATTGATATTAACCTTGTGCGTAGGTTGACTCTCTGTTGTCTGTTTGTAGCTTAACGTGGCTCTTGTAGGGTGCGTTAAGGAAGTATAGCGTAAACTTTGACACCTCTTGTCGCTTTTACTGCCCGCGTCCTGGTTTGCAATCTACGAAACCTAATGCTTCTGTGCCCTTGAAAACTGGCGATCGCCATTTCGATCGTTGCTGCGATCGGATATTCAATTTCCGCAGCACGCGCGATCAAAGCCGCTTGAATTCGTTCTGGCAAACGTTTCAATTGGATTAGATGGCTTCTAAAAGATAGGAGCGCGATCGATTCAAGGGTTACGCTTCGGACGACTCAAAATCAGTAGTTGGACTCGCCCATCTCCAGTGTTTACTGCCAACAAAGGTGGATGTTGATCAGGCTTGGTATCCCGTGGCATGGCAGGAAACAGGTAAACCCAGTTACCGTTTTCGATTAGTAGTCGCCAAACACGATTTTGGGAAGTGTTATTGGTTTCTCGTCCACGAATCGCTTCAAATTGCTTGACATCTCCAATAATTCGGGAACCTTTGAGAGAAGGATCAGTGATCAAGTCATCTAGGTTACGTCCTAGAGTTAGTTTGTCGCTAGGGCTAACCAAAGTTACCATTGGTTGAGTAGAGGTTGAGTCTACAGCGTCCCGAAATGCGTCAGCAGTACCATGCCACTGAGCAAGCTGAAACAGAGCCGCCAAGATCCAGGCAACGATGATCAGCTCACGCCGGAACGGATCGGGGAAAAGATTCGTCAACCTGCGTAGGAGTCTTAGCGGGAAAGATTTGTGAACCTTATCAACCAACAAATAGAGAGATGCCTTTTTGCCAGTTGGTTGGTTTGATAGTTTAGGAATTTGAACCAACCACAAATTCAAGTGGATGAGCAATATTGTAATAATTGCTACTAACAATGCCTGGAAAATTTTCTCTAAATCACCTAATATTACTTGTATGGGTACTAGGAGGAAAGATTCTGTAGGAAGGTTCAGGGTGGTCACTTCGAGTTCAAAGAAGCCAAAGTAAGCCCAACGGTAGACCCAGCCTGTAAAGTATAAAAAAATGCCAAAGATTCCGATGAATCCGGCAAAAGCAGCAAGTGGTGAGATCGGGTCTTGAGGCTGAGGTGACATGGTAAATTTCAAAAGCTACGTTGGTTATAGCTCATTACAGGAGACTTTTGTATGCACGCTAGTGCTATTTTGAAAGCTTTGATACTTGGTTTAGGAGTAGTGAGCATCGGGTTTGCACAGGTGCACCCAGTGATGCCACAGGCAGTGAAACTGGCCCAGGTACAAAAAGCAGTAGACGGAGTAATTGCTGTATCATTGCCAGAAGAAGCGACTGTGTACTTGAAAAATAAGGTCTCAATGACGGGAAAGGTGACTGGATTGAACTCAAAATCTCTTGAAGTTTCTCGTGACGGAGATTCGAGGTCAGTGGAAATTTCCCAAGTACAGCGAGTGGAATTTAAGCGGGATGCATTGGTATATTCCAATGACGGAAACCGCAGAATTCGGGGAGAGAATCAAAAACTACTAACGCCACCGCCTTGGGAAAAAGTACCTTTAGGTGCGTTTCAAACTTTAAATCCTCAAAAGGGTTTGATAACAGTAGATTTGCGTGGTGTGTTACCACCACAACGATTACGCGGGGTCGTATCTATGGCAATAGCCAGTGA
The DNA here is from genome assembly GCA_031372825.1 of Cyanobacteria bacterium OTE_58_metabat_593. GTDB lineage: Bacteria > Cyanobacteriota > Cyanobacteriia > Cyanobacteriales > Microcoleaceae > Microcoleus. The sequence continues at coordinate 11,689 of JANMLZ010000022.1, read as the reverse complement.
CTACATAGTCGATGAAATTATGTTTACTTCGACTGAAAGAGTGACGGTTAAGGTAACACCATACGCTCGTCGCTAGCTTTAAATGATCTGGTGCATCTACACCAATTCGGCATATTTAAACAATAATAGGATTTGTGAATGAACAGGTCTCTCAACATTTTGCTAGCATTGTCTATCAGTGTCGCTCCGTTGCTTGTACAGTCAGTTAATCAACCCATTATGGGGCAAAACCAGAATTCACAGAGTGAACAAGTCCAACAACTTCTTAATCAAGCACAGGAACAGGTCAATCAAGGCAATGAGCTTGAGGCTATCAAAATTTATGAAAAAGCTTTAGCCATTGCTCGGAGTATTAATGACAAAGAAAAAGAGACAAAAGCGCTCAAAGGGATCGGACTTCGCTATTACAGAGTTGATCAATATACGAAAGCGGTTGACTATTTAAAACAAGCCCTAAAATTATCTAAAGAATTTGGTTATCGTACTGAAGAAGTTTACATTTTAAAATATTTAGCTTGGGTTTATGAAGCGACAAATCAGTACAATCAAGCTCTAGTGCACTACACTCAAACTCTTGCCATTCTCAGAGAGCTTAAGTATCGCTCAAGCGAAGCTGAAGTTCTTAATGATATTGGTGAAACATACATTAATCTTGGTAAGTTAGAAGATGCCATGACTGCCTTTCGTCAAGCTTTACCAATCAGTCGAGAGAAGGAGGTACAAGACCGTGAAGAAGAATTTAAAGCGTTAAAAGGAATTGGTTCTGTATATTTTCTTCAAGGAAAGCCACAGAAAGCTTTAGACTCATTTAACCAGGCGTTATCAATTGCCAAAGCAACAAACAACCGCTCTCAAGAAGCTGAAGTGCTTAACTTCATTGGATTTAACTACCAAAATTTAGGCCAGACTCAAAATGCCTTAGATGCCTTGAATCAAGCTTTATCGGCAGCTCGGCAGGCGAAGGACAAGGTTGAAGAGGTGAATGCACTCATTGGGATGGGTGTGGCTAATTTCAACCGTAGTCAATTTCAAGAGGCTCTGGATACGTTCAATCAAGGACTGATACTCGCTCAAAAGTCTAATGATTCCTTCCGAATGGCTATGTTGCAAAGTTCTATTGGCACAGTCTATTTAATTTTAGGGCAGCCACAGAAAGCCTTGGACTATGCTAACCAGGCATCGGCATTTGTTGAAAAAGGCAGAAATCCCTTACAGCAAGCGACTGTTCTAAAATCTATTGCTTTGATCAATCTGGCTAACGAGAAGCCGAGAGAAGCCCTAGATAGTTTGAACAAAGCTTTGATAATTTTTAAAGACTCCGGGATTCCTACTGCTGAAGCTGAAACGTTAATTTTAATTTCTGGAGCTTACTTTAAACTTGAACAATTACAACAAGCATTATCGTCTTCTCAAAAAGCACTGATCATTTCTAGAGAAATTCGTAATCGCCCTTTGGAGGGCCAAGCTCTAATGATAATTGGTGTGAGCTACAAATCTCTAAAAAAGCCACAAGAATCTCTGCAAGCTTTAAATCAAGCATTACTGATCAGACGTGAACTAGGAAATCGCCTTGATGAAGCTGCAATACTTTTTGGTATGGGCGAAATTTATCGAAATCAAGATCGTTCCGAAGAAGCGATTTCTTACATAGAAAATAGTATGGATATTCTGTTGAAGCTCCGTAGTGGCTTAAGGCGCAACAAACAAGATCAGGTTCGCCGAACCTATTCCGAGAATTTTCAGCATATAACCGGAACTTTAGCAACACTTTTACTGAAGCAAAAGCAGCCGGATAAAGCGTATGAGTGGATTAATCTAGTGGCTACGGCTGAGTTGGCAGACTATACCCGATTAATCAATGCGAGAGTGAGGAATCCCCAAGCTCAACTGGAAATTGAGGCATGGAATCAAAACCATCAACAGGTTGAAAGATTACGACAACAGTTAAATATCAATTCTTCAGAAGATTTATACCGTAAAATTAGTGAACTAGAAGCACAGACGATTCAGCAAGCGGAAGGCATTTACAGCCGTTTTCCTGAAGCTGCCGAGTTGTTTGAAACCAAGGTTACGGATATTAACTTGCTAAAATCATCGATTCCGGCGGGAACTGTAGTGATCCATCCCATCCTGACTACTACAGCAGAAGGGTTGCCCGATACTATCACTATCTTTGTGCTGAGCCGAGAGAAAGGACTAAGCGCAGTTAAACAAATTCCTATCCCGGCAGAATTTGAGGCTATCCTCTCTCAAACCTATTCCCAAATCTCGGATTTTCGCAATGATGAATACATTAGTAATCTGTCAAAACTCTACAATTTGCTAATTCGACCAATTGAAGCAGAGATTCAAAGCACTAATCCCAAACAATTGAGTATTATCCCTAGCGGCAAACTCCGCTATATTCCCTTTGAAGCCTTATTTAGATGTGCTGATACAAGTTGTAATACTCGTGAGGGCGAGTACCTAATTGAGGGCGAATACCTAATTGAGAAGTATCCAATCAGCTACCTAACTCGCCTATCAACTCGTACGCTGGCAGTTAAAGGGAATATTCCTGTTTCTAAACAAGTTTTGGCGATTGGAAATCCTGTTCCAACTGGGAAGCAGGCACTAGCTGATGCTGAAACAGAAGTCAAGCAGATTGCTGAAATTTCACCCGGAAGTAAAGCACTGATTCATGACAAAGCGACGCTAAAAGACTTCAAACTTCTGGCTCCTAAGTTCTCCCGATTACATTTGGCAACCCACGGCTGTTTTCAAAAGGGTGGATGTCCGAATTTAGATATGGAAGAAAACACACTCCTGTTTGCTGAGCAAAAGCTTAACATTGCAGATGCTGCTTTGCTGGGGTTAGAAAAAGTGGATTTGATTACCCTCAGTGCTTGCCAAACAGCCCTGCAAACTAACTCCAACGGGGAAGAAATCGCCGGACTTGCGTACCTCTTTGAACGCGCTGGGGCAAAATCTGTGATTGCTAGCCTCTGGAATGTGGAGGACAAAACGACCCAAGATATTATGGTGCATTTCTACAAAAACTTAAACCAGGGAATGAGTAAAGCCGAAGCACTGCGTCAAGCTAAACTCAGCCACATCAAGGATCCTCCCGCAATGTGGGGCCCCCTGATTTTGATTGGGGATGCTCGGTAGTAGGAGTGTTGCTGTCAGAACTTCCTTGATACGATCAAATTGTCATGCGGCTAAAACGGGATGATCGATTTTGCGGACTGCATAGAGAAGCGCAGCTTTAATATCGTCAAGTTCCAAGTCTGGCAATTCTTCGAGAATTTGCTCAATACTCTATAAAGTATTATTTGTAGGCTAGACGTAGGCAGGAAATGGCTCATAAACAAGTTGCATAAGTTTTTCTGAGGGAACAGTTTCCATTGCATAGGTATTGCCTTGAGCATCGGCAAAATCTACTAGATAAGCGCGATCGTCAAAGCTCATCAGAATCGTGCCAACTTGTCCAGGCCGGAGCAAAATTGGCCCAGAGGTTTCTTTGTGGATTGCATTAATTTCTTCAGTCAAGGCAACAACATCTTGCAAATAGTTGATCGCCCACTTTGAGCTAATTTTCTATTTCGGCAGATCGACTCCACGTGCGATCGACACGGCACTAATTCTTGGAAGAACACCAGAGCTTGCTCCAATCTAGGATACAACGAGTTTAAAAGCCCGCCCTAGCCTGTAAACTAGGGATAATAGAATAGGGAGGAAAAATCTATGCCGTCGGAAAACCAAGACTTGCCAAAAAATCAAACACCTCACAGTCCCAAGTTGCCAGTTCCCTCAGATATTTTATTGAGCTTGGTCGCCTTACCGATGCTGGGCGGGTTGCTGGCTGCCTCTGCTGCTGCTAAGTTTGTGGCATCGATCGGCGTTGAAAGTGAAGAAGTCTTTCGGGGCTCGCGCCTCCCGGTTCTCAACTTTCCTCAATCACAGGAGTAGAAGCAAATTTTTGTGACCTAAAAACTTGACAATGGGTAAAATCCGTGCAGTTATAATTTGTCTTTTTTTTACCTTCAACATAAGTGCCTTCTACCTTCTAGCTTCAAATAAGTCTCAAATTTGACTGCAAACAAAAGTGTTTTAGGCGAAACTAAACCATACAATTTTCACAGACACCCGCAGCTATTGAGGAACAGCCCGATGAGTTCAGTCCTCCAGTCTTCAGAACAGGCTATCCATACAACATCTACTTCCCTTTCTCCCGCTTACTCAAAATCAGACCTGTTTCTGCGAAATCGCCTCAAAGTAGTAGAGGACTTGTGGGAATCGGTGCTGCGACAGGAGTGCGGGCAGGAATTGGTGGATTTGCTCCAACAAATGCGATCGGTCAATTCCGCCGAGGGACAGGCCACTCACTTTCGCGAATCGAATGTCGTACAGCTAATCGAAAAGCTCGACCTCAACGCCGCCATCCGCGCTGCGCGGGCTTTTGCGCTGTATTTTCAGTTGATCAACATTGTCGAACAGCACTACGAACAGCGAGACCAACAGCTAGCTTACTCTAGTAGCAACGACGCTGGCGGGCGGATGTTTTCTAAGCTCCCGGGACAAGCAGCGGATGCGCCCGATCGCCCGCGACATAGGGAAGGCCCGGGCGTCCAAACGGCTCCTCGCGGTGCAGACAGCAGCGAGACGATCGCCCGAGACGCCGGAACATTTCACCAACTGTTCCCGATGCTGCTGCGCTTGAACGTCCCGAGCCAGCAAATCCAGCGCTTGATCGATCAGTTAGACATCCGCTTAGTATTCACCGCTCACCCGACGGAAATTGTCCGCCACACGATCCGCACCAAGCAGCGACGGATGGCGAAGATTCTCCAACAGTTAGACCAAGTTGACGAGAAGTTTCTGGTGGTTGGGGCAGACTCTCAAAGTCCCTACCCGGTGTCTTCCTGGGAAGCTGCGGCCCTGCAAGAGCAACTAATGGAAGAAATTCGCCTCTGGTGGCGCACTGACGAACTGCACCAATTCAAGCCGACTGTGCTTGACGAGGTGGAGTACACTCTGCACTACTTCGAGGAAGTGCTGTTTGATGCAATTCCAGAACTCTACCACCGACTCAAGCAAGCGCTGCACGCTTCTTATCCTTACCTGAAACCGCCGAGTTACAATTTTTGCAAGTTCGGTTCTTGGGTGGGATCTGATAGGGACGGCAACCCTTCTGTGACTCCGAAAGTTACTTGGCAAACGGCTTGCTATCAGCGCCACTTGGTGCTAGAAAAGTACATCGTTGCGGTGAAGCGGCTGAACGAACTTTTGAGTTTGTCGCTGCACTGGAGCGATGTGCTGCCGGAATTACTCGAATCTCTCGATCGCGACAAATCAGAATTTCCGGAAGTTTACGAGCAATGGGCGATCCGCTACCGCCAAGAACCTTATCGGTTGAAATTGGCCTACGTGCTCCAGCGACTGGAAAATACGCGCGATCGTAATTGGCGTCTCTACAAAGGAGACGAGTTGCAGCGGGAGCGCGAAGCTTTGTCGGAACATCCCGGAATGACCGGCCTTTATCGATCGGGTACTGAGTTTTTGACCGAATTGCAGCTTATTCAACACAATTTAGTCGAAACAGGTTTGAGCTGTAGGGACTTGGAAAATCTGCTTTGCCAAGTAGAAATCTATGGGTTTAATTTGGCTTACCTAGATATCCGCCAAGAGTCAACAGTACACTCCGACGCTTTGAGCGAAATTGCTGAATACTTGGAAATTTTGCCCAAGTCTTACAATGAAATGTCGGAAGGCGATCGAATTATTTGGCTCGCCACTGAACTGCAAACTCGCCGCCCTTTAATTCCAGCAGAACTGCCCTTTTCTCCCAAAACTTGCGAGACGATTAATACGTTCCGAATATTGCGGCAAATGCAGCAAGAGTTTGGCCCGGAAATTTGCGAAACTTACGTGATCAGTATGAGCCACGATGTCAGCGATATGCTGGCGGTTTTGCTGTTAGCAAAAGAATCAGGACTTTACGATCCGGCGACTGGAATTAGCAGCATTCAAGTAGTGCCTTTGTTTGAAACAGTGGAAGATTTGAAAAAAGCGCCGTTTGTAATGCAGCAAATTTTTGAACTGCCACTTTATCGAGCTTTGCTAACTGGAGGATACGCGCAGGAAGTAGCAGAAAAAAGCAAAGAAAAGCTTAAATCGCCAATCCACAAAATCAAATTGCAAGAGGTAATGCTGGGCTATTCTGACAGCAATAAAGATTCTGGTTTCCTCAGCAGCAATTGGGAAATTCAGAAAGCTCAAAAGGCTTTGCAAATGGTTGCCGAAAAACACGGTGTGGAGTTGCGGATTTTTCACGGCCGAGGCGGTTCCGTAGGGCGTGGCGGCGGCCCTGCTTACAAGGCAATTTTGGCTCAGCCCGGAAAGAGTATTAGCGGGCGAATTAAAATTACCGAACAAGGCGAGGTTTTGGCTTCTAAATATTCTTTACCGGAGTTGGCGCTTTACAATTTGGAAACTGTGGCGGCGGCCGTAATTCAAGCTAGTTTGCTGCACACTGGTTTTGACGGCATCGACTCTTGGAATGAAATTATGGAGGAGTTGTCCGTGAGATCGCGATCACACTACCGCAACTTAATCTACGAACAGCCGGATTTAGTCGATTTCTTCCACCACGTTACTCCGATTCAAGAAATCAGTCAGTTGCAAATTAGTTCTCGCCCGGCCCGACGCGGTGGCAAGAAAGACATCAGCGGTTTGCGGGCAATTCCTTGGGTGTTTAGCTGGACTCAAAGCCGATTTTTGCTGCCTTCTTGGTACGGCGTCGGCACAGCTTTGCAAGAGTTTTTGCTGGAGGAACCAGAAGAACACATGAAACTTTTGCAGTATTTCTACTTAAAATGGCCGTTTTTTAAAATGGTAATTTCTAAGGTGGAAATGACTTTATCTAAGGTGGATTTGCAGATTGCAGAACACTACGTCCAGGAGTTAGCAATGCCTGCTGACAAAGAGCGTTTTAAGGCTTTATTCGATCAAATTGCGACCGAATTTCACTTGATTCGCGATTTGGTTTTAACTATTACCGGACACCAACGTTTGTTGGACGAAGATCCGGCATTGCAGCGTTCCGTGCAGTTGCGAAATGCCACGATTGTGCCTTTGGGTTTGTTGCAGGTTTCGCTGCTGAAACGCTTGCGACAACACGGTAGCGGCGCAGTTCCGGGGGTGATTCACTCGCGTTACAGCAAGGGTGAATTGTTGCGGGGAGCTCTGCTGACAATTAATGGTATTGCTGCGGGGATGCGGAATACGGGCTAGGGAAATAGTTTTGAGTGAATTAGTAGCAGGGTGTGCATTGTACACCCTGCTACTGGTAGTTTCTGAAATCGTGCGATCGCGAGAATGTAGTCACAGTCAGAGAAAACTGTTCGCTATCCTAGGTGAGATTTTTTTATGTCTAAACGCCAACAGTCTCAAGGCTGTCAGCCAATGCTGCGGCGCACTTTTTTATTTTTAATCGGTATAGCTTTGGCGCGGGTGTTGACTGACTATTTTTCTCTTGCCCAAAACCGAGATAATTTCTTGACTCTCGCGGGTCAAATGTGGCAAAAGTTACTCGCTTTTTCATCCAATACACCATCGAATCAAACTCCTCAACCTCTCCCCAGCAATCCCATTGTAAAATCTGGAAAAACTCCTCAAACTCTCCCTAGAAATCCCATCGTAAAATCGCCGGAAAGTCCTCAACCAAATGCCGAGAATTCTCCTTTTGTACAGTCTCAACCTCAATTTATTAAACGTTCGGGTAAGCAAGCAAAACCCGTACAATTAAGCAGTCAAACTGTAGCTGGTGCAAGTTTTTATCTAACAACTATTGACCTCACCGACCCGGAAATTTATATCACAATTGGTTTAGCTAATAATGCCATTTTAGCAAATAATTCTCAAGTAACTGCGGGCGACGAACCTTTTGAAAATATGGTGGCGCGTTACAGGGCTGCTGTTGTTGCTAACGGTACTTTTTTTGGCAAAGACGAGCAGAAAGCTGTGCTGGGAAATATGGTGGCTGCGGGTAAGTTTCTGAAATACAGCCGATGGGAAAATTACGGCACGACTTTGGGAATTAAGGCGGGAAATCAACTGGAAATGGTGACGGCTAGAATCGAAGGTAAGCCGGATTGGAGTCAACATTGGTTTTCTCTGACTTGCGGGCCGAGATTGGTGAAAGGAGGCAAAGTTTGGCTTTCTCCTTTGTCGGAAGGGTTTAAGGATTCTCATGTTTTGGGCGTGGGATCGAGAACGGCGATCGGCTTTCCGGCTTCGAGAGATAAGTTATTTTTGGTGACTTTTCTTGATAGTTTGTCGTTGGAAGCAGAAGCTAAAGTTATGCGGGCGATTGGCTGTTTTGAAGCGATGAATTTGGACGGAGGCGCTTCGGTGGGTTTGGCTCATCAAGGGCAGATTTTATTGCCTGCGGGACGGAATTTGACGAATGTGCTGGTGGTTTACGATCGCGACAATCCTGCTCCTGCTCAATTAAAACAGTCTTGGGAACGCTTTCAAAAGGGATCTCGACCAACGCCGGATAAGTCGGGCTTTTTTGACTGAATCCGCAATTGCTATAATTTGTCTGAACTGTTTTTGCCTGTTTAGTTTTGGTTTTTATTTTAACCGCAGATGGGGGCTGATGAACGCTGATGAACGCTGATAAAGATTTGGAAGCAAGAAGAAGGAAGTATAACGAACAATGACAAGTATTTAACCGGACACGATCTAAGATCGCAGAAATATATTATTCCGATGCAACCGGAAATGATACAGCGTATTCCAGGTTTGTGAAGTGTAGGGACACGGCAGTGCCGTGTCCCTACCGGGAACTTATGCTTAAAGCTGAGTTGGATCGATACCCAATTCTTGCAGTTTTGCAGCCATGCGATCGCGCTGTTGTTCGATTTCAGCCCGCTGTTGTTCGATTTCAGCCCGCTGTTGCTCGATTTGATCGCGCTGTTGCTCGATTTCATCCCGCTGTTGCTCGATTTCATCCCGCTGTTGCATCAACTCTACGTAAGACAAAAACCGCTGTCCATCGGGACGAATCACCTCTAACTCTGGTTCTGCAAACACAAATCGGACTCCTAGACGCGGACTGATCCACCCATCCAAGGATTCAATTACTCTTAGTCCTGTTTCGGATCTTTGCCATCCAGTTAGATCGTTACGCTGTGGATCGTAGAGGTAATATTCTTCTACACCAAAGTGGCTATAAAATTGCAACTTCAGCGCCATTTCCGATAAAGTATTTCCCGGTGACAAAATCTCAAAAACGACTTGCGGAGCGATATTATCTTCTCGCCATTGCTGGTAAGATCCTCGATATCCCTTGGGTCTGCCAAATACCACCATAGCATCGGGCGCGCGCCTCGTCTTATTGTCGCCTTCGACGGGATACCACAGTAAATCCCCGGCTACGAATACAGTTGGATTGTCTTTAAATAAGGCTTCGCATCCTTCTTTGAGTTTGGCAATCCAAGCAAATTGGAGCGTGTTATCTGACATGGGCTGTCCATCGCTGTCTGGATACAGGACTTTTTCTGGTTGTTTAGTTAGCGGTGGCTGAGTTTGTAGTTGAGGAGTCATTTTAATGGCACCAGAAACTTCTAAATTTCATTATAACTAATTACGCATTGAGAGTGATATTTTGTAGTCGTTTAAATCTTAAGGTCGTGGTAAAATTGAAAAATGAAATCGAGTCTTAATGTTTTACCGTACCATAAAAGATTATGACAGCAACCAAAGCAAAAATCTGGACAGTCGAAGAATATCACCGGATGATTGAAGCTGGTATTCTCAATGAGGATGATAACATTGAACTGCTTGATGGGAGAATTTTTGAAATGAGCCCCCAAACACCGCTCCATGCTGGCACAACTCAGCGCAGCGATCGATATCTACAACACCTGCTAAGAGATTTAGCAGAAATTCGCGTGCAGTTGCCAATTACCTTAGCGACTTCGGAACCGGAACCAGATATAGCAGTTGTTCCGATCCGGGTGCTTATGGCGACCATCACCCAAATTCTAGGGAAATCTTGCTGTTAATTGAGGTTTCCTACTCGACATTACAAATTGACCTCCGGGAAAAAGCCCTGATTTATGCTAGAGCTAATATCGCTGAATATTGGATTTTAGATGTAGTTAGCCGCCAAGCATATATTTACCGGAATCCTGCACCGGGAGGTTATCAATCTGAGATAGTTGTTGCAGATAATGCTGCGCTCAGAATGCTAGCTTTTCCTGAGATTGAAATTAGTTTTTCAGAACTGTTTTTGCCTGTTTAGTTGAGCAATTTACCAGAATTATTTCCGCTAGAAAAGCAACCAAATATGAACTACGAATTTACTTCGAGCAAATCTCAAACTGACTGGAAACGTCTAGATGCTATGACTGATCAAGATATTGACTTATCTGATTGTCCTGAAATTACGCCTGAAATGTTTGCTAAAGCAGTAGTTCGGCGAGGTTTGCCCAACGCTCAGACTAAAGCTCAAGTCACCTTACGCATAGACAGTGATGTTTTGGAGTGGTTTAAATCTCAAGGTCGTGGTAATACCAATTTTACATGAAGTTGCATAGAATAAAGATACTGTTTAGAGGTGATGAGTTATGGCACGTCAACTGATTATGGCGATCGCAGAAAGTGCAGAGAGAAGGCGAGCAACAACTAAAACACAGTCGTACCGCCAGTCAGAAAGAACGGTTGCAAATGTTGTGGTGGCTAAAAACTGGACAAATCACTCAACATAAAACCCTTGCCGAACGTCTGGGACGTGATGGTTCAACGGTAACTCGGTGGCTACAAAAGTATCGCCAGAGAGACTTATCAACTGAACCTGACATACCCCACAGTCTATCATTGGGTCCACTACCGACTCAAAGCTAAATTAAAAGTGCCACGTCCCAAAAGCGCGAAGCAAGAACCCAATGCCGATCAGCGTTTTAAAAAAACATCGCCCCAGCCTTGTTGACCTATCAACGATTGTTTGGTTCGGGACAACGGCTACGTTATTTATGTCAAGACGAGACGCGCTTGGGACTTAAAACAGAAACCGGGAAAGTAATTATGGCGTTTGGGGTAAAGCCTTACGCACCGGTACTCTGGAAACGTGACAATTTTTGGCTCTACGGGGTGGTCGAACCTTTGACTGGCTGGCATTTTTGTCAAGAATACGATCGCCTCAATACTCAAAGATTTCAGGAGTTTATTGATGCCCTCTCACATCAACTCGGAGATGACATCGCACTTATTCAACTTGACTCCTACGGGGGCTCATGTGACCAGTGCTCTGCACTGGCCCATGGGTAACTTGATTCCCGGAAAGTCAACCAGCCCATAGCCCTGAACTCAATCCCACTGAACGAGTGTGGCAATTTATCAAACAACAATTAAAGGGAGAAGTGTTTCTGACTCTTAAGGAATTGCGCGAACGACTTGATCAGGTTCTGCAACAAATCACACCTGAAGAAATGAGTTCACTATCTTCTTACACTTTCATTCTGGAAGCTTTATTCTATGCAGCTTCATATTAAATTGGTATATAGCAATCCTAAATGATTATACTCGTTACTCGTTACCAGGAAGAGCCTGGTAACGCAGATCCGGAGGCTCTGCCTCCATTTTCGCAGGCGAGGCAGAGCCTCGCTTACATCGGTTCCCAGGTAGAGCCTGGGAACCA
>JANMLZ010000015.1:0-12707 GCA_031372825.1 Cyanobacteria bacterium OTE_58_metabat_593 | reverse complement strand
TCAACAGCCAGAACACGAATATACTCGATCGCTCTTAAAAGCAGCTTTTCATATTCAGAAACAAGAAGACAACCCCCCAAGAGAAGACAACCCCCCCCTACCCCCCCCAAGAGAAGACAACCCCCCCCTACCCCCCCCAAGGGGGGAAAGTCAACCCCCCCCTAACCCCCCCCAAGGGGGGAAGGAGGAAGGCAATTCACCTCTTTTGACTGTGACAAATTTGCAGCAGCACTACAGTTTAGAAAGCAATTTATTAGATCAGTTATTGTCGAGGAATCGTCAGGTAATTAAAGCAGTAGATGACGTTAGTTTAGAGTTAGAACAAGGGGAAATCCTAGGGCTTGTAGGGGAGTCCGGCTGTGGCAAAAGTACCTTGTCGCGATCGATCTTGCAGCTTATTCCGTCTACTGGTGGCAAAGTGGAATTTCAAGGAATAAATCTGACTGCGCTGTCTCGGGATGCTGTCAGGAAACATCGCCGCCAAATGCAAATGGTATTTCAAGACCCCCACGCTTGCTTGAATCCGATGATGACTGTGGGAGAAAGTATTGCTGACCCTTTGTTGATTCACAAATTAGCTCGTTCGGATGAAGCTAAAAAACAAGTAATGGTAATGTTAGAGCGGGTGGGTTTGACTCCTGGGGAGGATTTCTTTGCCCGCTATCCGGGGGAATTGTCGGGAGGACAACAGCAGCGGGTTTCGATCGCCCGGGCTTTGATTACTCGCCCACAACTGATTATTTGCGACGAACCGGTGAGTATGCTGGATGCCAGCGTGCAGACTCAAGTTTTGGAGCTGATGTTGGAATTGAAGCAGGAATTTAATTTGACTTATCTGTTTATTACACACGATTTGTGGGTGGCGAGATTTTTTTGCGATCGCATTGCAGTTATGAATGCGGGAAAAATTGTGGAAATTGGCAAGACTAGGGATATTTTTACTAATCCGCAGCACCCTTATACTCAGCAATTATTGCAAGCTGCTCCTTTATTGGCTCGAACTAATTGATTTGGGATTGGGGATTTTGAACAGGAATATAGGCATTTTGGACTGTGGCGGCCGGATTTGATGTAAGTCCTATGGAATTAAGAAGAGTTAATTTTCTTTGGATGTCCCAATATGACAACCGCGATTGAAAGGGAAAACGAAGGATTTCGGCAATTTCCGTTTAAATTCGTTACAGTGAGTGCAGACATTTCAAATCATTCCACGGACACCAAGCAGTATATGGCAGAATCTGACTTAGGCAGTTTTGCGGTGGCATCGGAAGCCTCACTTGCGATCGCAGAAAATGAAGACATCGAGATCGATCGTCCCATTTCAAGTCGATCGTCAGCATACAACAATTGGTCTGCCGACGATCCCGTGGGAGCTTTGTTCAAGGAAATGGCTCGCTATCCTTTGCTGAGCGCTAGCGAAGAGGTAGAGTTAGCGCGCCGAGTTCAACAATTGGTAGCCCTTGAGGAACTTGAAAAGGGTTTGAACGAGGAATTGGCAAGAGTTCCCACAAAAGCTGAACTAGCCGCAGCTATGGGTTTGAGCGAAAATCAACTGAAAAACTTCCGGTATCAGTGTCAGTCGGCGAAACGGAAAATGATCAGCTCGAATTTGCGGTTGGTGGTTTCCATCGCCAAACGGTATCTGAATCGGGGCGTGCCTTTTCTCGATTTAATTCAGGAAGGAGCTTTGGGTTTGAATCGAGCCTCGGAAAAGTTCGATCCAGAAAAGGGTTACAAGTTTTCTACCTATGCTTATTGGTGGATTCGACAAGGAATTACGCGGACAATTGCCAATCAAGGGCGGACGATTCGCTTGCCGGTTCACATTGTCGAACAATTAAATAAGCTAAAAAGAGTTTATCGGGATTTGAGGCGATCGCTCCAACGAAATCCGACTGAAGCTGAACTTGCTAAAGACATGGAAGTTACTGCGGAACAACTTCGCTACCTCCAGCAAGTACGCCGACAATCTTTGTCTCTCAACCACCGTATCGGTTCGGAAGAAAGTTCAGAACTTCTGGATGTTTTGGAAGATCATGCAACGCAATCTCCAGAATCTCAGATGAATGAGATGATGATGCGCCAAGATATTTTGGAGGTGTTGGATAATATTTTAACTGAGCGGGAAAAAGAGATTGTGGCGATGCGTTATGGTTTGGTGACCGGGGAACCTTACACTTTAGAAGAGGTGAGTGGTTTATTCAATTTGTCCCGCGAACGAGTCCGTCAAATTCAAAATAAGGCAATGCGGAAACTGCGGCGGCCTCAAGTGACGGAACGATTGAAGGGCTGGTTAAAATAAGCCTATTCGGAGACGGCTCTTGGAGTGTCCCTACGCCAAAATAATCTTGTAGGGAAACGGCACTGCCGTCTCCTTATTTCGAGTAATATTAATTACGGTGCAACCGGAATTGATATGATATGGTATTTTGATGTTTGATTGTCACTTACTGCTGTGTTTATGTCTTCTGAGGTGATTTTGCGTCCAGCTACGCGGCTCGACGTGCCGGTGCTGTTTGGTTTGATTAAAGCTTTGGCTGAGTACGAAAAGTTATCTGATGCTGTGACTGGGAATGCGGTAGATTTGGAAAATCATCTGTTTGGCGATCGACCTTTTGCTGAAGCGATTTTAGCCGAGTGCGAAGGTCGAGTTATGGGCTGGGCGCTGTTTTTTCATAACTATTCTACTTTTTTGACTCAGCCGGGAATTTATCTCGAAGATTTGTTTGTGCTTCCTGAGTTTCGAGGGCGCGGAATTGGCAAGTCTTTGATAGTTTATTTGGCGCAGTTGACGGTTGAAAGGGGCTGCGGGCGTTTGGAATGGAGTGTGCTCGATTGGAATGAATTGGCGATCGGATTTTACAAGGGTATCGGTGCTGATGTGATGCCCGATTGGCGGATTTGCCGGGTTGCGGGCGAATCTTTGGCGAGTTTGGCATCGAAGTAATTGTAGATAATTGCCAAATTTATAGGAAAATTTAGGTAATATTTGGGTTTGATTGGGAGAAGAAATTGTGATTATTTGGGTAAACGAGCAAATCGATCCGTCGGGCATTCTTTATTCTTGTATTGCTTGTTGCGATGAAACTCAAGCGCAGGAATGCCACGCATCTTTTGAGCAGAATTTGACGCCCGATCAAAAACAGCAGGGCTGGGTTGCTACGTTGCGAACTGTTGGTTCTTGGGATGATGTGCCTGTTAATGCTTTGAAATTGAATTGATCGGTGCAATTCAATCGATGTTTGTGTCGCTACCGAAAGCGGAGGCAGACTCCGTTTGACCTGCAAAGCGGTTTCAATCGCCGACATCGAGGGAGTAACTAACTTGATTTTAGTGCGATCGGCAATTTCAAAATCTGGCTGCATAAGCTGTTCGGCATTTAAAAGACGATTGTAGGGTGCGTCAGTTTTAAGGCGTTTCCCATGTATAGTCAGTGTTCGCTTCTGACGCACCCTACCTAGATAGTTAGTGGTTTAAATGCGTAACAGCTTATTAGGGTAGAAAATGCAAGATAATTCCGGCACAAAGTTATCTGAATATTCCCGTTTGCGATGCCAGAAAAACTGATATCAATTCCCGCTGCACCGAAATGATATAGAGGACACGGCACTGCCGTGTCCCTACCACGAAATTGTAGGGACACGGCACTGCCGTGTCCTCCGTTTAGATGATTCCGATGCTAACGGAATTGATATGATTCGACAATTGGCGTTTCGAGGGCGGGTTTTAGCCTTAATATTATTAAGTAAAGGCATCTCAAATTGTCAAGTTAATTTTTATGATTGAAACCTTATTTCACGCTTATACGCCTCTGGTAATCTGGACAGGCCTAGGATTACTGCTGTTTCGGTACATCCCAGTTAATTTTCCGAAGCTGCTGAGCCTCTTTCTTTATTGGGTTGGAATACCGCTGCAAATTCTAGTTTTAGCGCGTCACAGCGAATTTTCGGGTGCTGTGGGATTCACACCGGCGATCGCCATTTTCGTGTTATTTCTGAGTACGGGTTTGGCTTGGTTGACTTGGGAGTTTTTGCAGCAGCTAAGTACCCGCCACATCGACAAGCCGTATTTTCAGGGCAAAAACTCTATTGTCAATTCACTATTGTTAAATTTTAGCTCCGTGACGCGATCGAGCAAAGGCAGTTTTATCCTAGCTGCAATGTTAGGAAATACAGGCTTTGTCGGATTAGCAATCACCCCCGCCATCATCAGCACCGACAACAACAACTGGGCCGTCTTGTATAGCGTCACCAATAATGTTATAGGAACCTACGGTTTCGGTGTATTTATTGCGAGCTATTTCGGGAATTCTGGGCAAAAAAATCAGTGGTGGACTCAGCTCAAAGACGTGGTAACTGTTCCCGCACTCTGGGCATTTCTCATTGGTTTTTTTACCAGAAATATTCCATTACCGGAGACAGTTGAATCAGGATTGCAAGCAGTAGTTTGGGTAGTAATTGCCAGTGCTTTGCTGCTCGTTGGCATTCGTCTGAGGTCTATTAAACAATGGCAAAGTTTTGAAATGGCCTTCATCCCCTCGTTACTAAAAGTTGTAATTGTCCCCGTGCTGATCGGATTGGGCGCTAGCTATTTCGGATTGAGCGGCGATCCGAGAATTGTGCTGGTGTTGATGTCGGGAATTCCCACAGCGCTTTCGGTGCTGATTTTAGCAGAAGTCTACGAACTCGATCGCGATTTGTTAGCTTGCAGCATCGCCATAACTTCCGTCGGTTTGCTGTTGATGCTTCCTTTGTGGCTTGCTTGGTTTAGTTGAATTTTGGGCGATTTGTGGGGAGTCAGAAACCGGGTTCCTTCGCAAAATATGCGTGAGGATGCGTAAATTATCGCATAAACCCGATTTCTTGGATTTCGCGCGGGGAGTCAGAAACCGGCTTTCTTCGCAAAATATGCGTGAGGATGCGTAAATTATCGCATAAACCCGATTTCTTGGATGGTTGGGGGCCTCAATCGCACAGCAAACTCGGAGAAGTCAGCACAAAGACATCCCTGCTTCCCACCCCTTCCAATTCCGGTTTGATCGGCGTCGTAAAGTGAAAAAACTCGTGGTCATTAACTAACAGCAATTCCCCCGGATGCAGGACTTTATTAAACACAGGCTTCTCTTTTTTTGCCAAGTACAACTGCGTTTCCCCGCCGACAATATTAGTTCTGTCAACTGAGAAGATGCCGATAAAATCAGTACCGTCTTGGTGAATGCCTTCCGGTGCGGGGTTGCCGAAATTGTGGGGCGAACAAGTCGTCCTGATTTGATGGATGCCGATTTCAGCTTCCGGGTGAATTTTGCAGGAATCGAAAAAAGCAAAAACCATCTGTTTGAAGTTATCGAGGGCGATTAGCCGATCGTCCAATTCGGCAAATTCCCGCCTGATATCGCCCACCACCGGATTGTATTCTTTACTTTGAAACAAGTAGCCGTGAGGCAATTTAATTAATTCATTCCCGTTCACTACAAACCGCGACAATCTCCTCGATCGATACTTTCCTCTTATATAAGGGTCGATCGGCATATAGTCAAAAAATTGCTTGAACCCTTCCAGCTTAATCGAGTTTACTTTTTTGAAAGTAAACATGAAAGCATAGTCCAATTGAATGGATTCTAATACCGTTTTCATAGATTTTTCTCCATGAAGCCTTGCTCCCTTCCTTAATTTGGCATTAAAGAGGTGTATATTTCTAGTCTAGCTCAGGTTTTTTGTAGGTGTCGTAAAAAATATTACAAAAATTGCAAAGATATCGTGAAGATAGCTATTAATTCCGCACCGATTTCACCAGGGACTGACAGGCCCGCAGGAAAATGGCAACATCCACCCCAAGCGCGACGTACTGAACGCCAGCATCAATCCACTGCTTGGCGATTTCGGGGTTTTCGGCAAAAGTACCGGCTGCTTTGCCTGCACTGCGGATGGTTTGCACTGCATCCTGCATCATGTCGATGACTCGGGGATCGCGGACTTGGCCGGGAATGCCGATCGACTGTGACAGATCGTAAGGCCCCAGAAAAATCACGTCAACCTGCGGCACAGTCACAATTTCTGCGAGGTTGTCGATGCCACCTTTGCCTTCGACATGAATCACAACTAAGGATTCTTCGTTGAGTCGATCGGTAATATTTGTACCTGCGGCCGTGTACACTCCCGCCCGCGTAGCGAAGGAAAGACCCCGCGCGCCCAGAGGACTGTATTTAGCGCTTTTGACAGCGGTTTCGGCATCGAGTTTGCTTTCGATTTGAGGTACTTGAACCCCTGCACTGCCGATGTCGAGAGCTCGTTGAATTTGCGATCCGTCGTTTTTGCGGACGCGGACGATGGGTGCAATTCCGGTACAGTCGGCCGCGCGGCACAAATCTTCAGCAGCAAGGGGGTGCAGGGGGCCGTGTTCCATATCGATAACCGCAAAGTCGAATCCGGCGTGGCCGCAGATTTCGGTGAATGCTGGATAGGCGCAGTTCATAAATAAACCGAGAACTGTTTCGCCTTGTTTGATTTTTTGTTTGAGTTGGTTTTGACGCATGGTAAGGCCGGAAAGTTGATGTTTTTTTTGGCGTTGCTGATTTGAAGTATGATTTGCCTCCGAAATTTAGTAGGGGCAATTCATGAATTGCCCCTACTAAATTTCATGAATTGCCCCTACTGGTAATTCATGAATTGCCCCTACTCAGCGAGTTTCAGGGATTGCTATAGGGAGTGAATCATACCTAAATTCAGCAACGCCGTTTTTTTTTACCGCAGATGAATGCCGATGAACCCAAATTTTAAAAAAAATACAGCTCAAAATTTGCTGTGATTAATTACTTTATGTTAACAGAATTGATAAAAACTTTGTAGCTGCTTTTGCTTCAATTTTAAAAGGAATCAAGCACAAAAGCCAGCCGAAAGTAAACATTCCTAGGATCGGTAAAAATATTGGTCCCACGGAGGGTTCGACGAACCAAGCAAATAAAGCAAACATTCCAATACTGCCAGTTGTCCACAGCCAAAGCATCATAAATCCTATGACTAATTCATGTAAACTCATCCTAATTTTGATGGAACAACCAAACGGTTGAGAATGGATATCTCCTTTGATAATTGGGATAAATGAATTGCGGCCTGTGATGATGCGATTGATTCTGAATGTGCTGCCAGAAATTGTTCCTTCATAGGGTTTGACAGGTGGCGGGCCGAAGGGTAGAGTTATTCTAAAAGGTTTGGAAGCAGTGACAACTTCGTCCAACCTCCGCAAAACTTCCGAAAAAGTTAAGCTAGTAGTAATTGTTAAACTCTCAAAAGGAATCAATGACTTAAAAAATTTGACGATGTTGAGCATAATGTTTATCTGGTTGTTCAATAGTTGGTGCTGGCATTAATACCTCTTATCTAAAAAAGTTTTTTCTGACCCTACCGCGAAATACCAGTATACTGCAAAATTAAGATTTAAATGCGATCAGTGTTTTTAGCCCTATGTCTAAATTAATCCCACAATCTCCGATCAAACTTCGACGGTATCTATTTTCGCTCAAAGGTCGATCGCTATTTTGCGTCACCCTCGGCATAATCTCCGCGATTGCGAGCATTTCGCCAGTATTTGCTGCACCTCGGGGTAATCCAGAAAAGGAAGAAACTTGCGACATTCTAGTAGCAGGCGGCGGACTCGCAGGTGCGGCTACCGCTTACGAAGGTTTGCTGGCGGGGCGCACAGTTTGTCTCACCGAAATTACTGACTGGGTAGGCGGTCAAATCTCGGCTCAGGGAACCTCTGCACTAGATGAAAGAGAGACTCAGCGATCGCTCTTATTTTACCCCCGCGGCTACCTAGAATTGCGGCAGCGAATCAAGGAAAATTACGGTAGGCTAAATCCGGGGGGCTGTTGGGTTAGCTATTCGTGTTTCATGCCCTACAACGGCCACAAAATTCTCTTTGACATCTTGCAGGATGCGGCTAGCAGAGGTAAAGGTAAGCTGAAATGGTTTCCCAATACGGTTATTAAAGAACTGGGAATTACTCCGGCTGTGGCTGGGAATAGTGTTAGCGGTCAACAAATTAAAAGTGCGATCGCGATTCAACACAAACCAGCCGCCAACACCCCGCCCATCAACACCGAAACTCTTTCTCAAACAATCGAAGATGCCTATCGATACGAAAATTCGGCGCGATTTAACAAAACTATTATTCGGTTTATTCCCAAACCACCTAACCAGTCAAATTCAAAACCTAGGGGTGCTGATTGGTTCGTTGTAGATGCGACTGAAACAGGCGAATTAATCGCACTTGCCGACGTTCCCTACCGCCTCGGAATTGACCCGCGTTCCCCTCTCGAACCCTCTTCAGCAAGCCCTGCGGGAGACACCTATTGCACTCAAGGTTTTACCTACACTTTTGCGATGGAGGCAACGAAGGAACCGCAGCAGCATCAACTGCCGCCTTTCTATCAACAATATGCTCCTTACTACAGTTACGAATTGCAAAGATTGGCGAGCTTTCCGCTCGTTTTCAGCTACCGCCAAATTAGGAGCATGAGACCGGATGAACCGCGCCCTTCCGATCCGAAACAATTCCCGATTTATCCGGGGGATATTTCGATGCAAAACTGGACTTGGGGCAATGATTACCGTCCGGGTTCGGCGCAGGATAATTTAATTTATTCTCGCGCGCAACTAGAAGCAGCAGGTCAACTGCAACCGGGTGCATGGATGGGCGGTTTGCGAACGGAAACTTTGCGTCGCGGCGAAGAAAATGCTAAGGGATTTTTCTACTGGTTGGTAGCAGGAACTACTGATTCACAGCTCGGAAATGGGGTGAAAAAGCCTTATCCAAACAATCGTTTTTTGAGCGGGTTGGATTCGCCGATGGGGACGGTTCACGGACTTTCTAAATATCCTTATATGCGGGAGGGGCGGCGGATTATTGGGCGCCCGAGTTTCAATCAGCCTCAAGGCTTTACCATCTGGGAAGTTGATATGTCTCGGACTGATTTTAAGGCGGATTTTTACCGCCAGAATTTGTCCGAAAAAGAGTATCGGAATTTGTGGCTGGCTGTGGGCGGTTTGAATGCGCCGGCTTTGGCTGTGGGAACTCAATCTGTTGAGGATACAAAATCGCGATCGCGCGCTACGATATATCCTGATTCTGTGGGGATTGGTCATTATGCGATCGACTTTCACCCCTGCATGACCAACAGCCCCCCAGAAGCACCGGGAAATACCGAACGAGAAGGCACTCGCAAAGGTCAAGGACAAGCTTATCCGTTCCAAATTCCGCTGCGCGCTATGATTCCTCAGAAAATTGACAATATGTTAATAGCTGGCAAAAGTATTGCTGTCAGCCACACGGCTGCTGCTGCTTATCGAGTGCATTCTTTTGAATGGTCAGCCGGTGCGGCGGCGGGAGTTACTGCTGCTTTTTCCCTAGAAAATGGGATAATACCTGATGAATTGGTGGACGAATTGCCATCCCGCGAACCGAACTTAGAAGTATTGCAATTGCGGTTGCAGCAAACTGCAAATCCGATCGCATTTCCGGGTACTTCTATTTTTAACAGTTCGTGGCAAAACTGGAAGTAAGTTAGTTGACGGTTGACGGTTGACGGTTAACTGTTGACTGTTGACTGTTGGCTAATGCCTTATGTCCAGCTTTTTGTGCGAATTTCTGAGAAAAATATTAAGCTAGGTTAAAGGGCGATCGACAGTTCCGAGCAAGACACCCGTTTTGCTGCAAAAAAGCTGATATTTTCCGTTTTTTTGCTTCAACAGTCCTGGACGGATAACCAAAGAAACCGGGTTTTTTACCGAATCTGTGGGCTGTAACAAGTATTTTCGCAAAAACCCCGGGTGGTTGAGCGAAGCGTCGCACTGAGCCCTTCGACCCTTCGACTCCGCTCAGGGTGCAGCAATTCCCGATCCCCGATGCCCGATGCCCAATTCCCAATTCCCTAATTTCCAAATACATGAATATTTTTACCAGTCTGCTTTCTGGGCCAACTAAAACACCCCAAGTCACAAAACAGCGCCGAGGGATTGAAATTAAGTCGGAACGCGAAATCGAAATTATGCGGCAAGCAGCGAAAATTGTCGCCACGGTACTGAAAGAAATTTCCCAACTGGTGAAACCGGGAATGACTACTGCTGATTTGGATGCTTATGCCGAAAGACGCATCCGCGAAATGGGCGCAACTCCGAGTTTTAAAGGTTATCACGGTTTCACGGGATCGATTTGCTCTAGCATTAATAACGAAGTTGTTCACGGCATCCCCAGCCGCAAAAAGGTAATTCGGGCCGGAGATGTTCTTAAAGTAGATACGGGAGCGTATTACCAAGGTTTTCACGGCGATTCTTGCATCACGATCGCAGTTGTGGAAGTGACACCGGAATCGGCAAAATTAATCCGAGTTGCAGAAGAAGCTCTCTATAAAGGTATCGAACAAGTGAAGGCCGGAGCTTATTTGCTCGATCTCGCGGGTGCGATCGAAGATCATGTCAAAAGCAACGGTTTTAGCATTGTTGAGGAGTTTACGGGCCACGGTGTCGGGCGAAATTTGCACGAGGAACCGTCGGTTTTCAACTTCCGCACCCGGGAAATGCCGAACGTGAAATTGCGATCGGGTATGACATTGGCGATCGAACCGATTCTGAATGCAGGTTCTAAGTATACTCGGACGCTTTCTGACAAGTGGACTGCGGTAACGGTTGACAATGCTATGTCGGCTCAGTTTGAGCATACTGTGTTGGTGACGGACACTGGCTATGAAATTTTGACCGATCGATCAAAAGTTTAAGTTGGAAGAGTTCAAAAATAATTTTGAGTTTTGAGTTTTGAGTTTTGAGTTTTGAGTTTTGAGTTTTGAATTAAAGATTTAATCAGCTTTTAATCCTTCGAGCCAAACAAAACTCAAAACTCTGGAGTTGAAAAACAATTTTTTGAGTTACTGCGATAGATGGAGTGACAAAAATAGTTAAATTCGGCTAAATTAAAAGATAATAGTGGTAAAGCGTAAGGGTAACAAATATGTTGGCACGATTATTATTGGTAGATGATGAACCGGGCTTGCGGGAAGCGGTACAAGCTTATTTGGAAGATAGCAATTTTAAGGTTGAGGTTGCCAGTAATGCTCGGGATGGCTGGGAACTTTTGCAGCAGTGCAATCCTGATTTGGTGATTTCAGACATTATGATGCCGCAGGTGGACGGTTATCAGTTTTTGAAGCAAGTGCGGGAAGATCCTCGCTACAAGGCTTTACCCGTGGTGTTTTTGACGGCTAAGGGGATGACGAGCGATCGCATTCAAGGCTATCAAGCGGGCTGCGATGCTTATCTTTCTAAGCCCTTTGATCCCGATGAGTTGGTAGCAATTATCACGAATCTGCTGGCCCGGCGCGCGGCTGCTAAGGAGACAGGCGAAAATTCTGAAAGTCCTGATATTGCTGCTTTGGCGAGCCAAATGGCGAGAATTGAGTCTTTGCTAAGCGGGCGGAGTTCGATCGTCCAAAGTGCTTCGCCGATTAAAATTGATTTGACTCCCCGAGAACAAAGTGTTTTGGATTTGGTTGCTCAAGGTTTGATGAATAAAGAAATTGCTCGGCGCTTGGAAACTAGCGTGCGGAATGTGGAAAAGTACGTCAGCCGTTTGTTTACCAAGACGGGTACTAACAGCCGTACTGAGTTGGTTCGCTTTGCTCTCGAACACGGCTTGACTAAGTAGGAAGGAGCCGTCTCGACTTTGCTGGCGGCTCTGCGTTACCCCGTGCTTCTTCCTGGTAACGAGAATTATCCAAAAAATTAGAAATGTTAAGCTATAAGTATTGACAGATATCCGGTGACTGTGGTATTGCACATCAGCTTGCTGGCAGCGCGGTGGTGCAAAAACTGGTGTGCGATTCACGATCGGGATAGCTACGCACGCGCGTACTTCTGACCCACTTTGCTTTGAGTCTGGGATTGACACTGACAAAAGTTCGGGAATTACTTAGCTGGGAAACCTGACTGTTTAAGAGTTTTCACGCAGTAAAGAGAAGTGGGAACCGTGGCTGGGATACCCTCCGTCAAGCAAACTTCCCCCTAAGTGTCAAAAATGGGCTGTATTTTGTCGGGAAACAAACCGCTATTTATCAATGACAGCGCCGGGAATTAGCGGCGGATGTTGAATTTATAGCAGCATCAAAACTTAGTTTATATGAACGAGGAGGATAGCATGAGGAAAATAACGGCACAACAAACGATAAGTGCAATGGTAGCAATGCCGATCGTACTAATGGCGGCGAATACAAATCAAGCTTTTGCCGCTGATACAGTTCCGCCAATAGATCATACTAACAAAGTGAAAGTTTATGATTTGAGCGAACAACTTAATTTAGATATTCCCAGCTCAACAAAAATCGCCATTGAAGAAAGCGAGGATTGGGACGAACCTGATTTTTCAGCTAACTTAGATATGGAGATTGACAAGTTTATGACAGCAAATTTTCAACCTGTAATTGAGCAACCGCCGGCCGTAGTTTATCTCAGTGCGGCGAGGGGCCAGTCAACCAGGGAATGCCGGATTTCCGGGATCTGCGAATAACTGAATCAGATTTTGTCTCGCTGTCGGAGTAAAAAAGAAATCAGTAAAATCCAGTAGATTTTGCTGAGAATATACGAATAACAGAGTATATATTTTTTGGGTATGCTTTAATTAAACTAGACCTCTTGCAAAAATCCTTTTAATCAAATTTTGGG
>JANMLZ010000213.1:0-33723 GCA_031372825.1 Cyanobacteria bacterium OTE_58_metabat_593 | reverse complement strand
TAACGGGCATCGGGAATTGGGAATTGGGAATTGGGAATTGGGCATTGGGCATTGGGAATTGGGAATTGGGAATTGGGCATTGGGCATTGGGCATTGGGAATTGGGCATTGGGCATTACTATTCAATACTCCATCTCCCCATCTCCCCATCTCCCACTCAAATTCTCTGCCTTCCACCTTTGAGTGATATCCTAGTGGTGTATATTTGCATATTTTTAGATAGAGGCGCGCGTCTTCATGGAAGTTAATCAGCTAGGATTTGTGGCAACCATTCTGTTTGTTTTGGTTCCCAGTGTTTTTCTAATTATTCTGTACAATCAAACTGCTAGCCGTCTAGGTAGAAAAGATTAGTAATTTCTGCTATTTTTGTCTAGCTTTGTGCATTGCAAAAAAAAGCGCCAACAGCTTGTTACTGGGGCGCTTTTTTTGTTGAATTTTGAGCGTGCCGATTTTGGATTCATATAAAATCAGGTAGCATCGGAATTAATATTAGCCGGAATTAGGAGACGGCTTTTGGAGTGTCCCTACAGTATTATTTTGGGGTAGGGAAACGGCACTGCCGTCTCCTCGCTTGTCATTCCGGGGCAGCCGGAATGATATCATTGGTGGGAAAAATTCAAAATCCCAAATCGAAAATCCAAAATTGTTGGAGTTTAGCCGATCGTCCTTGCTAACAATACGGGACAATTGGCGTAGACTCGCACGTAGTCTGACAGAGAGTTTCCCAGGAGTCGATCGAGATCCACAAAGCTTTTAGCAACGTTGGGCCGCCGATCCGGGGAACCGATTATCAATAAATCGGCATTCATGTCCTCTGCAATCCGACAAATTGCTTCCCCTGGCTTGCCTGCGGCACTCACGCAGCGGTAGCTAACTCCCATTTGTTTCGCGAGTGCTATTGCAGGGGCTAGTACGGGGTCTTTTTCAGCATTTCCTGTTAAATTTTCGGTGGATTTTCCCGTCAAATCTTTGGTGACGTGTACTAGAATTATTTCCCCGCCACTGACTTCTTTGACTAAAGATAGGGCTAGTTCTAAGGACTGTTTGGCGGATTCCGATTTATCTAGCGCCACCATGACGCGCTTGATTCTTTTGACGTAGATGTCGTCTTTTACTAACAACATCGGTCGGGATGTTAGCTGGAAAACGTACTGGCTGACTGAGTTTTCCAAAATCGATTGCAGCCGTCCGAGCCCCCTGGAACCCATAATTACTAAGTCGGATTGTTCTTCTTCTGCGACTTGACAAACGGTTGTTTTGGGGTCTCCCTGTTTTAGTCGGGGATTGACTCTGCTAGGATCTATTTTCAAAGACTGGACTGCTTGTGCTAAAATCTTACCTCCTTCTTCCAACTTGGCGGCCATGCCATCGGATGTTACTTGCGGCGGCACGACGTGCAAGACGGTGACAGAGGTTTTTTGCAAGGAAGGGATGTCCATCAACATATTAAACATCTCTTCGCACAAGCCGCGACCGGCCACGGCTACTAAAATTTTTTCGATCATGGTTTTGGCGGTTAAAATAGTTGAGTTTTCTGGTGCGACGTTAAACTAAGGCGTTGGTACTCTAGTTTGTTAATGTTAAGCATAGGCCTGAAGTTTGTCTTATGATTTGTAGAAATGTAGCGTTTTGGAACAATTTGTAACGTGTTAGAGAACGATCGAACTCAACCAAAACTCCCACCGACTGGTGCCATTCAAAATCCGGCTGGAATTGACTCTGAGGGCTGGTTTGAATATGTGGTGCGAGTCTACCCTCACCATACTGACTACAGTGGTGCGGTTTGGCACGGGACTTATCTGGCTTGGATGGAGGAAGCGCGGGTGGAAAGTTTGCGCTCTCTCGGCATTGAGTATGCTGATTGGGTAGCTCAAGGTTTGGAATTGCCCGTGGTGGAACTTTCGCTGCGCTATCACCGGGCTGTACAGATGGGCCAAGCTGTGGCTGTGAGAACGCGGATGACTGCTGGTGATGGTGTGCGACTGGTTTGGGATTACGAAATTCGATCGCCCGATGCTCAAGAATTATATGTCACAGCGCAGGTGACTTTGGTTGGTGTCGATCGGGAAAAGGGCAAGATTATCCGCCAATTACCGCCGGCGCTGAAGGAGGCTTTGGCAAAGCTTTCTATTAAACCTTCAACCTAAGCTGCTGTTAATTATTAATTCTGCGTTCTACTTGCTGTTTTCTGCTTTTTTGGAATTTTTTAATAATGTCAAATAAACTGGGATTGTCAGAGCAAAATCTTGAACAACAGCGAAATAGTTTGGAGAGTAATCAGTTAAATTCTGCTTTAAAAACTGAACAGGCAACAAGTATTGTTTCTGCAAGCCTAGATGATTTTAAATCCGGTGAATTAGTTGAGAAAAAAACTACTTTTTGGGCGATAGTTTCGCTGTCGGCGGCGCTGCTGGCTGTGTCGCTGGCCGCCATTTTTATTCGGTTGAGCGAACGAGAAATCGGCCCGAATGCTACTGTTTTCAACCGTTTGTGGATCGCAACTGTGGTGTTTGCAGTGTGGAATGGTGCGGGGGAAGTGCGCCGCCGAATGTCTGCCGATGGTGTTGAAGATGTTGAAGGGCGATCGAGCTACACCGTCCGCGATTTGATGCTGTTAACAGCCGTAGGCGTGGTTTCTTCTGCTTCCTTGGGCTTCTGGGCTTGGTCGCTAACTCAGACTAATGTCGCTAATTCTACTGTACTGCGAAACTTAACTCCTTTATTTACTACTTTGGGGGGATGGCTGCTGTTGGGCCGCCGTTTTGATCGTCGATTTTTGCTGGGACTGGCGGTGGCTGTCTTAGGCGCAATTGCGATCGGCATCGACGATTTGCAAACAGCCGGAGACAATCTAGCTGGTGATATTACTGCTCTTTTATCAGCGATGTTTTATGCAGCAAACCTGCTGATTGCCGAACATTTACGCACCAAATTTCCGGCGACAACTATCTTGATGTGGCGCTGTTTTATTGGCAGTGTCTTGATTTTGCCACTGGTGCTACTTGCGGGCGATCGGGTTTTCCCTTATTCTTGGCAGGGATGGCTATCTGTGATTGCTCTGGCGGTGATTTGTCAAGCTTTCGGGCAAGGACTTCTGATCCACAGTCTCGGTCGTTTGTCATCGGGCTTTGTCGCTCTTTTCCTGCTGCTAGAACCCGTAATTACCGCTATCTTAGCTTGGATGCTTTTTTCAGAAAGTTTAAGTTTATTTAATTGGTTGGCTTTTTCGGTAGTTTTAGTAGGCATTTATTTAGGAAAATCTAGCAATTCAGCCGACAAAAAATAAAAAAACGAAAATGAACTTAAATAATTACCAAATCAATTGACATGAATCACTTAGATTACAACTTTAGTTTACTGCCTGAATATTTAGAGCCACTGTTTGCTAAATTACGGATTGCGGTGGTATTCGGTGGCGACTGCGATCGCACCGGATCTGTAATTTACAAAACTCACAACCCCCGCTCTTGGAAGAGTTACGAAATCGTCGCCCGCGAGATTGCTGGAGCATTACTAGAAATTGGCTTCAAGCACGTCTTTGTCATCCCTGATGACATGAACTTGCCAGAACAACTCAAACAGAAGAATATCCATTTAGTATGGCTGAATACTGGCGGAGTCCAAGGCTACAATCCTGTTTGTCACACTCCCGCCTTGTTGGAAATGTTGGGAATGCCCTATGTCGGCCACAATCCCTTAAACAGTTCAACTTTAGATAACAAACACGCTTTTAAACGAGAACTGCAATCAGTAGGGATACAAACCGCTCCGTTTATGACTTGGCATCCTTCTCAGGGGATTTTGCAGCCTCATTTGCACGATCGCTTTGCCATTGCTTTCGGCGAATATCAAGGCCCTTTTATTGTCAAGCCTGTATCAGGGCGCGCTTCACTGCACGTTCATTTTGTAGACAAGATTGAGGGTTTGTCTCAGGCAGTTTCGGAAGTTCATCGAGCAACTCATAATACTGCTTTAATTGAAAAGTATTTGCCTGGACGAGAATTTTGTGTAGCGGTTTGCGGCTATGTTACTTATGCTAAAGGTGCTTTATGCAAAAATCCTAAACCGTTTGCTTTTTCCACGATTGAACGTGTTTTGGAGTCGGAGGAACGCATCTTTACTTCTATGGACAAAAAAGCGATTACGGCAGATCGAGGACGGTTGATGGGCGATGAAGAAGCTGAACTAAAACAAGAGTTAATTGAGTTGGCTAGGAAAATTTATTGGGAGTTTAGTTTGAACAGTTTGGTGCGGATTGATGTCCGAAGTGATGCTGATGGGAAACTTTATGTTTTGGAAGCAAATCCGAAACCGGATCTGAAACACCCAGGGAAAAATGTGACGAGCTTGGTAGCTTTAGGTTTGGCGGAATACGGAATGAGTTATAACGATTTAATTTTGAGTTTACTGGCGGATAGGTTGGATTATTTGCTGACTCAACATATCGAAATTATTCCTCATATTGTGGATTTGCTTGGTTAATCGGACTTGTAGGGTGCTTGCTGCACCTTACCTGTTTGGTTTTTGTAAATAAATATAAATTGTCGAGCCAAGTGAACACTGGCGCGCAAGTTGTGATAGCTTTGAGTAAGATAGCGATTTATGGATGTCCCTTTCTTGCGGCAAGCATTTCCGGCAATACCAATTTAATGTGAAGTTGCACATATCTCGATCCCCCTAAATCCCCCTTAAGAAGGGGGACTTTGATCGGAATCTTGTCCCCCCCTTATTAAGGGGGGCTAGGGGGGATCGGATTCGGGAGCAGCCTCATAAAAAATTGGTATAACTCAATTTATATCAATTAGATAAAACAAATGCAAGCATTACTTTTATTAATAGGATTTGGAGGCGGGGCATTAGTCTGCTGGCTAATTTTGAATAAGCGAAATTCCCGAAGCTTGTTGCGGATGCAGGGTTCGCAGGAGGCTATATCAAAATTGGCCTCGCAGTTGGATGCGAGGAATTCGGAATTGCGGCAAAAGGTACAGAATGAAAGTCAGCTAAATTCTGAACTTTCCCAGTTGCAAAATCGGTTAGAAAGTGTGACTGATGAGCAAGATTTTTTAAATAATCAAGTGTCGGAATTGGAAGAAATATTGGCAGGAATTTCCCAGGAGCGATCGCAAGTTAACTCTGTGATTGCTGATTTGCAGTTTCAGCTAGAAAATGCAGGGCAAGCTGAGTCGCAGTTAGCGGAAGTCGCAGAACTTCAATCTCAGGTGGAAGCGGAGGATCGGGAGCGATCGCAACTTAACGCTCAAATGCTGGAAATGCAAGCAGAATTAGAGACATTTGATGCAGAACGTTCTCAATTTCACGATTTGCTGTCTGAATTTGACAGTCAGTTGGAAACTGTCAATCAAAGCAGATTGCAAATACAGTACCAGTTGTCGGAAACTCAAATCAAGTTCGATCGCTCAATTCAAGATCGGGAGCAACTTCAGTCTCAACTGTCGGGTTTGCAAGCTCAACTGGAATTAGTCGAAGAAGAGCGATCCTCTTCGAGGGCTTCGCTAACGCAATTTACGGAGCAATTGTCGGATTTCCAAGCTCAAATTGAAAATGCCAATACAGAACGAGAACTGCTCAACTCTCAATTGCAAACTGCTCGCGAACAACTAGAGCAACCTCAACCTGAATTATTAGAGCTGGAAAGACAATTAGAAGCTGCTAATCGGGATAAAATCGAGTTAAATTCTCAATTTTTAGAGCTGCAAAGTCAATCTGAAACGGTTGTGCGAGAGCGAGAACAACTGCTGTCTCAGTTGTCACAATTGCAATCGGATTTAGAAACTGCTAACACAGAGCGATCGCAACTTTATACTCAACTTTCCCAATTGCAAAATCAAATCGATACGGCTCATCAAAATCAAACTCAACTGCAATCTCAAGTATCCGAGTTAGAACAGCAGTTAGAAAGTGCTTGTCAAACTCGCTCCGAATTGGAATCTGGGCTAGAAACTGCTAACACAGAGCGATCGCAACTTTATACTCAACTCTCCCAATTGCAAAATCAAATCGAGACAGCCCATCAAAATCAAACTCAAATTCACTCTCAAACATCCGAGTTAGAACAGCAGTTAGAAAGTGCTTGTCAAACTCGCTCCGAATTGGAATCTCAACTGTCCCAATTGCAAACTCAAATCGAGACAGCTCATCAAAATCAAAATCAACTGCAATCTCAAGTATCCGAATTAGAACAGCAGCTAGAAAGTGCAGGTCAAATCCGCTCAGAATTGGCATCGCAACTGAATTTTGAACTATCCCAATTGCAAACTCAAATACAGACAGCCCATCAAAATCAAAATCAACTGCAATCTCAAATATCTGAGTTAGAACAGCAGCTAGAAAATGGGCATCAAACTCGATCGGAATTACAATCTCAGCTACGAGATACTGACATAGAACGCTCAGACATCAATTTTCAACTGTCGCAATTGCAAAATCAAATCGAGACAGCAAATCAAAATCAAACTCAACTCCAATCTCAAGTATCCGACTTAGAACAACAGTTAGAAAGTGCAGCTCAAACTCGATCGCAATTAGAATCGCAGCTTTCTACTCAACAGTCAGAATTGCAAAATCAGATCGACACAGCAAATCAAAATCAAACTCAACTGCAATCTCAAATATCCGACTTAGAAAATCAGTTAGAAAGTGGGCTTCAAACTCGATCGCAATTGGAATCTGGGCTAGAAATGGCTAACGAAGAGCGATCGCACCTTTCTGCTCAACTTTCGGAAATTCAATGTCAAATCGACACAGCCAACCAGAATCAAACTCAACTGCAATCTCAAGTATCCGAGTTAGAACATCAGTTAGAGACAGTCTATCAGGAACGCTTCCAGTTAACCTCGCAACTTGTCGAAATGGGCAATTCAGAATCACCCAAGGAAGAATCAAGCTCAGAAACAGCCGTTTTGAAAAGTCAAGAATTTGTTGTTTCTCAACAGGGTCAAGGCGATTATACTACTATTAGCGAAGCGGTGAGAAATGCGGTTCCAGGAACGCGAATTTATGTAAGTCCCGGCTTGTATCAGGAAAGTATAATTATCGACAAATCAGTCGAAATTATCGGTAGCACAGAAGGGGGAAGCATCACTCTTGAAAGCATAGATTCAAACTGCATTTTAATGCAAGCCGATAGTGCTTTGGTGCGAGGTTTGAGAATGAACGCAACGGGCAAATATTACGCTGTAGATATTCGCAAAGGCGAGTTAATCGTAGAAGATAGTGATATCACTTCGGCGGACTATTCTGTAGTGGGAGTTTGTGGCCCTGATGCTGATTCTGTGCTCCGTCGCTGTCAAATTCACGATGGGGTATGGAACGGAATTTTTATATCGGATAATGGGAGAGCAACGGTGGAAGATTGCAATATTTATGATAATGGAAGTCTGGGAATCGGTGTTGGATTGGGAGGAAAATTGATTATGCGCCGATGTCGGATTAGCGGTAATCAAGGTGAGGCGATCGCAGTTTATAGAGATAGCATTGCTACGGTGGATGATTGCGATTTAACGGGTAATGCCGGTGGTGCTTGGCGGATTGCAGATAATGGATATGTGCGCGGCAAAGGTAATCAGGAATAAAAGAAGTTCGGCAACGGATTATGTAACGGATTTAACGGATATAACAGATGGGTGAAAGCACATTATACAGCATTTTTCAGGTATGTGAGATACATAGTTCTTGTAGGGACACGGCACTGCCCATAGGTGTCAACTTAACGTCAAACCCAGTCACAGACGGCTGTTTGGCGATTAAGGCCAGATCCCCCCTAGCCCCCCTTAAGAAGGGGGGGACAGGAGTCTTCTCAAAGTCCCCCTTCTTAAGGGGGATTTAGGGGGATCTGGACTCAGGTAAAAACGAGAGATACCAAGGGTTTCAGGCTTAAGTTGACACTCCTTGGACGCTGCCGTCTCCTCCGCCTCCTCCGTTTATATCATTCCGATGCAAACGCATTGCCCATATTACTACTAAATCCCTAACAATCTAGCAGGATTTTCTATCATCATTAAATCAATTTCCCGCTGAGAAATGCCTTCACCTATCAATTTTTGCACAAATAATTTATAACCTTCCGCAGGTAAAGGATCGGGTTTTCTTCCCAAATCCGTACTGAGCACAAAATGCTCGGCTCCGATTAGTTTAATCGCTGCTACCATCCGCTCAATTGAAACATGATGCCAGTTTCTATGTCCTTCATCAGCCGCATTTTCCCCCATCAAATCGTTGACAAATGCTAATTCTAAGAAAGCTCCCATCTGGGCGGCTGTTTGCATATTTTCTAGGGACAAACCCGGTACATCAGCCATTGCGTGGGTAATCAGGATGTTTTTTATGTTGAGAAGGTTGGCTTGCTGGATAACTACCATCACCTCTTCCGCACAAATATGACCAGTTTCCAACACCAAATTCTCTCTAGCTACAATCTGCAATACCGCTTCTGTCTCCGGTAAAATCTTGCCATTTTCCGCAACTTTAATCCCGATTCCTGGCTTGTGAAAAACTCTCAAATGACACTCAGCATCAATCGTTGATAGCCACACAACTTTACCGTATTTGCCACCGATGCGGTGCATTGCTTCTACAGCGTGGGGATTAATGCCGCCTACAGAATGATTGAGGACAATTCCTCCGAAAACTTGGATTTGTGGTACTATTTTGTTAACCAAAACTGCGCGGGCTGCTGTACTCGCATAGTGATTTTTTAAGACAACAGCTTTCATCTTCGCCTTAGCAGCTAATTTAGCTACTTCAAAATCATCTAATCGGCGGGGAATCACATCAGGAGATGAATGGATGTGAAAGTCGATCGCACTTTCGATCGTACTCTTGTGTGAATATCCCACAGCATATACTGGAAGACAAAACCAATAGCCAACAATCCAAACTAAAATCAAAAAATAACTTCCATTCATCCCCTCTTATCTTCTCTCTGTGTCCTCTGCGTCCTCTGCGGTTCAATCCTCTTAATTCTTTCAAACAAAAAATTTAATTGCATTCGTTAATTTATTTCGGCTTGCTCGCTCAAGTCGCAAGCAACGGCTTTATTTCTCATCATTTGAAAGATGTTATAAAATCCGTTAGCGCGGGAAGGAGTCAGGCTGACATTCAATCCCGTATCTTGAATAAAATCTGGAGTGACGCTAACAATCTCAGCCGGAGTTAATCCGCTCAAACCTTCTACGAGTAAGCCAACTAATCCTTTGACTAACTGAGCGTCTGAATCGCCTTGAAACAAAACTTTTCCGTCTGTCAAATTTGCAGTAATATAAACTTGCGAGACACAACCTGACACTTTGTTTTCTGGCTGTTTGTCGTTTTCGGGAAATGCTGGGAGTCGCTTAGCATACCATAGCAGTTGTTCGTAGCGCTGTTTCGGATCGGAGTGTCGCTGAAAGCGCTGGACGATTTTAGCTAGGGCTGGAGGTAGCGCGGTGTTTACGGACATGATTTCGAGTAGCAGTTTACTTCCTTAATATTATACATTTGATATCACATTCAGGACAATGCACGTGCCGTTTCCTAAAAATTAATCCGGCGATGGTTAAATCCGAGGGAGGGCTAATTAATGATTATTTTGGGGTAGTAAAACGGCATTGCCGTCTTCTCCGTTTCGTAGTCCGAATTTAGCCTGACGATTCAGAGTCGATCGATGTTGCGTTTTACTTTCCGAGACGCTATGTTTTCTGTTCTATTGAATCTTAGGAAGTTGGGATAAATCGCGACATTAGGCTAAATGTTCATACTGCCAAGTCGATCGCGATCGTACTACTTGACAAAAATCAAAAGTTCTGTAATTCAGCAATATTAGCGATCGGCCTCAAGTCAGATTCAGAGGTGGCAAACCGCGCAACTGACGCAGCGAGTTGATACACAACTGACAGTCGCAGCCAAACAGCGCCGCCGCCGCATCGCTTTCTTCTTCCGTAAAGTCCAGCATCGCCACTTGTTCATCTCCAGGGCGTTGCCAACTGATTCTCGGTTTAGAATTGACAGCAGCAGCCTTCCCTGTAAGCCGAATGCAAGTCAGTCGCTGAGTGTGGGGCGATTTGACACAGCGAGGCGAATCAGTCGATTGGGCTGGTGTTTCGGCCCTAACGGGATTTACCATCACACTCCAAGACATCAGAAACCCTAACAGTGTCGGACTTACAAGCAAAGTGAGGAGCAATCTATTCATTATTTGTCGTCCTTAAGAACTTCAAGCTATACAGTAACGGATTATCTGTTGCAATTCAACAAGGTTTTCGTCCGATATCAGTACGATTTGCCGTTGTTAAGGCTGACACACCGAATTATTGCCACATTAAGTTAATGATAATTAGGCTTGTAGTCGGGACTTCAGTCCTCAAAAATCAATGCAGGAGCGATCGACACTTGATATAATTTATACTAATCGAGTTAGGTCGCGCCCGATCGCCAGCAGAATTAAATTAAAACTAAAATGAAAACAAATAACCGTGCATACTTAGAAAAACTACTGCAAGAAAGAAACGAACGCCCCGAAAAAATGGCAGAAATTGATGCAAAAATAAATGCAACTTTTGGTCAAACTCATACGATCATGGTAATCGATATGTCAGGATTTTCTCGAACAACTGTGCGTTACGGAATTATTCATTTTCTGGCGATGATTCACCGGATGCACGCAATTGTCAAGCCGATAATTGCAGAATGTGGTGGCACTGTGGTTAAGGAGGAAGCGGACAATATTTTTGCAGTGTTTCCTGATGTAAAATCTGCTGTCGAAAGTGCGATCGACTCTTTGAAGCAGACAGCGGCTGTCAACACGACTTTGCCACCAGAAATGGATATTTACCTTTGCATTGGAATCGGTTGCGGAGAGGTTTTGATGCTGGAAGGAGAGGATATGTACGGCTCGGAATTCAATCTAGCATCCAAGCTGGGAGAGGATTTGGCGGAACGGGGAGAGATTTTGCTAACTGATTCGGCGTTTGAAAAGTTTGAGGGTAAAAAGGAAGATTGGGAAAGAGTGGATTTTTCGATTTCGGGTTTGGAGTTAGTGGCATATAAGCAAGTGCAATTGGCTTAATTTATCTAGATAACCCGGCGGTTGAAACCGTGTCTATACAAACGAAGTCCGCGCAACGCGAGACTAAGAAATAAGGCGGATTTAAAATTAGATGATTGACGATCGCACAAATTGGCAAAGTATGAATTTAGCCGCCATTGGGCAGCGGCTGGCTTGGCTGCAACAACAGCCAGACGGCATTATTTTTTGCAAAGATTCGGGTGTTCACTATGTTGCCGTCACAAAAGATCGATCGCAAATCAAGCTATCTCTAATCGAAAAAGTAAATTTGCATACAGATTTGTTGCAATCTGTTTTCGATTCAAACAATCCGTTACATCTCGTGTCTGAATACACTCAGGCGATGATGTTAGGTTTAGTCTGGCAAAACCAACCACAAAGAATCTACATAGCTGGATTTGGCGGCGGCAGAATTCCGTTAGTTTTGCACCACTATTTGCCGGAAACAGTTATAGACTGTGCGGATATCGATGCGATCGCGATCGAAGCAGCCACACAGTGTTTTGGGGTACAATTTGACGATCGCCTGACAGTAACAATCCAAGACGGGAGAGAGTATCTAGAGCAGCAAAATGCCGATATTCAGTACGATATCATCATGACCGACGTATTTTTTGGTAACGGCTACTTTCCGCATCGCTTGGCTACCAAGGAATTTTATCAAGTCTGCGAAAAACGCTTGTCAATCGACGGAGTTGTGCTGGTAAATGTGCTGCAAAGAGATGAGTTTTATGCGGAAAAAGTCAAGACTTTTCAAAGCGTATTTTCTCAGGTGTGCGTGTGTCCGTGGAAGGATATTAATAGTGTTTTGATTGGTAGTAATAGCGCGATTTTGGAGAAAGATGAGATTGTGGCTAGGGCTAAATATTTGCAAGATGGGCATGATTTTTCATTTTCGTTAGTCGATCGGGCACTGGAGGTGAAAGTAGGTACAGAATTGTTTGAGGCTGTGCCTAATTTAGATAAAGCTCAAGTTTTGTATGATGATTTGCCGCCTGTTGGTTATTTTGATTCTTGGTTGTTGTAATATTGATTCTAAATATCTCGCTTGTATCGAAGTTTCGATCCCCCTAAATCCCCCTTAAGAAGGGGGACTTTGAGAATGCTTTTGTCCCCGATCGAAGGCGGAATTGCAATGAATTCTCTTGTCCCCCCCTTCTTAAGGGGGGTTAGGGGGGATCGAAAATATGGCAACTCACCCAGAATACTGATACTACTTTTTTCCCGAATTTTCATAATCGATCGCATATCGAGAAAAAATCATACAATCAATCCATATTCTCAAATCTATAATCAAATGGCGACACCAGTTGATTTTCCTAAATATCTGCAATCCCTGGTTGATTCCTATGAAACCAAATACCATCAATTCTACACGCTGACAGATTTACAGGTAGAGGTGCGGGTGGAAATTTCACCGGAAGATCGATCGCCCCAAACCGCAAAAAATAAACCAGAAACGAAAATCGATCGCCTGGAAGTGCTCGCAGGAATCCGCAAATACTTGCGCGACGGAAATGTGCTGTTAGTGGGGAAGCCCGGTTCGGGAAAATCGACGGTTTTGCAGCGTTTTCGGTGGGAATTGGCACGAGAAGCACTCAAGGATGGCGATCAACCGATTCCGGTGTTGGTCGAGTTGAGACACGATTGGTCGATCGTAGAGGCAATATGTGCAGAATTTGAGGATGCAGAGATCAATGTTAGCCCCGAAGAGGTGAACGATTTGCGGGTGCGTCGCAAGTTGCTGCTATTGCTGGATGGAGTGAATGAGGTGCCATCGCAAAAACGGCGACAGGAGTTGCAGCGATTCCACGATAAAAATTCCCATACGCGGATGATTTTCACGACGCGGGATTTGGCGCTGGGCGGATCTTTGGGAATTGAGAAACAACTGGAGATGTGCGCGCTGACGCAACCGCAGATGCGGGAGTTTGTGTACAAACATTTGCCGCAGCATGGGGATTTGCTGCTGCGACAATTGCGCGATCGCCTGCGAGAAATTGCCGAAACGCCGTTACTGTTGAAGATGATGTGTGAGGTGTTTGAAAATACCGGGGAAATTCCCCAAAGTAAGGGCGAATTGTTTCAGAAGTTCGATCGCCAGTATGACGAATTTAAGGGTTGTATCCCAGTTTCAGATGATTTTCGGCGCTTCAAATCGGATATTTTGCCGCAGTTGGCTTTTGTGATGTTGCAGGGCGATTTGCAGCAGTCTGCGGAGGGTTTGGTGGCAATTTCTCGCGATCGGGCTGAGGGAATTTTGGAGTGCTGGTTGCGCGATCGGGGGGTGCTGGATGCGCCAACCAAGGCGAAAGAATGGTTGGAAGATTTGCTGAAATATCATCTATTGCAGGTGGCGGCAAAACCGGAGGAAATTGAGTTTCACCACCAATTATTTCAGGAGTATTATGCGGGGCGGGCGTTGCGGAAACTGTTGGTTGAGAAGCATGATGATGTTACGGATGATGAAAGGTTACAGCATTTCTATTTAAATTATTTTAAATGGACGGAGCCTCTGGCGTTCATGCTGTCGTTGTTGGGGGATGAAATGCAGGCGGTGCGGGTGGTGCGGCTGGCATTGGATGTGGATGTGATCTTGGGGGCGCGGCTGGCGGGGGAGGTGAAGCGGGTGTTTCAGCAGCGCACGGTTGGGTTGGTGGATGGGTTGGATGTGCCGGGGTGGTTGAAGGTTGGGCTTTTGGGGGAAGTGCGATCGGATGAGGCGATTCCGGGATTGTTGAAACTCCTTGAACATTCGGACTCGGATGTGCGTAGGAGGGCGGTAGATGCGTTAGGTGCGATCGGTTCCGAGGTGGCGATTTCGAGATTGCTTAAACTCGTTGAACATTTAGACTCTGATGTACGTAAGAGTGCGGTATCTGCGTTAGGCGCGATCGGTTCCGAGGCGACGATTCCGGGATTGCTTAAACTCGTTGAAGATTCAGACTCAGATGTGCGTTGGGGGGCGGCAGACGCCTTAGGCAAAATCGGTTCTGATACGACTGTTACAGGATTGCTTAAACTCGGTGAACATTCAGATTCTTATGTGCGTTGGACGGCAGCAAATGCCCTAGGCAAAATCAGTTCCGAGGCGGCGATTCCGGCATTGCTTAAACTCGTTGAAGATTCAGACTCTGACCTGAGTTGGATGGCAGCAGATGCCTTAGGCAAAATCGGTTCCGAGGCGGCGATTCCAGGATTGCTTAAACTCGGTGAACATTCAGATTATTATGTGTGTACGGTGGCGATAGATGCCCTAGGCAAAATCGGTTCTGAGGCAGAGATTCCAGGATTGCTTAAACTTGGTAAACATTCAGATTATTATGTGTGTAATCGTGTGGCCGATGCCATAGGAAAAATCGGTTCCGAGGTGGCGATTCTTAAACTTGGTGAACATTCAGACTCTGATGTTGGTATTAGGGCGACAGATGCCTTATGGCAAATCGGTTCCGAGGTGGGGATTCCGGGATTGCTTAAACTCCTTCAAGATTCAGACTGGAAGGTGCGTTGGATGGCGGCAGATGCCTTAGTGCAAATCGGTTCCGAGGCGGCGATTCCGGGATTGTTTAAACTCCTTCAAGATTCAGCTTCTTATGTGAGTTGGATGGCGGCATATACATTGGGTAAAATCGGTTCCGATGCGGCGACTTCGGGATTGCTTAAACTTGTTGAACATTCACACTCTGATGTGCGTAGGAGTGTGGCAGATGCCTTAGGCGAAATCGGTTCTGAGGCGACGATTCCGGGATTGCTTAAACTCGTTAAAGATTCAGACTCTGATGTGCGTAGTAGGGCGGCACAAGCCTTAGGCGAAATCGGTTCCGAGGCAGCGATTCCGGGATTGCTTAAACTTATTGAAGATTCAGACTCTGATGTGCGTAGGAGTGCGGCAGATGAGTTAGGTAAAATCGGTTCTGAAGCGGCAATTCCCGGATTACTTAAACTCGTTGAAGATTCAGACTATTTGGTGCCTTGGAAGGCGGCGAATGCCTTATGCAATATCGCTAAGCAGCACACAGAGAGAGTCGCCTCCGATCTCCCCCACCTCCTCACCTTAATTCCCTCCAAATCTGGGAAAGAAGTTCACCACCTCATCCTCGCCATCCAAGCCGCCTGCAAATACTACAATTACCCGATTCGTCAGTTGTCCCTAACACCGGAAATAAACAAGACAAAGAATTCGGCTGGGCAAACGATTAATATTGAGAACCTTGGGAATCTCAACACTGCACCCGTCAATATTACAGGCGACCAAGTTGGCACACAGCAAAATATTCACCCAAAAAATTGATACAACAAAGATAAGCGCGATCGCAGGAGGCTAACAACATGATTCAAAACCCAGCATATCAGCAGATGGTGCTAGACACCTTTTGCACCGCCCTAGAGGATGCCAGCCCCGCTGTCAGGGCAAAAGCAGCAGAAGCATTGGGCAAAATAGGAGATGTCGCGATCGCCCCTATCCTACTCAAAACCCTCAAAGACACCGCCCCTGAAGTCCGCCGCAGCGCCATCCAAGCCCTCGGACAATTAAAGGATGAAGCCTCAATTCCTCACCTGCTAGCAACGGGGCAAGATTCAGACAACTTTGTGCGTCAAAGTGTGGCTGAAGCATTAGGTGCGATCGGTTCCGAGGCCGCAATTCCGGCATTACTCAAACTCGTTGAAGATGCAGACTACGATGTGCGTAAAAGTGCGGCAGATGCGTTAGGCAAAATTAGTTCCGAGACGGCGATTCCAGCCTTACTCAAATTGGTTGAATATTCAGACAACTTTGTTCGTAAAAGTGCAGCAGATGCCTTGGGCAAAATTGGTTCCGATGCCGCAATTCCAGCCTTACTCAAACTCCTTGAAGATCCAGATGCCGAAATTCGTCAAGTAAGTGCGATCGCCCTGGGAAAACTCGGTAACGAAGCCTTGATTCCAGTCTTAATCCGGTTGCTAGAAGACTCAAACGCGCACGTCAGAGAAAGCGCCGTCGATGCCTTGGGTAACGTTGGAAAATACCGAGTTGCTTAAATACAACTGTGGCAATTACCCCAGAAAACCAACAGGCGATCGTCCAAATCCTTTGCAAACTGTTGCGAGATTCAGAAGAACCGAGAATCCGTGCTAAAGCTGCCGTATCATTAGGAAAATTGGGCATCGAGTCAGCTATTTCTGAACTTTGCCAAGCCGCCTCAGCAGACCCCGATATTCAAGTCTGCCTGAGCGCAATGGATGCCCTTGTTCTCATCGCCAAACCCGAATTAATAACACTTATGACAGAACCATCTAAAAATCAAAACACTTTCCATATCAATCAAGTCGGCAGCATCAATAATCATGAAGTGAATGTTCAGGGTGACATGGTAGGATTTCAATACAATTATGCCTTTCCCGACCCCAAACAAGCGGAAGCTGTCAGTCAAGTTTCGCGAGTAATTCAAGATATTCGCCAACAAAATCCCCAAGCTTCAGAAACAGAAACTATTGACATCATTGAGCGTGGATTGGCAACCATGCACCAGGAAAATCCGCAAAAATGGCGGCGTTGGGTAGATATTTTGAGCGTAGTATTTGTAGGCGGCGTAGAAGCCATCAAAATCGTGGCCCCTGCGTTGGGAATTCCGATCGCAATAACTCAGCGACTCTATGAAATATACGATCGCAACCGCAACCAACTCCCCCGCAACTAAGCGAGGTTATTATATTGAGTCGATGCCACAGGAGCTCAGAAACCGGGTTTTTTACAAAGATACTTGATTGTCACCAGAGATTCGGTAAAAACCCGGTTTCTTGGGCGGAGTGCGTAATTATTGCAAAAGTTGTCCAAGCCCCAACTGCGTAATGTCAAGTTTTTAAGCAAAAAAACTTGACATCCTACCCAGCACCAAGAACAATAGAAGTGAAGCTAAATATTGGATTCAAGCCATGAAACCGATTCGAGTTAATACCTCCGCGCTCATTCATCGACAAATAGAGGAACAGGGAGAAGGCTACTGGCGGTTATCTGATTTTTCTGGACTACCGCCAACAGCAGTCTGCAAAACCCTCTCCCGTATGGTAGAAGCAGGAACCCTAGAACGAGTTAACAAAGGACTATACTATCGATCGCGCCAAACACGCTTTGGCCACAGCCACCCGTCTCAAAGTGAGATTCAAAAGTTACCAGTTGCTCAAACCTTCCAGCCCGCAGGACTTAGCGCTGCTAATCTGTTGGGATTCACCACTCAGAATTCGATACAAGGTGAATTTGCCACCTCAGCTAATAGCATTCCCCGCACAATTATTGGTTCACGCGCCAAAGTTCACACCCGCAGGCCAGAAACATGGAAACATCTCTCTCATACAGAAGCGGCCTTGCTTGATTTGTTGAGGTCAAGAGCAAAGCTGAGCGAATTATCACCGGAACAAACTAAGCAACGCTTGCTACAATGTTTCCGTGAAAGTAACAGCTTTGAGTCTTTAGTAGCCGTAGGAGATGCCGAACCTCCCCGCGTCCGTGCAATGCTAGGCGCAATTGGTCAAGAACTCGGTAAAAGCCCTCAGCAACTCGAACAATTTCGTCAAAGCTTAAACCCGATTTCTAGGTTTGATTTTGGGATTTTGAGGAACCTTTGTTATGCTCATGAATGGCAAGCAAAATGAAACTTTGTGAGTCTCACGATTTTCGCGATGCTAT
Organism: Cyanobacteria bacterium OTE_58_metabat_593; assembly: GCA_031372825.1. Lineage (GTDB taxonomy): Bacteria > Cyanobacteriota > Cyanobacteriia > Cyanobacteriales > Microcoleaceae > Microcoleus. The sequence goes on along the minus strand of JANMLZ010000213.1, from coordinate 15,998 downwards.
CCGGGCGGCCAAAGAACACTTTGCAAACCTTGGTCTTACCGAAGCATTTATTGAAAAAGATTACTATGTCACTGAAGCGCTGCGAATTGTAGCTAATCAGTGGCCAACTCAAGTTATTTTTAAAGGAGGAACCAGCCTTTCAAAAGGATGGAAGCTCATCGAACGCTTCTCCGAAGATATTGACTTATTTTTGAACAAAGATGCGTTTACCCCACGACACGGGGAAAGTCGAGCTGACAAAGAGTTGAAAGCAATAGAAACCGCCGTCAGCCAGCATCCAAGATTAACATTAAACCAATCTCAATCCAAGCGAGGCATCTATCGCCACAGCTATTTTAATTATCCTCAACAATTTGCTGGGATGGGGACAATTAGCTCGCGTCTGTTTCTAGAGATGGGAACTCGCAGCGGTACTTATCCGTTGCAAACAGTCTCGCTGTCGTCCTATCTCGCTGAATTTCTCCGCGAAATTAACGATAGCCTTAATGCTGAAGATGAAGCCTCTTTTTCGATGACTTTGCTGCATTTCCGCCGCACTTTTGTAGAAAAACTCTTTGCCATTCATGCCAAAGTAAGGCAATACCAGCGCGAAGAATCTCCTTTAGGAACAGCGACTCGCCATTATTATGACCTCTTTTGTTTAGCGCAGACACCGGAAGTTCAGCAAATGTTAGGGAGTGGAGAATATAGCGACATCAAACAAGACTGCGCCATCCTCAGCCAGCAAGAATTTCCACAACAATATGACGCGCCTCAAAACTTGGTATTCTGTAACAGCATAGCCTTATTTCCGATAGGAGATATACGCCAAGAAATCGCCAAAGAATATCAGCAGCAGTGCCAAAATCTCTGCTACGGCAATTATCCAACATGGGAGGAAGTAGAAGCTTGTTTTTCTGAACTGCGTAACCAACTTTAGTCAGGACTTACCCAGGCACATATACGGGACCAAAGAAACCGGGTTTTTCAGAAATATTAAGGATTTGAAGCAAATATTTCTGTGAAAAAACTCGGTTTCTAAACACCCTTACTTAAGTCCTATTTCATATATTCAACCATCTGCTGTTCCAGCTTAGCCAACAATGTATCAACATCCGCCGCAGCTTCCTCAAAACAAACAGGAGGTTCCGGCTTAGGTTCAAATAGAATCAACTTAATTTGACCTTCACCGATCGCCAAAATCGCCACTTCCTTCTCAGGTTTGTGAGCATTCAACACCCCTAAGACTTCCTGAATATGACTTTTAACTTGACGGTTCAACTCTTCAACCGCCTCTTTCTTACAATACACAAAACGCGCCGTTTCCGCAATATCAATTGCCAAAATATCCTCGCTTTCTGCTCCCCTTTCCAGAAATAGCCCCCAAGCCAAAGCAGCCAATTCATGTTGATTAGCTTTCACAAACTTATCTAATTTGCGACGCCAGCTATTTTCGTTTGGTTTGGACTCAGGGTTATCAAATAGAAACATTTTCTCTTCTTGCTTGTAGAAATTAATATCTTACGGTTATTTGTTATTGGTTACTGGTTATTGGTTATTGGCTGTGCCCTGAGCGTAGTCGAAGGGTTATTGGTTATTGATTATTAGAAGAGTGTGAATTACTAATTACCAATCCCCAATGCCCAATGCCCTATGCCCAATTCCCAATTCCCAATTACCCAAAACCGCTCCTTGCCTATTTTATACCAGATTGGACGCGCCATAGCGACGCATAAACTCCGTCGTGTTCGAGCAGTTGTTCGTGCTGGCCCGATTCTATGACTCGTCCCTCATCCATAACAAAAATGCAGTCAGCATTACGGACTGTCGAGAGACGGTGGGCGATCGCAATTGTAGTCCGATTCTTGGTAATTCGTTCGAGCGATCGCTGAATTGCCGCCTCCGTCTCATTATCCACCGCTGAAGTAGCCTCATCCAGAATCAAAATCGGCGGATTCTTCAAAACAGCCCTAGCAATAGCAATCCGCTGCCGCTGTCCCCCCGACAATTTTTGACCCCGTTCCCCCACAATAGTTTTGTAACCATCCGGCAATTGCGCGATAAACTCGTGAGCCTCCGCAATTTTAGCAGCATTTACGATCTCTCGATTGCTTGCTTCAAAACTGCCGTAAGCAATATTTTCGGCAACCGTACCGTGAAACAAAAACACATCTTGACTCACCAATCCGATCGCTCTCCGCAAATCTTTTAAATTCAGGTTAGTTAATTCTATACCGTCCAAATATATCTGACCGTACTGTACCTCGTACAGCCTCAAAATTAGCTTCACCAGCGTACTTTTCCCCGAACCAGTCGCGCCAACAATCGCCGTAGTTTTCCCCGCCGCCAGAGTCAGCGAAAAATACTGTAAAATCGGTTTTCTTTGATTATAATAGAAGGTCACATTTTTAAATTTCAGCTCGCCCTTAATCGAACTGATCGGCAACCGAATATCGCCCGTGCGAATGGCGATCGGCGTATCCAACAAATTCATCACCCGATTAGTAGAAGCCATCGCCCGCTGGTATCGATCCATAGTATCTCCCAACCGAGTCAGAGGCCACAGCAACCGCTGCGTCAAAAACACCAAAACGCTGTAAGTTCCCACAGACAACCGGCCAGCTACCACCTCCAAACCGCCCAGAAATAGCGTTGCAATAAACCCCAGAAAAATCACAATCCGAATCAGCGGAATAAATGCCGCCGAAAGGACGATCGCCTTTCGGTTACTTTGGCGATAAGCCTCACTTTGTGTTTCGATCCGCCCAGTTTCATAATCCTCAGAAGTAAAACTTTTAATAGTAGTAATTCCCGTCAAATTATTTGACAGTTGCCCGTTCAAAAAACTCACCTTTTCCCGCACATCCGCATAGAGAGGAGCGAGGCGGTTCTGAAAGGCGATCGAACCCCAAATAATCACAGGAATCGGCAGCATTGACAGCGCAGCAACAGCAGGAGATGCAGCAAAAAAAGCCACGCCAATCACCACAACCGTTGTAATTACCTGAATCACCTCATTAGCGCCGCCGTCCAAAAAACGTTCGAGTTGATTTACATCATCGTTGAGAATAGAAATCAAACCGCCCGTGCTGCGTTCTTCAAAATAAGCTAATTCTAATTCTTGCAAATGGCTATATGCTTCCAAACGTAAATCGTGTTCAATATCCTGAGCCAAATTGCGCCACAAATAATCATAGGCATATTCAAAAATAGATTCCAAGGCCCAAACAACTGCGCTCAAAAGAGTGATAATTGCCAGTTGCCAAAAAACATCTTTTATACCCCACTGAGCGAGGATAGAATCTTGCTGTTTCACCACCACATCAACGGCAATCCCGATTAATGCTGGCGGTGCTAAATCAAACAGTTTATTCAAAAATGAACAGATACTTGCCAGCCAAGTTTTCAGGCGGTAGCGCCGCCCGTATTTCAGCAGACGCTGCAAAGGATAGACTGGTTTTGATGGATTTGGCGATGCTTGAGAATCAGTCATAGGGCATGGGGAATCGGAAATGGGGCAGAGAATTAAAAACTATAGGACTTATGCACGCTGACTTCAGAAACCGGGTTTCTGCGTATATTTTCGTTACTAAACGTAGAAAATCGTAGAAACCCGGTTTCTAGCCCCATGCGTAATCCGTCAATTAGTAGGGCGCGCACCCTACCCTGATTGAATTTTTAATTCTCAAATGCCCTGTTCCTAGGCTTTAAACGTTAACACTGGCTTCATTTTAGCGACTATACCTACCATTTGCGCCTCAACTTGCACGTCAATTACTGGTTGAATAGGCTTGTAAGCAGCCGGTGCTTCTTCGATTCTACGTTCTTCGCGCAAGGTAATGCAATCTACGCCCGTTAATCCCAAAGCTGCGTCAGTTTTGTCAGCACCTTCGCGACTCAGATCGAAGCGCGATCGCGCTCTACCAGCGCCGTGAGAAGCCGATCGCAAAAATTGATCGTTCCCCTCACCAATTAGCAAATAAGACGGCGCGCCCATCGAACCAGGTACAATTACAGGCTGGCCAGAATATGCGGGACAAGCGCCTTTGCGAGTCACCCAGCCAGCACCTTCAGCTAGCGTAATATTGTGAGGCAAATCGTAGACTAACGGAGCTTCGACATCCCCGAAAACCTGCCGCAAACGCAACCGCAGAAGTTCCGCTAGCAGCAAACGGTTGATAAAACCGTAATTAGCGGCTGTTGCTTCCGCTTGCAGGTAGCTGCTCACAAGTTCGGGATTTGCCTCCACAGACAGCGGGAAAAGCCCGGATTCAGGGTATTTTAGGATTTTCGGCCAGGCTTCGCGCGATCGATCGCGCCACATTCCGCCGATGTATTTGCCGACATTCCGCGAACCGGAATGAATCATAAAAGCGATTTGTCCCGATCGAACTCCCCAATTATAAGCCCTAGCTCGATCAATAATTTCCTCAACCACTTGAATTTCCACAAAGTGATTCCCACCGCCGATAGTACCCAAGCCGCCATCCCTGACTAAGCCGTCGTTTGGGACTAATTCTGGGGGAGCCCATTTGACATCGCCATTCATGGAACCGCCGAGAAAAGTGCGATCTGACTCTTGCGCCAACTGCTCGAAATCCGAATTTACCACACTGCCGGTTGCCTTGTCCAGCATAGCATCCAACCATCCGGGAATCCCATGTTGGAACATAGCGCGAGCGGTTTTTGCCGTCATGCTGACATCGCGAGTACCGAAGAAATAATCGCCTTTCATTAATTCTACAAACCGATCGCGTTTTGCTAAGAATTGTGCGATCGACAAATCAGCAACGTGCAAGCGCATCCCGCAGTTAATATCGGAACCGACAGCCGCCGGAATCACCATTCCGGTTGTTTGGACGATCGAGCCGATCGCCACTCCCGCATCCCCCGGATGGAAATCAGGAGTAGCGCAGGTGCGGCAAACACAGCCGCCTTGAGGGTGACGAACATTCGCCAAATTTGCCAACTGTTTCAGCGCCTTTACTTCCACCGGAAAACCCTCTGGGAGCAAGACTTCCGCTGTTGGAACGTCAGCATCTTGCCAGTGTTCTTTCAGGGAACTATTGAGAGAAATAGAGTATACTTTGTTGCTGTAACTAACATCAAGACCTTGCCGAGACAAAGCTCGCAAAAGCCTGTTCAAATTTTTCGGCTGCTGCATAAATAGTCTGTTGCGGGTTGCAGTGCAACCCCCACAAGTTGAAGAGATGTTGTAGTTAGTAAAAGACGTTGGTTCAGCAGCCGCAATCTTTTTTAAGAAAAGTTGAAGGCAACTTCTCAACTCACTACAAGCATGGCACATCATTACAGCCCTGTCAACTTATACCAATTTTAAAAAGTCTTGTTACTAATGATTGTCTGATCTAATTATCATTGGTTCATTCGTTCTCGCCCCGGTAGTAAACGGCAGTGTCGTTTCCCTACAGACGATAGCTAATAATTTTTACGTAGCACTAATTTCCAGAATTAGTATTACGTAAAAATTATTAGCCTCAAGCGAGGCTTACAGAATTTACGAACCTCTTCCCTATGCGGTTTTTTTTCTAGCTATTAGCCCCTATCAAAACTCGTTTACTGCCTGCCTTTTCATGTTAAACATAAATCAGCTGACTAAGAGTTTGGTTCAGTTTTCCCAGAAACCAAAGTTTCTTTGAATTCCCGCCAATAACTCCCAAGTTTTGTTTCTCCCAAAGCCATGCGTATTTTCTGAATCATGCTGCTTCTTACAGGTGGCTTTCCGTAGTAAAGAAATTGACTGATGTCTTTAGTCAGACATGGATTCATGAAAGTTTTAACATTTTCGCGAGCCAAATATTTCTCCCGAACCTCCTGCAAATATTCATCTTGAGCATTGGTGTGAAATACCGTCCAGCTCGGGTCTTCAACCTTACATAAAGTATATTGATTGTGATTCTCCATATATTCGATAAATGCTCCTTCCAACAAAAACCTGCCAAACTTGTGTGTTCCTTGAAATCCTGAATCAATATATTCACCCGCACATTCTTCCATGACTGCAACGAAGGTACTGCGCTTCATCAAAGAAAAATTGATCGTGCAGGCTTGAATAAAGTACCAGCCAGGCCAAGCGTCGAAATGTTTGAAGGTTCTATTAAAAGCTCCGCCCACTGCAAAAATTTCATCTCGATCGAGATGCTCGATCGCTTCCTCTAACCAACTGTCATGACCTTCTCTGTAAGGTAACGTGTCAATTTTAAACCACAATACATACGGCTTGCTAGCGATTGCTGCCACTGTATACTCCTGAATAAAACATCTCTCCTTATCATTGTCTTGATGGTGCGGTGCAATGATTTGCAGCTTATCAATTAAACCCTCTTGATACAGTTCCCAATAAACTTTTTGAGTCTCGCTATCGCTGCCACCGTCCACAACAATAACTTCCCCTGGTTTGCCTCCTAAAAACTTAAACCAATCCAGGAGAATCTCTCTATAGGCTAACCCATTGCCAAAATTGGCTGAGACCATCGACACTTCGCTGAGTTTACTTAATTGCTCGCTCATAATTTATTTTCGTAAAAGTATTATTGCTTTTGCTCATCCATTATAACTTACTCAAATTTTATAGGATTGTCAATTTTAAATAAAATTATTCCTGTAAAAACACTGAGAAGTTTACTGTGTGTTTGATTAAATTTGTAACACTAACAGTTCGCGATCGCACTCCGGCTCTGATCTATCGGGTTTTTTAACCTATAACTTAGATCATTTTAAATTTTAGATTAAAGAATTGGGAATGACTGACTAGATATGAGTTTGGGTCTTGCCTACAGTTGCATTTAAAAAAAAATGCTAATATACCATGTCCCGTCAATTACTCGCAATAAAATGCGTTTGTAGCGAGTAATACCGTCCTCATAAAATTTGCTCATACGATCGTACCAAGCTGAGGCGCATCTAAATTTTACAGTCAAGTTCGATCGAACTCTTGTGGGGTGGGCGGGAGATCCGCCGACAAATACAACGCAAGATGCCCGACAGCTTAACTACAAACGGCAATGACACATCCAGAAATAAACCGCGTTAAGCTGTTACGCATTTAAACCACTAACTATCTAGGTAGGGTGCGCCAGAAGTGAACACTGACTATACATGGGAAACGCCTTAAAACTGACGCACCCTACAATCGTCTTTTAAATGCCGAACAGCTTACTGCACAAATCCTAAATAAGTTTGTTTGACAGGCGAAAAATGGCCAACTTTTAGCTAGAGAGCGCTTAAAGAAAATACCTCACCGTTGTGACAACCCGACTTTTTTTAGCCCGCAAAGCCGCCTTCAAAAAGAAAGCAGTTTGATTGTGCAGCAGTCCCTCCCACCAATTCTTCGTCACAAAAGCCGGAATTATCAGCGTTAAGAACACTCCCGGGCGCTGTGCTTCAAACAAAGTCAAAAAGTGAGTCAAAGCCTCACCAACCGAACGATAAGGAGATTCTAAAATTTCCAAAGGAATATCAGAATGCAAATCTTGCCAATACGCTTCTAATTTTGCTCGATCGGTTAAACCAATATCAACGTGAACTGCGACAACTTCATCAGCAATTAAACGAGCGTAATCGAGAGCCTCCAAAGTTCCCCGGTGCAACTGTCCGACTAACACCACCGCCGGATGTGTCACCACCTTAACTTTAGGTCTGGGAGGATAAGATTTAGGTTCTATTCCCTGAATGCTTAAGCGAGCGGCTACATACCGATAGTGTCGCCGAATCGCTAAAAATAAACTGACTACGATCGGAATAGTTACTACGACAACCCAAGCTCCCAAAAGGAATTTTGTAGCGATAATTACAGCCAAAACTCCCGTTGTTGCGACTGCACCAATACCATTCATCACAGCACTAAATTGCCAACCTTTACCTCGCTCCTTAAACCAGTGAATTACCATTCCCGATTGAGAGAGAGTAAAAGAAGTAAAAACTCCAACCGCATACAGGGGAAGCACCGCGCTCGTATCGCCTCGAAAGATGATAATTAAAAGAGCAGCGCAGAAGCTGAGCAGATTAATGCCATTAGAATAAACCAGTCGATCGCCCAACAGCGACAACTGCCTCGGCAAAAACCCGTCTCGCGCCAAAAAATAACAAAGTCGCGGAAAATCCGCATAACTCGTATTCGCAGCCAACAGCAAAATTAACAGAGTTGCTGCCTGCAAATAGTAATAAAATATACCGATGCCAAAAATATCTTTTCCCAACACAGAAAGGAGCGTTTCATGTTCTGTAGGAATCACTTGATAAATATGAGCCAAGTAACTAATTCCTAAAAACATCAATCCCAGAATTACCCCCATATAGGTCAAAGTCAGCCGCGCATTTTTCCATTCAGGAGGCTTAAAAGCCAACACCCCGTCTGATATGGCTTCAACTCCAGTCAGGGCCGTACAGCCCGCCGCAAATGCGCGCGCAATCAGAAATAATCCCAAAGGTTCCTTAGCCGGAATATTTTCTAATCTCGGCAAAACGTGACCTGTTGCTTGTTGATATAAACCGCAGCCAATCAAGATGAAAATGCCAACAATAAACGCATAGGTAGGAACCATAAATATATTGCCAGATTCCCGCAATCCCCTCAGATTGGCAAACATGATGAGGACAATAAAAAATAAGCACAGTTCAACGGTATAGGGGCGCAACGAGGGAACTGCTGAAGTCAAGGCTGCAACCCCAGCCGAAATACTCACAGTTACAGTTAAAATGTAGTCAATCATTAGGGAAGCTGCTGCGATCAAACCGGGATAAGTACCCAAGTTTTCTCTCGCTACAATGTAAGCACCACCACCGTTTGGGTATGCTTTAATTGTCTGTCGATAAGACAGCGCAACGATCGCCAATAGTAAAATAATAATGCCCGAGATAGGCAGCGATAAACTCAAACTGCTACTCCCGGCTAGTAACAGCACCAGCAGAGTTTCTTGAGTAGCATAGGCAACAGACGAAAGCGCATCGGAAGCCAGAACAGCTAATCCTGTAGCGTTGCTCAACCGTTCATGAATAGATGCGCTTGTGGGCAGAGATTCGCCCAGCAAAACCCGCTTGAGTCGAGAATAAGTGTACATTGAAACTCAAAATATAGGCGTCCACAATCATAATCGAGACGGGGACTATTTTCGGAATTTTTTGGCTCACAAGTTGTAATTATCTCTTGCTTGTTGAGTCAGCTTCAGCTTGTGTTCGAGAGCTTGCCAATTTTGAGCTTCGATATCGCTGATGAACTCATCGAGAGTGTCGCGGTAAATAGAGAGCGATCGCAACAATTCCACCCGATTGTACCTCGCCACCATCACTCCCAGCTCGGGATTTCCGCCCCCAACGCGGCTGGTGTCCCGAAAACCCGAACTCGCCAAATGTTGGGCTAAATTAACAATATCCCGATCGCCCTCAAGAGCTACGGCAGCAATCAGCGTCGCGCTCGCCATAATCGGCAAATGAGAAATCCAAGCCACAGCCCGATCGTGCTCTTCGGGCGCGCACCGGTAAACCGACGCACCCAGCAACCGCGCCATTTCCTCAACCTTCTCCACCGCCAGCGCGGGCGTTTGGGCCTGCGGCGTCACCACATAAGGTCGGCCCACAAACAAATCCCTTACCGCCGCCTCAATCCCGCTCTCCGCAGTCCCCGCCATCGGGTGTCCCCCGACAAAATTCGGCCACAGACAAGACACAGCTTGTACTATGGGTGTTTTTACGGAACCGACATCCGTTACGATAGTATCAATAGAAAGATGGGGTATCAATTCGCGGACGATCGGCTCGATCGACAACAGTGGCGTGCAGATAAAAACTAAATCGGCTGCTGACATCAGAGAAAGGTGTATGCTGGCTTCAGAGACAACACCGCGAGCTTTCGCCCGATCGCAAGTCTGTTGACGACTCGAAACCCCAAAAACCTCAAACCCGCGCGATCGTAAATCCAGCCCGATCGAGCCGCCAATTAAACCAAGTCCGACAATACCGATATTCATAGCCATAAAATGGGGATATTTGATACGGTGCCGCCCCCATGACAGTCGAGGAACTCCTAAAAAAATATGCCGCCGGAGAAAGAAACTTTGCCGGAATCAACCTCACTGAGGCCAACCTCAGCGGCGTCAACTTGAGCGGAGCCAACCTCAAGGGTGCGAATCTGAGTGTAGCAAACCTGAGCGGAGCCAACCTGAGCAAAACCAATCTCACGGGTGCAAAACTAAACATCGCCAGACTCAGCGGCGCCCATCTCGGCGGCGCCAACCTCACCGACGCCGACCTCAACGTCGCCTATCTAGTGCGAGTTGACCTCAAAAGAGCCATACTCACACGAGCCAAACTGATCAGAGCCGAGCTAATTCGAGCCGAACTCAGCGGAGCCAACCTCAGCGGAGCCAACCTCAGCGGAGCCACCCTCACCGAAGCCACCCTGCGAGGAGCCAACCTGGCTCAAGCCAACCTTCGAGGCGCTCACCTCAGCGGCGCGTGCTTGACAGAAGCCAACCTCGAACAAGCCAACCTGCAAGGCGCCGACCTCAGTCGAGCCGACCTCAGTGGCGCGGACTTGCGAGGGACAGAACTGCGACAAGCCAACCTCACTCAAGCCGTACTCAGCGGCGCCGACCTCAGCGGCGTCAACTTGCGCTGGGCCATCCTCAGCGGGTGCAACCTGCGCTGGGCCGACCTTAGCGAAGCAAAATTGAGCGGCGCCGACCTCAGCCGAGCCGACCTCTGCCACGCCAACTTACTCAATGCCAGTTTAGTTCACGCCGACCTGTCAAATGCCTATCTGATCCGCGCCGACTGGATTGGAGCAGATTTAACCGGAGCCACCTTAACCGGAGCCAAACTCCACGCAGTTTCGCGACTCGGCATCAAAACCGAAGGCATGACCTGCAAGTGGGTCGATCTGAGCCCCAACGGCGATCACAGCCAGATTTACTGGTTGAACTCTGGAGGAACCCACGAATTTTTTCACGAAACTTTGCCCACAGTTCGGATTGTGATTGACTCGCCCTTAGACCAAGGCGCTCATTTTGCCCTAGCTGCAACTTATTACCAAATTGCCCAACAATACCCGAGCTTAAGTCAGCCACCGACGATCGAAGTCAGCTCTAGGCGCACCGTACTCGCCTTTAAAATGGACAGCGATGATAAATTATTTGCCACCGCTTACGTTGCCATAATTCCTTTTAACGACGCTGCCACAACTCAAAAAAACGTGATAGCTTTGATGAAAATGATTCAATCCCACGATGCAGGCAAACTTAATGTCAAAGAATCCAAACACGTCCAATTATGCAGCAAAGCTCTCAACCAAGCTATCAGCAAAGTAGACCAAATCAAAATTTCAAGTTCTTTTCCCAAAATCGGCGAAAGCATCAATTTTTTTCAAATTCCTACACAGATGATCTTAATTAATTCCCGCGATCAAAGACTTAGCATATATCATCACCCAGCCTTCGGCAAACGCCTGATCAAAAAATATGACCCCGATAATTCCAGCGCGGCAAAGTTAGCCGAAAGCACAAAATTGGGTCAAGCTAATATCACCAGCATTTTGGATTTTATCAAAGGCTTCCACAATATAGATGTCTAGACATATTGCATCAAGTTACAAAAAAACTGGGTCTAAAGCCCCGTTACTTTAAATCGTTCGCTTTAAATCGAAGCGAACGATTTAAAGCGAACGGCTACGCTCAGCACACCACCTTATAGGACGGCTTTAATTCGAGTGTAAAGATTCTTGAAATAGTCGATTTATAGCAACACCTACTTGTAAACGTGATAAAATAACTCCATGATTGTACTAGAGTTTAAGTTAAAAGGCAAGCCACAGCAATACCGGGTCATAGACGAAATGATTCGCACAGCTCAGTTTGTCCGAAACAAAGCTCTCAGATACTGGATCGACAATCAGGGAGTTAAGTTAGTCGATCTCTACAAACAATGCGCCATCATGGCGAGAGAATTTGAATGGGCAGGAAAACTTAACTCAATGGCACGTCAAGCTTCAGCGGAACGTGCCATTTTTGCTATTCAACGTTTCTTTTCTAATTGTAAAGCTAAGAAGCCTGGGAAAAAGGGATATCCGCAATTCAAAAAGCACACTCGTTCCGTAGAATACAAAACATCAGGATGGGCGCTTTCCACCGACAAAAAATGTCTAACATTCACGGACGGCTTTGCTGCGGGAACCTTCAGATTACTCGGTAGTCGAGACTTGCATTTCTATGCACCCAAGGAAATCAAGCGAGTCAGAGTAATTCATCGTGCCGACGGTTACTACGCTCAGTTCTGTATTAATGTAGAACGAACACAGGAATTAGTTCCTACGGGGAAAACGATTGGGATAGATGTGGGATTGAACCATTTCTATACCGATAGTACCGGAGAAACAGTTCCGAATCAAGAGCATCTTCGCAAAAGTGAAAAAGCTTTGAAGCGTTTGCAGAAACGAGTTTCTCGAAAAAAGAAAGGTTCCAGTAATCGCAAAAAAGCTATCAATAAGCTAGGCAGAAAACACTTGAAAGTGAGTAGGCAGCGCAAAGACTTCGCCATTAAGACGGCGTTGTACGTGGTGAAATCTAACGATTTCGTAGCCTACGAAAACCTTCAAGTGAGAAATATGGTGAAGAACCATAAACTTGCTAAATCGATTAGCGATGCAGCATGGTCACAGACTTACTTGATGTTTTGCAATATTTTGGGAAAGTGTACGGTAAAACAGTGGTTGCTGTTGCGCCTGGGTACACTTCTCTCTTATTGTTCAAGTTGTGGAAATCGTGTTCAGAAATCGCTATCAGTTAGGACTCATATTTGCCGTTGTGGCACGGTGTTAGACCGCGACCATAATGCAGCTTTGAATATTCTAGATCTCGGATTGAAAGCCCGTGCTGGAATTAATTTAAATACGGTGGGGCACACCGAAATTAACGCTTGGGGACAGACCAACCTCTACTCGTTGGTGGTGACATCAAGAAAGCAAGTTGACTGATTGATCCAAGGTGCGATTCGTTCTGGAGAAACCTAGAAATAGGGAGATTCCAGGCTTCAGTAGAGTAACCCACCAGGGTAGAGTTCGCACTTTAATCCTCTATTGATGACAACTTACTATCCATGTAGGTGAAGAAACCTAGCCAAGCAATAGCTAAGACAGCTAGGGGAGAAAAGGGAAAGATGAAGGACACACCGCCATTATAACCCAATCCATAAAACACTAAATCCTACCATCCCGGTGCGGGATTGAAAGCACACAAACTACCAGGTTATTTGGTAGCCCCTACAAAGGAGACTGACTATCAAATTTGTAAAGCGGGGGTGAAAGCAGGAATTGGTGACAATAGCTGAAAACACCAACTGCAAGCAAGAGTCTATGGGTAGAACAGCAAAGTGTCATCTGAACCATCGAAACAATCAACCAGGGGAAATAAGCTTGTAGGTTAACTACCTCCTGGGTCAGGAACAACTGACAAGGATAAGGTCTATCAAGTGTCTTGGACTGAGATAGCGCACTACCTAAACTCCCGGTGGATAGACACGCCCTAACGACTCAAACAATGGATAGTAGGAACGAAATAACTCTCTCCTAGCTCCTGTACAAGTCGTGTCAGGTAAGCAGTCAAGCCAGATGCTACGAGAGAAAAGGATGGTTTAAGAAGCAAATGCCCAACCTGAATCAACGGGTAATGCCTGAAAAGGGATGGCGTAACTGCCGGGATAAGCTGACGTAAACCGCAAGGTGTTAACGCTAGAGGTGTAAGTGGTAATGAATAAGCCTAATTCTGATTCACAACAGAATACAGAGGGATGGAAGACTATTAATTGGCGTCAAGTCGAACGGTACGTCTTTAAGTTACAAAAACGCATCTACGCTGCTTCACGCCGTGGCGATGTCAAGCTACTTCGTAAGCTCCAAAAGACGCTGATGAGGTCTTGGTCTAACAGGGTCTTAGCGGTACGACGGGTAACAGTCGAAAACCAAGGGAAAAAGACGGCAGGAGTGGATGGGATTAAGTCCCTATCCCCAGCAGCACGTCTGAAACTCACAGAGCAACTCAAACTAACTGGAAAATCCCAACCCACTCGTAGGGTATGGATACCAAAGCCAGGAAAGGATGAAAAGCGCCCATTAGGAATACCCACAATGTACGACCGCGCCTTGCAAGCAGTTATCAAAGCTGCACTAGAGCCAGAATGGGAAGCTGTTTTCGAGCCAAATTCCTACGGTTTTAGACCAGGAAGGTCATGCCACGATGCGATAAAACAGATTAAAAACTGTATTCAAGGCGAGGCAAAGTTCGTGCTAGACGCGGACATAGCCAAATGTTTTGACCGCATCAACCATCAGACATTGCTCCAAAAGTTGAACATCAAGGGCAAGGTTAGGCGACAAATCAAAGCTTGGCTAAAGTCTGGGGTAATAGACCAAGGAGCCTTTACTGCTACATCTGAGGGTACACCGCAGGGTGGGGTCATCTCTCCACTACTTGCAAATATAGCCCTCCACGGCTTAGAAGAAGCGCTTAAGCAATTTGCTGAAACGCTAGACATCAGATACCCAGGTGGAACAAGGAGAAGTTACAGGGACAAAAGACAATCCCTGGCAGTCATTAGATATGCCGACGACTTCGTAATTCTACACAAAGACAAAGCCGTAATAAAAAGATGTCGAGAGATAATCTCTCAATGGTTAACTGGCATAGGACTGGAGTTAAAACCTGAAAAGACGAGGCTAACTCACACACTCAACGATGAACTAAGTGAGGATGGTACAGCCGGATTTGACTTTTTAGGTCATCACATCAGGCAATACCCCGCTGGTAAATACCGAAGCAACAAAACCGCAGAAGGTAAGATATTAGGTTTTAACACACTCATCACCCCATCGCAGAAGGCGAGTAAGGCTCACCAAGAGGAAATCGGGAGACTCATCAAAAAACATAGATCTTCGCCCCAAGCGGCTCTGATTAAAGACCTCAACCCTGTGATCAGGGGATGGACTTCCTATTTTTCAAATTCCGACGCACAAACTGTTGGAGAACTATCAAAACAGGATTACCTCACATACCTGAAACTTCGTAGATGGGCAAAACGCCGCTGTGGAAACATCAGTGATGGTCATATCAAATACTGGACAACCATTGGCGGCAGCAACTGGGTATTCGCAACCAGAGAAGGGGAAGCGAACCCCCTTCGGTTACTAAAACATAGTGAGTTTAGTTGTAGTAGCACTGACTATGTAAAAGTCAAAGGCGATAAAAGTCCATTCGATGACGACTCAGTTTACTGGAGTTCAAGACTAGGGAAACACCCTGAAATGTCAAGTCGTAAGGCTAAGTTGCTTAAACAACAAAAGGGTCAATGTCCTTGGTGCGAATTACGCTTCCAAGAATGGGATGTGATGGAAGTAGACCATAAAATCCCCATAGCTCTAGGCGGAAAGGATGAATGGAAAAACCTGCAATTACTGCATCGACACTGCCACGATGAAAAGACTGCCAATGATGGAAGTCTGAAGTCCTGTAGTGACAAAGGAAACACATTGAGTAGCCGTGTGCGGTGAAAGTCGCAAGCACGGTTTCGGATGGGAGGGAGAGGGTAGTAATATCTTCTCTCGACCCTAACAATCCCCACGCCTTCAGGCCCGGGAGTGTCAAAAAAAATGCTTATTCTATAGGAAATACGCTGAGAACCCCGTCCTTTCAAGGCGGGTTAGATGCTGGTTTTGGGCAATTCATCGCGATTCTCTCGTGGGTGTGTGGGAAACAGGGAGTATATTTCGAGAAGGTAAACAAGGATTATACTTCTCAGGTATGTCCGAATTGCGATACTCATACTGGCAAGAAAGAGCTTGATGACCGAGTGCATAATTGCCCAGAGTGTGGGTACAGGACGCACCGAGATGTAGCAGCAGCACAAGTGATTCGCTTTTCAAGGATTATCCGCCGAGGGACGCTCGGTCGATATAAAAGAAATTGCCTGGGTCGGCGGTCTGACGGGGACTGGCAACGGTCTAGTTAAGAGCCTAAGAG